>NZ_JBISCE010000037.1:0-396176 GCF_044385685.1 Streptomyces sp. ALB3 | reverse complement strand
GGCTCGGGGGGACCGTGGAGACCGCCTCGCCGCACCACTCGGGGAGTGGCGGTGGGGGGAGCGAGGAAGGGCACTCCGGTCACACCGGGAGCTGACCGCGCAGGCAGGAGGGGCGGCGACCGCCGCCGTCGTCGCCGCGTCAGCGGCACTTGCGTCCGCCGTTGATGCAGCTCACCACCTTCTTCATCAGCTTGTCGTCGAAGACGTTGATGAAGTCGCCGTGGTCGGTGACCGGCTTGTGCAGCTGCTCGGGGAACGAGTCGACCGCGAAGCCGGGGCCCGGCGGGACGTCGTACACGATGCGCTGGACCAGCTGCGGGATGGCCCGGAAACCGTCCGGGCACCGCCCGTCGTCCTGGGCGAACGCCACGTGGGTGCGGTGGTTGGCGCTGTCGGTGTTGCGCCCGTCCCAGCAGCTCTGGAAGGCGAACGACCGCACCACCTGGCTGCCTTCCGGACAGATGGGGTACTTGTCCTCCAGCTGCCGGTCCTCGAAGCCGGTGCAGCTCCAGGAGGCGTTGGCGTTGGCGTCGCCGTTGGTGAAGGCCTTGGCGTCCCCGGTGATGATCCGCAGGAAGCGCGGCATGGCCGTGACCTTCCCGGCGGGGGAGCCGACGAACCTCAGCGTGACCTGGGACGGGGTCTGGATCTCCCCGGTGTTCTGGTCCCTGCCGCCGCCGTCCGCGTCCACGTCGTTCTCGTCCTGGCCGTTCTGCAGGCGCAGCACCGGCCAGTAGTACGTCGACCTGTCGCCCTGGTTCCGGCAGGTCGTCGCGCCGCCGGCCAGGTCGTCGTCGCCGGAGAAGGCGTCGGTGGCCTGGTTGCCGACGTAGTCGTGCATGTGATGGGCGCCGTTGCTCACGCCGGGGGCGGCGATGACGTTGTCCGGGTTGAACTTGCCGTTCTCGTTACGGCCGCAGTCGGTGGTGAACGTGCCCCGGGACGCGCCCCGCCGGTTGCGGGGCCGGTCGGCGTCCGGCCGGACGGACTGGATCTCGACGAAGTCGGACGCCTCCGGACCGTTGCCCTGCTGCTCCTGGCCGTCCTCTCCCTGCTCTCCCTCCCCCTGCTCGTCTCCTTCCTGCCCGCCTTCTCCCTGACCGCCGTCCTGCCCCTGGTCCGCGCCCTCGCCGGGGTCCTGACCGCCGTCACCGGCATCGCCGCCCCGGTCGCCGCCGGTGCCGTCCTCGTCGTCGGCGCGCAGACTGCATCCGGCCAGCCCCTCCAGGCCTTGCGGCCGCTCGCCCCCGGCCCGCTCGACGGCGGTCCCGATCCGGTCGAGGCTGGCCGCCCGCTTGCTCTTCAGCGGGCCGAGCACAGCGTTCTCGGCCAGAGCCGGGTCCCGGGCGATCTGCTCCTTGCGGTCCGCGAACTGCCGGTAGGCGTCGGTGATCTGCGTGTCCATGGCGGCCAGTTCACGGTCGGCCTCCGGCCGTGCCCCCTCCGGGACGCCGGGGAGGGAGATCCCCGCGTCGGGGCAGTCGATGGTGGACATCTGGCGGGCCGCGTCCAGGGGCCGGCCGGAAGGCGAACCGGGCGCGCCCTCACCCGCACTCGCGTAGACGTTGACGGCGACCAGCCCACCTCCACCCAGGATCAGCGCGGCCGAGGCGGCGATCGCCCGGTTGGCGAGCGTCGAACGTTTCTTGCGCGATGTGCGTCCCATGGAACTCCTCCGCTTCGGTGCTTCGGGTCAGAAGCGTGACGTCCCATACGGACCGGCGGCCCCGCGCGTTCAGCACGCCGCGGAAATCGTGCGGGCGCGTCACACCGGCAAGGCGTCCACAGGCGCTCCCGTCATCCGGTTGGCCAGCGTCGAGACGGTGTAGGTGCCGATGCCGAGAACGACCTCCAGGGCGTTGCGCGAGGTGTAGCCCAGTGCCAGGAACTCCTCGAGGACGCGGTCCTCGACCGCCCCGGCCGCATCCAGCGCCGCGAGGGTGAACCGCCGTACGCCGTCGAGCCGTTCGTCCGGCAAGGGGCACCCCCCGGGTGTGCGCAGAGCCGTGACGAGCTCCGGTGCGGCGCCGAGGGACACCAGTCGCGCCGTGTGCATCTCCACGCACACGTGGCAGTCGTTGCGGGTGGCCATCGTCATGATGACGACCTCACGGGACAGCGGATCCAGGGTGCTCGACTCGAAGGCCGCGCTCGCCTGGAGGAAACCGTTGAGCGTCTCGGGCGAAGCGGCGAGCCGGGCGACGGCGGACGGGACGCGGCCTCCCCGCTTCCGGGCCACGGCCTCCATGGCGCGACGGGCCGCGGGCGGCGCGGAGTCGGGGGTGTGGTCGGGGAAGTGGGTACCGGGCATGGCTGTCTCCTCGCGGTAAACTCGACAACGTGATTGTCGAAAAGGTAAACCAGGTTGTCGAGGTACGCAATGGCTGAGCGAAGGAGGGGAGGCCAAGAGCCCGGCTTCGAGCTGCCCCTGCTGCTGTTCGCGGGATTCCGGTCGATCATCGACGCGCTGCACCGCGACCTGGCCGCCCAGGGCCACCAGGACCTGCGCCCGGCCTACGGCTTCGCGCTTCAGGCGGTCGGCCGCGAGGGCGCGAGCGCCAGCGAGATCGGCCGGCGGCTGGGGGTGTCCAAGCAGGCGGCCGGGAAGACGGTCGACAAGCTGGAGGGTCTCGGCTACGTGGAGCGGGTCGACGACCCCGAGGACGGCCGGCGCAGACTGGTCAGGCTCACCGCGCGCGGCACGGACGTGCTGGTCAGGTCCGCCGAGGGCTTCGACCGGCTCCGCGCGGAGTGGGTCGGGGTGCTCGGCGCGGAGCGGGTCGGTGCCCTGGAGGCGGACCTGCGCAGGATGGCGCCCGCGGGCGCCTTCCGGCTGGACGCCGAACGGTGGTTCGCGGGCTGAGGTGCGCCGGGCGGCGGCGGTCAGCCCCGGTCGAGGTAGGCGAGGACCGCGAGCACGCGGCGGTTGTCGTCGTCCGACACGGGGAGGCCGAGTTTGCCGAAGATGTTCGAGGTGTGCTTGGCCACCGCCCGCTCCGTGACCACCATCTGCGACGCGATCGCCCCGTTGGAACGGCCCTGCGCCATCAGCTCCATGACCTCACGCTCGCGGGGTGTCAGGCCTCCCATCGGCGCGTCCGCCGAGCGACGGGACAGCAGTTGCGAGATGACCTGCGGGTCCATCGCCGTACCGCCGGCGGCGACCCGGCGTACCGCGTCGATGAACTGGTCGGCGTCGAACACCCGGTCCTTCAGCAGGTACCCGATACCGCCGTTGCCGTCGGCCAGCAGCTCCCGGGCGTACAACTGCTCCACGTGCTGCGACAGGACGAGCACCGGCAGCCCTGGACGCTCGCGGCGCGCCGCGAGCGCGCACTGCAGGCCCTCGTCCGTGTGGGACGGCGGGAGCCGGACGTCGACGACGGCGACGTCCGGCTTCAGCTCGGCCAGCGCCCTGGTCAGTTCCGGTCCGGACTCGACAGCCGCCGCGATCTCGAAGTCGTAGGCTTCGAGCATCCGCACGAGACCGTCGCGGAGCAGGAAGAGGTCTTCGGCTAGGACAACGCGCAAGGGATCTCCATGGTCACCATGGTGGGACCGCCGGCGGGGCTGCTGACGGCCAGGACGCCGTCGAATGTACCCAGCCGGCGTTCGATGCCGCTCAGCCCCGAGCCGTTCCCGGGCGCGGCACCGCCCTTGCCGTTGTCCGTGACGGAGATGCGCAGCATGCCCCCGGCGTGGTGCACGTCCACCCACACGCGGTCGGCGTCCGCGTGCTTCACCGCGTTCGTCAGGGCCTCACTGACGGCGAAGTACGCCGCCGACTCCACCGGCGCCTCGGCACGGCCCGACAGATCCACGGTCACGTCCGACGCGACCGGCATCCGCAGCGCCAGCGCCTTCACCGCGTCCCCCAGCCCGCGTTCGGCGAGCACCGGCGGGTGAATGCCCCGTACGAGGTCACGCAGCTCGGTCAGCGCCTCCGCGGAGGACGTGCGGGCCGTCGCCAGCAGCTTCTTCGCCTGCGCCGGGTCCTTCTCCATGAGCGCCTCGACGGTGCCGAGGTGCATGCCCATGGCCACCAGCCGGGCCTGCGCCCCGTCGTGCAGGTCCCGCTCGATGCGCCGCAGCTCGGAAGCCGCCGTGTCCACGGCCTCATGACGGGTCTCGGTGAGCCGGTCGATGCGCTGCGCGAGCTCCTCCTGGGACGGCGCCAGCGCCGACCGGGCGAGCGTGAAGTGCAGCCGCAGCAGGGGCCGGCTCGCCCACAGCCCGACGACCAGGACCGCGAGGCCGAGCGCCGCGGCCGCCAGACCCGTCATCTGGCTGCTGACGGGCACGAAGCCGTACCAGTACGTGCTGTCCTCGAACACCCGCCACAGCCCGGCCGCCAGGACCAGCCCCTCCACGGGATAGACCAGCAGCGCGAAGGCGAACACGAGCACCACGTAACCCGCCGTCATGTCGAGCACGAGCCACCGCAGGTCCCGCCAGGTGGCCGGGTCCTTCAGCAGCAGCACGGTGCGTTCGGCCTGTCCGGGGAACCCGGTGCGCACATCCCCGGGGAACGGCCGGTAAGCGGCCGGTATGCGCACGCCCGACCAGCTCGCAGCGAGCCTTCTGCGCTGATCGGCGTGCTTGCGCACGGCTTCCATGATCCGGGGCGTGGTGACCAGCCCGACGCCGAGCACGACGAGGACGATCGAGAGGACCGACAGGACGAAGAGGGTGACCGAGCCCGCGAGGCTCGCGAAGGAGAGGACGAACGCCCGCCCGCCCGCCAGCATCGCGGCCCGTACCCGGGACTGCGCCGGTTCCGTCATGTGTTCTCTCCCCTCACATGGACCCCCGTCGGATCCCGTTCGGCACCCAGTCTCTCCTCCGCGCGCGGGACACCGTCAGCCGTCCCGCCACCCGGTGGGGGGTGTACCTGGCACCACCCCGGGAACGGCGGGAGGCCCCGGGACCGGTCCCGGGGCCTCCCGTACGGGCGGTGGATGCGATCAGGGCGCGTACTTGTAGCCCACGCGCCGCACGGTCTGGATCGACCGGCGGTGCTCGGCGCCCAGCTTGCGGCGCAGCCGGGCCACGTGGACGTCCACGGTGCGCCCGTCACCCACATGCCCGTAGCCCCAGACCGTCGTCACCAGCTGATCGCGGGTGTGCACCCGGTGCGGATGTGCCACCAGGTGTGCCAGCAGCTCGAATTCGAGGTACGTGAGATCGAGGGTGGCACCGTCCACGGCGGCGGTGCGCCGCGTGGAGTCGATCCGTACGGGCCCGTCCGCCGGAGCGTCGGCCGACGGGGCCGGAGCGGCCTCCCGGTACGCGCCCGAGGCCACGGCCCCGGCCAGAGCCGACTGCTGGTCGGCGGGCACGAGCACCAGGTAGCCGACCATCGGCGGCCGGCCCGGCAGGGCCGGCAGCGTGTGGCTGGGCGCGGGCAGCCAGGTGGCACCCGGCGGCAGGAAACCGGCCACGTCGGCGAACTCGGCGACCTCGTCACGGTCGACGGCACGCAGCCGGTGGCGGTTGGGGGACAGGGTGTTGCGGGCGGTGGTGGTGGCCGCAGCGGACACCGCGGACGCCGTGGTGGCGGCGGACGCGGCGGAGAAGGTACGGGTGTTCGCCATGAGGGTCAGCTCTTTCGCGCGAGGAGTCGTCGAGGACGTACGTCGTACGCGCGGGCCGAAGGCCGGGGTGAGGCGGCTTTAGAGGGCCTGCGCGTTCCACGCGCGGCAACACACCCGGTCGAAGTCATGGTGCTGACGGGAGGGCCAGAACGGCTCGAGGTCGCTGCGACCCGACGCGGTGTGCTGGAAGCTGGCCATGCCCCCATTGAAGCAGAGTTCGGCGCCGCGCAGCAGGGCTCTCTCACCCGTCGGTACGGACCGCTGTGTCAGGTTCCTCACCATCCCCTCCCGCACCGCCCGTTCCCGCCCCGCTCACCCGTGCTCCCGGGCCTCCCGGGCCTTCCGGTCCTGACGAAGGCCGGGCACGCCGAAGGGGCGCCCGCACGGCGGGCGCCCCTTCGTACGGTCAGGAGGGCGTTCAGACCTGGCCGGCCTTCTCCAGCGCGGCGCAGCAGGTGTCCACGATCAGCCGCGTGACCACGTACGGGTCGACGTTGGCGTTCGGGCGACGGTCCTCGATGTAGCCCTTCTGGTCCTGCTCGACCTGCCACGGGATGCGGACCGAGGCACCGCGGTTCGAGACGCCGTAGCTGTACTCGTTCCACGGGGCGGTCTCGTGCAGACCGGTCAGACGATCGTCGATGCCCGCGCCGTAGTTCTTGACGTGGTCCATCGGCTTCGAACCCTCACCGAGCGACTCGCACGCGGTGATGATCGCCTCGTAGCCCTCGCGCATCGCCTTGGTGGAGAAGTTGGTGTGCGCGCCCGCGCCGTTCCAGTCGCCCTTGACCGGCTTCGGGTCGAGCGTCGCGGAGACGTCGAAGTCCTCGGCGGTGCGGTACAGGAGCCAGCGGGCCACCCACAGGTGGTCGGAGACCTCCAGCGGGGAGACCGGGCCGACCTGGAACTCCCACTGGCCGGGCATGACCTCGGCGTTGATGCCGGAGATGGCGAGGCCCGCCTTCAGGCAGTTGTCCAGGTGCTTCTCGACGATGTCGCGGCCGAAGATCTCGTCGGAGCCCACGCCGCAGTAGTAGCCGCCCTGCGCGGCCGGGAAGCCGCCCTCGGGGAAGCCGAGCGGACGGTGACCGTCGAAGAAGGTGTACTCCTGCTCGATGCCGAAGATCGGCTCCTGGGCCCCGAACTGCTCGGCGACGGGACGCAGCGCGGCTCGGGTGTTGGACTCGTGCGGCGTCATGTCGATGTTGAAGACCTCGCACAGGACGAGGATGTCGTCACCGCCGCGGATGGGGTCCGGACACGCGAAGACCGGCTTCAGCACCCGGTCGGAGGCGTGGCCCTCGGCCTGGTTGGTGCTCGAACCGTCGAAGCCCCAGATGGGCAGGTCCGCCACGCCCCGCGCGGCGCCTCCGGTCATGATCTTCGTCTTGGAACGAAGCTTCGCGGTCGGCTCGGTGCCGTCGATCCAGATGTACTCAGCCTTGAACGTCACGGACGCCATCCTTTGCGGGTGCTGCGGTCTATGGTGCGCAGCTTGGCAAGGTGCGATTTCCCGACCGTTGCCCGAATGTGAACCCCGTGTTACCGAGGTTTCCCGCAGGTGCCGGATGGCTGGCCCGCACCGCCCGCAGGCGTCTCAGCAAGCGGCGAACCGGATGCGGTCCGCCCCGGACCGGACTGGATACAGCGCCGGGCGCCCGTCGCCCCGGTCGATCGCGGAGGGAGGGCCGGAGCCTCCTCGGGCACCCTTGCCCGCCACCCGGTGCCACGGGCCCGCCTCACCGGGCGGAGCACGGAACCGACTCCACCCCCGTGAGCCCGCCCGGGCAGACTGGCGTCATGACCTCACACGCTGCTTCCGCCGGTCCGCTGAGGGTCGGCCTCGTCGGGGCGGGCCCCTGGGCGCGCCTGACCCACGCCCCCGCCCTCTCCGCGCATCCCGGTGCCGTACTGACCGGCGTATGGGGCCGTCGCCCGGAGGCGGCGGACGCGCTCGCCGCCGCCCACGGCACCCAGGCCCACACGGGCGAGGCGGGCATCGACGCGCTCCTGGCCACCAGCGACGCGGTGGCCTTCGCCGTACCGCCGGACATCCAGGCGCCCCTCGCCGCCCGGGCCGCCGACGCCGGATGCCACCTCCTGCTGGACAAGCCGGTCGCCACCTCCGTGGCGGGTGCGCGCGAGGTCGCCGACGCGGCCGGACGGGCCGGCGTCGCCTCCGTGGTCTTCTGCACGCTGCGGTTCGCCGAGGGCACCGCCGGGTGGATCACCGAGCAGGCCGCGGCGGGAGGCTGGTTCACGGCGCGCGCCCTCTGGATGGGCGCGCTGTTCGCCCCGGGTTCGGAGAGCGAGTTCGCCGCTTCGCCCTGGCGCCGCGAGAAGGGCGGCCTGTGGGACGTGGGTCCGCACGCCCTCTCGGTCCTCATCCCGGTCCTGGGCGACGTGACGGAGGTGGTCGCGGCCCGCGGTCCGGCCGACGCCGCACACCTGCTGCTGCGCCACGGTTCCGGCGCGTCGAGCACCGTGACGCTCGCCCTGGACGCGCCGCTGGCCGCCGTCGGCACCGAGGTCGAGTTCCGGGGCGAGCGGGGAGTGTCGGCACTGCCTCCGGGGGGCGGCGACGCCCTCGGCGCGTTCCGGGCGGCCGTGGACGCCCTGTCCGAGGCCGCGCGCACGGGGGTGGCGCACCCCTGCGACGTACGGTTCGGGCTGCGGATCACCGAGGTCCTCGCGCAGGCGGAGGCGGCGCTGGGACGACACTGAACCGCCCCGGCGGTGCCGGGCGCCGGGGTCTGCCATGACCCCGGCGGTGCCGGGCGCCCTACCGCGCGGCGAGCGCGGTGTGCGCCTCCTGGAGGAAGCTACCGCTCGGCGAGCGCGGCGTGCGCCTCCAGGAGGAAGCGCCTGACGGCCGCGGCCTCCCGGTCGTCGAACGTGCGCAGCAGATCGGCCATCCGGGCCAGGGGAGGGCCGAAGAACTCCTGCCCCCGCTCCACCATCCGCGCGTCGACCGCGAGCAGCACGCGGCGGCGGTCGCGGGCGTCCCGGGTGCGGGTGATGTGGCCGAGGCGCTCCAGCCGGTCGATGAGCGCGGTCGTCCCGGCGGAGTTGAGCCCCAGCTGCGCTCCGAGCCACCCGGCGGTCGCCGGCGTCCCCGAGCGGCTCGCGTCGAGCAGGCAGACCAAGGCGCGTACGTCGGTGGGGTGCATCCCGTTCCGGGTGGCGAACTCGCCCTGCCGCAGCCCGAATTCGACCGCGACGCGGCGCAGCAGGTGAACCGTGGCCATCTCGGGTCCGTCCGGACCGCCCATTCCCTCTTCCTCGGTCATACGCCTAGTTTATCTCGCTCAGCGAGATAAACTGGTCCCAGGAGGCACCGATGACGCACGCACCCCGCACCGCACCACCGGAGTTCCTCGCCGCCTACGACGAGGTCCTGGCCGCCCACTGGCCCACCGGTGCGGCCTCGTCCGTGGTCCCCACCCCGTACGGCGGGACACACGTCAACAGCTACGGACCCGAGGGCGCGCCCCCCGTGGTCCTCCTGCCCGGGGGCGGCGGCGCCACCTCCACCGTGTGGTCCGCGCAGGCGGCCCGCCTCGGACGTACCCACCGGGTCCACGCGGTCGACCTCGTCGGCGAGCCGGGCCGCAGCACGACGGGGGAGCTCCCGCTCCGGACGGCAGCCGACCTCATGGGATGGCTCGACGCGCTGCTGGACGGGCTGCACACGGAACAGGCCGCCCTCTGCGGCCACTCCTACGGCGGCTGGATCGCCCTGCGATACGCCTTGCACGCGCCCCGGCGGGTGAGCCGGCTCGTCCTGCTGGACCCGACCCTGTGCTTCGCCGGCTTCCACCCCCGCTATCTGCTGCGCGCCCTGCCGATGCTGCTCCGGCCCACGGTCCGCCGCACCCGCGCCTTCCTGGCCTGGGAGACCGGAGGCGCCTCCTTCGGCCCCGCCCGGTCACGGCTGCGGGACGAGGCGGTGGGCTTCCCCTCCGCGCGCCCCGTCACCGGCCCGCGCCCCTCGCCGCAGGAGCTGCGCGGCATGGACGTGCCGACGCTCGTCCTGCTGGCCGGGGGCAGCCGGGCGCACGACGCGCGACGGGTCGCCGCCGCGGCAGGACGGCTGCTCCCCGACGTGAGGACGGCGACGGTCACGGACGCCACCCATCACTCGATGCCGCTGGGCAGCCCCGGGGCCGAGGAGATCAGCCGCCGCGTGGACGAGTTCCTCAGCGACCCAGTGCGTCCCGCACGGCCTCGTCGGTCCGGGCCACCACGGCCGAGCCGTCCTGCGCGGTGATGATCGGGCGCTGGATCAGCTTCGGGTGCTCCGCCAGAGCGGTGATCCACCGCTCCCGTGAGCCGGCGTCCCTCGCCCACCCCTCGACCCCGAGCTCCTTCGCCTCCGCCTCCTGGATCCGGGTGATGTCCCACGGCTCGAGCCCGAGCCGGCCGAGGACGTCGCGGATCTCCCCGGCCGACGGCACGTCCTCCAGGTAGCGGCGGACCGTGTAGTCGGCGCCCTCCGCGTCGAGCAGACTCACCGCGCTGCGGCACTTGGAACAAGCGGGATTGATCCAGATCTCCATGGGGCCCAGGGTACGCGAGGGACCTCCGAAAGTGCCTCTGGCCAGGGGGGATTGTCAGTGGGGGGCAGTAGAATGAAGGGAGTTCGTGAGGGTTCCACCACCCTGCCAGGAGGTTGCCGATGGCCGTCGCCACAGTCACGACCGAGCCGCTCCACAAGCCGCTGCGCAAGAAGCCGCTGCCCGCGGGCCGGCCCCGCGAGTGGTACGTCTCCCACAACCGCCGCCTCAAGGCCATGCGCCTGGCGATAGCCCTGCTCGACACCGGGGTGTACCAGCCGTCGAGCGCCGACAACTCCCGTATCCGCGCGGTGGCGGACCGGCTCGCCATCCACCCGCCGTCCGACACCACCTGCCGCATGGTCCGAGCCCTGATCCGTCACGGCCGCTGACCCGGCCCGTCCGCGCCCCCGTCAGGAGCCGGGGGCGCGGGCACCTCGTCCCGCCGTGGGGGGACGGGTGCGAGACTGCACGGCATGTCCCTCGCCGACCTGACCCTCGCCCGCTGGCGTGCCATGGACACGGCCGCCGCCACGCGCCGTGCGGACGAGGCCGCCCGCCTGACCGGCGGCCGGCTCGTCGGACTCGACACGCACCCGCGCCCCGACGGGGTGCGGCACCGTGCGGTGATCGAGCGGGACGGCGAGCGCTACGCGCTGATTCCCGGCGGCGAGGTGACCGTCGGCTTCGACGTGGACGCCTGGCAGCCGCCTCCCGGGCAACTCGCCTCCTACCGTGAGGAGAGCCTCGCGGGAGGCTTCGGCTTCGATCCCGACCCGCGTGCGTATCTCGCCCGGGTGATGACCCCGCCGCGCACGGCCGTCCTGCCCGCCGTGCTGATGGCGGTCGAGCCCCGGAGGCTTCCCGAACTGCCCGTGGCCACACCGTCGTTGCTCGCCGGCCAGGGCGTGCGGCTGCCCCGCCCGGACGAGTGGGAGCACGCCTGCGGGGCCGGTGCGCGGACGCTGTTCCGCTGGGGGGACACCTTCCCGGCGGACGCGTCCCCCTACGGCTGCGGGAAGGGCCCGCACCACTCGCCGAACGCCTTCGGCCTGCACATCGCCTTCGACGTCTACGACAGCGCCGAGATGACCTCGGACCCCGCTTCCGTGTACGGCGGCGACGGGGGAGAGGCGGTCTGCGGGGGATACGGCACGCTGCTCGAATGGCTGCCGCTGGCCACTGCCAACCGCAATCCGTCCACCGCCGAGTTCCTCCACGGACCCGAGGGCGAGGACACGTTCGGGGACTTCAACGCGCGCCCCGTCATCGACCTGGACTGACGGACACGGCCGGAAAGGGCCCCTGGCCACCGCCCGAGCGGTCGGGAAGTGTGACGTGTCACAGACAACACAGCGGGGCTGTGGGAACTTCAGCCCTGTTACTCGTCAGTTGAGTCATCGACGTGCGCGTGGAGAGGTCGGATGAGCACTCTGCAAGCCATCACGCTCGACCAGGTGGTGGACACGGACCGCTACCCCCTGTCGGACCCGGGAAGCAGCGAGGCCCGCGCCGTGATCACCCGGGCGAGGCACGAACTGGCCGACGCCGGCTGCACCGTACTGCCGGACTTCATCAGGCCGTCGCTCCACGAGGTCCTGCGGCAGGAGTGCGCCGCCCTCGCCCCGCAGGCGTACTTCGACGTCGAGACGGTCAACGTCTACAACATCGACGTGGACGCGGACCTGCCCGAGCACCATCCCGGCCGTCGCACCTTCGAGCGCGGCAACGCGTTCGTCGCCCGCGACCGCATCCCCGGCACCTCGCTCATCAGCAGGCTCTACTCCCACGAGTCGTTCCGGCGCCTCGTCGCCGACTGCTTCGGGCTGCCGCGCCTGTACCAGCTCGCCGATCCTCTCTCCGGGCTCGTGCTCAACGTCGTACAGCCGGGCATGGAACACCCCTGGCACTTCGACACCAACGAGTACACCGTCAGCATGCTGACGCAGGAGGCACAGGAGGGCGGTCACTTCGAGTACTGCCCGAACATCAGGTCCGCCGACGACGAGTGCTTCGACGCCGTCCGGGACGTCCTGGACGGGCGGGGCACCCGGCAGCCCGAGCGCCTGCCCCTGCGGCCGGGTGACCTGCAACTGTTCAAGGGACGCTACTCACTGCACCGGGTCAGCCCCGTCCGAGGCCGCCTCGCACGCCACAGCGCGATCTTCGCCTACAGCGAGCGCCCGGGGGTCATCGGGAGCGCGGCACGCACCCGGCAGCTCTTCGGACGCGTCCTGCCCGAGCACCTGGCCGCGGGGGGCCGAGCCGTACGGGGCGACCAGCTCCTGGACTGAGGTGCCCGCCGAGTCCCCGGCCCGTCACACCCTCCGGGCGTGCGAGGGGTCCCGGCGGACACCCCTCCAGGACCCCGGCGAACGGCCCAGGCACTGCCACGCGCCCCTACCGAGGAGAAGCCCCTTGCGTCTCGACGCGTCCGGAAAAGTCTCGCTGGACCACATCTACACCGCGCCCGACCCGCGCACGTACTTCCAGGTGCTCCGCCCGCTCGGCTACCGCGTCCCCCAACTGGCCAAACCGTACTTCGAGAAGACCGTCAAGGAGTACGGGGAGGCGGAGCAGGTGGCCGCCCCCCGCGTACTGGACATCGGCTGCTCGTACGGGATCAACGCCGCCCTGCTCAAGTACGACGCCACCATGGACGAGCTGTACGCGCGCTACGACGGCAGCGGCCCCGCGACCCGCGCGGGGCTGATCGAGCGCGACCGTCACCTCTCCCGCTCGCGCACCCCCGCGCACCCGCTGCGCTTCACCGGCCTGGACGCGTCGGCCCCCGCCCTGGCCTACGCCCGTGAGGCCGGGTTCCTCGACGACACCGTCAACGCCGATCTGGAGTCGCACGACCCCACACCCCGGCAGCGGGACCGGCTCGCCGGTACGGACGTGGTGATCTCCACGGGCTGTATCGGCTACGTCACCGAGCGCACCCTCACCCGCGTCGTCCGCGCACAGGACGGCCGCCTCCCCTGGATGGCGCACTTCGTGCTGCGGATGTTCCCCTTCGGCCGCGTCGAGGCGGCCCTGGAGGAGCTGGGTTACCGCACCACCCGGGTCGACGAGGTCTTCAGACAGCGGCGGTTCGCGGGCCCGCAGGAACAGCGGGGCGTACTGGACAGCCTGGCCGCGGCAGGCGTGGACGCGAGCGGCCTGGAGGAGGACGGCTGGCTCTACGCTCAGCTCTACCTCTCCAGGCCCCGGAACCGCTGAACCGCCCGTCCCAGCCGTCCCGACCGGCTTACCCGACTTACCCGACTCACCGACTCACCGACTCACCGAGAAGAGAGCCGCATTGAACGTCAGTCAGGAAGCAGCAGCCACGACGGTGTTCGCGCGTGAGGCCGGCCTTCCGCGCGTGCCGCTGCCCACGCTCGAGGCGAGCTGCGAGAGGTTCCTCGCCTGGTGCGCGCCACTGCTGACCCCCGAGGAGCGCGCGGCCACGGAGGCCGAGGTCACCGCCTTCCTGAGGCCCGGCGGCCCCGGCCGGACGCTGCACGAGGCGCTGGCGGAGTACGACGCGACGGAGGGAGTGCACAGCTGGCTCGACACCTTCTGGCCGTACCGCTATCTCGGCCGCCGGGACCGGATCGCGCTCAACGCCAACTTCTTCTTCCTCTTCCAGGACACCGGGCAGGGGCAGCTCGACCGGGCGGCCGGACTCGTCGCGGGGGCGCTGCACTACAAGCGGCAGCTCGACGAGGGGCTGATCGCGCCGGTGGAGCAGCGCGGCGTACCCCAGTCGATGGTGCAGAACACGTACCTCTTCTCCACGACCCGCATCCCCGGGGTACCGCTGGACACCGTCCGCGCCCCGTACAGCGAGCAGGCGCCCGGACCTTCCACGGCCCGGCACATCGTGGTGTTCTTCAGGGGCACCATGTACCGGCTGGACGTGATCGGCCCCGACGGCGTCCCGCACAGCCTCGACGAGATCGAGGCCGGGCTGCGCGCCGTCACCGAGGCCGACGTCCACACGGCCGAGGACGAGCGGGCCGGCCACCTCACCACTCTGGCGCGGGCGGAATGGGCGGCCACCCGTGCGTCCCTCGTCGACGGCCACCCCGGCAACGCCCGGACGCTGGACGACGTCGAGACGGCCCTCTTCTGCGTCTGCCTGGAGGACTTCGCGCCCGAGGACACCCAGGCCGCCTGCGACGAACTGCTGTACGGCGACCGCGGCAACCGCTGGTTCGACAAGGCCGTCTCCTTCGTCGTGTACGCGGACGGCCGGGCGGGCGTCAACGTCGAGCACTGCGAGCTCGACGGGACCACCATCCTCAGCTTCACCGACTCCCTGCTCGGCACCCCGCCGGAGGAGCACTCCCACCGGTCCGGGGCGCGCTCACAGGGCGAGCCGGTGCCGCGTCCCCTGACCTTCGAACTGGACGGGCCCCTGCGCTCCGGGGTGCGCTCCGCCGCGGAGGCGTTCGCCGCGTACGGCCGTGACACCGCCACCCGCACCGTGTCGTTCGACGACTTCGGCAGCACCGCGGCCAAGGCGCTCGGGGTGTCCCCGGATGCCTTCGTCCAGACCGCGTACCAACTGGCCCATCAGCGGGCCAAGGGCCGGCTGGGAGCCACGTACGAGTCGATCGCCACGCGCCAGTACCGCTACGGACGCACCGAGGCGATGCGCGTCGTCACCCCCGAGGCCGTCGCCTTCGTCGAGGCGATGGACGATCCCGCCGCCGGCCGGGGGACCCGCCGCGACGCCTTCCGGGCCGCCGCCCGGGCCCATGTGGCGCGGGCGAGGGAATGCCAGGCGGGCGAGGCCCCCGAGCAGCACCTCTGGGAGCTCGAACTGATCCAGCGCCGCCGCGGCGACGAACTCGGCGTGCGTGAACAGCCCGCCCTGTACCGCTCCCCTGGCTGGCTCACCATGCGGGACGACTACCTGAGCACGAGCTCGGCGCCGTCGGAGAACATCCAGTACTTCGGCTTCGGCTCCACGAGCAGCCGCTGCATCGGCGTCGCCTACGTCCTGCTGCCGGACCGCTTCAACCTCTACCTGAGCACCCCGCGCGCGGTGGCGGACCAGATGCACGCCTTCGCGGAACACCTCCGCGAGGCGGTGGCGGAACTGCGGGAGCTGCTGGCGGACTGACGCGCCCCGCCTGGCACGCCGAAGGGCCGCCGTATCCGCGGATACGGCGGCCCTTCGGCGTGCGGGGGAGTCACGCTCCCCGGACTGCCTAGAGGTCGAAGTACAGCTCGAACTCGTGCGGGTGCGGGCGCAGCTGGATCGGGGCGATCTCGTTGGTGCGCTTGTAGTCGATCCACGTCTCGATCAGGTCGGGCGTGAAGACGCCGCCGGCCTGGAGGTACTCGTGGTCGGCCTCGAGCGCGTCGAGGACCGCCGGGAGCGAGGTCGGGACCTGCTGGACGCCCGCGTGCTCCTCGGGGGCCAGCTCGTAGAGGTCCTTGTCGATCGGCTCCGGGGGCTCGATCTTGTTCTTGACGCCGTCCAGGCCGGCCATCAGCAGGGCCGAGAACGCCAGGTACGGGTTCGAGGACGGGTCCGGGGCGCGGAACTCGACGCGCTTCGCCTTCGGGTTGGAGCCCGTGATCGGGATGCGCATCGCGGCGGAGCGGTTGCGCTGCGAGTACACCATGTTGACCGGGGCCTCGAAGCCGGGGACCAGACGGTGGTAGGAGTTCACCGTCGGGTTGGTGAAGGCCAGCAGCGACGGGGCGTGCTTCAGGATGCCGCCGATGTAGTAGCGCGCCATGTCCGACAGGCCCGCGTAGCCCTGCTCGTCGTAGAAGAGCGGGGAGCCGCCCGACCACAGGGACTGGTGGACGTGCATGCCCGAGCCGTTGTCACCGAAGATCGGCTTCGGCATGAAGGTCGCGGTCTTGCCGTTGCGCCAGGCGACGTTCTTCACGATGTACTTGAAGAGCATCAGGTCGTCGGCCGCGGCGAGCAGCGTGTTGAACTTGTAGTTGATCTCGGCCTGGCCGGCGGTGCCGACCTCGTGGTGCTGGCGCTCGACCTGGAGGCCGTTCTTGTCCAGCTCCATGGAGATCTCGGCGCGCAGGTCGGCGAAGTGGTCGACCGGCGGGGTCGGGAAGTAGCCGCCCTTGTAGCGGACCTTGTACCCGCGGTTGTTCTCCACGGCGCCGGTGTTCCAGGCGCCGGCCTCGGAGTCGATGTGGTAGAAGCTCTCGTTCGCCGACGTCTGGAAGCGGACGTTGTCGAAGACGTAGAACTCGGCCTCCGGGCCGAAGTACGCGGTGTCGGCGATGCCGGTCGAGGCGAGGTACGCCTCGGCCTTCTTGGCCACGTTCCGCGGGTCACGGCTGTACTGCTCGCCGGTGATCGGGTCGTGGATGAAGAAGTTGATGTTCACGGTCTTGTCGCGGCGGAACGGGTCGACACGGGCCGTCGTGAGGTCCGCACGGAGCGCCATGTCGGACTCGTGGATGGCCTGGAAGCCGCGGATCGACGAGCCGTCGAAAGCCAGTTCCTCGGCCGGGTCGAAGGACGCCGCCGGGATCGTGAAGTGCTGCATCACACCCGGCAGGTCGCAGAACCGGACGTCGACGAACTTGACGTCGTTGTCGGCGATGTACTTCTGGACTTCGTCGGCGTTCTGGAACATCCAACTCCTCCTACTCCCGACCCGGGAAAGGGCGGGGTTGCAGCTCGTCTGTGTGGCCAGTGCGGTGGCACACGCTGGACCTGACCTTAGGCAAACGGGATTTCTCCAGCATGACCCATTTGTTTCGCACAAGTTAACCAGGGCGCCGGTGGGCGGCACCTCAGCGACGTGTCCGGTGCCCCGCCCGGCAAGGTGCAAACACGGGCGCAGTACCGTGGACGGGTGGACAACAGGCAAGCAATCGGATCGTGGCTCTCGGGGCCGCGCGCGGCGGCCGAGGAGATGGGCGCCGACTTCGGTCACCGGGGCGAGCGCCTCGGTCTGCCCCAGGAAGGCCCGGGGTCCGTGGCCCCGCTCGGCCGGCGCTTCGGGGCCCTCTTCGTCGACTGGGCCGTGTGCATGGTGATCGCATACGGACTGCTCGCTCGCGGTGACCAGCAGGCGGCCGGTAACTGGGCGCTCGGCGTCTTCCTCGTGATGAGCCTGCTGACGGTCGGAACCGTCGGTTCCACCCCTGGCAAGCGCCTTCTCGGCCTGCGCGTCATCGGTGACGACGGCAGGCGGCTCGGCGTCGTGCGGGTCGTGGTCCGGAGCGTGCTCCTCCTGCTGGTGATCCCCGCCCTCGTGTGGGACCGCGACAGCCGGGGCCTCCACGACCGGCTGGCCCGCGCCGTCCAGGTCCGTACCTGAGCCCGTCGCCCGGCCGGACGCAGACGAAGGGGGGCGGCCCCGGACGAGTGTCTCGTCCGGGGCCGCCCCCCTTCGTACGTGCTTGGCCGGCAGGTGCCCGGTCAGCGCATCTTTCCGCCGCGCGGCATCCGCATGCCCTTCGGCATCGGGCCCTTGGGCAGCGGCATGTTGCTCATCAGGTCGCCCATCGCCCGGAGCCGGTCGTTGGCCGCCGTCACCTGCGGGCCGGTCAGGACCCTCGGAAGCTTCAGCATCGTGGTGCGCACCTTCTTCAGGGGCACCTGGCCCTCACCGTCACCGACGATGATGTCGTGCACCGGTACGTCGATGACGATGCGGGCCATCCGCTTCTTCTCCGCCGCCAGCAGGCTCTTCACCCGGTTCGGGTTGCCCTCCGCCACCAGCACGATGCCCGCCTTGCCGACCGCCCGGTGGACGACGTCCTGGCTGCGGTTCATCGCGACGGCCGGTGTCGTGGTCCAACCGCGGCCCACCCGGTCCAGCACGGCCGCTGCCGCCCCCGGCTGCCCCTCCATCTGCCCGAAGGCCGCGCGCTCGGCACGCCGCCCGAAGACGATCGCCATCGCGAGGAACGCCAGGACGAAGCCCAGGATGCCCGCGTAGACAGGGTGACCGATCAGGAAACCGACGGCGAGGAGGACACCGAAGGTGATGATTCCCACACCAGCGACGACGAGACCCACCTTGGGGTCCGACCGCCTGGTCATCTTGTAGGTCAGGGCGATCTGCTTGAGCCGCCCTGCGTTCTCGGCGCTGTCCGCGCCTTCGGTGTTTGCCTTCCTCGCCATGTAGCGAAGTTTACGTGGCCCGGGAGTGCCCTAGGAACGGTGGTCGGCCACAGCCTTCAGCACGTGGTCCACCTCGACCCGGTCCTGCGCCCTGCGGCGGTCCTCGAGGACCGCCGTCCAGGCGTTGCGGCGGGCTGTGCGCTGGCCGCTGCTCATCAGCAGCGACTCGACCGCGCGGAGCGCGGTGGTGACGGTCGGGATGGCCGTGGCTCGTACCGGTGCGGCGTGCATGGCGGGTGTGCCCCCTCGGAGCGGATGCGCGCGCCCGGCGCGCACTGGGTAGCGGGAAGCAATGACGACGGAGGCCTCGGGAACCACCGCGTATGTACCTAGGGTCACTGCTTGGTGTTACCAGTGCATGACCGGTCGGTCAAACACCAATGAACCTCTGATTTCGGCGCCGCGCACGCCGACGCGGCCCATACGGGCCCCCCACCTGCGGGGGGACGTACGGGCCGCGTCGTCGCGGGTATTACTGTCAGTAGTCCCTTGTGCGCCGGTTCACACGGCGCCTCAGGCGGACGGGGCCCCGGCGGTCGCGCCGCGCCGCTCCATCGCCTGCTGGAAGAGACGTCCCGCGCGGTACGACGAACGCACCAGGGGCCCCGACATGACGCCGGAGTAACCGATCGCGTCGGCCTCGTCCTTCAGCTCCACGAACTCGTGCGGCTTCACCCAGCGCTCGACGGGGTGGTGCCGTGCGGAGGGGCGGAGGTACTGCGTGATCGTGATGAGCTCGCAACCCGCGTCGTGCAGGTCCCGGAGCGCCTCGCTGACCTCCTCGCGGGTCTCGCCCATGCCGAGGATCAGGTTGGACTTGGTCACCAGGCCGGCCTCCCGGGCCCGCGTGATGACCTCCAGGGAGCGCTCGTAACGGAAGCCGGGGCGGATGCGCTTGAAGATCCGCGGGACGGTCTCGACGTTGTGCGCGAGCACCTGGGGGCGCGAGGAGAAGACCTCGGCGAGCTGCGCGGGCTCCGCGTTGAAGTCGGGGATGAGCAGCTCCACCTTCGTGGCGCCGCCCTCCCGGCCGGCGGTCTGGGAGTGGATCTGCCGCACGGTCTCCGCGTACAGCCACGCCCCGCCGTCGTCCAGGTCGTCGCGGGCGACGCCGGTGATCGTGGCGTAGTTCAGGTCCATCGTGACGACGGACTCGCCCACGCGGCGGGGCTCGTCCCGGTCCAGCGCCTGCGGCTTGCCCGTGTCGATCTGGCAGAAGTCGCAGCGCCGGGTGCACTGGTCACCGCCGATGAGGAACGTGGCCTCGCGGTCCTCCCAGCACTCGTAGATGTTCGGACAGCCGGCCTCCTGGCACACGGTGTGCAGGCCCTCGCCCTTCACCAGCGCCTGCATCTTCGTGTACTCGGGGCCCATCTTCGCCCGGGTTTTGATCCACTCGGGCTTGCGCTCGATGGGGGTCTGGCTGTTTCGGACCTCCAGGCGCAGCATCTTGCGCCCGTCGGGTGCGACACCGGACACTCCGGCACCCCTTTGCTTTCGCTGCATTGGATTCTTCGGCGAACACCAGGGTACGCCCGTGGTTAGAACGGTCTTACGTATGGCCAACCTGTGGCCGGCAGGCCCTATTCCGACGGGGCCCGGGCGCCTAGGCGGGGGCGGCGGCCCTCGGGGGTTCCGGGGCCCCGACGACGCGGGGTGCGAGCTCCGCGTTCTCCAGGACGTCCCTCAGGTGCTTCTCCGCGACCGGCAGGACCTCGGCGATCGTGACCTCGCGTCCCAGTTCGGCGGAGAGCGAGGTCACGCCCGCGTCCCGGATGCCGCACGGCACGATCCTGTCGAACCAGGTGTTGTCCGGGTTCACGTTCAACGCGAAGCCGTGCATGGTCACGCCCTTGGCGACCCGGATGCCGATCGCGGCCAGCTTGCGGTCCTCGCGGCGCTGGCCGGCGTTGGACGGCGCGTACTCGGGGCCGTTCAGCCGGGGGTCGAACTCCTCGTCGTGCAGGCGGGGGTCGAAGTCGAGGGAGAGTCCGCCGAGCGCGGGGCGGTCCGCGACCGGGTCGCCCAGCACCCAGACACCACTGCGGCCCTCGACCCGGCTGGTCTCCACTCCGAACTCGGCGGCCGTGGCGATCAGCGCGTCCTCGAGACGACGGACGTGGGCGACCACGTCCACCGGACGGGGCAGCTTCAGGATCGGGTAGCCGACGAGCTGGCCCGGGCCGTGCCAGGTGATCTTCCCGCCGCGGTCGACGTCGACGACGGGGGTGCCGTCCAGCGGGCGTTCGCTCTCCGTGGTGCGGCGCCCCGCCGTGTAGACGGGAGGGTGCTCGAGGAGCAGGCAGGTGTCGGGGACGGTGTCCTCGAACCGGGCGGCGTGCACCTCGCGCTGCTTCTGCCAGGCCTCCTGGTAGTCGACGCGTTCCTCACCGAACCCCAGACGGACGAACCGCAGCTCACTCACTCGGGTGCCTCCCTACTCGCGGTGCCGGAGGGCCGGGGGGTGTCCCCGGAGCCACGTCACCATGCACTGATGTGCGCCCTGAGCCACTGTACGACCGCTCCGGAACACGGGATCCGGCAGGTCGCGCGAGGGAGGGCTCCCGTCATCACTCCACCAATCCTCACACGATCGGATGAACGTGGAGCGAAGGTCGCCGACGCCACCGCCGGGGCGGTTAAGTTCGCGCCGTTCCATGACGGGCTCGCCCGCTCCCGATCGAGGGAGAGCCTGTGAGGGCTGCCCGCCCGGCGCCGAAGGCAGGAGACCTTACAGCTGATGTCGGAACGACCTCCGCAGCGCACCCCGAACAGGCGGCTCGCTGCCCTCATCGCGGAGGCAGGGTTCTCCCATGCGGGCCTGGCCCGGCGGGTGGACCAGCTGGGCCTCGAACACGGGCTCGACCTGCGATACGACAAGACCTCGGTGACCCGCTGGCTGCGTGGCCAGCAGCCCCGGGGCACCACTCCCGCGCTGATCGCCGAGGTCTTCACCAGGCGGCTCGGGCGCCGGCTCTCCGCTCAGGACCTGGGCCTGGACGCGTGTGCGCCCGTCTACGCCGGTCTGGAGTTCGCCGCCACGCCGGCCGAGGCCGTCGACATCGTCAGCGGGCTGTGGCGCAAGGACTCCGGCAGCCACGCGGAGCTGCGCAAGATCGCGTTCACTCCCGCGGGACTGGTGGTCCCCAGCAGGGACTGGCTGATCGGCCGGCCCGACGAATGGATCGGGCGGGGCGCGCCGCCCGACCGTGTGCACGGCACCGCCGGACTGCCTTCCCCGCGTACGTCCGCCGAGGCCCAGGGACCCCGGGTCCCGCACGGGCCGCACCGGACCGGCGGGGCGGTCGCGCCTCAGGCGCCGGGTACGACGCACGCGGCGGGCGCCCCCGGCGTCCGGGCAGGCGGTGCCCGTGGTCCCGGCCCCGCCCGCCCGCCCTCTCCCGCGGCGCCGCCCCTCGGCGTCCCGCGCCAGCGGCAGACGGACCGCGGCACGGGCCAGCGGGTCGGCAGCGGCGACGTCGCGGCCCTGCGTTCGGTGGGGGAGCTCTTCCGCACGCTGGACGACGCCTACGGCGGCGGCCACGCCAGGCAGGCCCTCGTCCGGTACCTGGAACACGAGGCCGAGCCCATGCTCCGGGGGAGCTACGGCGAGGCGATGGGGCGCCGGCTGTTCTCCGCGGCGGCCGACCTGACCCGGCTGGCCGGATGGACCTCGTACGACATCGCGGCCCACGGCCTCGCCCAGCGCTACTTCGTCCAGGCCCTGCGGCTCGCCCAGGCCGCGGGGGACCGGGCGTACGGCGCCTTCGTCCTGATCACGATGAGCAGGCAGGCGGTCTACCTCGGGCACGGCAGGGAGGCCGTCCAGCTCGCACGTGTCGCCCAGCAGGGCATCGGCTCGTCCGCGCCGCCCGTCGTCATGGCCCTCCTGCACTCGGTCGAGGCACGCGGACACGGGGTCCTCGGCGAGACCAGGCCCTGCGTCGCCGCGCTCGCACGGGCGGAGCGCGCGCTCGGGACCTCCCGCCCCGGGGACGACGTGCCGCACTGGGCCCGCTACTTCGACGAGGCCCAGCTCGCCGACGAGTTCGGCCACTGCCACCGCGATCTGCAGCAGTACCGCGTCGCCGCCCAGCACGCCGAGCGGTCACTCCAGCTGCGCGCACCGGCGTACGCCCGGAGCAGGCTCTTCTGCCGGGTGGTGCTCGCCACCGCGCGGCTCGGGCTCGGCGAGCTGGACCAGGCGTGCCTGCTGGGCGCCGAGGCGGCCCAGCAGGCGGCGGAGATGCGTTCGGTGCGCGCGACGGAGTACGTACGGGACTTCGAGCGCCGCCTGGAGCCGTACCGGGACGCGCACGCCGTGCGGGGATACCGCGACCGGGTCGCCGCGCTGGGCTGACCCCGGGCCTCCCGTCCGGACCGGGGGCGGGCCGCCGGCCCGGCGCCCGGTCCGGACGGGAGGCCTACGCCGCCGCCGGCAGTTCCGTCCCGTCCGCCTGTCCCGGACGTATCCCCAGGTCGGTGAGGATCGCCGAGGCGGCGCGCCTGCCCGACCGCAGCGCCCCCTGTACCGTGCTGGTGTCGCGGTGGTCGCCGCACACGTACAGCCCGGCCAGGAGCCGGACCGGCCGGTGCGGGTCGTGCGGCGGTGGCATGGCGGGGACGGCCTCGGGGTCGTGACGCGCTGCCAGCAGCTCCCAGTCGCCGGTGGGCGTCCCGTACAGCGCGGCGAGGTGCGCGCGCACCTCGCCGTCCAGGTCCGGCGGCGGGGGACCGAGCACCGTGGACGTGATCAGCGCCCGGCCGCGCGGGGCACGGGTGGGATCGACCTCGCTCATCACGGCGGTGTGGGCGACCGGCCCCGAGCGGTCGGCGTCCAGCAGCAGCCGGCCTCCGGTCGCCGGTGCCTCCCGGGCCGTGTGGTGCAGCACGGTCACCGGGTGGAAGGCCGGCGCCCGCAGGCCCGGCAGCAGTTCGGCGGCGGCGCCCGCGCCGGTGGCCAGCAGGAGCGACCGGCAGCCCAGCTCACCGTGCTCCTTGGTGCGTACGGAGGTGATGTCGGCGGCCGTGACGTGGACCCCGGTGCGCACGGTCCCGGGCGGCAGGGCGGCCGCCAGCAGTCCGGGGAGCGTCGCGGACCCGCCCGAGGGCACGCAGAGCCGGCCGCGCGCGTAGTCCCGGAGGGTGAGCTCGGCCATGCGGCTCGACGAGGTGAGCCCGGGGTCGCCGAGCAGCGCCGAGAGGAGGGGGCGGAGGAATCCGCCGACCAGACGGGGTGGGAGTCCGCGTGCCGACAGCGCCCCGAGCGCGGTCCTGTCGGGCCGGGCCAGGATCCGGGACTCCGGGGTGGTGGCGAGACGGGCCAGCCAGGCACCGAGCCTGGTCTGTTCGATGGCCCCGCCCAGAGGCGCGTGAGGGGCGCTCGACCGGGAGCGCACAGCACGGAGTGCGCCCCGCGCGCTCCGTACGTCGCCGGCGCGGTACTGCCGCCCCCCGCTGTGGACGAGCACGCCGGGGGCGAAGTCCCGCAGCTCCAGCCCGGTGAGCCCCGGGGTGGTGGTGAGCTCCGGATACGCGGAACTGAGCAGTGGCCCGAGACGGTCGAGCCGGAACCCGTCCACGTCGTCGGTGGCCATCCGGCCGCCCACGTGCGGGGCGGCCTCCAGCACGCTGACGTCCACCCCCGCGCTGATCAGCTCGTGTGCCGCCGACAGGCCGGCGATCCCGGCCCCGATGATGACCACATCCGCGTGGTCTGCTGTGTGTGCCCTGAGCACGTGCCCCTCCCCGAGTCGGTGCGACTGGTGGGGGGCTACTGCCCCCGACAGGCCCCCGGAATGCCCGAGTTCGGGTCGACGCTAGGTGTATGGCCGAGAGAGGCGCAGTCGCGCGCACCCCGGGCACCGGTGCACGGGGTCGCACGACGGCCGGTCCGGCGGTCCAGGGCAGGCCGGTCCGTCGTTCAGCGCAGTGCGGCGCGGATGGCGTCCTCGATCTCCGGGAAGGCGAACGCGAAGCCCGAGTCGAGAAGTTGGCCGGGCAGCACCCGCTGGCTGGTCAGGACGTCCCCCGCGAACTCCCCGAGGGCCGCCTTCAGTGCGGGCGCCGGGGCGGTGAACAGGGTGGGGCGCCGCAGCACCCGCCCCATGGCGGCCGTCACCTGGCCGTTGGTGACCGGGGAGGGGCCGGTCAGATTGACCGGTCCGGACAGCGTCTCCGTGTCCAGGACGTGCCGCAGCGCCGCGATGTGGTCGTGCAGGGCGATGAAGCTCCAGTACTGCCGGCCGCTCCCCATCCGCCCGCCGAGCCCCGCCTTGAACAGCGGGAAGAGCCGGCCCCAGGCCCCGCCCCGCCGGGAGACGACCAGACCGGTCCGCGCGTGGACCGTGCGTACACCCGCCTCCTCGGCGGGCGCCGTGGCCTCCTCCCACTCCACGCACACGGACGGCAGGAAGCCCTCGCCGGGCGGCGCTCCCTCGTCGACCGCGCGGTCGCCGGTGTCACCGTAGAAGCCGATGGCCGACCCGGACAGCAGCACCTTCGGCGGGGTGTCCAGGGAGGCCACCGCCTCCGCGACGGCCGCCGTGCCGAGCACCCGGCTCTCGCGGATCTCCCGCTTGTACGCCTCGGTCCACCGGTGGTCCCCGACCCCCGCGCCCGCGAGGTGGACGACCGCGTCGCAGCCGGCCAGACCCGAGACGTCGACGTACTGCCGCTTCGGGTCCCACTCCACCTCGTCGCCGTCGGCGGCCGGGCGGCGCACCATGCGCACCACCTCGTGCCCGTCGGCGCGCAGCGAACGCACGAGCGCCGCTCCGATGAGTCCGGTCGATCCGGTGACGGCGATGCGGGAATGCGGCATGACGCCCATCCTGCCCCATGTGCCCCCGCTCACGCGGGAGAAGGACGCGTGGAGACCCCGGAAGTGAAGCCGTGGCACAGTGGCGCGCATGTCCGCGCCGCAGTTCAGGTCCCTCCGCCCCGTCCGTCCCGCCCGGCCCGAGGACGAATCCGCTCTCGGGGAACTCGACCGGGCCACCTGGTCGACCCTCCACGCGGTGCAGCCGAGACCGACGCCGCCCTACGAGCCCTTCTTCGACGACCTGCACCCGCCCGGCGACTACCTGGTCGCCGAGGCCGTCACCGGCGCGGGCGACGTGCTCACGGCCGGCTACCTCCGCCTGGGCCGCCCCACCCCGCTGGCATGCAACGCCCATGTCCGTCAGATACAGGGCCTCGCCGTCGCCGGCTGGGCGCGGCGCCACGGCGTCGCACGGGCGTTGCTGCGCGCCGCGTACGCCGAGGCGCGGCGGCGGGGCGCCGGACGCATCACCCTGCGGGTGCTCGGCCACAACACCGCCGCGCGGACGCTCTACGAGGCGGAGGGGTTCGCCGTCGAGGGCGTCCTCCCCGGGGAGTTCTTCCTGGGAGGACGGTACGTCGACGACGTCCTGATGGGCCGTTCACTGACGGCCGGGGCCCCGGAGGACCGCCCGCCCGGACCGGCGGACACCCCGGACGGGGTTCAGACCGGACCGAAGCGTTCCCAGAGCGCGGGGTAACGCTCCGCCAGCGCCGCGTCGTCGTCGAGGCCGAAGGGTGTACCCGCCGGCTGCGTCGGCTGCGGCGTCAGTCCCAGGTCGGGGGTGACCACCCCCGTGAGCTGCTCGTAGGCCTCGTCGGCTGCGTAGCCGACGTCCTCGCCGTCCCCGTCGGCCTCCTCGTCGAAGTCGTCCAGCAGCTCGGCCAGGCTGTCCGGGTCGTGCACCGCGCCCTCGAAGACCTCCCGGCCCTGTGCGATCAGCCAGCAGCGGAAGTAGTCGAACGCGTCGTCGCCCGCACCGCCGAGCAGGACCGCCGCGGCGCCCCACAGGTCCCAGGTGTAGGCCCGGTTGTAGCGGGCCTCGAAGTGCCTGGCGAAATCCAGCACCGAGTCGGGATCGAGCTGCACCAGCCGGTCGACGAGCAGATCGGCGTGGTCCTCGGGGTCGCCCCCGGCGGCCTCGCGGGTACTGTCGATGATCTCCCAGAACTCCGTCTCGTCCATCACGGGTCCAGCATCTGCCCCGACGGCGGGCGACGCACGCCCAGACACCGAAATGAAGCCTTCGGCATCACTTCCGGGCCACTTCAGCGATAGAGGTCGCGCAGTCGTTCGGCGGTGTCGGCAAGATGTTCGCGCAGGGTGGCGGGGGCAAGGACCTCCACCTCGGCTCCGAGGGACAGCAACTGGCTGTACGCCACCTCCTCGGACTCCACCGGCAGGACGACCGTGCGCCGGCCCTCGGCGTCCGGCGCCGAGGCCCCCGCCATCGCCTCGTCGACGGCGGCCCGGTCCACGACGTGCGGAAGGCGCCGCGCACCGTCCTCCGTCAGCCGCAGGGTCACCTCGGTACGCAGGATCGACCGGGCGAACTGCGCGGCCCGCTCCGCCCAGAAACGCGGCAGGTCGAAACCCCCGTCCCGGACGAAACGCGTCCCCGACACGGTTACGGCCGTGAAACGGTCGATCCGGTACACCCGGAAGTCGTCGCCGGCCCGGGCGCAGAGGTACCAGACCCCGGCCTTCAGGACGAGCCCGTACGGGGCCAGCTCACGCTCCACCTCGTCCGGCGGCCGGCGGCTGTAGCGGGCCGTGACCAGCCGGTCGTCCCAGACGGCCTCCGCCAGGGCGGGCAGCAGTCCGGGGGTGGCCGGATCGTGGTACCAGCCGGGGGCGTCCAGATGAAAGCGCCGGGCGGCGGAGTCCGAGGCGTCACGGAGCGAGGGGAGCAGAGCGGCCGAGACCTTCAGCCGGGCGGCGGAGGCGGCGTCGTCGAGCCCCATCTCGCGCAGGGCGGAGGGCAGCCCGGACAGGAAGAGGGCCTCCGCCTCATGGCGGGCCAGCCCGGTGAGCCGTGTCCGGTAGCCGCCCACGAGCCGGTATCCGCCGGCCCGGCCGCGCTCGGCGTACACCGGCACCCCCGCCTCGGAGAGTGCCTGGGCGTCCCGCGTCACGGTGCGCTCCGACACCTCCAGCTCCCCGGCCAGCTCGGCGGCGGTCATGGAGGGCCGGGACTGCAGGAGCAGCACCATCTTGATCAGCCGGGCAGCGCGCATGGACCCATTGTGCGGCGGGCCCGGACCGGCACGGAGGGGGCGGGTGCCGGGCGGCCCGGCACCCGCCCTCCACGCGGACTCACATCCCGTACTTCTCCCGGGCCTCCTTGACCTTCGAGGCAGGGATCTCACCACGGCGGGCCAGCTGGGCCAGCGCCGCGACCGTGACCGACTCGGCGTCGACGCCGAAGTGGCGGCGGGCCCCCTCGCGGGTGTCGGAGAGGCCGAAGCCGTCCGTGCCCAGCGAGGACCAGTCCTGCTCCACCCACTGGCTGATGGAGTCCGGGACCGCGCGCATCCAGTCGCTGACCGCGAGGACCGGGCCCGGCGCACCGGAGAGCGCCTGGGTCACGTAGGGCACGCGCTCCTCACCGCGGAGCAGCGCCTCGTCGGACGCCAGGGCGTCGCGGCGCAGCTCGCCCCACGACGTGGCGGACCAGACGTCGGCCGTGACACCCCAGTCCTCGGACAGCAGCTCCTGGGCCCTCAGGGCCCAGTGGATCGCCGTACCGGAGCCCAGCAGCTGGAGGCGCGGCGCGTCCGCCGCGGCGGGCGTGCCCTCCTTGAAGCGGTACAGGCCCTTGATGATGCCGTCCTCGACGCCATCGGGCATCGCGGGCTGCTGCTTCGGCTCGTTGTAGACCGTCAGGTAGTAGAAGACGTCCTCGGCGTCGGGGCCGTACATCCGCCGCAGACCGTCCTTGACGATCACCGCGATCTCGTACGCGAACGCCGGGTCGTAGTTGAGCGACGCCGGGTTCGTGGAGGCGATCAGGTGCGAGTGGCCGTCGGCGTGCTGGAGGCCCTCACCCGTGAGCGTCGTACGGCCCGCGGTGGCACCGACGATGAAGCCCTTGCCGAGCTGGTCGGCGAGCTGCCACATCTGGTCGCCGGTCCGCTGCCAGCCGAACATCGAGTAGAAGATGTAGAACGGGATCATCGTCTCGCCGTGCGTCGCGTACGACGAGGCGGCGGCGATGAAGTCGGCCATGGCACCGGCCTCGGTGATCCCCTCGTTGAGGATCTGGCCGTCCTTGGCCTCCTTGTAGTACATCAGCTGGTCGCGGTCGACCGGCTCGTACGTCTGGCCGAGCGGGGAGTAGATGCCGGCCGAGGGGAACAGCGACTCCATACCGAACGTACGGGCCTCGTCCGGGACGATCGGGACCCAGCGCCTGCCGGTCTCCTTGTCCCGCATCAGGTCCTTCACCAGGCGGACGAACGCCATGGTGGTGGCCATCTCCTGCTTGCCGGACCCCTTGTACAGGGCCTTGAAGGCGCGCTCCTCGGGCTGCGGCAGCGCCACCGCGTGCACCCGGCGGGCGGGTGCCGGACCGCCGAGGGCGGCACGGCGCTCCTGGAGGTAGCGGACCTCGGGGGAGTCGGCGCCCGGGTGGCCGTAGGGGACCAGCCCGTCCTCGAAGGCGCTGTCCGGGATCGGGAGGCCGAGCAGCTCGCGCATGCCCTTGAACTCGTCGACCGACAGCTTCTTCATCTGGTGGTTGGCGTTCTTGGACTCGAAGCCCTTGCCGAGCGTGTAGCCCTTGACCGTCTGGGCCAGGATCACGGTCGGCGCGCCCTTGTGCTCGACGGCGGCGCGGTAGGCCGCGTAGACCTTGCGGGCCTCGTGGCCGCCGCGGGAGCTGTAGAAGCACTCGGCGATCTTCGCGTCGCTCAGCAGCTTCGCCAGCTCGGCGAGCGCGGGCTCGGAGCCGAAGAAGTGCTCGCGGATGTAGGCCACGTCGCGCGTCGCGTACGTCTGGAACTGCGCGTCCGGGACCTCGCGCAGGCGGCGCAGCAGCGCACCCGTCGTGTCCAGCTGGAACAGCTCGTCCCAGGCGTTGCCCCAGAGCGTCTTGATGACGTTCCAGCCCGCACCGCGGAAGGCGCCCTCCAGCTCCTGGACCACGCGGAAGTTGGCGCGGACCGGGCCGTCGAGACGCTGCAGGTTGCAGTTGATGACGAAGGTCAGGTTGTCGAGCCGCTCACGGGCCGCGAGGGCGAGGGCGGCGGTCGACTCGGGCTCGTCCATCTCGCCGTCGCCCAGGAAGGCCCAGACGTGCGAGTTCGACGTGTCCTTGATGCTGCGGTTGGTCAGATAGCGGTTGAAGCGCGCCTGGTAGATCGCCGAGAGCGGGCCGAGGCCCATCGAGACGGTGGGGAACTCCCACAGCCAGGGCAGCCGGCGGGGGTGCGGGTAGGACGGCAGGCCGTCGCCCCCGGACTCCTGACGGAAGTTGTCGAGCTGCTGCTCGCTGATCCGGCCGTCGAGGAAGGCGCGGGCGTAGATGCCGGGCGAGGCGTGGCCCTGGATGTAGAGCTGGTCGCCGGAGCCGTCACCTTCCTTGCCGCGGAAGAAGTGGTTGAAGCCGGTCTCGTACAGCCAGGCCGCCGAGGCGAACGTGGCGATGTGGCCTCCGACGCCGTACCGGGCGCCACGGGTGACCATCGCGGCCGCGTTCCAGCGGTTCCACGCGGTGATCCTCGATTCCATCTCCAGGTCGCCGTCGAACTCGGGCTCGGCGGAGGTGGGGATGGTGTTGACGTAATCGCTCTCCAGCAGCTTGGGCAGCGCGATGCCGGCGCCCTCAGCGTGCTGGAGCGAACGCCGCATCAGGTACGCGGCGCGGTGCGGGCCCGCGGCCTTGGTGACGGCGTCCAGGGAGGCCGCCCATTCGGCGGTCTCCTCGGGGTCGCGGTCCGGGAGCTGGTCGAGCTCGCTCGGAAGCTTTGCTACGGGGTCGGTCATGATCGCCGCCTTCCGGAGTGGAGGGGGGTGGAGAAGGCCCTGACTGGCAGGACAGGGCGATCGGGCCGGTGGGCCCGCGACTGAACTGTAAGTCGCCGATCGATGATCGATCAAAGGGTGAAGGGCAAAACTTCTCGATATGAAGAAAAGTGGCATGCGGTGCCGCGAAACAGGGCACGGAGTGACGGGATCAAGGGGGTGAAACGGGCGCCGGCCTGCACGGCCGAGCGGACCGCGCCGCAGATGGGCGCGTCTGCTCCCGCCGTGGACTCAGGCGCGCGGCGCGCACCCGAGGACATGCTCCTTCACCAGGACGGCGATCCGCGGGTCCCGCCGCAGGAACGCCTCGATGAGCGCCTCGTGCTCCTCCGCGTACGACTTCTGCACGGTCCCCAGCCAGCGGATCGACAGGGCCGTGAACACCTCGATGCCCAGCCCCTCCCAGGTGTGCAGCAGCACGGCGTTCCCGGCGGCCCGCACCATCTCGCGGTGGAAGGCCACCGTGTGCCGCACCTGCGCCTCACCGTCCGCCAGCCGGTCCGCCTCGTAGAGCGCCGCCACGTGCGGGCTGAGCGCCGAGCAGTCCTCGCCGAGCGCCGGGGCCGCCAGCTCCGCCGCGATCTGCTCGAGCCCGGCCCGTACGGGGTAGCTCTCCTCCAGGTCGGCCGCGGTGAGGTTCCGTACCCGGACGCCCTTGTTGGGGGCCGACTCGATCAGCCGCAGCGTCTCCAGCTCCCGCAGCGCCTCGCGTACGGGCGTCTGGCTGACCTCCAGCTCGGTGGCGATACGGCGCTCCACGATCCGCTCACCCGGCTTCCAGCGCCCGCTGACTATCCCTTCCACGATGTGCTCGCGGATCTGCTCGCGCAGCGAGTGGACGACGGGCGGGGTCATGAGGGGCTCCTTCGGGGCGAACCGGTGCTGCCTGCGCCGACACGGCGGCCGGAGATGACCGGCGGTGTCTAGACAATACGGCGGCGCCCCCGCCCGGAAGGGTTCCGGACGGGGGCGCCGCTGGTGAGGCTGGTTACAGCCGCACGGTTCAGAGACCGAGCTCGACCTCGAACTCGCCCGCCTCGAGGATCGCCTTGACCGTGGTCAGGTAACGGGCGGCGTCAGCGCCGTCCACCAGACGGTGGTCGTAGGAGAGGGAGAGGTAGGTCATGTCGCGGACGCCGATGACGGTGCCCTCGGCGGTCTCGATGACGGCCGGACGCTTGACCGTGGCACCGATGCCCAGGATGGCCGCCTGGTTCGGCGGCACGATGACCGTGTCGAACAGCGCACCGCGCGAACCGGTGTTGCTGACGGTGAACGTCGCGCCGGACATGTCGTCCGGGGTCAGGCCGCCACCGCGGGCCTTGCCGGCCAGCTCGGCGGTCTTCTTCGCGATACCCGCGATGTTCAGGTCACCCGCACCCTTGATGACCGGGGTCATCAGGCCCTTCTCGGCGTCCACGGCGATGCCGATGTTCTCCGAGTCGAAGTACGTGATGGTGCCCTCGCCCTCGTTGATCCGGGCGTTGACGACCGGGTGAGCCTTCAGCGCCTGGGCCGCCGCCTTCACGAAGAACGGCATCGGGGACAGCTTGACGCCCTCACGGGCGGCGAAGGACTCCTTCGCCTGGTTGCGCAGCTTCATCAGCTTGGTGATGTCGACCTCGAGGACCGAGGTCAGCTGGGCCTGCGAGTGCAGGGCCTTCATCATGTTGTCGCCGATGACCTTGCGCATGCGGGTCATCTTGACCGTCTGACCGCGCAGCGGGGACGCCTCCACCTTCGGCGCGGCCTTGGCCGCGGGAGCGGCGGCGGCCGGAGCCGGAGCGGCCGCGGCGGCCTTGGCGGCCTCCGCGGCGGCGACGACGTCCTGCTTGCGGATGCGGCCACCGACGCCGGTGCCCTTGACCGCGCCCAGGTCGACGCCGTTCTCGGAGGCGAGCTTGCGGACCAGCGGCGTGACGTACGCGCCGTCGTCACCGGAAGGCGCGGCCGGAGCCGGGGCGGCCGGAGCCGGGGCGGCCGGAGCAGCCGGGGCAGCCGGTGCCTGGGCGGCCGGGGCGGCCTGGGCGGGCGCCGGGGCAGCCGGAGCGGCCTGGGCCGGTGCCGGGGCGGCCGGTGCCGGAGCGGCCGGGGCGGCGGGAGCCGGTGCCGGAGCGGCCGGAGCCGGAGCGGCGGGTGCCGGGGCTGCCTCCGCCGGGGCCGGGGCCGGGGCGGCCTCCGCCGGGGCGGCACCCGGAGCACCGATGACGGCGAGCTTGGCGCCCACCTCCGCGGTCTCGTCCTCGCCGACGACGATCTCCAGAAGCACGCCGGCGACCGGCGCGGGGATCTCGGTGTCGACCTTGTCCGTGGAGACCTCGAGCAGGGGCTCGTCCTCCGCGACCTCCTCGCCGACCTCCTTCAGCCAACGGGTGACGGTGCCCTCGGTGACGCTCTCGCCGAGCGCGGGGAGGGTGACGTCGGTGCCCGAGGCGGAGGAGGCGCCTGCGGTGTCCTGCGCGGCCGGGGCCTCGGCCGGGGCCTCGGTCTCGGTCGACGGCGCGGCGGGGGCCTCCTCGGCGGCCGGCGCGGGAACGGCCGCGGGCTCGGAGGCCGGCGCGGCCTCGGCCTCGGGCGCGCCCGAACCGTCGTCGATGACGGCCAGCTCGGCGCCGACCTCGACGGTCTCGTCCTCGGCGACCTTGATCGACGAGAGCACGCCGGAGGCGGGCGCGGGGATCTCGGTGTCGACCTTGTCGGTCGAGACCTCGAGCAGCGGCTCGTCGGCCTCGACTCGCTCGCCCTCGGCCTTCAGCCAACGGGTGACAGTGCCCTCGGTGACGCTCTCGCCGAGCGCCGGAAGGGTTACGGAAACCGACATGGTTTCAGTTGCTCCTTACAAATGTGCGGAAGTGGTCGGTCGTCCCCGGGACTGGATCAGTCGTGGGAGTGGAGAGGCTTGCCCGCCAGGGCCAGGTGGGCCTCGCCCATCGCCTCGTTCTGCGTCGGGTGGGCGTGGATGAGCTGCGCGACCTCGGCCGGCAGCGCCTCCCAGTTGTAGATCAGCTGGGCTTCACCGACCTGCTCGCCCATACGGTCACCGACCATGTGGACGCCGACCACGGCACCGTCCTTGACCTGGACGAGCTTGATCTCGCCCGCGGTCTTCAGGATCTTGCTCTTGCCGTTGCCCGCGAGGTTGTACTTGAGGGCGACGACCTTGTCCGCACCGTAGATCTCCTTGGCCTTGGCCTCGGTGATACCGACGGAGGCGACCTCGGGGTGGCAGTACGTCACCTTCGGCACGCCGTCGTAGTCGACCGGCACGGTCTTGAGTCCGGCCAGGCGCTCCGCCACGAGGATGCCCTCGGCGAAGCCGACGTGAGCCAGCTGGAGGGTCGGGACCAGGTCGCCGACGGCCGAGATCGTCGGGACGTTGGTCTGCATGTACTCGTCGACGAGGACGTAGCCGCGGTCCATCGCGACACCCGCCTCCTCGTAACCGAGGCCCTGCGAGACGGGGCCGCGGCCGATCGCGACCAGCAGCACCTCCGCCTCGAAGGTCTTGCCGTCGGCGAGGGTCACCCGCACGCCGTCCTGCGTGTACTCGGCCTTGTCGAAGAAGGTGCCGAGGTTGAACTTGATGCCGCGCTTGCGGAAAGCGCGCTCGAGGAGCTTGGAGCTGTTCTCGTCCTCGACCGGGACCAGGTGCTTCAGTCCCTCGACGATGGTGACCTCGGTCCCGAAGGACTTCCACGCGGACGCGAACTCGACGCCGATGACGCCGCCGCCCAGGACGATCGCGGACTTCGGGACGCGGTCCAGCTTCAGCGCGTGGTCCGAGGAGATGATCCGGTTGCCGTCGATCTCCAGGCCGGGCAGCGACTTCGGCACGGAGCCGGTCGCCAGCAGCACGTGGCGGCCCTGGACACGCTGGCCGTTGACGTCCACCGAGGTGGGCGACGAGAGACGTCCCTCACCCTCGATGTAGTGCACCTTGCGCGAGGCGATGAGACCCTGCAGACCCTTGTACAGGCCCGAGATCACGTCGTCCTTGTACTTGTGGACGGCCTCCATGTCGATGCCCTCGAAGGTGGCCTTCACGCCGAACTGCTCGGCCTCACGGGCCTGGTCGGCGATCTCGCCGGCGTGCAGCAGCGCCTTCGTGGGGATACAGCCGTTGTGCAGGCAGGTGCCGCCGACCTTGCCCTTCTCGATCAGTGCGACGTCCAGGCCCAGCTGAGCTCCGCGCAGGGCCGCGGCGTAACCGCCGCTACCACCGCCGAGGATCACTAGGTCGAAAACGGTGCTGGCGTCGTTCGCCACGTCACGTCCTCCATGCATGTGCGCCGTATGCCGGGCCCCGTCGCTGGGGTGTGACCGGCCGGTCGGCTGGTGTTCGGCCGCTTGCGTTATTCGGCCCTGTGGTGGGGGCCCTGTCCTGCCGAGAACCCATCTTCGCACTTGTTGGGGGCGGACGGGACGCGGGCCCCTGCTCCGGGCCGGACCAGGATCCGGCCCGGCCGGTTACCGGTGCGTACAGATTTCCGGAAATATGCCGGCCGGAGCCGTACGGTGAACACCCGCGGCCCCGGACGTATGCCCGGGGCCGTCCACGCCGCGAGCGGCCCCCGCGCACGGGGGCCGCTCGCGGCGCGCGCTCCCCGGGACTCAGCCGAGGTCGCCGGCCGCGGTGCGCTCCGCCAGCCGGACCAGGGTGCGGACCGCGGAACCGGTGCCGCCCTTGGGCGTGTAGCCGTACGGCGCGCCTTCGTGGAACGCGGGGCCCGCGATGTCCAGGTGCGCCCAGGCGATGCCCTCGCCCACGAACTCCTGCAGGAACAGACCGGCCACCAGGCCGCCGCCCATCCGCTCGCCCATGTTGGCGATGTCGGCGGTCGGGGAGTCCATGCCCTTGCGCAGGTCGGCGGGGAGCGGCATCGGCCAGGAGGCCTCGCCGACCTCTTCGGCGATCTCGTGGACCGACGTACGGAACGCGTCGTCGTTGGCCATCACGCCGAAGGTGCGGTTGCCGAGGGCCAGGACCATCGCACCCGTCAGGGTCGCCACGTCGACGATCGCGTCCGGCTTCTCCTCGGAGGCGCGGGTCAGCGCGTCGGCGAGGACCAGCCGGCCCTCGGCGTCGGTGTTCAGGACCTCGACGGTCTTGCCGCTGTACATGCGCAGCACGTCACCGGGGCGGGTGGCGTTGCCGGACGGCATGTTCTCGGCGAGGGCCAGCCAGCCGGTGACGTTGACCCGGAGGCCGAGGCGGGAGGCCGAGACGACGGCCGCGAACACGGCGGCGGCACCGCTCATGTCGCACTTCATCGTCTCGTTGTGCCCGGCCGGCTTGAGTGAGATGCCGCCCGAGTCGTAGGTGATGCCCTTGCCGACCAGGGCGAGCGTCTTCTCCGCCTTGGGGTGGGTGTAGGACAGCCTGACGAGGCGCGGGCCGTGCGTGGAGCCCTGGCCGACGCCGAGCAGACCGCCGTAGCCGCCCTTCACGAGCGCCTTCTCGTCCAGGACCTGCACCTTGATGCCGTGCTCCTTGCCTGCGGCGCTGGCCACGGCGGCGAAGGACTCGGGGTACAGGTCGTTCGGCGGGGTGTTGACCAGGTCGCGGGCCCGGTTGATCTCCTCGGTGACCGCGACGGCGCGCTCGGCGGCGGCCTTGAAGGCCTTGTCGCGCGGCTTGGCGCCGAGCAGGACGACCTCGCCGAGCGGAAGCTTGGCGTCGTTCCTGCCGGAACCGGCGCTCTTGGGGGCGAGCTTGTTCTCGCCGCCCTGGTAGGCGGTGAACGCGTACGCGCCCAGCAGAGCGCCCTCCGCGACGGCCGCCGCGTCCTCGGCGGACTCCACCGGCAGGGCGAAGCCGGCCTTCTTCGAACCCTTCAGCGCACGCGCGGCGCTGCCCGCGGCCCGGCGCAGCGCCTCGGCGTCGTAGGCGTCGTCCTTCGCCGGGACCTGACCGAGCCCGACCGCGACGACGACCTGGACCTTGAGGCCGGACGGGGCGGGGAGCTTGGTCACTTCGCCCTCGGCACCGGAGGCGCCCAGGGTCTCCAGGACGGTGGCGAGCTTTCCGTCGAACGCCTTGTCCACGGCCTCGGCGCCCGGTGCGACGACCGGCCCCTTGGCTCCCTTGGCGAGGCCGACGACGAGTGCGTCGGCGCGCAGCGTCGCCGCACCTGAGGTGCTGAGAGTGAGAGCAGTCACGGTGGTGAATTCTCGCTTCCGTTGAGTTGTGTGCCGGTCGAGGGGTGGGCCGACCGTGCCCGGCGCATCGTAGATGCCGCGGCGACGCGCCGGGAACGAGCCTACGCGCGCCCGTGCTTCCGGCTCACAGGGGCGGGGCCGTCCGGGGAGGGCAGCCGGCGAGTGGGCCGGTCAGGACGCCGACAGCGACAGCGCCAGCAGGACCACCGTGGCGGCCGTCTCCGCCAGTGCGCCGAACACGTCACCGGTCACTCCGCCGAAGCGCCGCACACAGTGACGCAGCATCAGCTGCGCGGCTCCCAGACCCGCCAGGACGGCGAGGGCGTGGTGCGGGGCGGCGCCGTGCCCTCCCACCGCGGCGCCGGCCGCCGCGCAGCCCACGACCACCGCACACGCCACGGCCGCCGCGCCCCGGCGCGGGACGACACCCGCCACCGCGGCGCCGAGGCCCTCCGGGCGGGCGGGCGGGACACCCCGGCGCGAGGCCAGCGTGAGCGCGAGCCGGGCGGTGACGGCGGCGACGACCGTGCCCAGGGCGCCGTCCGCCCAGCCGCGCCCGTAGAGCTCGAAGAGCGCCGCCACCTGGGCCAGCAGCACCAGGACCAGGGTGACCACCCCGAACGGACCGACGTCCGACTGCTTCATGATCCGCAGCGCGTCCTCGGCCGGTCTGGCGCTGCCGAGCCCGTCGGCGGTGTCCGCGAGCCCGTCCAGATGCAGCCCGCGGGTCAGCGCCGCGGGGAGCGCGGCGGAGGCGACCGCCGCCGTCAGGGGACCCGACCCGACCAGCAGGAACAGCGCTCCCGCCGAGGCCGCGAGCAGTCCCACGGCGAGTCCGGCGAGCGGGGCGCACAGCATGCCGGCCCGGGCGGTACCGCGGTCCCAGCGGGAGACGCGGACGGGGAGCGCGGTCAGGGTGCCGAAGGCGAAGCGCAGGCCGTGGCTGTTCAGGGTGGTCACCGCGCGCAGGCTAGCCGGTGCGGGAGCACCCCGGATCGGGCAAAGTGACCCGAAAGGCCGCAGACGCGGGTACCCGGGTGGAGGTGGGATGGGTCACTGGTTCGAGCAGAACATCGTCGATCCGGGGAAGCTGCCGCTCCTGCTCGCCCTGAGCGCCTTCGTACTGACCTTCGCCGTCACCCGGATGATCACCCGGCTGATCAGGGCCGGGAAGGGCCCGTTCCGCAACATCACGCCGGGCGGGGTCCACGTCCACCACGTGGTGCCCGGTGTCGTGCTGTCGGTGGTCGGCGGCTTCGGCGCGGTCGCGAGCGGCCAGCACGGTACCGCCGCCTATCTCTTCGCCGTGGTCTTCGGGCTGGGAGCCGGTCTGGTCCTCGACGAGTTCGCGCTGATCCTGCACCTCGACGACGTGTACTGGACCGAGGAGGGCCGTCAGAGCGTGGAGGTCGTCGTCCTCACCGCCTCGCTCGTCCTGCTCGTGCTCGCGGGCTTCTCACCGCTCGGCGTGGACGAACTGACCGGCGAGCAGCAGCAGAACAGACTGGGCGTCGTCCTGACCTATCTCTTCAACTTCGGGCTGGTGCTGATCGCCCTGTTCAAGGGCAAGACCAGGATGGCGGTGGTCGGCACCCTGCTCCCGTTCCTCGCGCTGATCGCGGCGCTGCGGCTGGCCCGGCCCGCGTCGCCGTGGGCGAAGCGCTTCTACCGCCGGCGCCACCGGGCCCGCGCGCGAGCGGTACTGAGGGCGTATCACCACGACGTCCGCTGGGCGGGGCCGCGCCGCCGGTTCCAGGACCTGATCGGCGGAGCCCCGAACAGGACCCCGCTGCCGGCCTCCCGCCCCGGCGGCGACGGCCCCTGAGGCGGCTCAGGCAGTCGTCCCCGTGGCCGCCGGATCCCCCGCGGGCTCCTCCGCGTCGTCCTGCGGTGACTCCTGCGCACGTTCGGGCAGTTCCGCCGCCAGAGCGGCCGCGGCCTGGACGAGCGGCAGCGCCAGCAGGGCCCCGCTTCCCTCGCCCACGGTCACCCCGTGGTCCAGCAGCGGGGTCAGGGCCATCCGGTCCAGCGCCTTGAGCTGCGCCGGCTCGCCGCTCACCTGTCCCGCCAGCCACCAGTCCGGCGCCCGGAACGCCGCCCGCTGGGCCACCAGGGCGCAGGCCGCCGAGACCACTCCGTCCAGGACCACGGGCATCCGGCGCACCGCGCTCTGCAGCAGGAACCCGGTCATGGCCGCCAGGTCCGCACCTCCCACGGCCGCCAGCAGCTCCAGCTGGTCGCCGAGCACCGGCCGGGCCCGCCGCAGCGCGTCCCGGATCGCCGCGCACTTGCGCATCCACGCCAGGTCGTCGATGCCGGCCCCGCCGCGCCCCGTGACCACCGAGGCGTCCGTCCCGCACAGGGCGGCGATCAGGGTCGAGGCGGCCGTCGTACCGCCGACACTCAGATCACCCAGCACCACGAGGTCCGTGCCGGAGTCGGCCTCCTCGTCCGCGACGCGGATCCCGAGCCGCACGGCCTCCTCGGCCTCCTCGGCCGTCAGCGCGTCCTCCACGTCGATCCGGCCGCTGCCGCGCCGCACCCGGTGGCGTACGACGGCGTCGGGCAGCAGCTGCGGATCGCAGTCCAGGCCGGCGTCCACGATCCGCACCGGGACGGAGAAGCGGCGGGCCAGTACGGCGACGGGGCTCGCCCCGTCCAGCGCCGCCCGGACGAGCTCGTGCGCGGTCCCGGCAGCCCGGCCGGAGACCTCCAGTTCCGCCACGCCGTGGTCGCCGGCGAACAGGACGACACGCGGCCGCTCGATCGCCCTGACCGGAACCGACTGCTGGGCGGCCGAAAGCCATTCAGCGAGCTCGTCGAGCCGCCCGAGCGCGCCGACGGGGACGGTGAGGCGCTCGCGCCGTTCCTCGGCGTCGCGCCGCACGCCCCCGTCGGGGCGTTCGATCAGGTCGGAGAAGTCGTCCAGGTTCACGGGAAACTGCCTCGCGGGTCGTCACGGGGTGGGCCGGAACCCGCCGGGGGGCTCCTGGGCGGAACAGTACCCGGCGCTCCCTGCCGCATCCCCGGCCCCGCACCCGCCCGGGGCTCAGCCGCGCAGCACCAGCGCCTGCCCCGCCACCACCAGCAGCACCTGCTCGCACTCGGCGGCGAAAGCGGCGTTCAGGCGGCCCAGCTCGTCCCGGAAACGCCGCCCGGAGGCCGACGCCGGGACCACTCCCGAGCCGGTCTCGTTGGTCACGGCGACGACCGTGCGACGTGTTCCGCGCACCGCCCGGACCAGTTCGGCGACCCGTTCGCGCAGCTCCTCCTGACCGCCGTCCGCCCACCGGCCGTCGTCCCACGCCCCGACCCGGTCCATCGCGTCCGTCAGCCACAGCGACAAGCAGTCGATCAGCAGCGGCGGGCCGTCCTGCTCCAGCAGACCCGCCAGCTCGCAGGTCTCCTCCGTGCGCCACGCGGCGGGCCGGCGCTCCCGGTGCAGCCCGATCCGGGCGTCCCACTCGGCGTCCCCCTCGCGGCGGCCGCCCGTCGCCACGTACACCACCTCGGGGAACGTCTCCAGGCGCTGTTCGGCCTCCACCGACTTCCCCGACCGGGCCCCGCCCGTGACCAGGGTGCGCCGCGGCACCTCGGGCACCGCGTGGTACGCGCCCACCGGCAGGGTCGTCCCGTCGGGCACGGCCCGCGCCCCGCCGGCCGCGAGCCGCCGGTCCAGTCCCGCACCGGGCGGGGCGTCGTGGTCCAGATGGACGGCGATCACCTCGGTACCGGGTACCACGGCCTCGACGGCCCGCAGCCGGGCCACGGCGTCCGGCCGTGCGATCACGTCGCAGACGACCATGTCGTACGGCTGCGCGACCCGGTCGGCCAGACCGGCCGGGGAGGCCCCGGGCGGCAGATAGAGCAGGCGTTCACCCTCAGGCGACGTCACCTCGTACCCGGTGCCCGGTGCGTCCATCGCCACGGCACGGATCCGGTGCCCGCTGATCAGCGTCAGCTCCTGGCCGTCCGGGACGCGCCCCGCCGGCGGGAGGGAGGCGGGCAGCTCCACCGCGGGTCCGTCGTGCGGGTGGGTCAGCAGCACCTGCCGTACGGCGGCCAGCGAGTGGCCCGCGCGGGCGGCGGCGAACACGGCGCCCGGGGTGAGGTCCAGCAGCAACGCGTCGTCCACGAGCAGCGCGGTCGCGGCGCGTGCCCCGGCGCCCCGGGAGGACGCGCAGACGGCGCACGGGCAGTCTGGCCGCGGCAGCCCGTCGGGGGCTCCGGTGCCGAGCAGTGTCAGTTCCACGCTCCGATCCTGCCGTGTCCATGAACCACCTGCGCGCCCGGGACACCCACTAGTCTTCGGGGAGCAACGCGACCCAGGAGGCGGACATGGCGTGGACGTGGCGGTTCGAGAAGTCCGACGGTACGGAGACGGAGCCGGCGCTGCAGCCGGAGGAGTTCACGACCCAGGGCGACGCGGAGTCCTGGATCGGCGAGTTCTGGAAGGAACTCCTCGAGGGCGGCGCGGACCAGGTGACGCTCTTCGAGGACGCGACGAAGATCTACGGCCCGATGAGTCTCCAGGCCGACTGAGGCGCGCGGGCCCGCCCGGACCAGGTGTCCGGGCGGGCCCCGCCGCCGCGGGGCGACCCGTCCGGCCGCCGCTCAGATCTCGCCCAGCGTGACCTCGGCGGTCCTCGCCGCGTCCCCCCGTGTGTACGTCACGGTGACCTCGCGGCCCGGCTCGTCGCCCGCCAGTGCCTCCGAGAGCGAGGTGATCGTCGTGATCCGGGCGTCGCCGACGCGGGTGATGACGTCCCCGACGCGCAGGCCGGCGTCGTCCGCGGCCCCGCCCTCCTCGACGCTGACGATCGCGACTCCGGCGGGCCGGTAGGCGTCGTCGACGACGGTCCGGCCCGTGATGTTCAGCGCCGCCCTGCCGGAGTCGGTGACCTTCCCGGACTCGATGATCTGGTCGGCCACCGTCCTCACCATCGAGACGGGGATGGCGAACCCGATCCCGGGGGCCGCGCTGTCGCCCAGTCGGGGGTCCGTCGCCGCGAGGGTGGGGACGCCGATCACCTCGCTGTCGAGATTGACCAGGGCGCCGCCGCTGTTGCCGGGGTTGATGGCCGCCGACGTCTGCACCATGTCGGCGAGCGTCGCGCCGGTGCCACCGCCGGAGCTGCTCTCACTGACGGTCCGGCCCACGGCCGAGACGATGCCCTGGGTGACGCTGCTGGACAGGCCGAGCGGCGATCCCATCGCCAGGACGATCTGTCCCACCTCGACCTCGTCGGTGTCCCCGAACTCCGCCGCGCGCAGCCCGTCGGGGACGTCCCCGAGCTTGATGACGGCCAGGTCCTGCTCCGGATAGGTGGAGACCAGCGAGGCCTTGAGGACCTTCTCGCCGGTGGCGACGCTGACCTCGAAGCTCTTCTCGTCACCCACGACGTGGGCGTTCGTGACGATGTGGCCCTTGTCGTCGTAGACGATGCCCGAGCCGAGCCCGTCGCCGGCGCCGATCTGCACGACGGAGGGCAGCACGTCCTTGATCACGGCCTGGTACCGGTCCTCCAGGTCCCCGGCCGCCCGGGACACCACCGCCTGCCGGGCCGGGGCGGCGGACGGGGCGGGGCCCGGCCCGGCGCAGCCGGCCGCCAGGGCGATCGCGCCGGCTCCGGCGGCCAGGGACGTGAGCGAGCGGCGTGCCCGGCTGCGGGAAGGGGTTGCGTCCATGCCCGGAGTATGGCCGGGGCCCACGGCCGGCGGCCCGCGCTGGTGGGCCGATCAGGCGTACGGCCGGAGCGGCGTCAGCCGCGCACCCCGCACAGGTGCAGCAGCGCGGCCACGCCGCGGTACGGATCGGTCCGCCCCGCACGGTCCTCGGCGGCGAACACCCGGGCCAGTTCCTCGGGGCCGGGCAGCTCCGCGTCGTTGCTCACGTTGTCCGTGAACACCCGTACGCCGTACCAGGCGTGCAGCGGGGCGGCGATCCCGGCGAGTGTGGCGCGCAGGACCGCGAGCCGGTCCGCCCGGACATCGAGGCCGAGCCTGTTCGTGTAGGTGTCCGTGTCGAACGCCGCCAGGGCAGCGCCGAAGTCGCCCGCCGTCCCCGGTCGCATCGCGAGGGCGTCCGCGTTGCGCACGAGCAGGGAGAGCAGCCCGCCGGGTGCGAGCACCCGGGCGAGGCCGGCCAGCAGCGGATCGGGCTCGGGGACGTACATCAGCACGCCGTGGCAGAGCACCACGTCGAAGCTGCCGGGCAGGAAGTGCACCCCGGTCTCACGGCCGTCGCCCTCGATGAGCCGCACGCGTTCCTGGATGCCCTCGGGCTCACCCGCGAGCGACTCCCTCGCCGTCCGCAGCATCTCGGCGTCGGACTCCAGGCCGGTCACGGAGTGCCCGGCCCGCGCCAGGCGCAGCGCCTGGGTGCCCTGGCCCATGCCCACGTCGAGCACCCGCAGCCGCTGTCCCACGGGGAAGCGCGCGGCTATCTGCTCGTCGAGCTGCCGGGCGACGAGCTCCTGGCGGACCGTGTTGCGCAGTCCGCCGAGCCCGTCCAGCCACCGGGAGGACACCCCCGTGAAGCCGGAGATCTCCGTGCTCAGGGCCGCTCTCCCCGCTTGACCTGCGGCTTGGGCAGACGCAGCCGGCGCATCTGGAGCGTACGCATCAGGCCGTAGGCCACCGCGCCGCGCTTCGGGGTGTCGGGGAAGCGCTGGGCCAGCTGCTTCTTGAGGCGGAACCCGAGACCGATGGAGTCGACGACGATCAGCACGATCACGCCGAGCCAGAGCAGCAGCGAGATGTTCTGGATGTTCTGGACCTGGATCACGCTGAGGATCAGGATGACCACGGCGAGCGGGAGGAAGTACTCCGCGATGCAGAAGCGCGAGTCCACGAAGTCACGGACGAAGCGCCGCACGGGGCCCTTGTCGCGCACCGGCAGGTAGCGCTCGTCGCCCGAGGCGAGCGCCTCACGCTGCCGGGCCATGTCCGCCCGGCGCGCTTCACGCTGGCGCTTCGCGGCCTCCTTGCGGTCTGTCGGAGCGCCGCTTGAGGCGCGCCGGCGCTGCGTCTGGGCCTCGCTGCGCTTGGGGGTGGGGCGACCCTTGGGAGCCTGGGGGTCGCGGGGCGTCTTGGAGAGGTCCGCCGTCACCTTGCCGGTGGGGGCCTTCTCTTCCTTGGAGCGGCTACGGAACACAAAACCCAAGGGTACGGGGTCGGCCGGAGCTACCGGAGACCGGCCGGGCACGATCCGGCAACGGCCCGCGTCCCGATAAGCGTCCCGACAGGGGCAGAACGGACGTTGCCGACGTCATCCCCGATGTTCGTCTACTCCCTGGGCGGGAGCGGCCACCGGTGGCAGTCGTCCTTGCGGAGGAGCACATCCGTGCTCGAACAGTGCGGTAATGGAGACAGGGCCCGTACTGTGGGTTCTGTTGGAGTGCTGGAGCTCAGTCCGTCAGAAGGGGGCGCGCGAAGCCCATGAGCGGTGTCATGAAGCGTATGGGAATGATCTTCCGCGCGAAGGCAAACAAGGCCCTTGACCGGGCCGAGGATCCGCGCGAGACCCTCGATTACTCGTACCAGAAGCAGCTGGAGCTGCTTCAGAAGGTACGCCGCGGTGTCGCCGATGTGGCGACCTCGCGCAAGCGGCTGGAGCTGCAGCTGAACCAGCTGCAGGGGCAGTCGTCCAAGCTGGAGGACCAGGGCCGCAAGGCGCTCGCGCTCGGCCGCGAGGACCTGGCCCGCGAGGCGCTGTCGCGGCGTGCCGCCCTCCAGCAGCAGGTCACGGACCTGGAGACGCAGCACCAGACGCTGCAGGGTGAGGAGGAGAAGCTCACCCTCGCGGCCCAGCGTCTGCAGGCCAAGGTCGACGCCTTCCGGACGAAGAAGGAGACCATCAAGGCCACCTACACCGCCGCCCAGGCCCAGACCCGGATCGGCGAGGCCTTCTCCGGCATCTCCGAGGAGATGGGCGACGTCGGCCTGGCGATCCAGCGGGCGGAGGACAAGACCCAGCAGCTCCAGGCGCGTGCGGGAGCCATCGACGAACTGCTGGCCTCCGGAGCCCTCGACGACCCCTCCGGCACGGCGAAGGACGACATCGCCGCCGAGCTGGACCGGATCTCCGGTGGTACGGATGTGGAACTGGAGCTGCAGCGCATGAAGGCCGAACTGGCCGGCGGTTCCGCCGGACAGCAGCAGGCCATCGAGGGTGGCGCCCAGGACGCGGCACCGCAGTCGCAGCAGTCTCCGCACAGGTTCGACAAGCAGTGAGGGCGGCGTCATGATCGTACGGATCATGGGGGAGGGCCAGGTCGTACTGGCCGACAGTCATGTCGTCGAGCTGAACAAGCTCGACGACATACTCCTCGCGGAGATGGAGAGCGGTGACGGACCCGGTTTCCGCACCACGCTCCACGCGCTTCTGGACAAGGTGCGCGAGCTCGGCTCGCCGCTTCCCGACGACGCCCTCGAACCGTCCGAACTGATCCTGCCGTCACCCGACGCGTCCCTCGAAGAGGTGCGCTCCATGCTCCGCGACGACGGGCTGATCCCCGGCTGACCGCCCGGCCGCTCCGCACTCCTGACGACGCCCCGCTCCGGCACGCCCGGCGCGGGGCGTCGTGCCGTGCGCACACCGCCCGCTCCCGCCCGGCCGACGGTACGCCGTAGCGTGGTCCGACGTGACCACCCTCGGAACCGGGCTCGTACGCGCCCGACGCTGGCTTCGCGGCCATCCCCTCGCCTTCGACGGCGGCCTCGCCGCGGCCGTGCTGGTCTGCATGATCTGTGTGTCGTTCGCCGAACCCGGCCCGGGCCACACACCCGTCTTCGGCGCCCGGACGCCCGGAGCGCCGAGCGTGCTGCTGATGGTGCTCGGTGCCGCGGCGCTCGTCCTGCGCCGGCGCAGGCCCATGGCGGTACTGGCCGTGACCGGACTGCTGTCCGCCGCAGAGTTCGCCCTGACGGATCCGCCCGCCCCCGTCGTGATCAGCGCCGTCATCGCGCTCTTCACCGTCGCGGCCAGCACCGACCGCCCCACCACCTACCGGGTCGGACTGCTGACCATGGTGGTGCTCGCGGTGACCGCGATGGTGGCCGGCACGACGCCCTGGTACAGCCAGGAGAACCTCGGCGTCCTCGCCTGGACGGGTCTCGCGGGGGCCGCGGGCGACGCCGTGCGCAGCAGACGCGCGTTCGTCGACGCGATCAGGGAGCGGGCCGAGCGCGCGGAGCGCACCCGGGAGGAGGAGGCCCGCCGCAGGGTCGCCGAGGAGCGGCTGCGGATCGCCCGGGACCTGCACGACGTCGTCGCCCACCACATCGCCCTGGTCAACGTCCAGGCCGGGGTCGCGGCCCACGTCATGGACAAGCGCCCCGACCAGGCGAAGGAGGCACTCGCCCACGTACGGGAGGCCAGCCGCTCCGCCCTCGACGAACTGAGGACCACGGTCGGACTGCTGCGCCAGTCCGGTGACCCGGAGGCGCCCACCGAACCGGCCCCGGGGCTCGCCGTCCTCGACACCCTGGTCGACACGTTCCGTCGCGCCGGGCTGCCCGTCGAGGTGGCCTGCACCGACCCCGACAGCCCACTGCCCGCGGCGGTCGACCTCGCGGCCTACCGGATCATCCAGGAGGCCCTGACCAACGTGCGCAAGCACGCGGGAGCCGACGCGAAGGCGGAGGTGAGCGTCGTACGGGTCGGGGGGACCGCCGAGGTCACCGTGCTCGACGACGGCAGGGGAGCGGAACCGCGGCCCGTGCCGGCCGACGGCGGAAGGCACGGCCTGATCGGCATGCGCGAGCGCGTCACCGCCCTCGGCGGCACCCTCACGGCGGGCCCCCGTTACGGAGGCGGGTTCAGGGTCCATGCGATCCTGCCCGTCACGTCCCGCACACGCGCGCCGGAAGGGCCGGGCACGGCGGGGACGACGGGGGGACGCGCATGACGCCCATCAAGGTGCTGCTCGCCGACGACCAGGCGCTGCTGCGCAGCGCCTTCCGGGTGCTGGTCGACTCGGAGCCCGACATGCGGGTCGTCGGTGAGGCCGCCGACGGGGCCGAGGCCGTGGCCCTGGCCCGTTCGACCCGCGCCGACGTCGTGCTGATGGACATCCGGATGCCGGGCACGGACGGACTCACGGCCACGCGGATGATCAGCGCGGACCCGGACCTGACGGACGTACGCATCGTCATGCTCACCACCTTCGAGGTGGACGAGTACGTGGTGCAGTCCCTGCGGGCGGGCGCCTCCGGATTCCTGGGCAAGGGCGCGGAACCCGACGAACTGCTCAACGCCATCCGTGTCGCCGCGGCCGGCGAGGCGCTGCTCTCCCCGGTGGCGACCAAGGGGCTCATCGCCAGCTTCCTCGCCCAGGGCGGCAGTGCGGACGAGGGCCCGGACGGCGCGGAGTACGCCGAGCGCCTCGCCGCGCTCACGGGGCGCGAGCGCGAGGTGCTCGTCCAGGTCGCGGGCGGACACTCCAACGACCAGATCGCCGACCGGCTCGTCGTCAGCCCTCTCACCGTCAAGACCCATGTGAACCGGGCCATGGCGAAGCTCGGTGCGCGGGACAGGGCGCAATTGGTCGTCATTGCCTACGAATCGGGCCTGGTCCGCCCCAGGGCGGACTGACAGGTGTAGTCCCGGCTACTCCAGCTGCGGTATGCGCGGCATAAGAAAGCAACCCGGGGGGCGACGATTCCGCCCGGGGGACGGGCGATCGTATAGGTGGGCGGGCTGTGTCCCCCCGTGATCGCCGAGGTGAGCTCCGCAGTGCGGGCGCCGAGGTGAGCACCGATCAGCCGTCCACCTGCCGCGTAAGCCACAGAAGAGAGACCCACCCATGTCCTGGCTGTCCAGATTCAGCCTCGCGCAACGGGCCCTGATCGGGCTGATCTCGATCGTCGCGCTCGTGTTCGGAGCGATCGCGATCCCGCAGCTCAAGCAGCAGCTGCTGCCCACCATCGAACTCCCGATGGTGTCGGTGCTGGCCCCCTACCAGGGTGCGTCCCCCGACGTGGTCGAGAAGCAGGTCGTCGAACCCCTCGAGGACGCCATCAAGGCCGTCGACGGGGTCGAGGGCATCACCTCGACCGCCGGCGAGGGCAGCGCCGTCGTCATGGCGTCCTTCGACTTCGGTGACGAGGGCACGAAGCAGCTCGTCGCCGACATCCAGCAGGCCGTGAACCGGGCCCGCGCCCAGCTGCCGGAGGACGTGGACCCCCAGGTCATCGCCGGCTCGACGGACGACATCCCGACCGTCGTCCTCGCCGTCACCTCCGACAAGGACCAGCAGGCGCTCGCCGACCAGCTGGACCGCACCGTCGTCCCGGCGCTCGAGGACATCGAGGGAGTCGGGCAGGTCGCGGTCGACGGGGTCCAGGACCTCCAGGTGGCCGTCGTCCCGGACGACAGGAAACTCGCTGCGGCGGGCATGGACGCCGGGTCGCTGGCCCAGGCCCTCCAGGCCGGCGGTGCCACGGTCCCGGCCGGTTCCTTCTCCGAGGCGGGCAAGAGCCGCACGATCCAGGTGGGCGGATCCTTCACCTCGCTCCAGCAGATCGAGGACCTGAAGGTCTCCGCGGCGAACCCGGCGACGGGCAGGGCGGGGAAGCCGGTCCGCGTCGGTGACGTCGCCACGGTGAAGCAGGAGCCCGCCACCGCCGTCTCCATCACCCGTACGAACGGCAAGCCGAGCCTGGCCGTCATGGCGACGATGGACAAGGACGGCAGCGCCGTCGCCATCTCGGACGCGGTCCAGGACAAGCTGCCGGACCTGCGCGACGACCTCGGCGCCGGCGCCGAGCTGACCGTCGTCTCCGACCAGGGCCCCGCCGTCTCCAAGGCGATCTCCGGCCTGACCACGGAGGGCGCCCTCGGCCTGCTCTTCGCGGTCGTCGTGATCCTGGTGTTCCTCGCCTCGATCCGGTCGACGCTGGTCACCGCGGTCTCCATCCCGCTCTCCGTGGTCCTCGCGCTGATCGTGCTCTGGACCCGCGACCTGTCGCTGAACATGCTCACCCTGGGCGCGCTGACCATCGCGATCGGCCGTGTCGTCGACGACTCGATCGTGGTCCTGGAGAACATCAAGCGGCACCTCGGCTACGGCGAGGAGCGCCAGTCGGCGATCATCACCGCCGTCAAGGAGGTGGCAGGCGCGGTCACCTCGTCCACGCTCACCACCGTCGCGGTCTTCCTGCCCATCGGGCTGGTCGGCGGCATGGTCGGTCAGCTCTTCGGCTCGTTCTCCCTCACCGTCACGGCGGCCCTGCTGGCGTCCCTGCTGGTCTCGCTGACCGTGGTCCCGGTGCTCTCGTACTGGTTCCTGCGGGCGCCCAAGGGCACCGACACCGATCCGGACGAGGCGCGCCGCAAGGCCGAGGAGAAGGAAGCCGCCAGCCGGCTCCAGCGGATCTACGTCCCGGTGCTGCGCTTCGCGACCCGCCGCCGTGTCACCAGCATCGTCATCGCCTTCGTGGTCCTGTTCGGCACCTTCGGCATGGCACCGCTGCTGAAGACGAACTTCTTCGACCAGGGCGAGCAGGAAGTCCTCTCGATCAAACAGGAGCTGACTCCCGGCACCGGTCTGGACGCGGCGGACGAGGCCGCGCGGAAGGTCGAGAAGGTCCTCGCGGCCGACGACGGGGTCGAGGACTACCAGGTCACCGTCGGCTCCTCCGGCTTCATGGCCGCCTTCGGCGGCGGCACGGGGGCCAACCAGGCCTCCTACCAGGTCACTCTCAAGGACTCGGCGGACTTCGACGCCACCCAGGACCGGATCGACGAGGCCCTGGGCGAGCTCGACGGCATCGGCGACACCACGATCGCCGGCGGCGACGGCTTCGCCAGCCAGGACCTCAGCGTCGTGGTCAAGGCCGCCGACGCGGACGTCCTGCAGAAGGCGTCCGAAGCCGTGCGGGCCGAGGTCGCCGAGATCAAGGACGTCACCGACGTCCAGAGCGACCTGGCGCAGAGCGTCCCGCGCATCTCGGTCAAGGCCAACGACAAGGCGGCCGACGCCGGGTTCAACGAGACCACGCTCGGCGCCGCGGTCGCCGGCGCGGTGCGCGGCACCCCGTCCGGCAAGGCGATCATGGACGACACCGAGCGTGACGTCCTGGTGAAGCCGGCCAGGCCCGCCGCCACGCTGGCGGAGCTGAAGGCCCTGCCGCTCGGTCCGGTGAAGCTCGGTCAGATCGCCGACGTGAAGCTGGTCCCCGGCCCGGTCTCGATGACCCGGATCGACGGCCAGCGCGCGGCGACGATCACCGCCAAGCCGACCGGCGACAACACGGGCGCGGTCACCGCCTCCCTCCAGACGAAGATCAACGAACTGGACCTCCCGGACGGCGCCACCGCGACCATCGGCGGTGTCTCCGAGGACCAGAACGACGCCTTCATGAAGCTGGGCCTCGCCATGCTGGCGGCCATCGCGATCGTCTTCATGCTGCTGGTGGCCACCTTCCGGTCGCTCATCCAGCCGCTGATCCTGCTGGTCTCCATCCCGTTCGCGGCCACGGGCGCACTCGGTCTCCTGATCGTCACCGGTACCCCGATGGGCGTCCCGGCGATGATCGGCATGCTGATGCTGATCGGCATCGTGGTGACGAACGCCATCGTGCTGATCGACCTGATCAACCAGTACAGGTCGCAGGGGATGGGCGTCGTCGAGGCGGTCGTCGAGGGCGGACGCCACCGTCTGCGCCCGATCCTGATGACGGCACTGGCGACGATCTTCGCCCTGCTCCCGATGGCGCTCGGCGTCACGGGTGAGGGCGGCTTCATCTCCCAGCCGCTGGCGGTCGTGGTGATCGGCGGTCTGATCACCTCCACGCTGCTGACCCTGCTCCTGGTGCCGACGCTCTACGCGATGGTCGAACTCCGCAAGGAGCGCCGCGCGAAGAAGAAGGCGGCCAAGCGCGAGGCGAAGACCGGCAACCCTTCGGAGACGGCGCGGGAAGCCACCACCGACGAGCCGGAGCCCGCCAAGGCCTGACGGCACGGCTCCGCAGGACGAGGGGAAGGCCCCCGACGCCGTACGACGGCGTCGGGGGCCTTCTTCTCGCAGGGCCGGTCCGGGGGCGGGGGAGGAGCCCCGGCCCCTACGGCAGTGCCAGCATCCGCTCCAGTGCCAGCTTCGCGAACTTCTCCGTCTCCGGGTCGACCTGGATCCGGTTGACGAGGTTCCCCTCGGCCAGGGACTCCAGCGTCCACACCAGGTGCGGCAGGTCGATCCGGTTCATCGTCGAGCAGAAGCACACGGTCTTGTCGAGGAAGACGACTTCCTTGTCCTCGGCGGCGAAACGGTTCGCCAGCCGGCGTACCAGGTTCAGCTCCGTGCCGATCGCCCACTTGGAACCGGCCGGTGCCGCCTCCAGGGCCTTGATGATGTACTCCGTCGAGCCCACGTGGTCCGCGGCCGCCACGACCTCGTGCTTGCACTCCGGGTGCACCAGGACGTTCACCCCGGGGATGCGCGCGCGGACGTCCTCCACGGACTCCACCGAGAACCGCCCGTGCACCGAGCAGTGCCCGCGCCACAGGATCATCTTCGCGTCGCGCAGCTCCTCGGCGGTCAGGCCGCCGTTCGGCTTGTGCGGGTTGTAGAGGACGCAGTCCTCCAGGGTCATCCCCATGTCCCGCACCGCCGTGTTCCGGCCCAGGTGCTGGTCGGGCAGGAAGAGCACCTTCTCGCCCTGCTCGAACGCCCACTCCAGCGCCCGCTTCGCGTTGGACGACGTGCAGATCGTGCCGCCGTGCCTGCCGGTGAACGCCTTGATGTCGGCGGAGGAGTTCATGTACGAGACCGGCACGACCCGGTCGGCCACGCCCGCCTCGGTCAGCACGTCCCAGCACTCCGCGACCTGCTCCGCGGTGGCCATGTCGGCCATCGAGCAGCCGGCTGCCAGGTCCGGGAGGACGACCTTCTGGTCGTCACCCGTCAGGATGTCGGCGGACTCGGCCATGAAGTGCACGCCGCAGAAGACGATGTACTCCGCCTCCGGCCGTGCCGCCGCGTCCCGGGCGAGCTTGAAGGAGTCGCCGGTGACGTCCGCGAACTGGATGACCTCGTCGCGCTGGTAGTGGTGGCCGAGCACGAAGACCTTGTCCCCGAGCTTCTCCTTGGCGGCACGGGCCCGCTCCACCAGGTCCGGGTCGGACGGGGAGGGCAGGTCGCCGGGGCAATCGACCCCGCGCTCGCTCCGCGGGTCGGCCTCGCGGCCGAGCAGCAGAAGGGCGAGGGGTGTCGGCTGGACATCCAGGGGCTGGGCGGTGGTCACGACACGCACCCTTTCTTTTCCGCGAAACGCCTTTTCGTCTAATTGACGCTATCTATCATAACCGCTTCGTGTCAGCTTGACGATGCCGATAGCGTCGATGTGACGCATCCCCCGGCGTACGCGGTGTGCGAGCATGAAGGGAACAGACACGCGCCTGGCCCGGAATGAATCCGCGGCCCCGATGGTTGGACCGTCGGCAAGCAGTCCGTACAACCCGGGAGAGAAGCAGATGTCCGTATCGGACGAGACCACCACCGTGAGCGACGGCATCCTCCTGTCCGACGCCGCCGCAGCCAAGGTCAAGGCCCTGCTGGAGCAGGAGGGCCGGGACGACCTCGCGCTGCGCGTCGCCGTGCAGCCCGGAGGCTGTTCGGGCCTGCGGTACCAGCTCTTCTTCGACGAGCGCTCGCTCGACGGGGACGTCGTGAAGGACTTCGACGGCGTCAAGGTCGTCACCGACCGGATGAGCGCCCCGTACCTGGGCGGCGCCTCCGTCGACTTCGTGGACACCATCGAGAAGCAGGGCTTCACGATCGACAACCCGAACGCCACGGGCTCCTGCGCCTGCGGTGACTCCTTCAGCTGAACCCTGAGTCGTACCGACAGCGGCGGCGTCCCCGGATCCGGGGACGCCGCCGCTGTCGTGCCCGCGTGCTGACCTCAGGCGCGCGGTACCGTCCTGCCCGACTCCGCGTCGACCACCTTCCGCCCGTCCAGCGGCGCGTCCAGCGTGACCGTCCGGGACAGCTCCTTGGCGATCATGACGCAGGCCTTCCCGGGCTCGGGCTCCGCCTCGGCGACCGTGACGCGCACCGTGCTGCCGTCCTCTGATGCGCGGGCCGTGTACGTGCTGCACACGCCGCCCCAGAACGTCACCTCCAGCGTCCGGCCGTCCGCGCTGTACGAGGTGATGCCCGGCCCCGTGCCCCCCGGGTCCTGCGTCGGGGCGGGAGAGGGCGACGTGCTCCCGTCCGCCAGGTGATCCGGCTCCACGGCGACCTGGACGACCGTGTTCCCGGGGCCGCCCCCTTCCGCCCGTACGGAGAAGAGCCAGGAGGGTACGAGGATCTGCTCGCCGTCCGCGTACCGCGCCGCGAGCCCGAACTCGGCCGCGTCGACCGTCACCGTGGTGGCCGGCGGAGTGCCGCCCCGCTTCCCGCAGCCGGCCGCCGGTGACCCTGGATCGCCTGTCAGCGGCTCGGAGGTCGCACACCCGCCGACGCCGGACCCCGGCGCCCGCCGGCTCTCGGCGTTCAGTTGCCGCAGCGCCTCGTCCGCGCCGGTCACGGGATAGCTGTCGCTCTTCTCCAGACTCTTCAGGTGCCCGCTGCCCCCGACGATCCCGCCGTCGGCACCGATCTGGATCCCGGTGGACCAGCCGTACGTCGGCAGCCCGCCCACCACGGGATCGGCGTTCACCACGCGTACGGACCCCATCAGCTGGTCCGCGTCCAGCGCGGCGCCGTCCTGCCCCACGGCCTTCAGCACCGGCGCGGCGGCGGCCCTGGCGGCCTTCTCGCTCACCGGTGAGCCGTCGCCGGGGCCGGTTCCCGGCGAGGCGCCCTTCGAGCAGCTGGACACCCCCTCGCAGGCGTCCGGGCCGCCGGAGCCGTACCGGGCGAAGGTCCACGTGCCGGGAGCCTGCTTGGTCACCCGCAGGAGCGGTCCTGACCCGTCCCCGTCACTGCCCACCTTCCAGGCCGTGCCCTCCGTGCGCGGCGTCCCCCGCACCCCGAGCGCCTCGGCGAGGCGTGCCACCTCCGCCGCGGTGACCGTGCCCGTCGCCCGGTGGACGGCGGCCGACTCCGGGCCGTCGGGCAGCTTCCCCGAGGCGCGGTAGACGGTCACGCCGCCATGGGGGTCGGGTTCGCCCGGGGCGATGCCCTGCGGGGGCGCGGCCGGGCCGCTGTCCGCCGGGGCGTCGAGGGAGAGAGGAGGGGGCGAGCCCGCCCCGGGGCCGGGCAGGAGCCCGGGCGCGGCCTCGCCCGCGCTGCTCGATGCCCAGTAGGCTCCACCACCCCCGGCCAGCAGCACCGCTGCCGCCACCGAGGCCACGGCGAACGGCGAACGCCGCCGCCGTGGGCCGGTCACGTCGTTCTCGGGTCGCTCGGTGCTCACCGGATCGCTCCTTCGCCTGCATGGCCGCCACTGGCTCATCGCCCGTCCCCGGGTGGGGACGACGGTGGGACGGAGCGGAGGAGCGCGCGGTTCCCCGGCGGACGCGGGGAACCGCCCGGCCCGGCCGGTCAGTCCCCGTAGTCGGACATGGCGTCGAGCAGCCGGGCGGACGACGGCGGCACCGTGACGCCGTGGATACGGGACGGTTCCACCGGCTTCGCGGCGGTCTTCGCGGGTACGGCCCAGTGCGGCGCCATCCGCGCGCAGTCACCGCGCAGCTCGGCCAGGCTCATCTCGGACTCACGCGGAACGATGGTGTTCGACATAACCGCACCGTACGCACGGCACCGGCCAGGTAGAAAGACCTACTATCGGGTAGTTTTGCCTATTCGAGCGCGCAGGCGTTACCGGGTAGCGTGAACTGTCATGCCGTCCCGGAGGGGTGCTCACGCGCTTCCTTCGCCTTCCGCAGGAGCAGTCTCCTCGTGCGCATCGCAGTCACAGGCTCCATCGCCACAGACCACCTCATGACCTTTCCCGGCCGATTCGCGGACCAACTGGTCGCCGATCAGCTGCACACGGTCTCGCTCTCCTTCCTGGTCGACAACCTCGACGTGCGCCGCGGAGGTGTCGGGGCCAACATCGCCTTCGGGATGGGCGTGCTCGGAACCCGGCCGGTCCTCGTGGGTGCGGCCGGCGCCGACTTCGACGACTACCGCGCCTGGCTCGACCGGCACGGGGTCGACACCGGGTCGATCCGCATCTCGGAGGTCCTGCACACGGCGCGCTTCGTCTGCACCACGGACTCCGACCACAACCAGATCGGTTCCTTCTACACGGGCGCGATGAGCGAGGCCAGGCTGATCGAGCTCAAGAGCGTCGCCGACCGCGTGGGCGGTCTCGACCTCGTCTCCATCGGGGCGGACGACCCCGAGGCGATGCTCCGGCACACCGAGGAGTGCCGCTCGCGGGGCATTCCCTTCGCAGCCGACTTCTCGCAGCAGATCGCCCGGATGGACGGCGAGGAGATCCGGATCCTGCTCGACGGCGCGACGTACCTCTTCTCCAACGAGTACGAGAAGGGGCTCATCGAGTCCAAGACCGGCTGGAGCGACGAGGAGATCCTGTCCAGGGTCGGCCACCGCGTCACCACCCTCGGAGCCCGCGGCGTCCGCATCGAGAAGGCCGGCCACGACCCCATCGAGGTCGTCTGCCCGGAGGAGGAGCGCAAGGCCGACCCGACCGGTGTCGGTGACGCGTTCCGGGCCGGTTTCCTCTCCGGCCTCGCGTGGGACGTGAGCCTGGAGCGCGCCGCCCAGGTCGGCTGCATGCTGGCGACCCTGGTCATCGAGACGGTCGGCACCCAGGAGTACACCCTGCGCCGCACCAGCTTCATGGACCGCTTCACCAAGGCCTACGGGGACGAGGCGGCCTCCGAGGTCAGGAAGCACCTCTCCTAGGCAGGCCGGCGGCACGGGCTCACACGAGCCGGCGGACGACATAGGCCGAGCCGCGGTCCGCCGGCTCCTCGCCCACGTACTCCTGCTCGCGCATCGCACACCAGGCCGGGATGTCGAGGCGGGCGGCCTCGTCGTCCGAGAGCACCGTCACCGTGCCGCCCACGGGTACCTCTCCGATCACCTTTGCGAGTTCGATCACCGGGACGGGGCAGCGCCGGCCGAGCGCGTCGACCACGAGCGGGGCCCGGGACCCGGCGGAGGGCGCCGCCGGAGCGGGCGCGCCGAGCCGGTCCCGCACCTCGGCCACCACGCCCGGCAGTACGCCGAGGAAACCGTCCACCTGCTCCTCCGAGGTCCCCGCCGGGAGCGACACACGGATGTTCCCCTCCGTGAGCACCCCCATCGCCCGCAGGACGTGGCTGGGCGTCAGGGTGCTGCTGGTGCAGGACGACCCGGACGAGACGGAGAAGCCGGCCCGGTCCAGCTCGTGGAGCAGTGTCTCTCCGTCGACATAGAGACAGGAGAAGGTGACCAGGTGCGGCAGTCGCCGCACCGGGTCGCCGACCACCTCCACGTCGGGCACCAGGGACCCCACCGCCGACCGGATCCGGTCCACCAGGGCGCGCAGCCGGGCGCCCTCCGCCGCGGCCTCCGCGCGCACCGCCCGCAGCGACGCCGCCGCCGCCACGACGGCCGGGACGTTCTCGAAACCGGCGGCCCGGCCCGACTCCCGTTCGTCGGCGGGACCCCGGGGTGCGAACCGGACGCCCTTGCGCACGGCGAGCAGCCCGACCCCGGCGGGGCCACCCCACTTGTGGGCGCTCGCGGTCAGCAGCGACCAGCGGCCGGGCACCGGCCCCCAGCCCAGCGACTGCGCGGCGTCCACCAGCAGCGGCACGCCCGCCTCCGCGCAGATCCCGGCGGTCTCGGCCACCGGCTGTTCGGTCCCCACCTCATGGTTGGCGGACTGCAGACACGCCAGCGCGGTGTCCGGGCGAAGGGCCCGGCCGTACGCCGAGGGGTCCACCGCCCCGGACCGGTCCACCGGCACCTCGGTGGACGAACCGCCCTCCGCTTCGAGGGCCGCCGCCGAGTGGAGCACCGAGGAGTGCTCGACGGCGGAGAGCACCAGGTGGCGGCCGACACGCCGACGCCCGGCGAGAGCTCCGGCCACGGCGGAGTGCACCGCCCGGGTGCCCGAGGAGGTGAACACGAGCTCGTCCGGACGGCAGCCGACCGCCTCCGCCGCGGTCTCCCGGGCCGCGTCCAGCAGCAGCGCGGCCCGCCGGCCTTCCCGGTACAGCCGGGCGGGATCGGCCCAGCCCTCGTCCAGGGAGGCAAGCAGCGCCTGGCGGGCGACGGGGTGCAGAGGGGCGGCGGAGGCCGCGTCGAAGTAGGGCACACCGTCACGCTAGCCCGCACCGGGCGTGACCAGGTGGCCGGCCGCCGCGGCGAGGGGGGAGAGAGGGCGTCAGACGGCGGCCGGAGGCTCGCATTCCATCCCTTCGGGGTGTCGTGCGGCGCGTTGGGCACCCTCCCCGCGCGGCCCCAAATAGCGTCCAGTAGGGTTTGGTCCGCATAAACATCCAAACCCCTGCCCGCGTCAGGGCCGGCGACCGACCAAGTGAGACGGCCGCGCCGACCGTGCGGGCGAGACTCTCGGGAAGGCGCTACGTGAGTCCCAACGGCTCCGACCGCTCGTCGCGGCGCCCGATGCGGCGGAAGCTGCCGCAGGTGCTGACTGCGGGCCTGGTCCTGGCGACGGCCTCCGGTTGTTCATACAACTGGGAGGATTTCCCCCGCCTCGGTATGCCCACCCCGGTAACGGAAGAGGCCCCTCGGATCCTCTCCCTCTGGCAGGGCTCGTGGGCGGCAGCGCTCGCCACGGGCGTCCTTGTCTGGGGGTTGATCCTGTGGAGCGTCATCTTCCACCGGCGAAGCAGGACCAAGGTGGAGGTACCTCAGCAGACCAGGTACAACATGCCTATCGAGGCGCTGTACACAGTGGTCCCCCTCATCATCGTCTCGGTGTTCTTCTACTTCACCGCGCGCGATGAATCGAAGCTCCTCGAGCTCACTCCGAAGCCCGCCCACACCATCAACGTGGTCGGCTACCAGTGGAGCTGGGGCTTCAACTACATCGAGAAGGTGGAGGGCCAGCCCTCCGCCGGCAGCGAGATCCCCAAGGAGCTCGACGCCATCCCCGACAAGTACCGCAAGGACTTCCCCGAGGGCGCCGGCGGCGTCTACGACGTGGGCATCCCCGGTACGCGCAACCCGCAGAACGGCAACCCGGGTCCGACCCTGTGGCTGCCGAAGGGCGAGAAGGTCCGCTTCGTCCTGACTTCGCGCGACGTCATCCACTCCTTCTGGGTGGTGCCGTTCCTCATGAAGCAGGACGTCATTCCGGGCCACACCAACTCCTTCGAGGTCACGCCGAAGAAGGAGGGCACCTACATGGGTAAGTGCGCCGAACTCTGCGGCGTCGACCACTCCCGGATGCTCTTCAACGTCAAGATCGTCTCTCCCGAGCGTTACCAGCAGCACCTCAAGGAGCTGGCGGAGAAGGGTCAGACGGGCTACGTGCCGGCAGGCATCGAGCAGACGGACCCGGCCAGGAATGCGGAGACGAACAAACTGTGAGCATCCTCAACGAATCCCAGGGTGCCGCGGCAGCAGACGACTCGTTCGAGGACGAGCTGCCGGTGCGGCGCAAGCAGCCGGGGAGTGTCGTCGTCAAGTGGCTGACCACCACTGACCACAAGACGATCGGCACGATGTACCTGGTCACGTCGTTCGCCTTCTTCTGCATCGGTGGCCTCCTCGCGCTCTTCATGCGCGCCGAGCTGGCCCGGCCGGGTACGCAGATCATGTCGAACGAACAGTTCAACCAGGCGTTCACGATGCACGGCACGATCATGCTGCTGATGTTCGCGACGCCGCTGTTCGCCGGGTTCGCGAACTGGATCATGCCGCTGCAGATCGGCGCGCCCGACGTGGCGTTCCCGCGGCTGAACATGTTCGCCTACTGGCTGTACCTCTTCGGCTCGCTGATCGCCGTGGGCGGCTTCCTCACCCCGCAGGGTGCGGCCGACTTCGGCTGGTTCGCCTACTCCCCGCTGTCGGACGCGGTCCGCTCGCCGGGTGTCGGCGCCGACATGTGGATCATGGGTCTGGCCTTCTCCGGGTTCGGCACGATCCTCGGTTCGGTCAACTTCATCACCACGATCATCTGCATGCGCGCCCCCGGCATGACGATGTTCCGCATGCCGATCTTCACCTGGAACGTCCTGCTGACCGGTGTCCTGGTCCTGCTGGCCTTCCCGGTCCTCGCCGCCGCGCTCTTCGCGCTGGAGGTCGACCGAAAATTCGGCGCACATATCTTCGACGCGTCCAACGGCGGCGCATTGCTCTGGCAACACCTCTTCTGGTTCTTCGGCCATCCAGAGGTGTACATCATCGCTCTGCCGTTCTTCGGAATCATTTCCGAGATCATTCCGGTGTTCAGCCGCAAGCCGATGTTCGGCTATATCGGTCTGATCAGCGCGACGATTGCCATCGCCGGCCTCTCGGTGACGGTGTGGGCGCACCACATGTACGTCACCGGCGGCGTGCTGTTGCCGTTCTTCTCCTTCATGACGTTCCTCATCGCGGTACCGACCGGTGTGAAGTTCTTCAACTGGATCGGCACGATGTGGAAGGGGTCGTTGTCCTTCGAGACACCGATGCTCTGGTCGGTCGGCTTCCTGATCACCTTCGCCTTCGGTGGTCTGACCGGCGTGATCCTGGCCTCTCCGCCGCTGGACTTCCACATCTCCGACTCGTACTTCGTCGTCGCGCACTTCCACTACGTCGTCTTCGGCACCGTGGTCTTCGCGATGTTCGCCGGGTTCCACTTCTGGTGGCCGAAGTTCACCGGCAAGATGCTGGACGAGCGGCTCGGGAAGATGACGTTCTGGACGCTGTTCGTCGGCTTCCACGGCACGTTCCTGGTGCAGCACTGGCTGGGTGCCGAGGGCATGCCGCGCCGTTACGCGGACTACCTCGCCGCCGACGGCTTCACCGCGCTGAACACGATCTCGACGATCTCCTCGTTCGTGCTCGGACTGTCGATGCTTCCGTTCATGTACAACGTCTGGAAGACCGCCAAGTACGGCAAGAAGATCGAGGTCGACGACCCCTGGGGCTACGGCCGTTCGCTCGAATGGGCGACGTCCTGCCCGCCCCCGCGGCACAACTTCCTCAGCCTGCCGCGGATCCGTTCGGAATCGCCCGCGTTCGACCTGCACCACCCTGAGATCACGGCGCTCGAGCAGCTCGATCACCTCTCCGAGGGTGACAAGGTCCTCGCGGGCGGCAAGGAGGACGGCAAGTGAAGATCCAGGGCAAGCTCTTCATCTGGCTGAGCGTCTTCATGCTGGCCATGGCCGTCACGTACGGCGTCTGGTCGAAGGAGCCGGTCGGTACCACCGCACTCGTCCTGTCCTTCGGCCTGGCCATCATGATCGGCTTCTACCTGGCCTTCACGGCCAACAGGGTCGACGCCATGGCCCAGGACAACAAGGAAGCCGACGTCGCGGACGAAGCCGGTGAGGTGGGCTTCTTCTCGCCGCACAGCTGGCAGCCGCTCTCGCTGGCCATCGGTGGCGCCTTCCTGTTCATGGCCGTCGTCTTCGGCTGGTGGCTGGCCTACTTCTCGGCCCCGCTGCTCCTGATCGGCCTCTTCGGCTGGGTCTTCGAGTACTACCGGGGCGAGAACCGCACCCAGTAGGACACGCCCTCACCGGACGTGCCGCACCCGAACGGGGGCCCTGCCCGCTCAGCAACGAGCGGGCAGGGCCCCCGTTTGCAGTCACTGAACGCGCTGGAACGGATGAATCTTCTTAGCGTGGGTTCATGAACCACACGCCGCGCATCCGCACCGTAGTGAGCTGCACTCTGCTGGTCGTGACCCTGGTAGCGGGTGCGACCGCCTGTGGCGAGCCCGAGGGCCATCCGCTGTCGCTGAAGCCGCACGACGCCGCGGACGTGGTCTCGTTCAACGGCCCGTCCGAGGACGAGAAGGCCGACCCCGACACGCCCCTGGAATTCACCGTCAAGGACGACGACGCGAAGATCACCGATGTGACGGCCGTGGACACCGACGGCCGCCATCTGGCGGGCGAACTCGACGCCGACGGCAAGCGGTGGCACTCCACCACCTCGCTCGCGGCCGGCACCCGGTACACCGTCAAGGTGTCCACGGAGAACGGCGACGGCGCTCCCGGCAGCCGTACGTACGCCTTCGGCACGACCGCGGCCAAGAAGTTCCTGAAGGTGACCTTCGGCCCGCAGGCGGGCACCTACGGGGTCGGACAGCCCCTCACGGCGGAACTCAGCGCTCCGGTCACCGGACGGGCCGCCAGGGCCACCGTGGAACGCGGGCTCCAGGTCCGGTCCACCCCCGCCGTCACCGGTTCCTGGCACTGGGTGGACGCCAAGACCCTGCACTACCGCCCCAAGGAGTACTGGCCCGCCGACGCCGGCATCGACGTCCGCAGCAACCTCAAGGGCATAAAGGTGACCGACGCCCTCTACGGGGCCGCCGCCAAGCCCCTTAAGCTGACCACCGGCGACCGCATAGAAGCGATCACCGACGCCTCCGACCACTCCATGACCGTCCTGCGCAACGGTGACGTGATCAACACCCTGCCCGTGACCACGGGCAAGCCGGGCTTCGACACCCGCAACGGCGTCAAGGTGGTGCTCGCCAAGGAGCAGTTCGTACGCATGCGCGGCGAGAGCATCGGCATCGCAGCCGGTTCGTCGGAGTCCTACGACCTGCCGGTCTACTGGGCGACACGCGTCACCTGGAGCGGTGAGTACGTCCACGCGGCGCCCTGGTCGACGGGCTCACAGGGCAACGCCAACGTCAGCCACGGCTGCACGGGGATGAGCACCGCCGACGCGCAGTGGTTCTTCGAGACCGTCCGCGAGGGCGACATCGTCAAGGTCGTCGGGAGCGACGGCGAGATGATGACGCCGTTCGACAACGGCTTCGGTGACTGGAACCTGACCTGGGACGCCTGGCTGAAGGGCAGCGCCCTGCACGGGGGCGGCACGCCGGACACCGGGAACGACGTCCTCACGGCGCGGCTGCGCCCCCAGGTCTGATCCGGCCCGGGAGTGCGCCACGCCCCGCAGGGACCCCGCGCGGACGCCCGGGGCCCCTGCGCCTCAGGCCTCCACGGACAGCCTGCGGCGCAGCAGGGAGGCCAGTGCGTCCGCGAAGCCGACCGGGTCGACCGGATGCGTCACCGCGGCGTCCGCGCGGCTCCACGTGGCCAGCCAGGCGTCCTGCGGCCGGCCGATCAGCAGCAGCACCGGCGGGCAGTCGAAGATCTCGTCCTTGATCTGCCGGCACACGCCCATGCCGCCCGCCGGGGCCGTCTCGCCGTCCAGCACGCAGACGTCGACACCCCCCCGGTCCAGCGCGCTCAGGACGGCGGGCAGGGTGGCGCACTCCAGGAACGTCACCGCTGGCACGTCCGCCGCGGGCCTGCGCCCGGCTGCCAGCCTCACCTGCTCGCGGGTGTTGGCGTCGTCGCTGTAGACCAGGACCGTGGCGGTCGGCTGCATTGTTCCTCCGTGACGTCTGTGTCTTCGGGGCTCTCGGCGCATGAACCGATGGGCGGATCGTACTCCGGGGGACCGCCTGTCAGCACCGGTGAGGACGACGACCCGATGGGCCGTTCGGTGAGGACACACCCCACTGACACACCGAACGGCACCCCCCGGAGTGAGGGCGGGATAAGCGACCGACATAATGTCGGTCGTGGCGACAGCAACGACAGTAGAAACCGGGCACGCGCACCCGTCGGTCAATCGGCCGAACCTCACCAGCGTCGGAACCATCATCTGGTTGAGTTCCGAGCTGATGTTCTTCGCGGCCCTCTTCGCGATGTACTTCACCCTGCGATCGGTGATGGGACCCGATCACTGGAAGGAGATGGCTCACCATCTGAACTTCCCGTTCTCGGCGACGAACACCACGATCCTGGTGCTTTCCTCTCTCACCTGCCAGCTCGGCGTTTTCGCCGCGGAGCGGGGCGATGTGAAGAAGCTCCGCACCTGGTTCATCATCACGTTCGTGATGGGTGCGATCTTCATCGGAGGCCAGGTCCTCGAGTACACCGAGCTGGTCAAGGAGGCGGGTCTCTCCCTGTCCTCCGACCCGTACGGTTCGGTGTTCTACCTGACGACCGGCTTCCACGGTCTGCATGTGACAGGCGGTCTCATCGCCTTCCTGCTCGTCCTGGGCAGGACATACGCGGCCTCGAGATTCACCCATGAACAGGCCACCGCCGCCATCGTCGTGTCCTACTACTGGCACTTCGTCGACGTCGTCTGGATCGGCCTGTTCGCCACGATCTACATGATCAAGTAACCGGGCTCGCACCCACTCACCATCGACGCAGAAGATCCTGACACCGGGGTAATCCGTGAAAAAGCTCTCCGCACGACGACGCCATCCGCTGGCGGCGGTCGTCGTACTACTCCTCGCGCTGGCGGCTACCGGGGGGCTGTACGCCGCGTTTGCGCCTGCGGGTAAGGCGCAGGCCGACGAAACCGCCCAGTCCCTCGCTATCGACGAGGGCAAGAAGCTCTACTCCGTGGGCTGCGCAAGCTGCCACGGATCCGGCGGTCAGGGCACCACCGACGGGCCGTCCCTCGTGGGCGTCGGCTCCGCCGCCGTCGACTTCCAGGTCGGTACCGGGCGCATGCCGGCTCAGCAGCCGGGCCCCCAGGTACCGGAGAAGAAGGTCATCTACACCCAGGCCGAGATCGACCAGCTCGCGGCGTACGTCGCGTCCCTGGGCGCCGGCCCGATCACGCCCACCGAGAGCCAGGTCGACCCCGCGGGCGCCGACGTGGCCAAGGGCGGTGACCTGTTCCGCACGAACTGCGCGCAGTGCCACAACTTCACCGGTGAGGGCGGCGCCCTGACGAACGGGAAGTACGCCCCGAGCCTCGAAGGCGTGAGCCCGAAGCACATCTACGAGGCCATGCAGACCGGCCCGCAGAGCATGCCCTCCTTCCCGGACAGCACCATGCCGGAGCAGGAGAAGAAAGACATCATCGCGTACATCAAGACCGTCAACGGTGATGAGTCCGAGACCCCCGGCGGGCTCTCGCTCGGTGGCCTCGGCCCCGTCAGTGAAGGTCTCTTCGGCTGGATCTTCGGCCTGGGCGGCCTGATCGCCATCGCCGTATGGGTCGCGGCCCACACCGCTAAGGCCAAGAAGTCATGAGTAGCCAACAGATTCCAGAAGAGAACCTGCCGGTAGAGCAGGGCACCGCGCACGGCGCGGTAGAGGGTGCGGGCGACCCGTTCGCCGACCCGGGGCTGCCGGCCCACCGGCCGCGCATCCAGGACATCGACGAACGGGCCGCGAACCGCTCCGAGCGGGCCGTCGCGCTCATGTTCACGCTGTCCATGCTGGCGACGGTCGGCTTCATCGCCTCGTACGTCATCTTCCCGGTCGACAAGATCGTCTACATCTGGCCGTTCGGCCATGTGAGCGCGCTCAACTTCTCCCTGGGTCTGACCCTGGGACTGGCGCTCTTCCTCATCGGCGCGGGTGCCGTCCACTGGGCGCGCACCCTGATGTCCGACGTGGAGGTGGCCGACGACCGGCACGCCATCGAGGCGACGCCCGAGGTCAAGGCCAAGGTCATGGCCGACTTCGCGGCCGGTGCCAAGGAGTCCGCGATCGGCCGGCGGAAGCTGATCCGCAACACCATGTTCGGTGCGCTGGCCCTGGTGCCGCTCTCCGGTGTGGTGCTGCTGCGCGACCTGGGTCCGCTGCCGGAGAAGAAGCTCCGCAAGACCATGTGGGCCAAGGGCAAGCAGCTCGTCAACATGAACACCATGGAGCCGCTGCGTCCCGAGGACGTCGTCGTCGGTTCGCTGACCTTCGCCATGCCCGAGGGCCTGGAGGAGGACGCGCACGACTTCCAGACGCAGATCGCCAAGGCCGCCCTGATGATCATCCGCATCGAGCCGGAGAACATCAAGGACAAGCGGGAGCGCGAGTGGGCCCACGAGGGAATCGTGGCCTTCTCCAAGATCTGCACCCACGTCGGCTGCCCGATCAGCCTGTACGAGCAGCAGACGCACCACGTGCTCTGCCCGTGCCACCAGTCCACCTTCGACCTCTCCGACGGCGCCCGCGTCATCTTCGGTCCGGCCGGTCACGCCCTTCCGCAGCTGCGGATCGGTGTGAACAGCGAGGGCAACCTCGAGGCGCTCGGTGACTTCGAAGAGCCCGTCGGTCCTGCCTTCTGGGAGCGCGGATGAGTACTGCGACGGAAACACAGCGCAAGGCGCCCGCCGGTGAGCGGGTGGCCGACTGGGCGGACGGCCGGCTGGGCATCTACGGCCTGGCCAAGGCCAACATGCGCAAGATCTTCCCGGACCACTGGTCCTTCATGCTGGGTGAGATCTGCCTCTACAGCTTCATCATCATCATCCTCACGGGTGTGTACCTGACGCTGTTCTTCAACCCGAGCATGAACGAGGTCGTCTACCACGGCTCGTACGAGCCGATGAACGGCATCCGGATGTCCGCGGCCTACGCCTCGACGCTGGACATCAGCTTCGACGTCCGCGGTGGGCTGCTCGTGCGGCAGATCCACCACTGGGCCGCCGTCATCTTCCTCGCCGGCATGTTCGTGCACATGTTCCGGGTGTTCTTCACCGGTGCGTACCGCAAGCCGCGTGAGATCAACTGGCTGTTCGGCTTCCTGCTCTTCGTGCTCGGCATGTTCACCGGGTTCACCGGCTACTCGCTCCCGGACGACCTGCTGTCCGGTACGGGTGTGCGCTTCACGCAGGGCGCGATCCTGTCGATGCCGATCGTGGGCACGTACATCTCGATGTTCCTGTTCGGCGGGGAGTTCCCCGGCACGGACATCATCTCGAGGTTCTACTCGATCCACATCCTGCTGCTGCCGGGCATCATGCTCGGGCTCGTGGTCGCCCACCTCATCCTGGTCTTCTTCCACAAGCACACGCAGTTCGCGGGCCCGGGCAAGACGAACAAGAACGTCGTCGGCATGCCGCTGCTGCCGGTGTACATGGCCAAGGCCGGAGGCTTCTTCTTCCTGGTCTTCGGCTTCATCGCGATCCTCTCCGCGATCGCCACGATCAACCCGATCTGGGCGCTCGGCCCCTACCGTCCCGACCAGGTGTCCACGGGCGCCCAGCCGGACTGGTACATGGGCTTCGCGGAAGGCTTCGTCCGTGTGATGCCGGGCTGGGAGATCAACCTCTGGGGCCACACGCTGGTCCTGGGCGTGCTCATCCCGCTGGTGCTGTTCGGTGTCGTCCTCGCGGCGCTCGCGCTCTACCCGTTCATCGAGTCGTGGATCACCGGCGACAAGCGCGAGCACCACATCCTGGACCGCCCGCGCAACGCTCCGACCCGCACCGCGCTGGGTGTCGCCTGGGTGACGATCTACTTCGTCATGCTGATCGGTGGCGGCAACGACATCTGGGCGACGCACTTCCACATGTCGCTCAACGCGATCAGCTGGTTCGTACGGATCGCCTTCTTCGTCGGCCCGGTCGTCGCGTTCGTCGTCACCCGGCGGATCTGCCTCGGGCTCCAGCGGCGCGACAAGGAGAAGGTGCTGCACGGACGCGAGTCCGGCACCATCAAGCGCCTGCCGCACGGTGAGTTCGTCGAGATCCACGAGCCGCTCGGCCCGGAGCAGCTGCACACGCTCACGGCGCACGAGCAGTACAAGCCGGTCGAGATCGGCCCGACGGTCGACGAGAACGGTGTCGAGCGCAACCCGTCGATGCTCCAGAAGCTGCGGGCCAGGCTCAGCCAGAGCTACTACGGCGAGAACAACCAGATCGCCAAGCCCACCGCCGAGGAGTACAAGGAGATCACCAGCGGCCACGGCCACCACTGATCACCTCAGCTGAACGCCACAGCGGGAGCCCCGTCCATCCGATGGACGGGGCTCTTCGCTGTCCCCTCGGCTGGATAGGGTGGGGGACACCTTTCTATCGGCTGTGGACCCCAGGAGTGGACCATGAACGTTGTGACCCCGGACGGCGGCGACAGCGTGGCGGCCCGCACCTGGCCCGGCGTACTGACCCCTCTGCTGCGCGGTGAGCACCTCGGCGCGGACGACACCGCGTGGGCCATGGACCGCATCATGAGCGGGGAGGCCACGGACGTACAGATCGCCGGCTTCGCGATCGCCCTGCGCGCCAAGGGCGAGACCGTCGACGAGGTCACCGGTCTCGTCCGGGCCATGTACGAACACGCCCACACCATCGAGGTGCCCGGCCGCACGGTCGACATCGTGGGAACCGGTGGCGACATGGCCAAGACTGTCAACATCTCCACCATGTCGGCCATAGTCGTCGCGGGGACGGGCGCGAAGGTCGTCAAGCACGGCAACCGGGCCTCGTCCTCGGCGAGCGGGGCCTCCGACGTGCTGGAGAAGCTCGGAGTCAACCTCGAACTGACCCCGCAGCGCGTCGTCGCCGTGGCCGAGGAGGCGGGCATCACCTTCTGCTTCGCGGTGAAGTTCCACCCCGCCCTGCGGTACGCCGCGAGGGCGCGCAAGGAACTCGGCACCCAGACCACCTTCAACATCCTCGGCCCCCTCACCAACCCGGCCCGGGTGCGCTCCCAGGCCATCGGCGTCGCCGACCCGAAGATGGCGCCGATCGTGGCGGGCGTGCTCGCGGACCGGGGGAACTCCGCACTCGTCTTCCGGGGCGACGACGGCCTCGACGAGCTGACCACCACGGCGACGTCGCGGGTCTGGATCGTGCGTGACGGCACCGTCCGGGAGGAGGCCTTCGATCCGCGCGACGTCGGCCTGGACCTGGTTCCCGTCGAGGCGCTGCGTGGGGCGGACGCCTCGTACAACGCGGATGTGGCCCGTCGTCTGCTGGACGGGGAGACCGGACCCGTGCGCGACGCCGTGCTGCTCAACTCGGCCGCCGCGCTGGTCGCTCTCGAACCGGGCGACGGCACGCTCGGCGAACAGCTGTCGGACGGCATCGCGCGGGCCGCGCAGTCGATCGACTCGGGCGCGGCCAAGCGCGCGCTGGAGCGCTGGGTGGCGGCCAGCAACGCCTGACGGCGTACACGTGTGAGCAGGGGCGCAGTCCGGATCGCGGACTGCGCCCTTGCGCGTCACCGCAGTTGTGGCAAGATGCTGCGCAGGTCATGAGTGACAGCGACTACGGCCCCGGCCCGCTGTCCGGCAACCCTCCGTCCGTGGCGGGGTGCCCCGGGTGAAGACCAGGCCGCAGGCAGCGAGGTCTGTGGCAAGCGCGGGCCCCTCGGCATCGTCTGATGCCACCCCTTGGGGTCCTGGTCCCAGGGAGCCTCTTGTGAGCAAGCGAATGCGATAGGGCTCGACGCCCTCCTCCGCACACCCCTTTTTCTTCTTCTCCGCGCTGCCGCGTACCGCCGGCGCGTTGATCTCGCCTGCCTCTTACGGGAGTTCGCCATGTCTGTCTCCACCGCTGCCGCCGTCCGGTCCATTTGTGCCCCTCTGCCGGTCCTGGGTGCGGATGTCACTGTTCCGCTCGTCACGGGCGGGGACGTCACGTACGCCGCCCTCGACTACGCGGCCAGCGCCCCGGCTCTCCAGCGGGTGTGGGACGACGTGGCTGCCTACGCCCCGTACTACGGCAGTGTCCACCGCGGTGCCGGGTACCTCTCGCAGCTGTCGACCGACCTGTTCGAGAACAGCCGTGTGACCGTCGCGGAGTTCCTCGGCTGCCGCGCGGACGACGAGGTGGTCTTCACCCGCTCGACGACCGACTCCCTCAACCTCCTCGCCGCCGCACTGCCGGCCGACTGCCAGGTGTTCGTGTTCGAGACCGAGCACCACGCCTCGCTGCTGCCCTGGCGTGACGCCCGGGTGACCTACCTCGACGCGCCCCGCACCCCGGCCCAGGCAGTCGCCACGCTGGAGCGGGCCCTGGCCGACCGCGAGCCTTCCCCGGACTCCCGGCCCGGCGCGGGCGCCGGGCCCGCGCTGGTCTGTGTCACCGGCGCGTCCAACGTCACCGGTGAACTGTGGCCGGTGAAGGAGCTGGCCGCCGCCGCCCACGCGCACGGGGCGCGCATCGTGCTCGACGCCGCCCAACTGGCGCCCCACCACCCGGTGGACATCGCCGAGCTGGACGTCGACTGGGTCGCCTTCTCCGGGCACAAGCTGTACGCGCCGTTCGGCTCGGGGGTCCTCGCGGGCCGGGCCGACTGGCTGGCCGAGGCGGAGCCGTACCTCGCCGGCGGCGGCGCCTCCCGCAAGGTCGCCCGGCGCGCCGACGGCGGTGTCGACGTCGAGTGGCACACCACCGCGGCCAGGCACGAGGCGGGATCGCCCAACGTCATCGGCGTCTACTCCATCGCCGCCGCCTGCAAGGCCCTGACCGAGGCCGGGTTCGACCGGCTGGTCGCCCGCGAGCAGCAGCTGGTGACCCGGGTCCGCGAGGGCCTTGCCGAGGTCCCCCGGGTCAAGGTGCTCTCACTCTTCGGTGACGACGCCCCGAGGGTCGGCGTCATCTCCTTCGTGGTCGAGGGGTGGAACAGCTCGCACTTCGCCGCGGCACTCTCCGCCGAGTACGGCATCGGGGTGCGCGACGGCCTGTTCTGCGCCCACCCGCTGGTGCGCACCCTGCTGGGCAGCGAGCCGCAGGACCCGGGCGAGTGCGGCGCGCCGGAGGCCGCGCCCGGGGAGAAGTCGCTCAACGCGATCCGGGTGAGCTTCGGCGCCGGCACGCCGGACGAGCACATCGAGCGGTTCCTGGGCGCCGTCCGGGAGCTGGTGGACGAGGGCGCCCGCTGGACGTACCGCACCGAGGAGGGCCGCTGCGTGCCCGACCGGGGCGCCGCCGCCCAGGTCTGAACGGCCCGCTACGGCTCCGGCCGGGGACGGAAGGCGTGACGCCCCCGTCCCCGGCCGGAGCCGTACGCGCCTCGCGCCGGAAGCGGTCTCAGGCGTCGAGACCGATGGCGAAGGCCGCCTCGAGGTCGTGCTGCGAATACGTACGGAAGGCCACATGGGTGTCGGTGGCCTCGACACCCTGGATCTTGCTGATCCGGCCCGGGATGACGTCGGCCAGATCGTCGTGCCTGGCCACCCGGACCATGGCGATCAGGTCGTACGTACCGGTGACCGAGAAGACCTCGCTGACGCTGTCCAGCGCGGCGATGGCCTCGGCGATCTCGGGAATCCGGTCCACGCTTGTCTTGATGAGCACGATCGCGGTGATCACGGCTGGCTTTCTCCCTCAGTGGCCGTGGCTGGAGACTTCACTGTAGTACCCCGGAACCGCACCCAGGCGTAGAGGAACCCGGCCACGAAGCCGGCCACGTGCGCGAGGTACGCCACGCCCGGGCCGCTGCCCGCTCCCTGGGCCGCCAGCCACTGCAGGACGAACCAGAAGACGAGCACGATCCAGGCAGGGAAGCGCAGCGGCAGGAAGAAGAGGAACGGGAAGAGGCTGGTGACCCGGGCCCGGGGGAAGAGGTAGAGGAAGGCGCCGAGCACCGCGGAGATCGCCCCCGAGGCCCCGACGAGCGTCTGGTCGGAGTCCGCGTACACCACCGCGTAGGCCACCAGGGCGAAGTAGCCGCACGCGACGTAGAAGCAGACGAACCCGGTGCGGCCCATCCGCTCCTCGGCCATCGCGCCGAACACGTACAGGAAGAGCATGTTGCCCAGCAGGTGCAGCCAGCTGCCGTGCACGAAGAGCGCGGTCAGCGGGGTCAGCGCCGCGTGCGCGGAGCCTTCCAGGAGTTCGCTGGGGATCACGCCCCACTTCTCGAAGTACCCGGCCTGGGCGGCCAGGAGGGCGTCGGCGCCGCCGCGGGCAGGGTTGAAGCCGGAGAGGGGGCTGATCAGGAACACCGCGCAGCACAGGGCCATCAGCCCGTACGTGACCGGGGCGCCCCCCGCCGCTGCCGCCGCACCGAGCTCCCTGGCGCGCCGCCGCCAGCCGACTCCCCGCCGATCGATCACGTACAGAGCATGACGCACTAGGCGAGAACGGGACGGACCGCCTCGCCGTGCCGATACGTATGCGCGAGGCCGTAGGGTTACGGCAGGACATCCGCAGTTCGACGGCGCACCGCGAGATCGAAGACCTGGGCACACAGGATCCGACGGACGACGAAAGAGGACGCAACGATGACGACGGTTCCCCAGCCGACGGACGGGACCCGCTGGCGCTGCACGCTCTGCGGCAACCTCACCCGTTTCGACGTGACGCGTTCCTCGAAGGTCGTGGAGTACGTGCATCTCGACCTGGCCGGGGAGTCGAGTGTCGAGGAGCGCGAGGTGGTCAGTGAGACCATCGAGTCGGTGCGCTGCCGTTGGTGCAACGCCGTGGACCAGATCGAGCTGGTCGACAGGCCAGGTGCCGGCTCCTGACGGAGCCGCGCGGACGGACATATTGGGGTGATGGATGGTGGAGCAGCCGACAGGCGGCGCCGAACCGGCCGATGCGGCCGACGGCACCGCGGAGTCGCTCGACCGTCCGCTGCCCGAAGGCGTACGCCGCAAGGTGGTGGCGCTGGTCTCGGACGCGTTCGGCGGCCTGACCGTCGGCGAACTCCCCGCCCAGCTCCGGCAGTACGCCCGCTTCACGCCGACCAGGCGGGCCAAGTTCGCGGGTAACGCGATGGCCGCCGCCCTGGAGAGCGACCCCGTCTTCCGCCGTCGTATCGCCGAACGGATCGGCCAGACGCAGCCGGAGCTGGCCGAGGCGCTCGCGTCAGGCGTGCCGCCGGCCGCCGCCGACCCCGTCGACGTGGCCGCCGCGGCCTATGTGCTGCGCCCTGCCGGCTGGGTCAAGCTGGTGGCCGCGGCGGGCGAGGAGGTCCAGCGGGCGCACGCCGAGCGGGCCGACGAGGAGACCAGGCGCGAGCTGGAACGGCTGCGTGAGGAGCTCGACCGCGCCCGCGGCCAGACCAAAGCCGACACCGAGCGGCTGCGTTCGGAACTGGAGGCCGCCCGCAAGGAGGCCGACTCGCTGAACCGCAAGCTGCGCAGCGCCCTCAGCGAGGTGAAGCGCGGAGAGGCGGCCCTGCGCAGGTCCGGCGCCGAGGCCGACGCCGTACGGGCCGAGGCCGCGGCCCAGGTCTCCGCCGCCGAGACCGAGTCCCGCCGGCTCAAGGCGCGCCTGGCCGAGGCGGAGGCGTCCGTCGAGGCGGGCCGCAGGGCGGCGAGGGAGGGGCGCTCGGTCGAGGACATGCGGCTGCGGCTGCTCCTGGACACCGTGCTCGACGCCGCGCAGGGGCTCCGCCGTGAACTGGCGCTGCCTCCTTCCTCGCTGCGCCCCGCCGACAGCGTGGAAGCGGTGGAGCCGGGCCGGATGTCGCCGAAGGACATCGCGGCCAGGGCCCTTTCGGAGACCGACCCGGCGCTGCTCGACCAGTTGCTCGCCCTGCCGCAGGCGCATCTGATCGTCGACGGGTACAACGTCACGAAGACCGGCTATCCGCAGATGCCGCTGGAGAAGCAGCGGTTGCGTCTCCTGGGCGGGCTGTCGGTCCTCGCGGCCCAGACCGGCGCGGAGATGACCTGCGTCTTCGACGGGGCCGAACTCGCCGTCCCCGTCCTGCTCGCCCCACCGCGCGGGGTGCGAGTGCTGTTCAGCAAGGCCGGGGTGACCGCGGACGAGCTGATCAGACAACTGGCGCGGGCCGAACCGCCGGGGAGACCCGTCGTCGTGGTCTCCACCGACCGCGAAGTCGCGGACGGGGTGGCGAAGGCCGGGGCGCGGCCGGTCGCGTCCGCCCTGCTCCTGAAGCGCCTCTCGCGCGTCTGAGGCGACTTGTGAGGCATGGGCGACTTGCCGGAATTCACGGAACGTACCGTCAACTCGCCGCTACACCGCGTGTGATGAAAGTAAAGAAGTGCCTGGTGTGACGAAATTTTGCTCGTGAGGATTTGAACTGATCACAAGAGGGTCACTAAGGTCAGGCCTCGAACCTTCGCACGGTTGATTGCCCACCCGGGGCGACAGCGAAGGAACCGCCGAGTCCGTGACGTGCACGGAGCCGGGGATTCGCGTCTGTCCCCCCGCAACCCGGTAGGCGGCTCGAGGAAGAAGGAGCTCGCCTTCGTGGCGTCCCACCGTCGTCCCAAGCAGCCGAGCCGCACCCGCGTGACCGTGCTCACCGCGACCGCCGCTGCGGCCGTGGCCCTGACTTCTCAGGCCGCCCACGCCGACCCCAAGCCGACCAAGAGCGAGGTCAAGGCGAAGGTCGACAAGCTCTACCACGAGGCCGAGGTCGCCACCGAGAAGGCCAACGGCGCCAAGGAGCAGCAGGACAAGCTCAAGGAGCAGGCCGACGCGCTCCAGGACAAGGTGGCCCGCGGCCAGGACGAGCTCAACACCCTGCGCGGCGAGCTCGGTTCGCTGGCCACCGCGCAGTACCGCTCCGGTGGTCTCGACCCGTCGGTCCAGCTGCTGCTCTCCTCGGACCCGGACAGCTTCCTCGACCAGGCCTCCGCACTGGACCAGCTGACGGCCAAGCAGGCGGAGTCGCTGCAGAAGATCCAGGCGAAGCAGCGCACCCTCGCGCAGCAGCGCAAGGAGGCGCAGGGCAAGCTCAACGACCTCGCCGACGTCCGCAAGACGCTGAACGAGAACAAGAAGAAGTACCAGGGCAAGCTCGCCGACGCGCAGAAGCTGCTCAACACGCTCACCGCCGCCGAGCGCGCCAAGATGCAGGAGGACGAGCAGCGCGCCAGCCGCGCCGCCGGCGACCGGGTCGAACTCGGCAACGAGGTCCCCGCGTCCGCCCGTGGTGCCGCCGCTCTCCAGGCCGCCGCCACGCAGCTGGGCAAGCCGTACGTCTCCGGGGGATCCGGCCCCAACTCGTTCGACTGCTCGGGCCTGACCCAGTGGGCCTACGCCCAGGCCGGTGTCCAGATCACCCGCACCACCTACACGCAGGTCAACGACGGGGTCCGGATCGGCCGGGGCGCACTCAAGCCCGGCGACCTGGTGTTCTTCAGCAACACCTCGCACGTCGGCCTGTACGCGGGCAACAACCAGGTCCTGCACGCGCCGTACCCGGGCCAGGTCGTCCGGTACGAGGCGATGGAGTACCTCGGCTCCTTCCAGTTCGGCGTGCGCGTCTGACGCCCGAACGGGCGAATCGCAGCACCCCACGGTGACGCCCCGCCCCGTCGGAGACCACAGGTCTCCGGCGGGGCGCCGCCGTACCCGCCCGTCCACGCGTCCGGCGCGGCCCGCGGCCGGTGGGCGGCCGCCCCGGCCCGCGTACCGCGGCCTGGGGCGCCGGAGTGCCACGGCCCCGTCGGCGTGAAGCCCGCCTCACCGGACCTCCGCGTCCGACCGTACGATCGGTCCGATGGCTGTTCGTACGCAGGACGCGCGGCGGGAGCGTACCCGCAGACGGGGCACGGCGGGCGCCGTGCTGGCCGTCGTGCTGCTCGCGCCGGCGTGCTCCGCCCCCGAGGGCGCCTCCACCGGCAGCACCGCCCAGGAGGTCGGCGCCGCCCTGGACCGCCGGGCCGCGGCGGTCATGGAGCGCGACACCGGCGCCTACCTGGCCGCGCTCGACCCCCGGGCCACGTCCTTCCGGGAAGCCCAGCGCACCGAGCTGGACAACCTCGCCGACGTACCGCTGGAGTCATGGGCGTACGAGGTGGAGGACGTGACCGGCACGGGCGCGGACCGGGTCACGGCGCAGGTCGAGCTGCGGTACCGGATCAAGGGCTACGACACGGCGCCCATGTCGTCCTCCCGCACGGTGGAACTGGTGCGGCGCGACGAGGACCGCACCTGGTACGTCTCCGCCGACCGGGCCGCCGACGGGGCCCCGGGGCAGCTCTGGGAGCAGGGCGACGTCGACGTCGTACGCGGTGCGCGCAGCCTGGTCCTCGGGGTCGGACGCCGGACGGCGGAGCTGCGCCGGATCGCGGCCACCGCCGACCGGGCCGTCCCGGCCGTCACCGGGGCCTGGCCGGAGCCCTGGGCCGGGCGGGTCGTGGTGCTCGTCCCCGAGTCCGTGGAGGACATGGCGGGTCTCCTGGACTCACCGGCGGCCAGCTACCGGGGCATAGCGGCCGTCACCACCGGTGAGGTCGGTGGCGGCGGCCGGGCGCCCGCGGACCGGGTGATCGTCAATCCGCAGGCCTACGGCATGCTCGGCGACTTCGGGCAGCGGGTCGTCCTCACCCACGAGACCACCCATGTCGCGACCCGTGCGCACACCTCCGCCGCCACCCCCGTCTGGCTCTCCGAGGGCTTCGCCGACCGGACCGCCTACCTCCGGGAGAGCCGCACGGCCACCGAGATCGCGCCGGAGCTCGCCGAAGCGGTCCGGCGCGGTGACCTGCCCGCGCAGCTGCCGGCCGACGAGGACTTCGGCTTCGACGGGGACGCGGTGACGCTCGCCCGGGCGTACGAGGGCGGCTGGCTGGCCTGCGAGCTGATAGCGCGGGACTGGGGCGAGGAAGGGCTGGTCGCCTTCTACAAGGCCGTGGGGAGCCGTGCGGAGCGTGACGGAGCCGTGGAGCAGGCCATGCACACGGTGCTCGGGACCACCCCCCAGGACTTCACGACGCGCTGGCGGGAGTATCTGCGCGCCCGGCTCGGCTGAGCGGGTCCGCGGCCCCGCCCCGCCGCCCCGCCCCGGGCACGGTGTCCCGCCACAGCCGCCGCCCGGCCACGAGCGTCGCGGCAGCCAGCAGACCGTTGCGCACGGCCATGAGCGCGACACCCTCCGCGTCACTGGCCACCACGTGCGCGAAGCCGAGCGGGAACTCCATCAGGGTGACACCGGTGGCCACCAGGACCAGACAGGCGGGAAGCGCCATCCGGCTGCCCCGGAACACCAGGCACACCGCGGCGAGACCGAGCGGCCACACCATGTACTGCGGGCTGATGACACGGCTGGTCACGGTGAACAGCAGCACGGCGGTGAACGCCGCGTCCGCCGGCGTGTGCACCGCAAACGTACGGGCCCGCAGCCGCCACACCAGCAGCCAGCCGAACGCGAGCACGCTCAGCGCCAGGGCCAGTGTGCTCACCAGCGCCACGTGCGGGCCGGCGAACTCCATCGAGCCGTAACGGAGCTCGACCCGGCCCTCCCAGCCGAACTGCCTGGCCACATGGAAGACCAGTGCCCCGAGGGACTCGATCTCCAGGCCCCGGTCCCGCTGGAACGTCAGGAAGGCGAACGCGCCCGGCAGCACCACCGCGGCGGCCAGGGCGAGCACGGCGGCCGTCACCACCGCCGCCGACCAGGACCGCCGCGTCGCCCTGCCCCGCGCGGTGCCCACCAGCAGCAGCACCGGCCAGACCTTCAGGAGCGTGCCGAAGGCGGCCAGTGCCCCCAGGACCCTGGGGTGGCGCACGCCCGCCAGCAGCGCCACCACCGCCACGGCCGTCACCATCAGGTCGTAACGGGCGTACACGGTCGGCCCCAGCAGCGGTACGCCCACCACCCACAGCCACGTCCCCGCGTCACGCGTGCCCGGCCGGGTCCCCGCGAGGAGGAGGAGCCCGAACACCAGAGCGTCGCACAGCAGCACGAGCAGGAAGAAGGCGGAGGCGTACTCCAGGAAGGGCAGCAGATCGGGGGAGAGGACGGCGAGCGCGGCGGCGGGCGGATACTGCCAGGTGACGTCGTCCAGCGGGTACGAGCCGGCGCGGAGCACCTCGTACCAGCCCCGGTAGATCACCGAGACATCGCTCGTGACGTCCGGCCCGGGGACCGTGAACACCTTGAAGACGCACAGCAGCAGCACCGCGCGGGTGAGGCCCCACACCGCGAGGGACAGCCCCCGGCTCGCCCGGCCGCCCGTATCCGTCCTGACCGTCATGCACGCCATGATGCAGGCCCCGGCTGTGCGGGAGCCGTCAGGCAGGGCCGTCGGGCCGCCCGGTACTGTCGGCGGCGATGGACAAGACGCTGATCGTGACGAACGACTTCCCACCCCGCCCCGGCGGCATCCAGGCCTTCCTGCACAACATGGCGCTGCGCATGGATCCCGAGCGGCTCGTCGTCTACGCCTCCACCTGGAAGCGAGGCGCGGAGGGCGCCGAGGCCACCGCCGCCTTCGACGCCGAGCAGCCGTTCACCGTCGTACGCGACCGTACGACGATGCTGCTGCCCACCCCCCGGGTCACCCGGCGCGCGGTCCGGCTGCTGAGCGAACACGGCTGCTCCTCCGTGTGGTTCGGCGCGGCCGCCCCCCTCGGGCTGATGGCGCCCGCGCTGCGCCGGGCGGGTGCGCGCAGGATCGTGGCCACCACACACGGCCACGAGGCGGGCTGGGCCCAGCTGCCCGCCTCCCGGCAGCTGCTGCGCCGCGTCGGCGAGGGCACCGACACGATCACCTACCTCGGTGAGTACACCCGTTCCCGGATCGCCGCCGCGCTCACCCCGGAGGCAGCGGGCCGCATGGTGCAGCTGCCGCCCGGGGTCGACGAGAAGACCTTCCACCCCGCCTCCGGCGGCGACCGGGTGAGGGCCCGGCTCGGCCTCGCGGACCGGCCCGTCGTCGTCTGTGTGTCGCGGCTCGTGCCGCGCAAGGGCCAGGACACCCTCATCCTGGCCATGCCCGCGATCCTGGCGCGGGTGCCGGACGCCGTCCTGCTCGTGGTGGGCGGCGGCCCGTACGCCGGGCAGCTGAAGAAGCTGGCGGCCGAGACCGGTGTGCGGGACTCCGTGCGGTTCACCGGACCCGTGCCCTGGGAGGAACTGCCCGCGCACTACGGCGCCGGCGACGTGTTCGCCATGCCCTGCCGCACCCGCCGCGGCGGACTCGACGTCGAAGGCCTCGGCATCGTCTACCTGGAGGCGTCCGCGACCGGACTGCCGGTCGTGGCGGGTGACTCGGGAGGCGCCCCGGACGCCGTGCTCGACGGCGAGACCGGGTGGGTGGTGCGGGGCGGCTCCGCCGAGGAGTCGGCCGACCGGATCGTCGCCCTGCTCGGCGACCCGGAGCTGCGCCGGCGCATGGGGGAGCGGGGCAGGGCGTGGGTCGAGGAGAAGTGGCGCTGGGACCTGCTCGCCGGGAAGCTCCGGACCTTGCTCTGAGCGGACGCACGTACGAGGAGGGGCCGCACCGGCACGGTGCGGCCCCTCCTCGTACGTGCGTCCGGGCTCAGCCGCGGTAGATCGACTCGACCTCGTCCGCGAAGTCCTTCGCCACGACGTTGCGCTTCAGCTTCAGCGACGGCGTGATGTGGCCCGCCTCCTCGGTGAACTGCGCGGCCAGGACGCGGAACTTGCGTACCGACTCCGCCTTGGAGACCGCCGCGTTGCCGTCGTCCACCGCCCGCTGCACCTCGGCCAGCAGCTCGGGGTCCTCGCGCAGCGAGACCGCCGTCGACCCGGCCGGCTTGCCGTTCTCCTCGGCCCAGCGGGAGAGGAACTCCTCGTCGAGGGTGAGCAGCGCGCCGACGAACGGCCGTCCGTCGCCGACCACCATGCACTCGGCGACCAGGGCGTGCGCGCGGATCCGGTCCTCGATCACCGCCGGGGCGACGTTCTTGCCGCCCGCGGTGACGATGATCTCCTTCTTGCGGCCGGTGATCGCGAGATAGCCGTCCTCGTCGAGCGTGCCGATGTCACCCGTGTGGAACCAGTTGTCGGCCAGTGCCTCGGCCGTCGCCGCCTCGTTCTTCCAGTAACCGGTGAACAGGTGCTCGCCGTGCAGCAGCACCTCACCGTCGTCGGCGATCCGCACGACCGAACCCGGCAGCGGCTGGCCGACGGTGCCGATCTTCTGGCGGTCCCACGGGTTGAACGCCGTGGCGGCACAGGTCTCGGTGAGGCCGTACCCCTCCAGCACCGTGAAGCCGATGCCGCGGAAGAAGTGGCCGAGCCGCTCGCCCAGCGGCGCGCCACCGGAGATGGCGTACTCACCGCGGCCACCGAGCACGGCCCGCAGCTTGCCGAACACCAGCTTGTCGAAGACCTTGTGCTTGATCCTCAGGCCCACCGACGGGCCGTCCGGCGTGCCCAGCGCCCGGCTGTAGGCGATCGCGGTGTCGGCGGCCCGGTCGAAGATCTTGCCCTTGCCGTCGGCCTGGGCCTTGGCCCGCGCCGAGTTGTAGACCTTCTCGAACACCCGCGGCACACCGAGGATCAGCGTCGGCCGGAAGGAGGCCAGCTCGTCGGTGAGGTTCTTGATGTCCGGTACGCAGCCGAGCTTGATCGGGGCCATCACCGAGGCGACCTCGACCAGCCGGCCGAAGACGTGCGCGGTGGGCAGGAAGAGCAGGACGGAGCACTCGCCGGTACGGAAGAGGGGCTTGAGCCGCTCCACGATGTTGCCGCACTCCGCGAAGAAACTGCGGTGCGTCAGCACACAGCCCTTCGGGCGCCCGGTGGTGCCCGAGGTGTAGACGATCGTCGCCGGGTCGTCGGCCTTGGCGCTCACCATGCGCAGGTCCAGCGTCTCGTCGGAGACTCCGGCGCCCGCGGCCACGAGCTCGCCGACGGCGCCCCGGTCGATCTCCCAGACGTGGAGCAGACCGGGGAGCCCGTCGCGCACGGCGGTGACGGACTCCGCGTGGGCCCCGCTCTCCACGACGACCGCGACCGCGCCCGAGTCACCGAGTATCCACTGGACCTGCTCGGCGGAGCTGGTCTCGTACACCGGCACGGTGACGGCGCCCGCGCACCAGATGGCGAAGTCCAGCAGGACCCACTCGTAACGGGTGCGCGACATCAGCGCGACCCGGTCTCCCGGCTGGATGCCCGACGCGATCAGGCCCCTGGCGGTGTCTCTGACCTCATCGAGGAACCGGGTCGCCGTGACGTCCGTCCAGACCCCGGCCACCTTCCGGCTCATCACCGCGACATCGGGATGCTGAGCGGCGTTGCGGCGGATGAGATCCGTCAGGTTGCCGTCCGTAGGGACCTCGTACAGGGCCGGAAGGCTGAACTCGCGCAAGACTGCTGCTCCTCATCGGGCTCCGGTTCCACGGCTCTGTGCGACGCACCGGATCGGTCCAAGACTGGCAGATGCTCAGTGGGGTGAGCACGACTGGACTGGCCGGACGTTACCCACCGGTACTCGGTTCCGGAAAGGGGGATCCGGCCAGATGTCTTATGCATCACACATATCGGTGGGCCTTCGGCGCACATTAGTCCACCCGTGTCCCGATCCGGAAGTAATCGCAGGTCCGACGGCCTCTACCCAGAGCAGCGGACGGCGACCTAGGGTGATCCTCATGCGAGCCGGCACACCGCACAATCAGCACAGAACCACCACCCGACGGACACGCGTGCACGTGGTCAGCGACGTGCACGGGAACGCGGAGGCGCTGGCGCGGGCCGGCGACGGCGCGGACGCCCTCATCTGTCTGGGTGACCTGGTCCTCTTCCTCGACTACGCCGACCACTCGCGCGGGATCTTCCCCGACCTGTTCGGAGTGGAGAACGCCCACCGCATCGTCGAGCTGCGCACGGCGCGCCGCTTCGAGGAGGCCCGCGCCTTCGGCCGTGAGCTGTGGGCGGGCCGGGACCGCAACGCGGCGATCCTGTCCGCCGTACGCAAGCAGTACGCCGAGATGTTCGCGGTCATGCCCACCCCGACCTACGCCACCTACGGCAACGTCGACGTACCGGCGCTCTGGCCCGAATACGCCAATTCCGGTACGACCGTCCTGGACGGCGAGCGTGTCGAGATCGGCGGCCGGGTGTTCGGGTTCGTCGGCGGAGGGCTCAGGACCCCCATGAACACCCCGTACGAGATCAGCGACGAGGAGTACGCCGCCAAGGTCGAGGCGCTCGGGCCGGTGGACGTCCTGTGCTCGCACATCCCGCCGGACGTCCCCGAGCTGACCTACGACACCGTCGCCCGGCGCTTCGAACGCGGCAGCCGCGCACTCCTGGACGCCATCCACCGCACCCGCCCCCGCTACGCGATTTTCGGCCATGTGCACCAGCCCCTGGTGCGCCGGATGCGGATCGGCGTCACCGAATGCGTGAACGTCGGCCACTTCGCGTCGAGCGGCCGTCCCTGGGCCCTGGAGTGGTGAGCGACACGGCCACCGGCCACGGGCCGGGGCGCGGGCAGGAGGGCCTCCGGCACGCGATAGCCTGCACATGGCAGGCCTCTGCCGAACGCGACCGGTACACCGCACTGGAGGGCCACGGCGATGGCTGAACACACCAGCTCGAGCATCACGATCGAGGCGGCGCCGGCCGACGTCATGGGAGTGATCGCCGACTTCGCCCGCTATCCGGAATGGACCGGAGAGGTGAAGGAGGCCGAGATCCTGGCCACGGACGCCGAGGGCCGTGCGGAGCAGGTCCGCCTCGTCCTGGACGCCGGCGCGATCAAGGACGACCACGTCCTCGCCTACACCTGGAACAGCGCGTACGAGGTCGGCTGGACCCTCGTGAAGTCCCAGATGCTGCGCTCGCTCGACGGCAGTTACGCGCTGGCGCCCCTGGGTGACGGCGACCGCACCGAGGTCACCTACCGGCTCGCCGTCGACGTCAAGATCCCGCTCATCGGCATGATCAAGCGCAAGGCCGAGAAGGTCATCATCGACCGGGCCCTCGCCGGGCTGAAGAAGCGCGTCGAGTCCGTCCCGAAGGTCTGACCACGTGCGTACGGTCCTCGTCACCGGCCCCGGCGGCGCGGGCCGTACCACCGTCGCGGCGGCGACCGCGCTCGCCTCGGCCCGCAGTGGCCGGCGCACCCTCCTGGTCTCCGCCGACGCGGTGCCCGCCTTCCCCGCGGGCGCCGAGCCCACCGAGGCGGCCGAGCGGCTGGCCTGCGCCCGCATCGACTCCGCCGCCCACTTCCGTTCCGAGCTCCTCGGCCTGCAGGACCGGGCGTCCGGGGTGCTCGACCTGCTCGGCGCCAACCGGCTCGACGGCGAGGAACTGACCGAACTCCCCGGCAGCGCGCAGCTCGCCGTACTCCACACCCTGCGCCGGGCGGCCGAGGGCGACTGGGCGGAGGACGGCTACGAGGTCCTCGTCGTCGACCTGCCTCCGCTGGCCGACGCCCTGGCCCTCCTCGCGCTCCCCGGGCAGCTGCGCCGCTACCTGCGACGCCTCCTGCCCCGGGAACGCCAGGCGGCCCGAGCCCTGCGCCCGGTCCTCGCCCAGCTCGCCGGGGTTCCCATGCCCGCCCGGTGGCTGTACGAGGCCGCCGCCCGCAAGGACGCCGAACTGGCCGCCGTCGAGGCACTGATCGGGGACGGGGCGACCACCGTGAGGCTGGTCGCCGAACCCGGGCGGAGTGCCGCCGAGGCGTTGCGCACCGCCCGTACCGGGCTCGCCCTGCACGGACTGCGCGTCGACTCCGTCGTGGCGTCCCGCGTCCTGCCCCGCCACTCCGTCGACCCCTGGTTCGCCGATCTCGCCGCCCGGCAGGAGAAGTGCCTGGACTCCTGGCGCCAGGAGTGGGCTCCCGGGGCCTCCGTACGCGAGACCGCCCACCTCGGCCGTGAGCCGCGCACGGTGGATGACCTGGCCCTGCTCGCCGAGGCCTGCGCACCGGACGGCCTGGACCCGGGACACGCCGGGGACCCCTGGTGGACCGAGGACGCGGGGGACGGCGTGATCGCCTGGTGCCTGCCGTTGCCCGGAGCGGTCAAGGAGGACCTCAAGCTCGTCCGGCGCGGCGACGAACTGCTCCTCACCGCCGGGCCGTTCCACCGGATCGTGCGTCTGGAGTCCGCGCTGCGCCGCTGCACCGTCTCGGGAGCAGCGCTCGCCGAGGGCGTCCTGCGTGTCCGGTTCACGCCTGACCCGGGACTCTGGCCCCGGACACAATGAACGGCGTACCACCGTTCGGGTAACGTCGGTAGTACGTGGCCCGCACGGCCACGCAGACAACCGCGTCGCAGGAGTCCGCCATGAGTGAATCCACCGATCGTCCCGTCGACGACGACGCGTGGGCGGAGGCCTGCGCCGAGGACCTGGAGGCGGAGAAGGCCCGCCGCCGTGCCCAGTACGGACAGCAGCCGGGCTCCGCGGCCGAGGAGCTGCGCAAGCTCCTCGACGCGGTGGCCGACAAGGTCTCCTCGCTCCAGTCGCCGCTGCTCGGCATGGCCGCCCAGGGAACCGTCCAGCAGGTGATCCGGCAGGCCAGGTCCGCGGTCGAGCCCGTCATCGAGCGCAATCCCGAACTCTTCGACCACCTGGCCGCCGCGGGAAACGAACTCCTCGCCGCCTACCGCTCCGCCGTCGAGGGCCAGGAGGGCCGCTGGACCCGGGGCACCGAAGGCGCCGGCGGCACCCCGGGCGGCACCGGAACCACCTCCGGCCCCGGGAAGAAGGCGGCCGAGGACCCGTCGGACCCGCGTGACGGGGGCACCGGCGGCAGCGAGAACATCAACCTGGACTGACCCTGGACAGGGAAGGCCCGTCCCCGGCTCGGGTACGGTTGGCCGTAGCGGGGCTCGACCGAAACTGAGGGATTCATGGGACTCACCATCGGCGTCGATATCGGCGGCACGAAGATCGCGGCTGGAGTGGTCGACGAAGAGGGCCGGATCCTCTCGACGTTCAAGGTATCGACCCCGCCGACCGCCGAAGGCATCGTGGACGCGATCAGCGCCGCCGTGGCCGGGGCGAGCGAGGGACACGACGTCGAAGCGGTAGGCATCGGCGCGGCCGGATACGTCGACGACAAGCGCGCCACCGTGCTGTTCGCTCCGAACATCAACTGGCGTCACGAGCCGCTCAAGGACAAGGTCGAGCAGCGCGTGGGCCTCCCCGTCGTCGTCGAGAACGACGCGAACGCGGCGGCCTGGGGCGAATACCGCTTCGGCGCCGGCCAGGGTCACGACGACGTCATCTGCATCACGCTCGGCACCGGCCTGGGCGGCGGCATCATCATCGGCAACAAGCTGCGCCGCGGACGCTTCGGCGTGGCCGCGGAATTCGGTCACATCCGGGTCGTCCCGGACGGCCTGCTCTGCGGCTGCGGCAGCCAGGGCTGCTGGGAGCAGTACGCCTCGGGCCGCGCGCTCGTGCGGTACGCGAAGCAGCGCGCCAACGCCACCCCGGAGAACGCCCCGATCCTGCTGGGTCTCGGCGACGGCACGGTGGAGGGCATCGAGGGCAAGCACATCAGCGAGGCCGCCCGCCAGGGCTGCCCCGTGGCCGTCGACTCCTTCCGTGAGCTGGCCCGCTGGGCCGGAGCCGGACTGGCCGACCTCGCCTCGCTCTTCGACCCGTCGGCCTTCATCGTCGGCGGCGGCGTCTCGGACGAGGGCGAGCTGGTGCTCGACCCGATCCGCAAGTCGTTCCGGCGCTGGCTGATCGGCGGCGAGTGGCGCCCGCACGCGCAGGTCCTCGCGGCCCAACTGGGCGGCAAGGCGGGCCTGGTGGGCGCGGCGGACCTGGCCCGTCAGGGCTGACCTCACCACCGCTGAACGTCCGACGCCCGTCGCGCCCCCCGGGGAGCGGCGGGCGTCCGTCGTATCGTGCCCCTCATGGTCACGACGCCACTGCCGCTGCCCGACTCCCGTACCGAGCCGGACGGTTCGGCCGTCATCCGGGTGCTCAGCTACAACGTGCGCTCGCTGCGCGACGACACCGAGGCGCTGGCCCGCGTCATCCGCGCCTGCGCCCCCGACCTCGTCTGCGTCCAGGAGGCCCCGCGCTTCTTCCGCTGGCGCAAGGCTGCGGCCCGGCTCGCGGCCGCGACCGACCTGGTGGTCCTCAGCGGCGGGGCGACGGCTGCCGGGCCCCTGCTGCTCTGCTCGCTGCGCGCCACCGTGGAACGCACCGAGGACGTGCTGCTGCCGCTCACGCCCGGGCTGCACCGGCGGGGACTGGCCACGGCGGTCGTCCGGATCGCCGGGGCCCGCATCGGCGTCCTGAGCTGTCACCTCAGCCTGCAACGCGAGGAACGGCAGGCACAGGCGGGGATGCTGCTGGAACGGATCGACGCGATGGACGTCCCGCACGCCGTCGTCGCCGGCGACCTCAACGACGTGCCCGAGGGAAGTGCCTTCCGGCGGCTGTCCGGGCGGCTCCAGGACTGCCGGACGGTGCGGCCGTGGGGCGGCGAACTCACCTTCCCGCCGGACGCGCCGCGCAAACGGATCGACGCGGTCTTCGCGACCGGGGGCATCGAGGTGCTCGGCTGCGGAGTCCCGACCGGCCTGCCCGGAGTCACCGGCGCGGACCTGCGGGCGGCCACGGACCACTTGCCCGTCCTGGCGGCCCTGAGGGTGCCCGCCGGCGGCTGAACGGGGCCCGAGCATCCCGTGTGTACCGGGCCGCGCTTCCGGCCGGACGACCGCGCCGTGGCCCGGTCAGACGACCGCGCCGCGCCCCGGGTCGTCGTCCTCTTCGTCGTCGTGAGGCATGCGGGCCACCAAGGTGGCGAAGCCGCCCAGGAAACCGCCGATGGAGAGAGTGGTGAGCCACCACGTCATCTCCCACTGCATCAGCACCGCGAGCAGCATCAGCACCGGCCCGCCGACGACCGCGAGCCAGGCGAACTTCGCCGTGACGTCCGCCTCGGGAAGGGGCGGCGGCTCCGGCGGGACGAAGTGCCCCTCCTCGCCGTCGTCCGGATCGCCGGCATCGCCGTCCTTGGGCTCCTCCAGGGCGTAGTCGCGGGGGCCCGCCACCCCGGGGGCGAAGACGACCGAACCGCCGAGCGGCTTCTTCTCCGGCGGACCGCCGGGCGCCTTCTCGCTCACGCCCTTGTCCGGGTCCTCACCCGCGCCGCCCTCCGGGGAGGGGTCCAGGACGTTGAGCTGGTCGCTCTCCAGCAGGGCCAGGTCCTCGATCGACTTGAACGGCTTGGCGCCCGGCGGGTCCGGCGGTTCCTCGCCGTATCCCGCGACGATCGCCTCCCAGGCAGCCGCCTCGTCGACCGGACCGGCCCCCTCCGTGCCCCCGGGCACGGCCGTTCCCTCCGTGGGGCGCGGTTCGCGCTCCTCGTCACTGCCCGCGCGCTCCGCGTCGTGCTCAGCCACCGGACGTGCTCCCCTTCTTGCCAGCGTTGGGTGCGAGGCGGTCGATGAACCGGTAGCTCTCGTCGAAGATCCGCTCCGCATCGTGGTCCAACGTCGCCACGTGGTAGCTCTGTTCCAGGAGGATCTCGTCGACGTCCCGGGACGAGATCCGGCTGAGGATCCGCGCCGAGTCGGCCGGCGGCACGACATGGTCCCGCGGACTGTGCAGCAGGACGACCGGCTGTGTCACCTGGGGCAGATCGGCGTCGACCAGGCGGAAGAACGCCCGTACCGAGTGCGCGGCGTGCAACGGCACCCGGTCGTAGCCGACCTCCTCGGCTCCCGGCAACGCGATGTCGCTGGTCAGCCCCTTCGTCGTGCGGACCAGGTGCCGGGCCACCGGCAGGGCGTACGCCGACAGGCCGTGCACCTTGTTCGCCGGGTTCACCAGCACCAGGCCGGTGATCTCGTCACCGTGCTTGGCGGCCAGGCGCAGCGCCAGGGCCCCGCCCATGGAGAGACCGAAGACGAAGACCTGCTCGCACCTGGCCCGCAGCGCCCGCAGTTCCCGGTCAACCTCCGCGTACCAGTCCTGCCAGCCGGTGACGGCCATGTCCTCCCAGCGCGTGCCGTGACCGGGCAGCAAGGGGAGGGACACGGTCAGCCCGCGCTCCGCCAGGTAGTCGGCCCAGGGGCGCAGCGACTGCGGCGAACCCGTGAATCCGTGACAGAGGAGGACGCCGACCTCTCCGCCCTCGTGGCGGAACGGCTCGGCTCCAGGGAGGACCGGCACCGGGGTCTCCTGTTCATGAAGCGGGACGGGGTGAGGGGGGTGTGCGAAAGGATTACCTCACCGTACGCGACCGGACCGACACCGACCAGGGCCGTCACGGCCCGAGCAGCCGCCACCTGCGACGGGCTCCCGCGCGGGACACCGCCCGCAGCGGGCGGGGAGGCTGCCGGCACCACAGGTTAAGGTCTGTCGGACGGCACACAGGAGGCACCCGAGTTGATCTACGGCGCAATGAAGTTCTCCATCGGCGGGTCCCTGAAGCTCGCTTTCAGGCCGTGGGTGGAGGGTCTGGAGAACATTCCCGCGCACGGGCCGGCGATCCTCGCGAGCAACCACCTGTCGTTCTCGGACTCCTTCTTCCTGCCGGCCGTCCTCGACCGCAAGGTGACCTTCATCGCCAAGGCGGAGTACTTCACCGCCCCCGGGGTGAAGGGCAGGCTCACCGCCGCGTTCTTCAAGGGCGTGGGGCAGCTCCCGGTGGACCGCTCAGGCGGGCGCGGAGCCGGGGAGGCGGCGATCGGAGCGGGTATCCGGGTGATCGAGAGCGGCGGTCTCTTCGGGATCTATCCGGAGGGGACCAGGTCACCCGACGGACGGCTCTACCGTGGCAAGCCCGGCGGCCTCGCCCGGGTGGCCCTCGCCACCGGTGCGCCGGTCATCCCCGTGGCCATGATCGACACGGAGAAGATCCAGCCGCCCGGCCAGGTCGTGCCCAGGATGATGCGGCCCGGCATCAGGATCGGCGAGCCGCTGGACTTCAGCCGGTACCAGGGCATGGACGGTGACCGGTTCATCCTGCGCTCGCTGACCGACGAGGTGATGTACGAGATCATGAAACTCTCGGGCCAGGAGTACGTGGACATCTACGCGACCGCCGCCAAGCGGCAGATCGCCGAGGCCGCGAAGAAGAAGGGCACGGAGCGGTCCGGCGCCTGAGGCGCCGTCGACCGCCCGGGGCGGGCAGCATGACAGGGGCGGGAACCGGGGGAGGGGACATGGCCGGGCGTGAACGGGTCGTGAGGATGTCGGTCGAGCAGCCGCTGTGGCGGGCGCTGACCGCCTACCGCGTGCTGACGCTGGTCTACGCGGTGCTGCTCGCGGGCCTGGGCCGGGAGAAGTTCGAGCGGCCCTGGGTGGCCGTCGTCTTCCTGGCGGTGCTGGCCGTCTGGACCCTGGCCACGCTCCCGAGGGTGGCCAACGCGGCCAGCTGCACCAGGCGCTTCCTCGGCACGGACCTCACCGTCGCCCTCACCGGGGTCCTGCTGACGCCCCTCGCCGACTTCGACGCCCAGCGCGTGGACGGCCCGACGCTCCCGTCGATCTGGACGGCGGGGTCCGTCCTCGCGTTCGCGCTGAAGGGCGGCTGGCGCTGGGCCGCCTTCGCCTCCACCCTCGTCGCCGTCGCCAACATCATCGAGCGCGGCGAGCCGAGCGAGGACACCTTCCACAACGTGGTGCTGGTGTGGGTCGCCTCCATCGCCATCGGTTACGTCGTCGAGGTGGCCCGTGCCAGTGAGCGCACCCTGGCGCGGGCCCTGGAGATCGAGGCCGCCACCCGGGAGCGGGAACGGCTCGCCCGGGACATCCACGACAGCGTCCTCCAGGTCCTGGCCATGGTCCAGCGGCGCGGCACGGCCCTGGGCGGCGAGGCCGCGGAGCTCGGCCGGATGGCCGGTGAGCAGGAGGTCGCCCTGCGCACCCTCGTCTCCAGCGGTCTGGTGCCGACGACACGGGTGTCCGAGGACGGCGCCGAGGGTGCGACGGTCCGTGAGGCGGACGCCGGCGGGACGGAGAGCGCCGAGTCCGATCTGCGCGTCATGCTCGCTCCCCACGCCGGCTCCCGGGTCACGTTCGCGGAGCCCGGCGCCCCGGTGCTGCTCGCGGCCGGCGCCGCGCGCGAGCTCGCCGCCGCGGTGAGCGCCGCGCTGGACAACGTCCGGATGCACGCCGGGCCGGACGCCCAGGCCTGGATCCTCGTCGAGGACGAGCCGGACGCGGTGATCGTCACGGTCCGGGACGACGGCCCGGGCATCCCGGAGGGCAGGCTCGACCAGGCGGAGGGGGAGGGGCGGCTCGGAGTCGCCCTGTCGATCCGCGGCCGGCTGCGCGACCTGGGCGGCACAGCAGAGCTGATCTCGGTACCCGGACAGGGCACCGAGGTCGAGATGAAGGTTCCGAAGGTTTCACGGGGGAAGGCAGGATCGGTCCGATGAGCACACCGAACACACAGGCGTCCGAGGAGCGGGCCATCAAGGTGATGGTCGTCGACGACCACCCGATGTGGCGCGACGCCGTCGCCCGGGACCTGGCCGAGTCCGGGTTCGACGTGGTGGCGACCGCCGGCGACGGCCCGGGAGCCGTGCGGCGGGCGAGGGCGGCCGGACCCGACGTCCTGGTCCTCGACCTGAATCTGCCGGGGCTGCCCGGCGTCCAGGTCTGCAAGGAGCTCGTCGGCTCCCTCCCCGGGCTGCGCGTCCTCGTGCTGTCCGCCAGCGGCGAGCACGCCGATGTCCTGGAGGCCGTGAAATCGGGTGCCACCGGCTACCTGCTCAAGTCGGCCAGCACCCAGGAGCTGACCGACGCGGTACGTGCCACGGCGGCCGGCGACCCGGTCTTCACACCGGGCCTCGCCGGGCTCGTCCTCGGCGAGTACCGCCGGCTCGCGTCCGATCCCGCTCCCGCGGCCCCCGACCGGCCGAAGGTCCCGCAGCTCACCGACCGTGAGACGGAGGTCCTGCGGCTGGTGGCCAAGGGACTCTCCTACAAGCAGATCGCCGAGCGCCTGGTCATCTCCCACCGGACCGTGCAGAACCACGTCCAGAACACCCTGGGCAAGCTCCAGCTGCACAACCGTGTGGAGCTCGTGCGCTACGCCATCGAAGCCGGACTCGACGACGTCTGACCGGCAACCGCCCCCTGCCGCGAGGACGACGGTCCTCGGTCGTGTCCAGCGCGGCGGAACGCCGAGCGCCTTCGACCGCCGGCTCGCCACCCGCTTCGGGCCGCACGCCATCGGCGCCGTGCACGGGGGCGCCTCCGGCGTGACGGCCGCCCTCCGGGGGACGGACATCGTGCGGGTGCCGATCGCGGAGGCGACCGCCCGCCTGAAGACCGTCGACCCGGCCCTCCACGCGGAAGCGGGGGGCTTCTTCGGATGACTGCCGCCCGGCCGGTCCCGTTCCGGCCGGGCGGCACCCCGGGGCGGGCCGTATATTCGCGAGGACCGGCCCCACCCCTCACCCGGGAGACGTCGTGGAAATCCTGGCATTCGGCGTGCAGTCCGACGAGAAGCCCCTGATCGAGAAGGCCTTCGCCGGCCTGCACGACGTCCGCTGCCTGGACGTCTTCCTCACCGAGGACACCGCTCCGATCGCCGCGGGCCACGAGATCGTCTCCACCAGCGTCAACGCCGACCTCGGCAGCCGCGTCCTGCAGAGCCTCGCGGCGGGCGGCACACAGATGATCGCCCAGCGCTCCACCGGCTTCAACAACATCGACCTGGACGTCGCCGAGCGACTCGCCCTGCGTGTCGCCCGGGTCTCGTACTACTCCCCCCACTCGGTCGCCGAATTCGCCTGGACCCTGGCCATGGCCGTCAACCGCCGCATCGTCCGCGCGGTGAGCCGTACCCGGGACTTCGATTTCCGGCTCGACGGGCTCCTCGGCCGGGACATGCACGGCCGTACCGCCGGTGTGGTCGGCACGGGGAAGATCGGTGAGGCGTTCACCCGGATCGCCCACGGCTTCGGCATGGATCTGCTCGGCTGGGACATCGCCGAGAACCCCGCCTGCACCGCGCTCGGCATGACGTACGTGGACAAGGAGCAGCTGTTCGCCGAGGCGGACCTGATCAGTCTCCACGTGCCGCTGCTGCCGGACACCCAGCACCTCATCGGCGCCGGCGCCCTGGCCGCGATGAAGGACGACGCGATCCTGGTCAACTCCAGCCGGGGCGGTCTCATCGACACCCGTGCCCTCGTCACCGAGCTGCGCGCCGGCCGCTTCACGGGGGTAGGGCTCGACGTCTACGAGGCGGAGGCAGGCCTCTTCCACGTCGACAGGTCCGTCGAGGGCATCGACGACGACACCCTCGCCCGGCTGGTCACCTTCCCCAACGTCATCGTCACCTCGCACCAGGCGTACTACACACGTGACGCCGTGGGACAGATCATCGATGCCACCGTGCGGAACGTGGCCGACTACCTGGCGGGCCGCCGCAGCGACAACTTCCTCGTCCCGGCTCCCCCCGGCCGCTAGGCGCTCCCGTCCGGCCGGGCGGGAGCCGGCAGTGCCGTGGGGTGTCGCCCTGCCCCGGCCCACGGTGCCGCCGGCCCCCCGGCCCTCAGCCGGCCACCGGCAGTGCCGCCAGGAGTCCGGTCAGGATCGTGACGCCGCGCAACGTCAGCACCGACTCCGGATGGAACTGCACGGAGGCGAAGCCCCGGCCGCGCAGCGCGTGCAGCTCGCCGGAGGCACGGTCCCGGCTCACCTCGATCCCGTGCGCCCCCAGCTCCGTGGCCGCCGCGTCGTCGCAGAGCGCGGTGAAGCTGTTGTAGAAGCCGACGGTCTCGGGCCTCCCGAACAGATCGATGCGGGTCTGGGCACCCTGGTGAGGCACTTCCTTCCGCGCGATCTCCATGCCCAGCTCCGCCGCGATCAGCTCGTGACCGAGGCAGACGCCGAGCAGCCCGTGACGGTGTTCCCGTACGAGCTCGGAGGCCAGCCCCCGCAGCAACCGCATCTTCGGGTCCGTCGTGTCCCCCGGATCGCCCGGCCCCGGGCCCAGCACCACGGGCCCCTCGTGCGTCCGCAGGGCCCCGCGCAGGCCGGGCTCGTCGTACCGGCGCACCGTGACCGTGAGACCCGAGGCGCGCAGCAGGTGCGCCAGCATCGACGTGAAGGTGTCCTCGCCGTCCACCACCAGCGCGTGGCCGGACAGGTCCCGCGTCCGCTCCCGCATCCGCAGCCAGAAGGGGGCCAGCCCGCCGCGCCGGTCGTCCAGGGCCGCCCGCACCCGCGGATCGGAGGCCAGCCGGGGACGGTCCGCCTCCGCACGGGGCCGGCCGGGCCGGACGCCCAGCGCGGTGAGCACACCGGCCGCCTTCGCGTGGGTCTCGGCGACCTCCTCCGCCGGATCGGAGTGGCGCACCAGGGTCGCCCCCACCGGCACGCGCAGCCGGCCGGACGCCGAGATGTCGGCGGTACGGATCAGGATGGGCGAATCCAGGGTCTGCGCCCCGCCGGGCTCCCGGCTCACCAGCGCCAGGGCCCCCGCGTAGTAGCCGCGGCCGCCCGGCTCGTGACGTTCGATGACCCGGCAGGCGTTCTGCACGGGGGAGCCGGTGACCGTCGCCGCGAACATGGTCTCCTTCAGGACCTCCCGCACGTCCAGCGAGGAACGCCCTCGCAACTCGTACTCCGTGTGCGCGAGATGGGCCATCTCCTTCAGGCGGGGCCCGACCACCACACCGCCCATGTCGCCGACGGTGCACATCATCTTGAGCTCCTCGTCGACCACCATGGAGAGTTCCTCGGTCTCCTTGCGGTCGCCAAGGAAGGCCAGCAGGCCCTCGGTGGACGGACCCTCGGGCGGGTACCGGTAGGTCCCGCTGATCGGGTTCATCACGACCGTCCCGCCCGACATCCGCACATGGACCTCCGGACTGGCTCCGACCAGCGTCCGGCCGCCCGCCGCCCCTCTCCGCCCGGACGAGGAGCCGTCGCCGGCCGTGCCGCCTCCCGTGTGCACGACGAACGTCCAGTACGCCCCGCGCTCACCGGCCAGCAGCCGCCGGAACAGCGCCAGCGCGTCGGCCCGGCCGAAACCGGGGATCTCGCCGGAGAAGGTCCGCCGGATCACGAAGTTCGCGCCCTCGCCCTGCCCGATCTCGTCCTCGACGACCCGTCGGACGATGTCCGCGTACTCCTCGTCGGCCACGTCGAAGGCACCGTCCTCGACCCGCACGTCGTGGCCGGGCAGGTGCGCGAGCACCTCCGCGAGCGGCAGTTCGTACGCCTCGTCGGCGACCAGCACCGACAGCGGGGTCCCGTCGTCCCGCACGTCGAAACCACGCTCGGCGATCTGCCGGAAGGGCACCAGGGCCAGTGAGGGCAGCTCACCCACCGGGATGTCGGCGAGCCGCTCCACGTCCCGGACCTCTCCGGTCAGGACCTCGACGGTGTCGTGGTCCCGGCCGGGCGTGCGCCGGCGCAGCAGCGCGAAGGGAGGGGCGTTGTCGCGGAGCAGGGCGGACAACAGGGCGGCGGTGCGGTCGGGCATCGGCTCGGGCGTGCGCTCGGGCATGGGCGTTCCTTCCTGATGGAGGAACGGCTCCCGGCTCCTGAACGCAGAGAAGGCCGCCCCTCGGGCGGCCTTCGCGAAGTCTGTACGCGCGATGAATCAGTGGGCCGCCGGATGAGCGGTCCACCACCAGTTCTGAGTCGTCTGCGCGAACATGCCGCACACCCTAGCCGAAGGGGCGGACGGACGAGCGTGTGTCTCAATTGCTGAGCGGGCGGCCGGGACGCCCTCCCGACCCCGTAGTGTTGGCAAGGTGACCGTGAACGCCAATACCTCCGTCGCCGGTGGCCACACCTGGCGAGACCTTCCCGCGGCGCAGCAGCCCGAGTACCCCGATGCCGAGGCCCTGCGCGACGTACTCGCGGACCTCGCGTCGTATCCTCCGCTCGTCTTCGCGGGCGAGTGCGACCAGCTGCGCGCCCGCCTGGGAGCCGTCGCCAAGGGCGAGGCGTTCCTGCTGCAGGGCGGCGACTGCGCCGAGGCATTCGACGCCGTGTCCGCCGAGCACATCCGGGCCAAGCTGAAGACGCTGCTCCAGATGAGCGCCGTCCTGACGTACGCGGCCTCCGTGCCCGTCGTCAAGATCGGCCGGATCGCCGGGCAGTACTCCAAGCCGCGCTCCAAGCCGACCGAGACCCGCGACGGCGTGACCCTGCCGACCTACCGCGGCGACTCCGTCAACGGCTTCGAGTTCACCGAGGCGTCCCGCGTCCCGGACCCCGAGCGGCTGAAGCGGATGTACCACGCATCCGCTTCCACGCTGAACCTCGTGCGCGCCTTCACCACCGGTGGGTACGCGGATCTGCGGCAGGTGCACGCCTGGAACCAGGACTTCGTGAAGTCCTCGCCGTCGGGGCAGCGCTACGAGGCCCTGGCCCGCGAGATCGACAACGCGCTGAACTTCATGAAGGCGTGCGGTACGGACCCGGCCGAGTTCAAGGCAGTCGAGTTCTACGCCTCGCACGAGGCGCTGCTGCTCGACTACGAGTCGTCGCTGACCCGCACCGACTCGCGTACCGGCCAGCTCTACGACACCTCGGGCCACATGGTCTGGGTCGGTGAGCGCACCCGCCAGATGGACGGCGCGCACATCGAGTTCGCCTCGAAGATCCGCAACCCCATCGGCATCAAGCTCGGCCCGACGACCACCGTCGACGAGGCGCTCGGCTACGTCGACCGCCTCGACCCCGAGCGCGAGCCCGGCCGGCTGACCTTCATCGTCCGCATGGGCGCGGACAAGGTCCGCGACAAGCTTCCCGAGCTGGTCGAGAAGGTCACCGCCTCCGGTGCCACGGTGGTGTGGGTGACCGACCCGATGCACGGGAACACCTTCGAGGCGGCCTCCGGCCACAAGACCCGCCGCTTCGACGACGTCCTGGACGAGGTCAAGGGCTTCTTCGAGGTGCACAAGCAGCTCGGGACGCACCCCGGCGGCATCCACGTCGAGCTCACCGGCGACGACGTCACGGAGTGCGTCGGCGGCGGTCACGAGATCTTCGTGGACGATCTGCACCAGCGCTACGAGACGGCCTGCGACCCGCGCCTCAACCGCAGCCAGTCCCTCGACCTGGCCTTCCTGGTCGCCGAGATGTACCGCGACCAGTAGGGACCACCACTGGCGGCACCTGTGGGGCACGGATCCATGTGATCCGTGCCCCACAGTCGTACCCGGGCTTTTGCGCGGGAGGGCCCGCGGGTAAGGTTAGGTTAGCCTCACCGAGAATTCGGGACGGCGCAGCGATCGACCCGTCGGGAGGTGAACCGCGTGTACGTATGCTCCTGCTTCGGCATCACGGAGGCCCAGGTCAAGCGGCACGCGGACAGCGGAGCGTGCACGCCCCGCCAGATCGCCTCCGCGTGCAAGGCCGGCACCGACTGCGGTGGCTGTGTCCGCAGGATCCAGGCGCTCCTCGGCCGCGGTGACTGCTCGCGTCGTGAGCTCGTCGAAGGGCGTACGCCGTCGGCGGGCGCCCCGGCCGGTGCGCCCGCCGCCCTCGGAGTCCCGGCGGACGTCCGGCTCTCCGACGCCGCCTGAGAGGCCCGTCCGGCAGCCGTGGGACCGTGCGGCGGCCGCCGCCGGATCAGCTCTCCGGCTGCTCGATCACCTGGGCGATGTACAGCGGCTCACCGAGCTTCTCGATCAGTTCCAGCTGGGTGTCGAGATAGTCGATGTGGTGCTCCTCGTCGGCGAGGATCGCCTCGAAGATGTTCGCCGACGTGACGTCGCCCTTACCCCGCATGACCTCGATGCCACGCCTCAGGCGGTCGATCGCCTCCACCTCCACCTGGCGGTCGGCCTGGAACATCTCGGTGACCGTCTGGCCGACCCGCACGTGGAAGAGCCGCTGATAGTTGGGCAGGCCGTCCAGGAAGAGGATCCGGTCGGTGAGAATCTCCGCGTGCTTCATCTCGTCGAACGATTCGGCCCGGGTGTACTTGGCGAGCTTCGTCCAGCCGAAGTTCTCCTGCATCTTCGCGTGCAGGAAGTACTGATTGATGGCAGTCAATTCGGCGGTCAGCTGTTCGTTCAAGAACTCGAGGACCTCGGGGTCGCCCTGCATCGCAGAGGCTCCTTCCAACCGGTGAACTGGGCACGTTTGCGCGCATCCTCGCATCGCGCCACGCAACCGTCCAGTAAGTGCATGCTTAGTACGAGTTGCCCCTGATCCACTCTCCCCTGGTCATGACCACCCCTGCCTGTCTGTCACCATGGAGGCATGGGTCAGCCGGAAAGCCGGGAACGCGGCACAGCAGAGCAGTCCGGGCTTCCACCGGGGCAGCGGCTGCAGCGCGGCTGGCCGGTCACCCACTACGGCCCCGTGCCCAAGTTCAAGCCGGACCGCTGGGAGTTCCGCGTCTTCGGGGCCACGGCCGACGGCGACAAGCACTGCTGGAATCACCAGGAATTCAGCGCCCTCCCCTTCTCCTCCGTCGTCGCGGACCTCCACTGCGTGACGAAATTCAGCATGCTCGGAGCCGAATGGGGCGGAATCCCGGCCCGCGAGATCGTCGAACTCGCGCCGCCCGCGCCGCACGTCACCCATGTGATGGTCTGGGCCGAATACGGCTTCAGCTCGAACCTCCGGATCGCCGACTTCGCGTCTGACCGGACACTGTTCGCCACCCACAAGGACGGCGAACTGCTCACCGCGGAACACGGATTCCCGCTGCGCCTGATCGTGCCCCATCTGTATGCGTGGAAAGGGCCCAAATGGGTCCGGGGCATCGAGTACATGACGGCCGACCGCCGTGGCTTCTGGGAGGAGCGCGGCTACCACAACATCGGCGACCCGTGGAGCGAGCAGCGCTACTCCTACCAGGAGGAGCCCGGGGACGGCCCCGAGCTCTGACGTCCCCCGGCGGCCTGTCAGCGGTGGCGGGAGTGCGCCACGGCATGACCCCCCCGCCGCGAGCGGTCATCCACCGGTCGCGGCCGCCTGACCTCTTCGTGGACCACGTATCCCCGCCGGGGTGTCCCTCTCAGGCGCGGCGGGCGTCCCGGAGTTCCTTCAGCCGCTTCACGTCCGCCGCGTGGCCCTCCTTGCCGCCGGGCGTCTCGATGATCAGCGGCACGCCTTCGGCAGCCGGATGCGAGAACAGCTCACGGAACGGCTCGGCGCCGATGTGACCCGCGCCGATGTTCTCGTGCCGGTCCTTGTGAGCGCCCACCACGTCCTTGGAGTCGTTGGCGTGGATCAGCTTCAGCCGGCCCTCGCCGACGGTGTCCACCAGCAGGTCCAGGGTCTGCCGCATGCCGGCCGGGCCGGTGAGGTCGTGGCCGGCCGCGTAGATGTGACAGGTGTCCAGGCAGATCCCCAGTCTGGGGTGGGAGTCCAGGGCCTCGAAGTACGGACCGAAGTCCCACGTCCGGGAGCAGAGCGAGGAGCCCTGGCCGGCGGTCGACTCCAGCAGCAGGAACGGATCGTCGTCACGGGTCAGCTCGTCCAGCAGCGGGAGCATGTGCGTACGCACCTGGGCGAGTGCCACCTCGCGCGGGCGTCCGCCGGTCGCCGAGCCGGTGTGCACCACCACGCCCAGGGCGCCGATCTCCCTCGCCCGGCGCAGGGAGTGGCGCAGCGAGAGGACCGACCGCTCGACCGTGGCCTCGGTGTGCGAACCGAAGTTGATCAGATACGGGGCGTGGACGTACGCCGGAACCGACCCGGCCGCGCACTCCGAGCGGAACAGCTCGTCCTGCGCCGGGTTCCCGGGCGGTGTCGCCCAGCCGCGCGGATTGGCGACGAAGACCTGCACGGTCTCCGCCGCCAGCTCGCGGGCGTATCCGAGGCCGGTCTTGGCGAGCCCGCCGGCCACGGGCACGTGCCCGCCTATGGGGTTGCGCATGTGATGCCAGTCCTCGTGCTCTACAGGGCCTTGGTCCTGATGGTGATCGTGGATCCCTCGGCGGCCTTCTCGCCGCCCTCGACCGACTGGCTCCCGACCGTGTCGCTGAAGGAGAGGAACGGACGGTCGACCTTGACCTCGAACCCCGCCTCTTCCAGTGTGCTCCGGGCCCGTTCGACGTCCTCACCCGTGACGTCGGGGACCTCGACCATGCGCGGACCCTTGGAGACCGTCAGCTCGACGGTGTCGCCCTCTGCGGCCTCCGCGCCGCTGCCGGGCGTCTGCCGGGCGACCTCGCCCGCCGCCTCGGGTGAGTCGACCCGGTCGGTCAGCACCTTCGTCCTGAGACCCGCCTTCTTCAGCGCGGCCGTGGCCTCGGCGACCGGAAGGCCGGTGACGTCGGGCACGTCGACGGGGCTGCCCTTGCTGATGACCAGGGCGACCGCCGATTCGGGACGGCGCTCGGTCCCGGCCCGCGGGTCCGTACGGATCACCTTGCCCCGGTCGATGTCCTCGCTGAACTCGCGGGTCACCATCCCCGGGGCGAGCCCCGACTCCTTCAGCTCGCGCCGCGCGTCGGCGAGCGCGAGACTCTCGACATCCGGCACCTCGACGATCTCCGGCCCGCGCGAGATCACCAGCTTCACCGCGTCGTTGCCCCGGATCCGCTCTCCCGAGCCCGGATCGCTGCTGATCACCGTGCCGCGCCGCACCGTGTCGCTGTAGGCGCGCTCGACACCCCTGAGGTCGAGTCCCTCGTCCGCGAGCCGCTTCTCGGCGGCACTCTGGGTCTGGCCCAGGAGCGAGGGCACCCGGGTGAACTGACCCGAGTTGATGTACCAGACGCCCGCTCCCGCCCCGAGGACGAGGAGCACGGCGACGAGCACGGCGACCGTCCCGCGTCGGCCACGGCCCGCGAAGCCCCCGCGCCGCGCCCGCACCGGCTCCGGTGCCGGGGCGGGCATCTCCAGCCGGCTGGTGTGGTGTGCGGTGCCCTGCCCCGCCGGGATGACCCTGGGGATCACGCTCGTGCGGTCCTCGGCGACGTCGTGCACCTCCGCGAGGGCCTGCGGAGGCATCGCGTCGAGCTGCTCGTCCGTGAGGTCCGCGCGTATGTCACGGGACCGCGCGAGCAGGTCGACCGCGTCGGACGGACGGGCGTCGGGGTCGCGCGCCGTCGCCGAGGCCACCAGCTCGTCGAGTCCGGCGGCCAGGCCGGGAACGGCACCGGACGGCGCCGGGACGTCGTTGTTCAGATGCTGGTAGATGACCTGGGCGGCGGTGTCCCCGGTGTGCGGCTTGCCGCCGGTCAGCATCTCGTAGAGCACCACACCGCAGGCGTACACGTCCGAACGGGTGTCGGCGGTGCCCTGCTCGATCTGCTCCGGAGCGAGGTACGAGACCGTGCCCAGGAGCGAGCCGGTGGTGTCCGTGGCGGTCCCCACGGCGCGCACGAGGCCGAAGTCGGCGACCTTCACCCGGCCGTCGTCCCCTATGAGGACGTTCTCCGGCTTCATGTCGCGGTGGACGAATCCGGCACGGTGCGCGGCGCCGAGGGCGGCCAGCACCGGTTCGAGGATGTCCAGGGCGGCCCGGGGCTGGAGCGCTCCACGCTCACGCAGGACGTCGCGCAGCGTGCACCCGGCGACGTACTCCATCGCCAGGTAGACGTACGCGCCCTGGGCGCCCTGGTCGAAGACGCCCACCACGTTGGGGTGCGCGAGGCGGGCCACGGACTTCGCCTCGCGGATGAAGCGCTCGACGAACGCGGCGTCGGTCGCCAGGGCCGGGTGCATCACCTTGAGGGCGAGCACCCGGTCGAGCCGGGTGTCCACGGCCCGGTAGACCGTGGCCATACCGCCGACGGCGATGCGCGCATCGATGCGGTAGCGGCCGTCGAGCAGCTGCCCGACGAGGGGGTCCTGGAGGGTCGTGTCCACGGAGCGAGTCTACGAGCTGCCACGGACATGCCGGGGCGGCCAGGGCCCCTCGGAGGTCGTTCCGGTGCGGACCCGTGACAGGGGCATGCACGTGCTGTGACGGGAAGACCGCCGCCGGTGCCCGGATCTCAGAAGGCCGGGCGTTCCGGATCCAGCACCGCGAGGCCCTCCGACGGGGAGGACGCCTCGGCGAAATGGCGGCGCGGGATGCGTCCGGCCCGGTACGCCAGGCGTCCGCCGTCCACCGCGTGCCGCATCGCGGCCGCCATCAGCTCCGGCTCCTGCGCCCGGGTCACGGCCGAGGCGAGCATCACAGCCGCACAGCCCAGTTCCATCGCCAGCGCGGCGTCCGACGCGGTCCCCGCGCCGGCGTCCAGGATCACCGGGACCGCGGCCTGCTCGACGATCAGCTGGAAGTTGTGCGGGTTGCGGATGCCCAGCCCCGAACCGATGGGGGAGCCCAGGGGCATGATCGCCGCGCACCCCACGTCCTGGAGCTTCCGGGCCACGACCGGATCGTCGTTGGTGTACGGCAGGACCGTGAAACCGTCGTCGACCAGGATCTCGGCGGCGTCCAGCAACTCGACCGGATCGGGCAGCAGGGTCCGCTCGTCGGCCACGACCTCCAGCTTGACCCAGTCGGTACCCAGCGCCTCCCTGGCCAGCCGGGCCGTCAGCACCGCCTCGCCGGCGGTGAAACACCCCGCCGTGTTCGGCAGCACCTGGATGGACAGGCGTTCCAGGACGGAGAGCACGGAACCCTGCACGGTCGGGTCGAGCCGGCGCATCGCCACGGTGGTCAGCTCGGTGCCGGAGGCGATCAGGGAGCGTTCCAGTACGTCGAGGCTCGGCGCCCCGCCCGTCCCCATGATCAGCCGGGAGGAGAACGTGGTGGAGCCGAGGGTGAGGAGGTCGTCGGACATCGTCAGCCTCCCTGGACCGCGGTGAGGACCTCGACGCGGTCGCCGTCGGCGAGCGTGGTGGCGGACCACTCGCCGCGCGGGACGACGGCCTCGTTCACGGCGGCGGCGACCCCGGAGGGGGCTGTGGTCAGCGCCGCGACCAGGGTGTCCAGCGCGGTGCCGGCGGGGACGGAGCGGTCCTCACCGTTGACCGAGACGGAGACGGCGGACGTCGGGACGGGGGCGGCGGGCACGGGCTGTGTCATACGGGCTGCTCCTGCGGCGCGGGGGCGGTGTGTGCGGGGGTCCGGAGGGTCTCCGGTGGGGCGGCGAGGGGGGCGAAGCGCAGGGGCGCGAAGGGGCGGCCGACCTCGGGCAGCTCACCGGTGGTCAGCACATGGGCCATCACGTCACCCGTGACCGGAGTCAGCAGCACCCCGTTGCGGTGGTGTCCGGTGGCCAGGTGCAGGCCCGGCAGCGCCGTGGGGCCCAGCAGCGGCGCGTTGTCCGGCGAGGCGGGCCGCAGGCCGGCCCGGGTCTCCGTCAACGGCAGCTCGGTGATGCCGGGCACCAGCTCGTGGGCGTCACGGAGCAGCTCGTACACCCCGCCCGCGGTGACCGTGGTGTCCCAGCCCATCTCCTCGGTGGTCGCGCCCACCACCAGCTCACCGTTCGCACGCGGGACGAGATAGACCTGGCCGCCGCGCACGACGGCCCGGACCGTCCTGCTGAGGAACGGGGCGTGGGAGGGCGGCACCGTCAGCCGCAGCACCTGCCCCTTGACCGGGCGTACCGGCGGGACGACCGCCTCGGGAACCCCCTGGAGCCGGCCGCTGAGACTCCCGCCGGCGAGTACCACCTGGCCGGCGGCGAGCTCCGTACCGTCCGCCAGGACGGCTCCCGTCGCCCGGTCCCCCGTGACGCGGAGCCGCTGGACCCAGGCGCGGCGGAGGCCCACCCCCGCCCGCTCGCAGGCGGTGACCAGGGCCGAGGCCAGCCGCCTGGGGTCCACCTGGTGGTCACCGTCGACCCGCAGACCGCCGCGCACGCCCGGGGCGAGCATCGGTTCCAGGCGGCGGCACTCGCGGCCGCTGAGCCACTCGGACTCCAGCCCCGACCGCTGCTGCAGTGCGTGGAGCTCCCGCAGGTGCGCACGGTCGTCGGAGTCGAGCGCGACGGACAGGGTGCCCCAGGCACGGAAGCCGGTCTCCTGCCCGCTCGCCTCCTCCAGTTCGGCCACGAACTCCGGATAGCGTGCGGCGGAGGCCACGTTGAGGCCGAGCAGCATCTGTTCGCCGTAGTGGAGTTCGGTCACGGCGGCGAGCATCCCGGCCGCGACCCGGGCGGCCCCGCCGCCCGGGTCGGGATCGGCCAGCGTGGTCCGCAGACCGCGCTGGGCCGACCGCCAGGCGGTCACCAGGCCGATGATGCCGCCTCCGACGACCAGGACGTCGGAACCGTCTGCGGATACGCGCATGAGCGTCCAGCCCCTCCCTTCGCCGGCATGACCCGGATCAGGTTCGTACGGTCGGAGGCCGGTCAGCCTCCCTCTCAGCCCGGTGCGTCCGGACTCCCGCGAGTGTCTTACGGTGGCCAGCCTAAACCCCACCGCCCGCAGCCAGTAAGGGAGCAGTACCCGTGGCCCGTTCGCTCGACGGACTCGTCCTCTCGCCGGTCGCCGACCAGGCCCCCGGCCAGGTCGGGGCCCGGACCCGTTTCTCGTACCGGGAGCAGGACGGCCGTGTATGGGCCGAGTACGCGGGCGGTGACGTCGCCCGCGGGCACCTCGTCGGCACCCGGCACGCGGACACCCTGGACTTCCGCTACGTCCAGTTGACGCGGGACGGTACGACGTCCTCCGGGCACTGCGTCTCGACCGTCACCGACCTCCCCGACGGCCGGGTCCGCCTGGACGAGGCCTGGGAATGGGAGTCCCGGGAAGGCAGCGGGACGAGCGTGGTGGAAGAGCTCGCGGACTGACAGGACGTCACGTGGCTAGGGTGGACAGGTGAGCGAGCAGACACAGCACACGGAAGCGGGGCGCCGGGCACGGGACGTCGTGATCGTCGGCGCCGGAATGGCCGGCGTGCAGACGGCCGTGGCCCTGCGCGAACAGGGGTTCACGGGATCCGTCACCCTGGTCGGTGCCGAGCCGCACCAGCCGTACGACAGGCCGCCCCTGTCCAAGGCGGTCCTGCTCGGCCATGCGGAGGGCTCGGCCTTCGACGTCGACTTCGAGGCCCTGGACATCACACTGCGCCTGGGGCTCGACGTGACCGGCCTGCGTGCCGCGGACCATGAGCTGGACACCCCTCAGGGGCCCGTCGCCTACGACGCGCTGGTCCTCGCCACAGGCGCGGAACCGATCGCTCTGCCCGGCTCCGAAGGGGTGCCCGGCGTCCATCTGCTGCGCACCCTCGACGACGCCGCGCGCCTGCGGCCCGTCCTGGAGCGGCAGCACGACGTGGTCGTCGTCGGGGCGGGGTGGATCGGCGCCGAGTTCGCCACCGCGGCCCGCGCGGCCGGCTGCGAGGTCACCGTCGTCGAGGCCGCGGCCCGCCCCCTCGCGGGCACGATGCCCGCCGAGGTCGCCGCCCCGATGGCCGCCTGGTACGCCGAGAGCGGGGCCGACCTGCTCACCGGCGCCCGGGTGGCACGCGTGGAGCAGGGCACCGTCCACCTGGCGGACGGCCGGGCCGTCCCCGCCGGGGCGGTGGTCGTCGGCATCGGCGCCCGGCCCGCCACCGCGTGGCTCGCGGGCTCGGGCATCGCACTCGGCCCGGACGGCTCGGTCACCGCGGACAGCTCGCTGCGCACCTCCCTGCCCGACGTCCACGCGGTCGGCGACTGCGCCTCCTTCCCCTCCGCCCGCTACCGGGAACGGCTGCTGGTCCACCACTGGGACAACGCGCTCCAGGGCCCCCGGGCGGTCGCCGCGGCCCTCGTGGACGGGGTGGCCAGGACGTACGACCCGGTGCCCTACTTCTGGTCCGAGCAGTTCGGGCGCTTCGTCCAGTACGCCGGCCACCACACCGGTGCCGACACGCTGCTGTGGCGCGGGGACCCGGCGGGCCCGGCCTGGTCGGTCTGCTGGCTGCGCCAGGGAGTCCTGGTCGCCGTGCTGGCCGTCAGCAGGCCCCGTGACCTGGCGCAGGGGCGCAAGCTGATCGAAGCCGGGACGCGGATCGACGCGGCACGCGCCGCCGACTCCTCCGTCCCGCTGAAATCGGCGGCGCTCCAGGGGCGGTGACGGCCCCGTACGGTCGGCCCGGGTACCGACTGTCGGTCCGGGATGGCACGCTTGTCCTTGTGACCGAGATTGACGCAAAGATCGATGCTCTCGTCCCCGCCTGGCTCCACCTTCCCGACATCGCGGAAATGCTCGATGTCGAGGTGACCCGTGTACGGCAGTTGGTCAAGGAGGGCCAGCTCATCGCCGTACGACGTGGTGAGAACCGGACGCTCCAGGTACCTGCCGCCTTCATCGACGGCGACAAGGTGGTCAAGGGCCTCGCAGGGACCCTGACGCTCCTGAGGGACGACGGCTACAACGACGAAGAGATGCTGGACTGGCTCTTCACCCCCGACCCGACCCTGCCAGGCACCCCCGCGCAGGCCCTGAGCGAGAATCGCGGCACGGAGGTGAAGCGCCGGGCCCAGGCGCTCGCCGTCTGACCGGACGACCGTGAGCGGGGTGCGGGCCGCGGCATCACGCGGCCCGCACTCCGCCGTTACCGGGCGCGTCCGCACGGCGGTCCATCGTCGTACGGGCGATTCGCCGCCCCACCAGTGATCCATCGACGTACCGACGGGGGAATTCATCATGTCCACGCCTCGCGACCGGCTGGCCGGAGCCCGGCTCTACCTGTGCACGGACGCCCGCAAGCGGCAGGGCGATCTCCCCGCGTTCCTCGACGCCGTGCTGGCCAACGGCGTGGACATCGTGCAGTTGCGGGACAAGGGCATGGAGGCGGCGGAGGAGCTGGAACACCTCGCGGTGTTCGCCGACGCCTGCGAGCGCCACGGCGCCCTCCTCGCGGTGAACGACCGGGCCGACGTCGCCCACGCCGTCGGATCCGACGTCCTGCACCTCGGACAGGGTGACCTGCCCGTCCCGGCCGCCCGCTCCGTCCTCGGCGACGACGTGGTGATCGGCCGCTCCACCCACGCGGAGTCGGAGGTCGACGCGGCCGTCGCCGAAGAGGGCACCGACTACTTCTGCACGGGCCCCTGCTGGCCCACACCGACCAAGCCGGGCCGGCACGCGCCGGGCCTCGGCCTCGTGCGCTACGCCGCCTCACTCGGCACCACGCGACCGTGGTTCGCCATCGGAGGGATCGACGCGGACAACCTGGACGAGGTGCTGGACGCCGGCGCGAGCCGCGTCGTCGTCGTACGGGCGATCACCGAGGCCGAGGACCCCGCCGCCGCGACCGCCGCCCTCGCGCGGCGCATCCGGGCGCGCGCCGTCTGAAGGGCGCGGAAGGGGGTGTCCGAAGGGTGGACAAAGAACGCCTCATTCCGGGCATTTCCGTCCCTCTGGTTGGGGTACCGCCCGGCCCTGGTTAACCTCCCAGTATGGCTCTCGGCACACCTTCCACCAGGACAGATCACGCGCGCACCGTGCGTGAGCTGCTCGCGACCGGCGAGACGTCGTTCTCGTTCGAGTTCTGGGCGCCCAAGACGGAGAAGGGCGAGCGGAATCTGTGGAACGCGCTGCGCCGCGTCGAGGCGGTGGCGCCGAGCTTCGTCTCCGTGACGTACGGGGCCGGTGGTTCGACCCGTGCCGGCACGGTCCGGGCGACCCAGCGGATCGCCGCGGACTCCACGCTCACACCCGTCGCGCACCTCACGGCGGTCGACCACTCCGTCGCCGAACTGCGCAACATGGTCGGGCAGTACGCCGACGCCGGCATCCGCAACATCCTCGCCGTGCGCGGAGACCCGCCGGGCGACCCGATGGGGGAGTGGATCGAGCACCCGCAGGGTGTGCGGTACGCGGCGGACCTCGTCCGCCTGATCAAGGAGGCCGGCGACTTCTGCGTCGGCGTCGCGGCATTTCCCGAAATGCATCCGCGGTCCGCCGACTGGGACTCCGACATCGGTCATTTCGTGGACAAGTGCCGCGCCGGTGCCGACTATGCGATCACTCAGATGTTCTTCCATCCGGAAAGCTATCTGCAGATGCGTGACCGCGTCGTCGCTGCGGGTTGCGACACCCCGGTCATTCCCGAGGTGATGCCGCTCACCAGCGTCAAACAGCTGGAGAGATTCGCGCAGCTCAGCAACGCGTCGCTGCCTTCCTCGCTGAAAGAGCGCATCCTCGCCGCGAAGGACGACCCGGCCGCTGTACGCTCCATTGGCATCGAGTTCGCCACGGAGTTCTGCGCGAAACTGCTCTCCGAGGGTGTCCCGGGGCTGCACTTCATCACGCTCAACAACTCGACGGCGACACTCGAGATCTACGAGAATCTCGGACTGCACAAGCAGTCGTGACCGGCCGTACCCGCCACCTACCGGGGCGGTGGCCGTAGGAGGGGGCGGGCGTGGGCTGGACGGTCCTCTACATCGCATTCGGCATAGTGGCGTTGTGGCTGCTGGGCGAGGTGCTCCTGCAGTACAAGGCACGCCTGCGGTGGAGGCTGCTCGCCTTCGCCGGTTTCCTCGGCGTGGTCCTCGGTGTCCTGATCACCAACGTGCTGGTGATCATCGTCGGGGCGATCGCCTTCGCGACGGGCCAGACGTACGTCACGCTGTCCTTCAGGCGCGGCTTCTCGACGGGATGGGCCATAGGCGGCAGCCCCGGTGAGAGCCGCCGTCGCCGCGGGGCGGGCGGCCCGGGGAGCCGCAGGCCCACGCTCGAGGTCTCCGGCCTGGAGTACGAGGGAACCCCCCAGCAGGCGGAGGCCGCCCCTTCGGCGGTCTACGAACCCGAGCCGCTGCCGGACGACACCGGGCAGTACGGCATCTACACCGACCCGGCACCGGCGGGCGGCGGGGACCGGCAGGACCAGCACGGCGGACAGCCGCAGTACGCCGGCCACGACCCGTACGACGGCTACGGCCAGCAGGCCCCCCAGGAGCCGTACGGCGGCCAGGGCGGCTACCAGCAGGGCCAGGAGACCTACCAGGACCAAGGTCAGGGCGCCTACGCGGGGCCGTACGACTACGGCACGGACCAGGCGGGATACGCCGCCTACTCCGACCCCTACATCGGCACGGGCCCCGGGCAGTACCCCTCGTACGACAGCTACGGCAACGACCCCGCCCAGGCTCCCGGACAGCAGCCGGCGGACCCGTACGCCGGGCAGTACACCGACACCCCGCCGGGCGGGGTGTGGGTCCCGCAGCAGCGGGAGAGCGAGCAGTACCCCCCCTTGCCGCCCGAAGCCCCCGTCAGGCCCGCTCCCTACGGCAACGGCTACGACACCGGCCAGAACGAGCAGTACCGCTACTGACCCCCGGGCCGGCCGCCGGTCCACCCGGCGGCCGGCCCCAGCCGCGCGCGGAGGTTCACTGCGAGCCGCGGAAGCCGTCACCCTCCACGACGAGGCCGGCGACCAGGGCACCCGACATCCCGGCGTGGGCCATTCCGCCGCCCGGATGCGACCAGCCGCCCGCCAGGTACAGCCCGGGCAGCGAAGTGCGGTTCCCCGGGCGCAGACAGGCGCCCCCCGCCCCGGCCAGGGCCGGAGGCGGCACCGAACCGCCCTCGGCGCCCGTGTCGGCCGCGGTCTCGGCGGGCGTCCGCACCTCGGCGCGGAGTATCCGCCCGCGGAGGCCGGGCACGGCCTCCGCCGCCCGGCCGATCACCGCGTCCGCGAACCGCGCGCGCAGCGCCGCGTCCGTCCAGTCGACCGGGCCGTGCGGCGCCACGGTGGCCATCAGGGTCACCGCCTCGTGTTCCCCGTCGGGGCGGGTGGCGGGGTCGTCCGGGCGCAGCACCGTCACCGTGGGCGACTCCGTCGTCCCGCCGCCGAACACCGCCTCCAGCTCCGCGCCGGGATCCACGGCGTGCACCACGGTCCGGTGCGCCGCGCCGGCCTCCCGGGCGCCGCGCAGCGACAGCAGGACGAGGAAGCGGCCCGGCACCGAGGCACCGCGCGCCCCGGCGGGCCCCTGCTCCTGCTCCCGGACCGGGAGGAGCCCGGCCGCCGGCTGTGCGCCGAGGACGACATGGCCGGCCTCCACGCTCCCGCCGTCCGCGAGTTCGATCCCGGACACCCGCCCGTCCTTCTCGCAGACCCGGACCACTTCGGCGCCGAAGACGAACTCCACCCTGCGGGCCAGACACCGCTCGTACACCGCGTCCGCCAGCGCGCGCATGCCCCCGGCGACGTACCAGCTGCCGAAGGTCTCCTCCATGTACGGCAGGAGCGCGGCGGCGGCCGGGGCGCGGCGCGGGTCGAGCCCGTACGACAGGGCGTACCCGTCGAGCAGGGCCGCCAGGCGGGGGTCCGCCAGCTCGAGGGCGCCCACCTCCGCGACCGTGCCCGCCTGCCGGGCGGCGCGCAGCAGCCTGCGCCGGCGCACCGCGGGGTAGGGATCACGGCCCAGCGTCCGCCGGTCCTCGGGCAGCGGTTCCTCCAGCAGTGGCCTGCGGGACCGGTTCCAGGCGACGCCCGCCCGGTCCAGGAAGTCCCCCCACCGGGCTCCGGCCCCCTCGCCGAGCGCCCGGTCCAGCGCGCCCACCACCCCGGCCCGTGAGGCGTTGGGCAGGGAGACCTCGGTGCCGTCCGCGAAGAGATGGCGGCTCGCCGGGTCGACCTGGGTCATCGTGACGCACTGCTCCAGGCTCTCCTTGCCCGTCTTCACGAACAGGTCCCGGTAGACGGCGGGCAGGTGCAGCAGCCCGGGGCCGGTGTCGAAGACGAAACCGTCACGGGTGTGCCGGCCCAGCGAGCCGCCGTGGGTCTGCGACCGCTCGTACACCGTCACCCGGTGGCCTGCCACGGAGAGCCGGGCGGCCGCCGCCATCGCGCCTGCCCCGGCGCCGATCACCGCAATTCGTGCCATGTCAGTGACCCTAAGGGGTGGCACCGACAGGCCGTCCGGGAGGCCGGTGCACGGACGCGGGAGACGCCCACGGCTCCTGCCGCGGACACGGTCGTGACGTCGCGGAGGGGCCCGGGCGGGCGCTGTCGGGGCAGGTCTGAGTACCCCTACCTAGTGGGTGAGATGAGTAGGGATGCGGATGGGCCCCCACCTGCGCGGACGGAAGAGTGGGGCCCACGGAAAGGGCACGGCGCCCGGACCGCCGGCACGGGGCGGCGGAACGGGCGCGGGACCCCGGACGTGACGGGGGCGCACGACGCGGAGCTCCGGGACCACGGGGGACACGGGGTCACGGGGGAGGGCTCTGCGGCGGCACAGGACGCCGGCCCGGTGGAATTCGGGGGGATCGAATTCCACGGGGCCGGCGTTTTCGGCGTGCGGGCGTGCGGGCGTGCGGGCGTGCGGGCAGGCCGGTTCAGCGGCCGCTGACCCGGCCGTGCAGCAGCAGGGACAGGGCGGAGTGGACGTCGTCGATCGTCCGCTCGGGCTGGAACGCCTGCCAGTCGAGGGCCGCGACCAGGACCATGCCGACCAGTGCGGCGGCCGTGAGCTGGATGTCGATCTCCTCGCTGAGCTCGCCCCCCGCGACGCCCTCCCGGAGCACCTCCTCGACGACGGCGACGACCTGCTGGCGCAGCACCAGGAGGGTCGACTGCCAGGCACGGTTGGTGCGCCACAGTTCGGCGACGTACAGCTGGGTGAAGGCCGGGTAGCGGTCGATGAAGACCAGGCCGGCCCTGATCATCGCGTCGAGCGCCTCCACACGGGTGCCGCCGCGGGCGTCGGTCGAGTCGGCGGCGGACCGCAGCGACTGTGTGAGCAGCCCCACGCCGTGCCGCAGCAGTTCCTCGAACAGTTCCGTCTTGCTCTTGAAGTTGTAGTAGACCGTGCCCTTGGCGACCCCGGCGCGCTCGGCGATCTCGTCCACCGTCGTCGCGGAGAAGCCCTTCTCCGCGATGAGGGTCACCGCCGCCTCGTAGAGCTTCTGCCGGGTGACCTGGCGGCGTGTGGTGCTACTGCTGTCCATGCGCACGATTCTCACAGGTCCGGGTGCGGTCACAGACTCAGCTCCGGGTGCAGCCGGTCCAGGGTCCACACCTGTTTGCGGCGGGCGGAGAGGGCCGTCAGCGCCAGGGCGCCCGCGGTGAAGGCCAGCAGCACGGCGCAGCCCTGCCAGACCGGGCCGAGCCCGCCGCCCGTGATCAGCCGTCGCAGCCCGTCCACCACATAGGTCATCGGCAGGTACGGGTGGACCGCTCCGAAGAAGCCCGGGCTGGTCTGCACGGGATAGGTGCCCCCGGCCGAGGTCAGCTGGAGCATCAGCACGGCCAGGACGAGGATCCGGCCCGCCGCGCCGAACCTGGCGTTGAGCCACTGCACGATCGCGGCGAAGCAGCAGGTGACCAGCGCCAGGAAGCCGAGGGTTCCGGCGGCGTGCGTCATCTGCAGTCCGAGCCGCCAGTGCAGCACCGACATCAGGGCGGCGACCTGGAGCAGGCCGATCGCGGCGACCGGCAGCCAGCCCGCGAAGGCGATACGCCAGGCCGGTGCTCCGGCCGCGAGCGCCCGCCGGTTGAGCGGCTGGACGAGCATGTACGCCACCATCGCGCCCACCCACAGCGAGAGGGGAATGAAGTAGGGGGCGAAGCCGGTGCCGTAGTTGGGCGCCGCGTGCAGGGAGGAGGAGGCCAGCCGCACGGGGTCGGACATGACACCGGTACGGGCGTCGCGGTCCTTCTCGTCGTAGTCGGGGATCTTGCCGACTCCGTCGTTCAGCCCCTGGGCGAGCGTCGCGGAACCGTCACCCAGCCGGTACAGCCCGCTGTTCAGGGTCCCGGCACCCGTCTTGAGCTTCTTGACGCCGGTGTTCAGATCCCCGGCACCCGTCTTGGCGGTACCGAGACCGGTGTGGAGCGCGTCCGCACCCTTGGCGACCTTGTGCGCCCCGGTGTTGAGCGCGTTGACCTTCGACACGACGGTCTCCAGGTCCGTGTCCAGACGGGGTGAGCGCTTCGCCAGCGCGTCGGCCTGTTTCTGCAGTGTGGCCAACTGGCCGCGGAGTTCCGTCAGGTCGCCCTTCTGATCCGTGACCAGGGCGTTCACGTCGTCGGACACCGCGGCGACGTCGGCCGCGGCGGTCCTGGCGCGCTTCAGCTGCGGACAGGCGGCCGGGTCGGGCAGCGGCTGCTCCTCGCAGCGGAGGCGGTAGACCTCGGCCAGTTCGTCGGAGGCCGTGTGGGCGGCGGCCGACGCGGTGGGGGCGGCTTCCGCCAACAGGCCGAGGTTGTCCCGTACGGCTTGGGAGGAGTCGGCGACCAGCCGGGCGGTGTCCCCGATGGCCTTGCCGTTGTCCTTCAGGAAGGGGCGTACGTCCCCCGCGACGGCGTTGACCTTGTCGGCGAGCAGCTGGGTGCCCCCGGCCACCTGCCGGGACCCCGTCTCGAGGTCGCCGGCCCCCTTGTTCAGCTTGGTGATCCCGGTGGCGAGCGTGCCGCTGCCCGACTTGGCGTCCTTGAGGCCGTCCGCCAGGTCCTTGGAGCCCTTCTTCGCCTTCTCGAGGCCGGTCTCCAGGTCGTCGGCGCCCTTGGCCGCCTTCGCGGTCGCGTCGTGCAGGCCCGAGAAGTCGATGAAGATCCGGTCCAGGAAGCCGCGCGAGGCCTTCGTCGACGCGGCACTGCGGACCTCGGCGAAGACGGTCCTGGAGATCTGCCCGACGATGTAGTTGTTGGCGTCGTTGGTGCGGACCCGTAGGGCGCCCGTGGCCGGGGAGTCCCCGCCGCTCGAGGCGATCCGCTCGCTGAAGTCCGACGGCATGGTCAGCGAGAGGTAGTACGTCCCGTCCTCGACGCCCTGCTCGGCTTCGGCGGATCCGACCTCGTGCCAGTCGAAGACCTTGGAGTCGAGCAGCCGGCCGGCCAGCTCGTCACCGGCCGCGAGGTGTTCGTCCCCGGTGGTCGCGCCCTTGTCGTCGTTGACGAGTGCCACCGGAATGCGGTCGAGCCGCCCGTACGGGTCCCAGAACGACCAGAGGTAGAGCGCTCCGTACAGCAGGGGCAGCAGGAGGAGTGCCACCAGTGCGGCACGCGGCATCCGGCCCCGGCCGAAGCGCCGCAGTTCAAGCGCGGCCAGTTTCGGCGATCGCATCGGCCGTTCCCTTCCCGGTCGTCGTGTCGGTCGTCGTGTCGTCGGCGGGGGTGCCGGCTGTGGGCGTGTCCCCGGTGGTCGTGCCGTCGGCGGGTGTGTCCGGTCCGGCCGCCGGCCGGGTGCGTACCGTGAGAGCGTCCTTCGGAGCCTCGCTGCACACGGCCAGCACGGTGGTGCCGCCGGCCGCGAGGGAGCGCAACAGCTCCCAGGCCAGGGCGCGGTCAGCGGCGGAGAGCTTGAGGTCGGTGTCGTCCACGGCGAGCAGCCGGGGGCGGCTCATCAGGGCGAGGGCGACGGACAGGCGCAGGGCCTCCAGCCGCTCCAGGTCGCGTACGGAGGTGCGTCCGGCCTTGGGCAGGTCCGCGAGGTCGAGCCCCGCCGCATCCAGCGCGGTGCCGACCGCCGCCCGTGCCGTCGCGGCACGTCCTGGGCGCCGGCGCAGCAGGGAGCGCAGCGAACCGTCGAAGCGTCGTGCCAGCAGGGCCCGTTCGCGCAGGTGTTCGGCGACGGTGAGGGAGGGGTCCAGCTCGCTGACCCCCGGCACCGGGCCCAGTGCGCTGAAACCGCGTACGGCGGCGAGCCGGCCGGGCAGACGCTCGCCGCCGACCTCCGCGTGGCCCGTCGTGGAGCGCATGCGGCCGGTGAGCGCGAGCAGCAGACAGGTGCGGCCCGAACCCGACGGCCCCTCGACCGCGACGAGCGATCCGGGACCGGCCGTGAATTCCACGCCTCGGAAGGCCCAGCCGCGCGGACCCTTCAGTCCGAACCCCTCGGCGCTCAGAGCCGCCCCGTGCGGGCTTTCCACGATCCCCACCCCCATTTTGCACTGACCAGTCAGTGCAAAAAGCTAGCCGGAACTCGTGATCGAAGCAAAACGCCTGGTCAGGGGGCAGTTCTGAATGATTGTCAGTGGTGGCGGTCACGATGGATACAGACGGCCACCGAGCCGTCACAGACGACAGGAGGTTCGTCATGGCCAGCTCGTCCGCAGCCGCCGCCCCGCGGCGCCGCGCAGGCAGCCCTGCCCCCTCACTGAACGGTCCGGCAACCGACGTCCACCCCGTGCTGCGCCGCACCACGGCGCCGCCCGCAGCACTCGACCTGCTCGCCCAGGCTCACGCCGGCCTGGACGAGGCCGCCGCCCTCGACGTGCCCAACGAGCGGTACGCCACAGCACACCTCGCGGCGTTGCGCACGGCCGCCGCCGTGCTCGCCGCCCGTGGCCGGCCCGAATCCGGCGGGCGCCGCAGGGAGCGGATCCGCAGCGCCTGGGAGGTCCTGCCGGACATCGCGCCGGAACTGACCGAGTGGAGCGCCCTGTTCGCGTCGGGCGCCGGACGCAGGGCCCGTGCGGAGGCGGGCATACCCGGCGCGGCCGGCAGCCGCGACGCCGACGACCTGCTCCGCGACGCGGCCATGTTCCTGCGCCTCGTCGAGCGGCTGCTCGCCCTCCAGCCCGTCCTCCCGCAACCCCGGCGGGACGGTCCCGGACGGCGGACCGACGCGTAGTGGCCGCGAGGGCGGTGCGAGGCAATAGGGTGGAGAGCACCCGTACCACCTGCACCGTTCACGCTCCGCCGTCCGTGGCGGCACCGTGCCGAGGAGTCAACTGCCGTGTCGGACCAGCTGCGCCCCCGCGCCTCCCTCCGTACCGCCGTGGTCTGGGAGGTCCTCAAGGACGCCCTCGAGCGCCGGGTCGAGGCGACCGGCAGGGACGCCCTGGACGTGTTGGACACCGGCGGCGGCACCGGCAACTTCGCCGTGCCGGTCGCCCGGCTCGGCCACCGGGTGACCGTCGTCGACCCCAGCCCGAACGCCCTCTTCGCGCTGGAGCGCCGTGCCGAGGAAGCCGGTGTCGCCGACCGGGTCCGAGGCGTCCAGGGAGACATCCTGGGCCTGTTCGACGTGGTGGACCGCGCCGGATACGACGCGGTCCTCTGCCACGGCGTCCTGGAGTACGTGGACGACCCCGCCGAAGGCGTACGGAACGCGGTCGACGCGCTCCACCCGTCCGGTGCCCTCAGCCTGCTCGGCGCCGGCATCGGCGGTGCCGTCCTGGCCAGGGCGCTCGCCGGGCACTTCGCCGAGGCCCGCAAGGCGCTGGCGGACCCCGCCGGACGCTGGGGCGACGGCGACCCCGTTCCCCGCAGGTTCACCGCCGGCCAGCTGACCGGCCTGGTCGAGGCGGCGGGCGTCGAGGTGGGCGCGGTCCACGGGGTGCGGGTCTTCGCCGACCTCGTGCCGGGCGTTCTCGTGGACACCGAACCGGGCGCGATGGAGGAGCTCCTCAGGCTGGAAGCGGCCGTCGCGGAACTGCCCGCCTTCCACTCGGTCGCGACCCAGCTGCACGTTCTGGGGGAGAAGCGCGCCTGAGCCGCGAGGGCGACACCGTCGGCGTACGGCCGCGAAGGCGACAGCAGCACGGCTGATCAGCAACGCAGCTGCAGACGGAGTACGGCTCAGAACACCCGATCGCGCCGCGAGCCCCGTATGATCGGGTGACACCATCCGGCATGACGGATCGGAGGTCGGGGAATCTACGCCTCAGCAGCCGAGCCGAAATGGCGGTCCGGACTGGCTATGGCTAGAGGGCGGGTTTCACGGGGGCGAATCCCTGCCTATCCTGGAAGGGCCGCATACCGGTCGCCCCCGCGGCCGACGACGAGGAGGACTCCGTGCCGCTCTCGGAGCACGAGCAGCGCATGCTCGAGCAGATGGAGCGAGCGCTGTACGCCGAAGATCCCAAGTTCGCTACAGCGCTTGAGGGAAGCGGGCTGCGCAGGTACACCCGGCGACGGGTCTACCAGGCGGTGGCCGGTTTTCTGGTGGGTATCGCGCTCCTCATGGCCGGAATGGTTTTCCAGCAGACCTGGGTCAGCGTGGCGGGGTTCCTCGTCATGCTGGGCTGCGCCGTGCTGGCGGTCACCGGATGGCGCAAAGCGCCGAAGCCCGGTGAGCAGCAGCCGGCGGGGAGCGCGAGCGGGGGCGGAGGCGAACGCCGACACCCCAGGCAGCGCCGGTCGATGATGAACCGGATCGAACAGCGGTGGCAGCGCCGCCGCGACGAACAGGGCCAGTGAGCCTTCCGCTTCCCGGCCGGAAGCGAGCAGTCCCGGCCACCGGTCCCGGAAGCGGACGGCACACGCCGAGGACTTGACGCCTGGCCTCACACGTGAGGGGCGGTCGCATCGCAGCGACCGCCCCTCACGCGTTCCCGTCACCCGGTGACCGCGCGGGCCGGTCACGGCGCTTCCGTGCCGGTGCCCGCCAAGCCGCTGAGCGGCGCCCGCGCGGATTGACGGGTCCGACGCCGCCCCGGGGCCGAGGGGCGGCGGCCGGACCCGCGAAAAGCATCGGCGCCCGCGACCCGGTCAGCCCCCCGGCTCCCGACCTCCTGAGCGGCCCCTGACCCGGAACGCGGCGGATCCACCCGCCGACCCAGGATCCAGGGGTTCAGCCCCGCTGCCGTGAGGGGCGGCGCGACCGTGCCGCCCAGCGGACGCGCCCCGCCCGGGCCGACCATCGCCCGGCGAGTTCCGCCCGGCGTTCCGCAGCCGCCCAGATCACCCGGACAGCCGAACGCGGGGCGAGCGTCGCCCGCAACCTGCCCCAGCGGCCGGCCGGGGCACGCAGGCCGGCCCGGACCGCGAGCACATCCTCGGCGGGAACGGACACCGCACCCGGCCCGGGCGCGTACAGCACCTGCTCGACCGCCCCCGCCACCCGGTGGACGGCAGCGGCGGCCGGCTCGTCGAGGCCCCCCAGCCGGACGATACGCGCGGCGGCCTTGCGGGGGGTCTGCGACTCGTCCGGCGCGATGCCGTGGTCCCAGGCAGTGTCGGTGACCTCCCGCCAGGCCGCCATCACCCTGTCGGCGGCGTCAGCGGCCGTCCGCCCTCCCGAGGAGCCGAGCCGCCGGCCACGGGCCCGCAGCCGCCAGAGCATCGGTGCCAAGGGCAGCGTCAGCACCAGCAGGGAGCCGAGCACCCACAGCGCCACCGTCCCCGCAGGGGTCCCCGGGCCGGCGGAATCCAGTGCGCCGGGGACCGGGGACGCGCCGCACTCACCCTGCCGGCGCATCTGCGCGGGACAGGACTCCGAGGTGGAGGGGGCCGCCGTCGGCGCCGTGGAAGCACCGTCCGTCGGCAGCGCGGGAGCACTCGGGTCCGCCGAGGGTGCGTCCGGCCGGGTGTACGCCGGGGTGCTGCCCCGGGACGGCGTCGGCTCGAAACGGGTCCAGCCCACGCCCTCGAAGTACAGCTCGGGCCAGGCGTGCGCATCCCGCAGCCCCACCGACACCGAGCCGTCCGCCTGGACCGTGCCGGGCGTGAAGCCCACCGCGACCCGGGCCGGAATGCCCAGGGTCCTCGCCATCGCGGCCATCGAGAAGGAGAAGTGGACGCAGAACCCCTCCCTGTCCTTCAGGAACCGCTCGATCGCCGCGGTGCCGGTACCCGAGGTCACCGTCGTGTCGTACCGGAAACCACCCTCCGAGGCGAACCAGTCCTGCAGCCTCACCGCCCGTTCGTAGTCGTCGTCGGCGCCACCGGTCACCCGCTCGGCGGTCTCCTCGACCACGTCCGGCAGCGACGGTGGAACGCGCGTGTACTCACGGGCCAGGTCCGACGGCGGTTCCCTGGAAGCGGCGAGCTGCGCGGCTGTCGGCTCCACCACCAGACTGCTGACCTCGTACCGGGCGCCACGTGTCGTCTGGCCGTCGTCGCCGACGAGGGTGCGCCCCTCGGGTTCGTACCGCCAGCGGCCCCGGACGTCCACCTCGCTCGCCGGGTAGGGGAGCGGCAGATACGTCTGCTGGTACGAGCGCGACGCCGAGATGTTCGTCCGGATCTCGGTGACGGCGACGTCCCCGCCCAGTCCCGCCGGCTGCGGCAGCCTGTCCGGGACATCACTCAGCCGGCGGGTCGACGGACGCCACTCGCCGCCGCTGAACTGGTCCAGGGCCTGGATGCGCAGATAGAAGTCCTGCGGGCTCCCGGAGTTGGTGCGGTACGACATCACCTCCCGGTTCTCCGGCTGGTTGAGGTTGTTCTGCAGCGAGACCAGCGGATTCACCGCGGAGATCGTGCCCCCGCCGCTGCCGCTACCCGAACCGCCGCCCGCGCCGTCCAGCAGCCCGCCGTCCAGAGCCGGCAGGGCCGCGGGCACCACCAGGGCGACGCCCAGGGCGACCACGCCGATGCGCCGGCCCGTACGGACCGGCGCCGGCCCGTGCCCCGGACCCTCCAGTCCGGCGGCCAGACCGCCCGACGTACGCGACACACCGCCGAACACCCGCCCCCACCGGGACAGCCGGTCCCGGCCCTCGGCCAGCAGGAGAAGCAGGTATCCGCTCGCCGCGAGCAGGAACCAGAACCACCCCGCCCCGCCGTCGGACAGCCCGGCAGCCACCGAGTAGAGCGCGAGCAGCGGCAGCCCGGCCGAAGCGGCGGCGCGCAAGGTCACCGCGAGGACGTCCACGGCGAGCCCGATCAGCAGCACCCCACCGATCAGCATCAGCCGGATGCCGTCCGTCGCCGGCGCGGGAATGGCATACCTGCCGACGTCGTCGGCTCCCGCGCTCAGGAGACCGGCGAGCCGCTGGACCGCCTGGGGGCCGGGCAGCACACCGAACAGGGCGTGTTCCCTGGCGAAGGCCGCGGTCAGCGTCAGCAGGGTGACGAGCACCTGGAGGGAGACCGTGAGGATCCGTGCCAGGCGCATCCGGCGCGCGAGTGCGCCCACACCGCTCTGGACGGCCAGCATGAACGCGGCCTGCAGGACCCACCTGGACGTCTCGACCAGGGGCAGAAGAGCTCCCGACGCCAGCAAGGTGGCCGAGAAGGCGCTGAGCGCCAGCCGGAAACGCCCGCTCATGACCATCCCCCGGAGAATCCCGTCGTGCCCGCGGCGGAGGACTGCGCGCCGGAGGACGGCGCCCCGGAGCCCTCCGCCCCCGCCTGCCGCCACAGCCGGGCGAGTTCCGCCCCCGGTGGCACGGCCATCGCCGTCCATCCCGCTTCGCGGAGCAGCCGCAGGCTGTCGGGGACCCGCGCGTCAGGCGCGGCCTTCCCGCCGCGTGCCCAGCCGTCGCCGTCCAGCACGAACGCCACGGCTCCACGGCTGCGCTGCCGCATCCGTGCGGCGACCGCGGTCTGCTCCTCGTCGAGATCACCGAAGAAAGCCACCAGCAGCCCCTCGTTGCCCCCGCGCAGCACGTCGTACGCGCGGGAGAGCCCACCCCCGTCGGAGTGGTCGACGACCGCGAGGGTGTCCATCATCAGCCCCGCCGAGTCCGCGGACTCCTGGGTCGAAGCGGCGAAACCGTCGGCGCTCTCACCGGGCACGACGCTCCCCTCGTCCGTGAGCAGCCGCACCGCGAAGCCACGTTCCAGCATGTGCACCAGCGCGGACGCCGCCCCGGACACCGCCCACTCGAAGGGCGACCCGGGTCCGGCGCCCGGGTAGGCGATCCGCCGGGTGTCCAGCAGTACCGTGCACCGCGCCCGCTGCGGCTGTTCCTCCCGCCGCACCATCAGCTCGCCGTGGCGCGCGGTGGACCGCCAGTGCACCCGTCGCAGGTCGTCACCGTGCCGGTAACCGCGCGGAATGATGTCGTCCTCACCGGCCAGCGCCAGCGAGCGCTGCCTGCCGTCGCCGTACCCGGAGGCCTCACCGGCCAGCCGCAGCGCCGGGAGCGGCTCGGTGCCCGGGATGACGACGAGGGTGTCGTAGGAGCTGAAGGAGCGCGTCAGCTCGCACATCCCGAACGGATCGCTCAGCTGGAGCTGCAACGGGCCCAGTGGATAACGCCCGCGCAGGTCGGAGCGGACCCGGTAGGACACCTCCCGCACGCCGCCCGGCTCCACCCGGTCCAGCACGAACCGGGGGCGTGGCCCGAGGACGTACGGGACGCTGTCCTGGAGCATGAGCAGGCCCGTGGGCAGCCGGGACACGTTGTCCACGCGCAGATGGACCCGTGACTCCGAGCCCGCCGGCACCCGGGAGGGCGAAAGACGCCGGCTGCCGGCCACCCGGTAGCGGGTGCGGTACAGGACGGTGACACAGACCAGCGGCAGCACCGCGAGGAGCAGGCCGACCCGGAGCAGATCACCCTGACCCAGCACGTACGCGCAGACGGCGGCCGCCACACCCGCGGCCAGGAAGGACCGCCCGCGCGTCGTCAGCCCGCTCAGAGCCGCGCGCAGCCCGCCCCTGCCGTCGCTGTCGTCCACGGGGCCGGGCGCCCCGGCCGTCATCACAGCCGCCGTGCGCCGGGCTGCCCGCCGTACACCGGGCTGCCGGGACGGTGCTGGGGGTGCGCGGGGGCGGCCCCGCCGGCGGACGTCGGCACGTGGGTGCGCTGCAGGATGTCCAGCACCACCTGCTCGGCCGTCCGGCGGTTGAGCTGCGCCTGCGCCGTCGGCAGCAGCCGGTGGGCGAGCACCGCGACCGCGAGGGCCTGGACGTCGTCCGGCAGGGCGTAGTCCCGCCCGGACAGGGCGGCCGACGCCTTGGCGGCACGCAGCAGGTGCAGGGTCGCGCGCGGCGAGGCCCCGAGCCTGAGGTCCGGGTGCTGCCGGGTGGCGGCCACCAGCTCCACGGCGTACCGCTGGACGGCCTCGGCCACATGGACCGTGCGCACCGCGTCGATCAGCTTCACGATGTCGTGCGCGTGCGCCACCGGCTGGAGGTCGTCCAGCGGTGAGGCACCGCCGTGCACGTCGAGCATCCGGAGCTCGGCCTCGGCACTCGGGTAGCCGATCGACACCCGGGCCATGAAACGGTCGCGCTGTGCCTCGGGGAGCGGGTAGGTGCCCTCCATCTCCACCGGGTTCTGGGTCGCCACGACCATGAAGGGATCCGGCAGCTCGTAGGTCTGGCCGTCGATCGTGACCTGGCGTTCCTCCATCGACTCGAGCAGCGCCGACTGGGTCTTGGGCGACGCGCGGTTGATCTCGTCACCGATCACGATCTGGGCGAAGATGGCACCCGGCTTGAACTCGAAGTCCCTGCGCTGCTGATCGAAGATCGAGACCCCGGTGATGTCCGAGGGCAGCAGGTCCGGCGTGAACTGGATACGCCGGACCGAGCAGTCGATGGACCGTGCCAGCGCCTTCGCCAGCATCGTCTTGCCGACCCCGGGCACGTCCTCGATGAGGAGGTGCCCCTCGGCGAGCAGCACGGTCAGCGAAAGCCGTACGACCTCAGGCTTGCCCTCGATCACACTCTCGACCGACCTGCGTACCCGCTCCGCTGTGGTGGTCAGATCTGTGAGGCTCGCTCGATCGTCATAGGTCGTCACCCGGCCCTCCTCGGCCCCTTGTGCACGGGCAGGCGCACGGAGATGCCCGGCCCGCCCCGACGTACGGACACTCCCCGGAGGACCCGGGGAGATGTCACACCCGCATTCTTGTTGCCGTTACCGCTTCGTGTCACTCGCCTCTGGACAAGTGGGCGCGATATGCCGGATGTGGCCCGTATGTCGAGAGGTTTCAGGAGGCGGGCAGGATCTCGCGCAGCTTGCCCGTGGTCACGTCGAAGACGAAGCCGCGGACGTCGTCCGTGTGCAGAAGGAACGGTGAGGTGCGCACGCGCTGCATCGACTGCCGTACGTCCTGGTCGGCGTCCGTGTAGGCCTCTACCGCCCAGGCCGGGCGCTGCCCGACCTCGAACTCCAGATCCTTCCGGAACTCCTCGGTGATCGATTCCATGCCGCAGTTCGTGTGGTGGATGAGCACGACGCTGCGGGTACCGAGGGCCCGCTGGCTGATCGTCAGCGACCGGATGACGTCGTCGGTGACGACACCGCCCGCGTTGCGGATGGTGTGGCAGTCGCCGAGCTCCAGGCCCAGCGCGGCGTGGAGGTCGAGACGGGCGTCCATGCAGGCGACGACGGCGACGTGCAGCACGGGCCGCGCGTCCATGCCGGGGTCGCTGAACGCCTCCGCGTAACGCGCGTTCAGTTCGACCAGGCGGTCGGTGACTGTCCCTCCGGAAGCGGCGGAGGGAGCGGCGGAATCGGTCTCGGCGGAAGGGTGCGCAGAAGTCGACATGACTATGACGTTAGCCTTCGCGACCGTGTCCGGCGTGCTGTGGAAGGGGACAAAGAACGCCAACGCGCCTTGTTGTGAGGTAACCCACAAGCCTCACGTACAGGCACCCGGCCGGGTGAGGTTCCCGGACGGCGGCCGGGGACCGACGCGCTGCGCGGTTCGTTGATCGGGAACGGATCGAATGGCAGGGTGGACTAAAGTGACGCGAAGTTACCGACACGCCTGCACATTCCGCATGTTTTGCATGTTTCGCGTTCCCGTGGTGTGCGGCGTACATGCGGCCCGGCCCTCTCCCGCTCGCGGCCGGCCGACGCCCCTTCCCCGGCGCCGGCCGACCTCCCCTTCCGGGCGGGCGGGGACCAGGCCGTATGTGCGGCCACCCGGGACAGAGCCTGAGAGGGCGCTTTGAGCCAGACCCGCCACGTCCCGGTGATGCTCCAGCGATGCCTGGACCTGTTGGCCCCGGCTCTGGAGGCGACGGGACCGCGGCCCCCGGTCGTCGTCGACTGCACCCTCGGGCTCGGCGGGCACAGCGAGGCACTCCTCGCCGCCTTCCCCGCCGCCCGCCTGGTCGCCCTGGACCGGGACAAGGAGGCCCTGCGGCTCTCCGGCGAGCGCCTGGCCCCGTACGGCGAGCGCGTCACCCTGGTGCACGCCGTCTACGACGAACTGCCCGAGGTCCTCGACCGGCTCGGGATCCCCAAGGTCCAGGGCGTGCTGTTCGACCTCGGGGTGTCCTCCATGCAACTGGACGAGGCCGACCGAGGGTTCGCGTACGCCCAGGACGCGCCGCTCGACATGCGCATGGACCAGACGACCGGTATCGGCGCCGCCGAGGTCCTCAACACCTACCCGCCGGGTGAACTCGTACGGATCCTGCGCGCCTACGGCGAGGAGAAGCAGGCCAAGCGCATCGTCTCGGCCGTCGTGCGCGAGCGCGAGAAGGAGCCCTTCAGCAACAGCGCCCGGCTCGTGGAGCTGATCCGCGACTCCCTGCCGCAGGCCGCCAAGCGCACCGGCGGCAACCCGGCCAAACGCACCTTCCAGGCGCTGCGCATCGAGGTCAACGGCGAGCTCACCGTCCTGGAGCGTGCGATCCCGGCCGCGGTGCGGAGTCTGGACGTCGGCGGCCGGATCGCCGTTCTCTCCTACCACTCGCTCGAGGACCGCCTGGTCAAGCAGGTGTTCGCCGCCGGCGCGGCCAACACGGCGCCGCCCGGGCTGCCCGTAGTCCCCGAGCGCTACCAGCCCCGCCTGAAGCTGCTGACCCGCGGCGCCGAGCTGCCCACCGAGGAGGAGGTCGCCGAGAACCGGCGCGCCGCCCCCGCACGGCTGCGCGGCGCACAGCGGATCCGCGAGGAGGAGCGGTGACCGGATCCCCCAGGGCCGGCCGGACGTACGCCGGGACGGTGACGCCGCGGTGACCGGGACGGCCGGGCAGATGAAGGGACGGGCCGGCCGGCTCGCCCGGCTGATGCCGTCGGGACCGAACACCGCCGCCCGCACCCCCTTCGTCCTGCTGGTGGTCCTGCTGCTCGCGGGTGGCCTGATCTCGCTGCTGCTGCTGAACTCGGCGCTCAATGAAGGATCGTTCAGGCTGAGCAAGCTGAAGAGGGAGACCACCGAGCTCACCGACGAGCAGCAGGCCCTCCAGCGGGACGTCGACGGTAACTCCGAACCCGACGCGCTGGAACGCCGGGCCCGGGAGCTCGGCATGGTGCCGGGCGGCAGCCCCGCCTTCCTGGAGCCTGACGGCAGGGTCCGCGGAGTGCCCGAACGGGCCACCGCGCAGCCGTACCCCACCGCGGTCCCCGAGCCCGGCGCGGGCACCACGGGATCAGCCGGACCGGCGTCGCCGTCCGGCTCCGCGTCGCCGTCGTCGCCCGCCCTTCCCCCCGCGACGCCGTCCACGCTTCCGAACACACCGCCCCCGACGAGCTCCGGCAGGTGACGCAGTGCCGTCCAAGGAACCGCCGCGCCGCCGTGTACCCGGCCCCGCGCGCTCCCGTAACGCGGCCGGCGGATCAGGGCGCCCGCGTCCCACCGCCCGCCCCGACGCCCGGCGCCCCCGGCGCCCGGCGGCGAGGCAGCGGCGCGGCGGCTCCCCGAAGGCCATCCGGCTGGGCAGCCCGCGCCCACGGCTCCGCCTGATCAGCCTCTGCCTGACCCTCGTCATGCTGGCGTTCGTCGTCCGGCTCCTCCAGGTCCAGGCGGTCGACGCCGACACGTACGCCGCGAAGGCCGGGAAGAACCGCTACCTGGAGTACACGATCGCCGCCGAACGCGGCGAGATCACCGACCGCGGCGGCATCGCCCTGGCCACCAGCGTCGACGCGCACGACATCACCGCCGACCCGAAACTGTTCACGCCCGAGGAGAGCAAGGCCCCGGACGCACCGCGGCAGGCGGCGGCGCTGCTCGCCCCGATCCTCGGCGAGGACGAGGCCGAGCTGGCGAAGAAGCTCTCCACCCCCGACAGCCGCTACACGGTGCTGGCGCGGCGGCAGACACCCCAGGTCTGGAAGCAGATCAAGGACCTCAAGTCCGTCTTCGCGGACAAGGCGGCCGAGGACAGGGCGAACGGAGGCCCCGGAGCCGACGTGCTGGCCGGAGTCCTCCAGGAGCCGACCACCAGGCGCGTGTACCCCAACGGTGACCTCGCCGCCGGGATACTGGGCTTCGTCAACGCCGAGGGCAAGGGCGGCGGCGGCCTGGAGGCACAGCTGAACGAGCGGCTCCAGGGCGAGGACGGCAAGATCCGCTACGCCCAGGCAGGCGGCCGTCCCGTGCCGACAGCCGGTTCCACGGAGACTCCGGCGGTCGCCGGCACCGACGTCGAGCTGACGATCGACCGCGACATCCAGTGGGCGGCCCAGCGCGCCATCGCCGACCAGGTGAAGGAGTCCGAGGCGGACCGCGGCTACGTGGTCGTCCAGAACACGAGGACCGGCGAGGTGCTGGCCATGGCCAACGCTCCCGGGTACGACCCGAACGACCTCGGGCAGAGCAACTCGGCCGCCCTCGGCAACGCGGCCCTCCAGGACGTGTACGAGCCCGGCTCCACCAGCAAGGTGATGTCCATGGCCGCCGTGCTGGAGGAGGGAGTGGCCACGCCCGGTACGCACGTCACCGTCCCCAACCGGCTGCACCGGGGCGACCGGCTGTTCAGGGACGACATCGACCACCCCACCTGGTACCTCACGCTCAACGGCGTCCTGGCCAAATCGAGCAACATCGGCACCATCCTGGCCACCGGGCAGCTCGGGAAGAACCAGGCGGAGGCCAACAAGGTCCTGTACTCGTACCTGCGCAAGTTCGGCATCGGCAGCACCACCGGGCTCGACTACCCGGGTGAGTCCCCGGGCATCATCGCGAAGCCCCAGGACTGGTCGACCTCGCAGCAGTACACGATCCCGTTCGGCCAGGGCCTCTCGCTCAACGCGATGCAGGCCGCGTCGGTCTACCAGACGATCGCCAACGGCGGGGTCCGGATCGAGCCGACGCTGGTCCGCGGGACCAAGGACGCCGACGGCCGCTACACGGCGTCCGACGCGCCCGAACGCACCCGGGTGGTCAGCGAGAAGACGGCCAGGACCCTGGCGAAGATGCTGGAGTCGGTGGTGGACGACGAGGAGGGCACCGGGACCAAGGCCCACATCCAGGGCTACCGCGTCGCCGGCAAGACGGGCACGGCCAACCGCGTCGACCCCGTGCGCGGCGTCTACAAGGGTTACACCGCCTCCTTCGCCGGATTCGCCCCGGCCGACGATCCGCAGATCACCGTCTACTGCGCCATCCAGAACCCCACCAAGGGCAGCTACTTCGGCGGCCAGATCTGCGGCCCCATCTACAAGAAGGTCATGGAGTTCGCTCTGAAGACCCTCCAGACACCTCCCACCGGCAGCGCTCCCGCCCGGCTGCCCGTGTCCTTCAAGCCCGGCGAGTGACTCGGGGGAACCCTCAGTGACGACCATCACCCCCGATCCCGGGAACCGGAACGAGAAGTACCGCAAACCCGGGCCCTCACTTCGCGAGAGGCCCGGTCCGCCCGGTACGCTCACCGCCGTGCCCCACGCTGATCAGTGCCAAACCACTCAGAAGGACGCGCCCGTGACCTACCCGGGAGCGCCCCGGCCGGACCGGCTGCTGCCGACGTCCCTCGGAGAGCTGGCCGCCCGGCTCGGAGCCGGACCGCAGGATTCCGGTGAGGTCACCGGCATCACCCACGACTCCCGGGCCGTGCGCCCGGGCGACGTCTACGCGGCTCTGCCCGGTGCCCGCTTCCACGGTGCCGACTTCTCCGCCCAGGCCGAGAGCCTCGGCGCCGCCGCGATCCTCACCGACCCGGCGGGCGCCGAGCGTGCCGCCGCCACCGGCCTCCCGGTCCTCGTCACCGAGGACCCGCGCGGCCGGATGGGCGAGATCGCCGCCGAGATCTACGGGCGGCCGGGCGTCGGCCTGCTCCAGATCGGCATCACCGGAACGTCGGGCAAGACCACCACGGCCTACCTCGTCGAGGGCGGACTGCGCGGCGCCGGACGCAGCACCGGGCTGATCGGCACCGTCGAGATGCGGATCGGCGACGAGCGCATCAAGTCGGAGCGCACCACCCCCGAAGCCACCGACCTCCAGGCGCTCTTCGCCGTCATGCGCGAGCGCGGTGTCGAGGCGGTCGCCATGGAGGTCTCCAGCCACGCCCTGGTCCTCGGCCGGGTCGACGGCTGTGTCTTCGACGTCGCCGTCTTCAACAACCTCAGCCCGGAGCACATGGAGTTCCACTCCGGGATGGAGGACTACTTCCAGGCGAAGGCGCAGCTGTTCACGCCGCGGCGCAGCAAGCTCGGTGTCGTCAACTTCGACGACGAGTACGGCCGCAGGCTGGTGCGGGAGGCGACCGTTCCGGTGGTGACCTTCTCGGCGGAGGGCCACCCGGACGCCGACTGGCGGGCCGAGGACGTCGAGGTCGGACCCCAGGACAGCCGCTTCACCGTGCTCGGCCCCAAGGGCGAGCGGGTCACCGCCAGGGCCCCGCTCCCCGGGCCGTTCAACGTGGCCAACACCCTCGCCGCCGTCGTCACCCTGGCCGTCGCCGGGATCGACCCGCAGACCGCCGCCGACGGCATCGCGGACGTGCCCGGCGTCCCGGGCCGGCTGGAACGCGTCGACGCCGGACAGCCGTACCTCGCGGTCGTCGACTACGCGCACAAGACCGACGCGGTCGAATCCGTCCTGCGCTCCCTGCAGAAGGTCACCGAGGGCCGGGTGCACATCGTGCTCGGCTGCGGCGGCGACCGTGACACGACGAAGCGCGGCCCGATGGGCGCGGCCGCGGCCAGGCTCGCCGACACCGCCGTACTGACCTCGGACAACCCCCGCTCCGAGGACCCCCTCGCGATCCTCGCCGCGATGCTCCTGGGCGCGGCCGAGGTGCCCGTCCACGAGCGGGGCGAGGTGCTCGTCGAGGCCGACCGGGCCGCGGCCGTCGCCGCGGCCGTCGCCCGGGCCGAACCCGGCGACACCGTGCTGGTGGCCGGAAAGGGACACGAGCAGGGCCAGGACATCCACGGAGTGGTGCGGCCCTTCGACGACCGCGAAGTCCTGCGCGAGGCCATCGAGCACTCCCTGGGGCGCGGGAGCGCCGCGCGCGCCCCCGAAGACCGCGTACACACCCATGAGAACAACAGTCAGGGATGACCAAGTGATCGCCCTTTCCCTCGCCGAGATCGCCGGAATCGTCGGCGGGCAGCCGCACGACGTGCCGGACCCGTCCGCCGTCGTCACCGGCCCCGTCGTCATCGACTCCCGGGAGGTGCTGCGGGGCTCCCTGTTCGCCGCGTTCGCGGGCGAGCGGGTCGACGGCCACGACTACGCGCAGCGCGCCGCCGAGGCGGGCGCGGTGGCCGTGCTCGCCGCCCGCCCCGTCGGGGTCCCGGCGATCGTCGTCGACGACGTCGTGGCCGCGCTCGGCGCCCTCGCCCGTGCCGTCGTCGAACGCCTGGGCACCACCGTCGTCGCGCTGACCGGCTCGGCGGGCAAGACGTCCACGAAGGACCTGATCGCCCAGCTCCTGGAGCGCAAGGCGCCCACGGTCTGGACGCCCGGCTCCCTCAACAACGAGATCGGTCTGCCGCTCACCGCGCTGCGCGCGACGGCGGAAACCCGCCACCTCGTGCTGGAGATGGGCGCACGGGGCATCGGCCACATCCACTACCTCGCCGACCTGACGCCGCCGCGGATCGGCCTGGTCCTCAACGTCGGCAGCGCCCACATCGGGGAGTTCGGCAGCCGTGAGGCGATCGCCCAGGCCAAGGGCGAGCTCGTCGAGGTCCTCCCCGAGGACGGTGCCGCGATCCTCAACGCCGACGATCCGCTCGTGCGTGCCATGGCATCCCGCACAAAAGCCCGGGTGCTCCTCTTCGGAGAGGCCCCGGATGCGGACGTACGGGGAGAGAACGCGCGGCTCACGGACGACGGCCGCCCCGCTTTCACGCTTCACACACCCACCGGGTGCAGCGACGTGACCTTGCGCCTGTACGGTGAGCACCACGTGTCGAACGCGCTCGCCGCGGCCGCCGTCGCCCATGAGTTGGGCATGTCCGTGACCGAGATCGCCGATGCGCTCTCCGGGGCGGGCACCCTCTCCCGCTGGCGCATGGAGGTCACCGAGCGTCCGGACGGTGTGACGGTCGTCAATGACGCCTACAACGCGAACCCCGAATCCATGAAGGCCGCACTCCGTGCGCTGGCCGCCATGGGCAAGGCCCGACGGGCGGACGGGGGGCGCACGTGGGCGGTGCTCGGTCAGATGGCCGAGCTCGGTGACGCGTCGCTCGCCGAGCACGACGCGGTCGGACGGCTCGCCGTCCGGCTCAACGTCAGCAAGCTCGTCGCTGTCGGAGGAAGAGAAGCCTCCTGGCTGCAACTGGGCGCATATAACGAGGGTTCGTGGGGTGAGGAGTCGGTGCACGTGTCCGACGCACAGGCGGCCGTCGACCTGTTGCGCAGTGAACTGCGCCCGGGAGACGTCGTGCTGGTGAAGGCGTCCCGGTCGGTCGGCCTGGAGAAGGTCGCCCTGGCACTGCTGGAGACGACCGAGGGTGAGGTCGCCGTCCGATGAGGCAGATCCTCTTCGCAGGGGCCATAGGGCTCTTCCTGACGCTGGTCGGCACCCCGCTGCTGATCAAGCTCCTGGCCCGCAAGGGCTACGGGCAGTTCATCCGGGACGACGGCCCGCGTACCCACGGAAGCAAAAAGGGCACGCCCACCATGGGTGGCATCGCCTTCATCCTGGCGACGGTCATCGCGTACGTACTGGCGAAGGTCATCACCGGCGAGCCGATGCGCTTCTCGGGCGTCCTCGTCCTGTTCCTGATGGCGGGGATGGGCCTCGTCGGCTTCCTCGACGACTACATCAAGATCGTCAAGCAGCGCTCGCTGGGTCTGCGGGCCAAGGCCAAGATGGCCGGCCAGCTGATCGTCGGCATCGCCTTCGCGGTGCTCTCCCTCCAGTTCGCCGACGCCCGCGGCAACACCCCGGCCTCCACCCGGCTGTCGTTCGTCGAGGACTTCGGCTGGTCGATCGGACCGGTGCTGTTCTGCGTCTGGGCGCTGTTCATGATTCTCGCCATGTCCAACGGCGTGAACCTGACGGACGGTCTGGACGGTCTGGCCACCGGCGCGTCGGTGATGGTCTTCGGCGCGTACACCTTCATCGGCCTGTGGCAGTTCCAGGAGTCCTGCGCCAACGCGACCACCCTCACCAACCCACAGGCGTGTTTCGAGGTACGCGACCCGCTCGACCTCGCGGTCGTCGCCTCGGCCCTGATGGGCGCCTGCTTCGGCTTCCTGTGGTGGAACACCTCGCCCGCGAAGATCTTCATGGGCGACACGGGTTCCCTCGCCCTCGGCGGCGCGCTCGCGGGTCTGGCCATCTGCTCCCGCACCGAGTTCCTGATGGCCATCCTCGGCGGCCTCTTCGTGATGATCACCATGTCCGTGGTCATCCAGGTCGGTTCCTTCAAGATGACCGGCAAGCGGGTCTTCCGGATGGCGCCGCTCCAGCACCACTTCGAACTCAAGGGGTGGTCCGAAGTCCTCGTCGTGGTCCGCTTCTGGATCATCCAGGGCATGTGCGTGATCGTCGGCCTCGGCCTCTTCTACGCGGGATGGGCAGCCAAGAAGTGAGCAACGTGGACTGGCAGGGCAAGCGCGTCACGGTCGCCGGGCTCGGTGTCAGCGGTATCCCCGCCGCCCGCGCCCTGCACGGGCTGGGCGCCCTCGTCACCGTCGTCAACGACGGCGACGACGAGCGCTCCCGCGCCCAGGCGGCCGAGCTGGAGGCGCTGGGGGTCACCGTGCGCCTCGGTGACGGCGCGACACTGCCGGAGTCCACCGAGCTGGTCGTCACGGCGCCCGGCTGGAAGCCGGACAAGCCGCTCTTCCTCGCAGCCGCGCAGGCGGACGTCCCCGTCTGGGGCGACGTCGAGCTCGCCTGGCGGCTGCGGGGCCCCGGTGCCGCCCCCTGGCTCGCGGTCACCGGGACCAACGGCAAGACCACGACCGTGCGCATGCTCGCCTCGATCCTCGAAGCGGCGGGTCTGCGCACGGCCGCCGTCGGCAACATCGGGGTGTCCCTGCTGGACGCGGTGCTCGCCGACGAGCCGTACGACGTGCTCGCCGTCGAGCTCTCCAGCTACCAGCTCCACTGGGCGCCCTCGCTGCGTGCACACTCGGGGGCCGTGCTCAACCTGGCCCCGGACCACCTCGACTGGCACGGCTCCATGGCCGGCTACGCCGCCGACAAGGGCCGGATCTACGAAGGCAACAGCGTCGCCTGCGTCTACAACGCGCAGGACGGGGCGACGGAGGACCTCGTGCGCGAGGCCGACGTCGAGGAGGGCTGCCGGGCCATCGGCTTCACCCTCGGTACGCCGGGTCCCTCGCAGCTCGGTGTGGTCGACGGCATCCTCGTCGACCGGGCGTTCGTCGCCAACCGCCAGAAGCAGGCCCAGGAGCTCGCGGAGGTCGGCGACGTCGATCCGCCGGCCCCCCACAACATCGCCAACGCGCTGGCCGCGGCGGCGCTCGCACGGGCCTTCGGCGTGCAGCCCGCCGCCGTGCGGGACGGCCTGAGGGCCTTCCGCCCCGACGCCCACCGCATCGAGCACGTCGCCGATGTCGCCGGAGTCACGTACATCGACGACTCCAAGGCCACCAACACCCATGCCGCCGAGGCCTCCCTCGCGGCCTACGAACCGATCGTCTGGATCGCCGGCGGCCTCGCCAAGGGCGCCACCTTCGACGAACTGGTCGGCCGGGCGGTCGAGCGGCTGAGGGGCGTGGTGCTGATGGGCGCCGACCGGGCGCTGATCCGCGAAGCCCTGGCGCGACACGCCCCCGAGGTACCGGTGGTCGACCTCGACCGGACCGACACTGGGGCGATGTCCGCAGCGGTCCGCGAAGCGGCACGGCTGGCCCTGCCGGGCGACACCGTCCTGCTGGCCCCGGCCTGCGCCTCGATGGACATGTTCGTCAACTACAACAGGCGGGGCGAGGCCTTCGCGGACGCGGTCCGCCAACTCGCCGACGAGAGCGCCTGACAGGCCCCGCCCGCGCGCCGTACGGTCCCGGAGGACCGGAGACCGTGGCGTCCGGGGACCCGGTCACGAGCAGCACCGCCGGGGGCCCGCGCCCCCGGCGGCGGCCCCCGGGCACGAGCAGTGGAGGGGACAAGCGACAATGCCGGCCGACGAGAGCTCAGCCGCGCGCGGTACCGGCCGCTCACGGGCGACCGCGGCGATCAGCCGGGCGCTCGCCCCGTCCCTGCTCACCGCGCCGCTGCCCGCCGGGCCCGCGCCGCTGAGGGGCCTGGCGCTGCGGAGCCGGCCCGCCACGGGCCCCCGGAGGCCGGCCGCGCCGCGTGGCGGGGCCCGTGGGGCCGGTACGCCGCCCCGGCCGCCCCGGGGAGCCGGGATCCGGCGGACGTACGAGCGGGCACGACGGGCCTGGGACCGCCCTCTGACGGCCTACTACCTGATCCTCGGGTCGAGCCTGCTGATCACCGTCCTGGGCCTCGTCATGGTCTACTCCGCCTCGATGATCAAGGCGCTCGAGCTGGCACGGCCCGGCACGTACTTCTTCCGCAAGCAGTTCCTCGCCGCCGTGATCGGGGCCGGGCTGATGTTCCTGGCCTCCAGGGTGCCGGTCAAGCTCCACCGGGCACTGGCCTACCCGCTCCTCATGGGCACGGTCTTCCTCATGGTCCTGGTACAGGTGCCCGGGATAGGGATGTCCGTCAACGGCAACCAGAACTGGATCTATCTCGGCGGCCCCTTCCAGCTCCAGCCCAGCGAGTTCGGCAAGCTCGCCCTCATCCTGTGGGGCGCGGACCTGCTGGCCCGGAAACAGGACAAGCGGCTGCTGGCGCAGTGGAAGCACATGCTCGTGCCGCTCGTGCCGGTCGCCTTCATGCTGCTCGGGCTGATCATGCTCGGCGGGGACATGGGCACCGCGATCATCCTCACCGCGATCCTCTTCGGCCTGCTCTGGCTGGCCGGCGCCCCCACCCGGCTCTTCGTGGGCGTGCTCGCCGTCGCCGGGCTGATCGGATTCGTCCTCATCAGGACCAGCCCCAACCGGATGTCACGGCTCGGCTGCATCGGAGCCTCCGAGCCCGGCCCGGGGGACTCGTGCTGGCAGGCGGTCCACGGAATCTATGCTCTGGCGTCCGGTGGATGGTTCGGTTCCGGGCTCGGCGCGAGTGTGGAAAAATGGGGTCAACTTCCCGAACCACACACCGACTTCATCTTCGCCATCACCGGGGAGGAACTGGGTCTGGCGGGGACGCTGTCGGTGCTGGCCCTCTTCGCGGCTCTAGGCTATGCGGGTATCCGCGTGGCCGGACGCACGGAGGACCCCTTCGTGAGGTACGCAGCGGGAGGCGTGACCACCTGGATCACGGCGCAGGCCGTGATCAACATCGGTGCGGTGCTCGGCCTGTTGCCGATCGCCGGTGTCCCGCTGCCGCTGTTCTCCTACGGGGGCTCGGCCCTGCTGCCGACCATGTTCGCAGTCGGGCTCATGATCGCCTTCGCGCGGGAGGACCCTGCGGCGAGAGCGGCCCTGGCCATGCGGAGGCCCGGGGTGAGATGGAAGACGATGAGACGGCGCGTCATGAAGCGTCCGTCCGGAGAGCGGTGAATTTCGGTGCATGTCGTACTCGCCGGCGGGGGGACCGCCGGGCACATCGAGCCCGCGCTTGCCCTCGCAGACGCCCTGCGGAGGCAGGACCCGGCCGTGGGAATCACTGCCCTCGGCACGGAGCGCGGACTCGAGACCAGGCTCGTACCCGAGCGGGGGTACGAGCTGGCACTGATCCCCGCCGTACCGCTGCCGCGCAAGCCCACACCCGAGCTGATCACCGTCCCGGGACGGCTGCGCGGCACCATCAAGGCCGCCGAGCAGATCCTGGAGCGCACCGGGGCGGACTGCGTGGTCGGCTTCGGGGGCTACGTGGCGCTGCCCGGCTACCTCGCGGCCAAGCGCGCCGGGGTGCCGATCGTCGTCCATGAGGCCAACGCCCGGCCGGGTCTGGCCAACAAGATCGGTTCCCGGTACGCGCACGGGGTCGCCGTCTCCACGCCGGACAGCAAGCTGCGCGGCGCCCGCTACATCGGCATCCCGCTGCGCCGGACCATCGCCACCCTCGACCGGGCCCGGGTCCGCCCGGAGGCGCGTGCCGCCTTCGGACTGGACCCCAACCTGCCCACGCTGCTCGTCTCGGGCGGCTCGCAGGGCGCCCGCCACCTCAACGAGGTGGTCACCCGGATCGCACCGCTGCTCCAGCGGTCCGGAATCCAGATCCTGCACGTGGTCGGCCCGAAGAACGAATTGCCGCGGATCGACAACATGCCCGGGATGCCGCCCTACATCCCGGTACCGTACGTGGACCGGATGGATCTGGCGTACGCCGCGGCCGACATGATGCTCTGCCGCGCCGGCGCGATGACCGTCGCCGAACTCTCCGCCGTCGGGCTCCCCGCCGCCTACGTCCCGTTGCCGATCGGCAACGGCGAACAGCGGCTCAACGCCCAGCCGGTGGTCAACGCCGGTGGCGGCCTGCTGGTCGACGACGCGGCACTCACCCCGGAATGGGTGCAGGGCAACGTCCTTCCGGTGCTGTCGGATCCGCACCGGCTGTACGAGATGTCCCGTGCCGCCGCGGAGTTCGGGCGGCGGGACGCCGACGACCTGCTCGTCGGCATGGTGTACGAGGCGATTGCCGCACGCCGCCAGGCGTGAGGCGGTGGGACCCGGGGCGCGCGCCCCGGGTCCGGCGAAGGAGTGAGCGTGGCCGGACCGACGACCGCCCAGCGCGGCGAGGCCGAGCGGGCAGGCACTCCGGCCCGCCCGCCGCACACCGGCCCCGGGAGGCGGCTGAGCGGCCGCACCGGACTGGTGCTGGCCGCGGCCGGTCTCGTGCTGACCGCCGCGGCCACGGTCTGGGTGCTCTACGGATCGTCCTGGCTGCGGCTGGAGCGGGTGACGGCCACCGGCACCGACGTCCTGACCCGGAGCGAGGTGGAGGCCGCGGCGGCGGCCCCGGTCGGCTCCCCGCTGGTCTCCGTGGACACCGACGCGATCGCCGACCGGCTGCGGCGGGAGCTGCCCCGTATCGACTCCGTGGATGTCGTACGGTCATGGCCGCACGAGGTCGGCCTGCACGTGACGGAACGAAAGCCGGTCCTGGTGGTCGGAAAGGGCAAGAAGTTCGTCGAAGTCGACGCAAAGGGTGTGCGTTTCGCAACCGTGGACAAAGCACCCCCGCGTGTCCCGCTCCTGAAGATGACGCCGGGTCAGTCGGCGAGCCTGCGACGATTCGGCAGTGACCGTCTGCTGCGGGAAGCGGTACGGGTCGCGGGAGACCTCCCTGACAAGGTGGCCGGGGAGACGAAGGCCGTGCGGATCACGTCCTACGACTCCGTCGTGCTCGAACTCACGCGGGAGCGCACCGTGATGTGGGGCAGCAGTGAGGAGGGGCCCGTGAAGGCGCGGGTGCTCACCGCTCTGATGAAGGCGACCCCCAAAGCGGGACACTTCGACGTGAGTGCTCCCACGGCCCCCGCCTCGTCGAAGAGTTGACGCACGTTTGGCCTGGCCAGCCCCCTGGTTGGTCAGCGCTACGGGTGATCACATAGGGTGAAAAGAAAAACGGGAGGTTCGGCGTGTTCGTTGAACGTGCGCCACGTGTCGACTTAGTGTCCTGTTCGGAAGAGTCCAAGAAACAGACACACTGGTAACCCTAAACTTCAACGTTAGGGTTTGGGTCGGCGTTCGGACCGACCCAATCGGCATCCGTCGTCGCGGCGGGAACACCGCGAAGCGACGACACGTAACTCGAGGCGAGAGGCCTTCGACGTGGCAGCACCGCAGAACTACCTCGCAGTCATCAAGGTCATCGGTGTCGGCGGCGGTGGTGTCAATGCCATCAACCGAATGATCGAGGTCGGTCTCAAGGGCGTCGAGTTCATCGCGATCAACACCGATGCGCAAGCACTGTTGATGAGCGACGCCGACGTCAAGCTCGACGTCGGCCGTGAACTCACCCGTGGCCTCGGCGCCGGGGCGAACCCGGCCGTCGGTCGCAAGGCGGCAGAGGACCACCGTGAGGAGATCGAGGAGGTCCTCAAGGGGGCCGACATGGTCTTCGTCACCGCCGGAGAAGGCGGCGGCACCGGCACGGGCGGCGCACCCGTCGTCGCCAACATCGCCCGCTCGCTGGGCGCCCTGACGATCGGTGTGGTCACCCGCCCGTTCACCTTCGAGGGCCGGCGACGCGCGAACCAGGCGGAGGACGGCATCGCCGAGCTCCGCGAAGAGGTCGACACCCTCATCGTCATCCCCAACGACCGGCTGCTGTCCATCTCGGACCGCCAGGTCAGCGTGCTCGACGCGTTCAAGTCGGCCGACCAGGTGCTGCTCTCGGGTGTCCAGGGCATCACCGACCTCATCACGACCCCGGGGCTGATCAACCTCGACTTCGCCGACGTCAAGTCGGTCATGTCCGAGGCCGGATCGGCGCTCATGGGCATCGGCTCCGCCCGCGGCGACGACCGCGCGGTGGCCGCCGCCGAGATGGCGATCTCCTCGCCGCTCCTTGAGGCGTCCATCGACGGCGCCCGCGGTGTCCTGCTCTCCATCTCCGGCGGCAGCGACCTCGGTCTCTTCGAGATCAACGAGGCCGCCCAGCTGGTGAGCGAGGCGGCCCACCCGGAGGCGAACATCATCTTCGGCGCGGTCATCGACGACGCGCTCGGCGACGAGGTGCGGGTCACCGTGATCGCCGCGGGCTTCGACGGCGGACAGCCGCCGGCCCGCCGGGAGAACGTCCTCGGATCGAGTGCCGGGAAGCGCGAGGAGCCGGCTCCCGCGGCCCGGGCCGCCGAGCCGGCGCGCCAGACCGGAGGACTGGGCTCCGTGCCCCCGCGCGAGGAGCCCCCCACGCCGGCCGAGCCGGCGCCGGCGGCGAACGAGACCTCGCTGCCGCCGGTTTCCCCGCCGCACGTCCCGACGGCCCGTCCCTACCAGGACACCCAGGCCGAAGAGCTGGACGTACCGGACTTCTTGAAGTGATAGGTCCGCAGCACGCGGTGAGAGCCGCGGAGTCCTCGGCGGGCGGCGCGCACTTCGCCTTCACCGACAGGTGGGGCGGAGTGAGCGCCGCTCCGTACGAGGAGCTCAACCTCGGCGGCGCGGTCGGTGACGACCCCGCCGCCGTGCGCGCGAACCGTGCGCGCGCCGCCGGCTCCCTCGGTCTGGACCCGGCCCGTGTGGTCTGGATGAACCAGGTGCACGGACGTGACGTGGCCGTCGTGGACGGCCCCTGGGGCGACGCCTCGGACATCCCCGCCGTGGACGCGGTGGTGACGGCGCGGCGCGGACTTCCGCTCGCGGTGCTCACCGCGGACTGCACACCGGTCCTGCTCGCCGACCCGGCGGCCGGTGTCGTCGCGGCGGCCCACGCGGGACGGCCGGGTCTGGTCGCGGGAATCGTGCCGGCGACGGTCGAGGCCATGATCGCGCTCGGCGCCCAGCCCTCCAGGATCGTCGCGCGCACCGGACCGGCGGTCTGCGGCCGGTGTTACGAGGTTCCGGAGCAGATGCGCGCCGAGGTCGCCGGGATCGTCCCGGCTTCCTGGTCGGAGACCAGCTGGGGGACGCCCGCGGTGGACGTCACGGCAGGGGTCCACGCCCAGCTCGACGGGCTCGGCGTCGGCGACCGGCACGGCTCGCCGTTCTGCACGCTGGAATCCGGCGACCACTTCTCGTACCGCCGCGACCGCACCACGGGACGGCTCGCCGGATATGTCTGGTTGGACTGATAGGGCATGACGGATCGCAGGACACAACTCGCGGCCAATCTGGCACAGGTGGAGGAGCGCATCGCCTCCGCCTGCGCGTCGGCCGGCCGTCGGCGGGAGGAGGTGACCCTCATCGTGGTCACCAAGACCTATCCCGCGAGCGACGTGCGCATCCTGCACGACCTGGGCGTGCGCCAGGTCGCGGAGAACCGCGACCAGGACGCGGCGCCGAAAGCCGAGGCCTGCGCGGATCTGTCGCTCACATGGCACTTCGTCGGACAGTTGCAGACCAACAAGGTCCGTTCCGTGGCCGGTTATGCCGATGTGGTGCAGTCGGTGGACCGGGTGAAGCTGGTCACCGCGCTCTCGGCGGCGGCGGTCAGGGGCGAGCGCGAGCTCGGCTGCCTGATCCAGGTCGCGCTCGACGCGGAGAGCGGGGAGCGCGGCGACCGGGGAGGTGTCGCGCCGGACGCGGTCGAGGAGTTGGCGGCGTCGGTCCGAGCGGCGGAGGGGCTCAGGCTCGACGGCCTGATGACCGTCGCCCCGCTCGCCGGTCCCTACGCCGGCCGGCAACGGGCCGCGTTCGACCGCCTGATGGAAATCTCATCCCGCCTGCGCGGGAACCATCCGACTGCGAACATGGTCTCTGCCGGGATGAGCGGGGATCTCGAGGACGCCGTGGCGGCCGGGGCGACACATGTACGCGTCGGTACGGCGGTACTCGGAGTCCGACCCCGGCTCGGGTAACGTCGCGAAGCAAGTCGGACCACAGCAGAAAATATGGTCATTCCCGCTCCACGCGGGCAGGCCGGAGTGGATCTCGGGCACTTGGTGACACGAATGCCGATCCACCACAGAGCGGAGGACTCGGAGCATGGCCGGCGCGATGCGCAAGATGGCGGTCTACCTCGGCCTCGTGGAGGACGATGGGTACGACGGTCCGGGGTTCGACCCCGACGACGAATTCGAACCCGAGCCGGAGCCCGAGCGGGACCGGCGGCGGCACCAGCCCGCGCATCCGGTGGAGCGGGAACGGGACGAACCGGTACGAGCGGTGCAGCCACCCGCACCCCGGGAACCTGTTCAGCTCCCGGCGGAAAGCGGACGACCCGCCCGAATCGCCCCCGTGGCATCCATCACACCTGACCGCCCGAATCTGGAGAAGAACGCACCGGTGATCATGCCCAAGGTCGTGTCCGAGCGGGAGCCCTACCGGATCACCACGCTGCACCCCAGGACCTATAACGAGGCCCGTACCATCGGGGAACACTTCCGCGAGGGCACCCCGGTGATCATGAACCTCACGGAGATGGACGACACCGACGCGAAGCGACTTGTCGACTTTGCCGCGGGACTCGTCTTCGGTCTCCATGGCAGCATTGAGCGTGTGACGCAGAAGGTGTTCCTGTTGTCGCCTGCTAACGTCGATGTCACGGCGGAGGACAAGGCCCGCATCGCAGAGGGCGGGTTCTTCAACCAGAGCTGAGAACACCGGGAACAAACCCGGCCGGGAGGCCGGGGCTACGAGAGCCAGGGGAGAGGGAAGCGCGGGAACATGGGCGTCGCACTGGATGTGGTCTATATCGCGCTGATGTGTTTCCTCATCGTGCTGATCTTCCGGCTGGTCATGGACTACGTCTTCCAGTTCGCACGTTCATGGCAGCCAGGCAAGGCGATGGTGGTCGTTCTCGAGGGCACTTACACTGTCACGGATCCACCGTTGAAGCTTCTGCGGCGGTTCATACCGCCGTTGCGTCTCGGGGGCGTGGCACTTGACCTGTCCTTCTTCGTTCTGATGATCATCGTCTACATTCTGCTCAACCTCGTGGGCAAGCTAGCGAGCAGCGTGTGAACGATACGGTCTTGCCGACTGCCGACGACTACGTAGAGGTGAAGAAGAGATGCCGCTGACCCCCGAGGACGTGCGGAACAAGCAGTTCACGACCGTCCGCCTCCGAGAAGGCTATGACGAGGACGAGGTCGATGCCTTCCTCGACGAGGTCGAGTCGGAACTGACCCGTCTGCTCCGTGAGAACGAGGACCTGCGCGCCAAGCTGGCCGCCGCCACGCGTGCGGCCGCGCAGAACCAGCAGCAGCAGGGAATGCGCAAACCACCGGAGCAGCAGGAACGGCCAGGGGCACCCGTGCCCGCCGCCATATCTGGTCCGCCGGTACAGCAGCAGCAGCCCCCGCAGATGGGTCCCCCCCAGCTGCCCGGTGGCGCTCCCCAGCTGCCTGCCGGTCCCAGCGGTCATGGCCCGCAGGGCGGCCACGGCCCCGGTCCGCAGGGCCAGCACGGCCCCGGCCCGATGCAGGGTGGCCCCATGGGCGGCCCGATGGGCGGCCCCATGGGCGGTCATGCCCCGCAGCAGCAGATGCAGCAGATGCAGCAGCAGCAGCAGATGCAGCAGCCCGGCCAGGGCCCCGGTGGCGACAGTGCCGCCCGAGTCCTGTCCCTTGCCCAGCAGACCGCCGACCAGGCGATCGCGGAGGCCCGTTCCGAGGCCAACAAGATCGTCGGCGAGGCGCGCAGCCGTGCCGAGGGCCTGGAGCGTGACGCCCGTGCCAAGGCGGACGCCCTGGAGCGGGACGCGCAGGAGAAGCACCGCGTGGCGATGGGCTCGCTGGAGTCGGCCCGCGCGACGCTGGAGCGCAAGGTCGAGGACCTGCGTGGCTTCGAGCGCGAGTACCGGACCCGCCTGAAGTCGTACCTGGAGAGCCAGCTGCGTCAGCTGGAGACCCAGGCCGACGACTCGCTGGCCCCGCCGCGCACCCCCGCCGCCGCTTCGCTGCCGCCGTCGCCCTCGCTGGCTCCGGCCGGTGCGGGTGCGATGGGACACACCATGGGCGGCAACCACGGTGGCCACGGCAGCCAGCAGATGGGCGGAGGCAACCAGTCGATGGGCGGCGGACCGTCGTACGGCGGCGGTCAGCAGCAGATGTCGCCCGCGATGACGCAGCCCATGGCGCCGGTGCGGCCGCAGGCGCCGCAGCCGATGCAGCAGGCGCCGTCGCCGATGCGCGGGTTCCTGATCGACGAGGACGACAACTGAGCGGTTCGCGCTCGCTGAGCGCGTAGCCGTCGGCAGGCAGAGGGCCGGGCCCCGGGGTTTACCCCGGGGCCCGGCCCTTTTGCCGTGGCGTGGCGGCGGGGGGCTGCGGCGCGGGGGCTCTGCTCCAGGAGCCCCCGGAGCCGGGAAGGGGCGGGCGGGGGACAGCGAAGGGCCCGGCCGGAGAGGTGTCCGGCCGGGCCCTGGGTGCTGCCGGCTACTGCTCCGTCTTACGGAGGCGGAAGGTCAGGGACAGTCCCTCGTCCTCGAACGGGGCGCCGTACGTGTCGTCCGCCTCACCCTGCGCGTAGTCCAGGGCCAGGACCTCGTCCGAGATCAGGGGCGCGTGCTCCGTCAGGGCCTCGGCCGTCGCCGGGGAGGTGGAGGTCCAGCGGACGGCGATGCGGTCCGCCACGTCCAGGCCGCTGTTCTTGCGGGCCTCCTGGATGAGGCGGATCGCGTCACGGGCCAGACCCGCCCGCCGCAGCTCCGGGGTGATCTCCAGGTCCAGGGCGACGGTCGCGCCCGAGTCGGACGCCACCGACCAGCCCTCGCGCGGAGTCTCCGTGATGATGACCTCGTCGGGGGCCAGGGTGACCTGCTCACCGTCGACCTCCACCGAGGCCGTGCCCTCACGGAGCGCCAGGCTCAGTGCCGCGGCGTCGGCGTCCGCGACGGCCTTGGCCACCGCCTGGACGCCCTTGCCGAACCGCTTGCCCAGCGCGCGGAAGTTCGCCTTCGCCGTGGTGTCGACCAGCGAGCCGCCGACCTCCGAGAGCGAGGCCAGGGAGGAGACGTTCAGCTCCTCCGTGATCTGGGCGCGCAGCTCGGGCGAGAGCGACTGGAAGCCCGCAGCCGCCACCAGGGCCCGCGACAGCGGCTGCCGGGTCTTGACACCCGACTCGGCACGCGTGGCCCGGCCGAGCTCGACCAGGCGGCGCACCAGCGCCATCTGCGAGGAGAGCGCCGGGTCGATCGAGGCCGGGTCCGCCTTCGGCCAGTCGGACAGGTGCACCGACTCCGGGGCGTCCGGGTCGACGGGGACGACCAGGTCCTGCCAGACCCGCTCCGTGATGAACGGGGTCAGCGGGGCCATCAGCCGGGTGACCGTCTCCACGACCTCGTGCAGCGTGCGCAGCGCCGCCTTGTCGCCCTGCCAGAAGCGGCGGCGCGAGCGGCGGACGTACCAGTTGGACAGGTCGTCGACGAACGCCGACAGCAGCTTGCCGGCGCGCTGGGTGTCGTATCCCTCCAGCGCCTTGGTGACCTCGTCGGCCAGGGTGCCGAGCTCGCTCAGCAGCCAGCGGTCCAGGACCGTGCGGTCGGCGGGCGCCGGGTCGGCGGCGGAGGGGGCCCACTTCGACGTGCGGGCGTAGAGGGCCTGGAAGGCCACCGTGTTCCAGTACGTGAGGAGCGTCTTGCGCACCACCTCCTGGATCGTGCCGTGGCCCACACGGCGAGCCGCCCACGGGGAGCCGCCCGCCGCCATGAACCAGCGGACCGCGTCGGCGCCGTGCTGGTCCATCAGCGGGATCGGCTGGAGGATGTTGCCCAGGTGCTTGGACATCTTCCGGCCGTCCTCGGCGAGGATGTGGCCCAGGCAGACCACGTTCTCGTAGGACGACTTGTCGAACACCAGGGTGCCGATCGCCATCAGCGTGTAGAACCACCCGCGCGTCTGGTCGATGGCCTCCGAGATGAACTGCGCCGGGTAGCGGCTCTCGAAGATCTCCTTGTTCTTGTACGGGTAGCCCCACTGCGCGAACGGCATCGAACCCGAGTCGTACCAGGCGTCGATGACCTCGGGGACGCGGTACGCCTCCAGTCGGCAGTTCTCGTGGGAGCAGGTGAAGGTGATCTCGTCGATGAACGGGCGGTGCGGGTCGAGCGACGACTGGTCGGTGCCCGTCAGCTCCGTCAGCTCGGCGCGGGAGCCCACGCACGTCAGGTGGTCGTCCTCGCAGCGCCAGATCGGCAGGGGGGTGCCCCAGTAGCGGTTGCGGGAGAGGGCCCAGTCGACGTTGTTGTTCAGCCAGTCGCCGAACCGGCCGTTCTTGACCGAGTCGGGGAACCAGTTGGTCTTCTCGTTCTCCTGGAGCAGCCGGTCCTTGACCGCCGTCGTGCGGATGTACCAGGACGGCTGCGCGTAGTACAGCAGAGCCGTGTGGCAGCGCCAGCAGTGCGGGTAGCTGTGCTCGTAGGGGACGTGGCGGAAGAGCCTGCCCCGAGCGGCCAGATCCGCGGTGAGCGCTTCGTCGGCCTTCTTGAAGAAGACACCGCCGACCAGCGGGAGGTCCTCCTCGAAGGTGCCGTCGGGGCGGACCGGGTTCACCACCGGGAGGCCGTAGGCACGGCAGACCTGGAGGTCGTCGGCGCCGAAGGCGGGGGACTGGTGGACCAGACCCGTGCCGTCCTCGGTCGTGACGTACTCGGCGTTGACGACGAAGTGCGCCTCGCTCGGGAAGTCGACGAGCCGGAACGGGCGCTCGTACGTCCACCGCTCCATCTCGCGGCCGGTGAAGGTCTCGCCGGTGAGCTCCCAGCCCTCACCCAGCGCCTTCTCCACCAGCGGCCGCGCGACGACCAGCTTCTCCTCGCCGTCCGTCGCCACCACGTACGTGACGTCGGGGTGCGCGGCGACGGCGGTGTTGGAGACCAGGGTCCACGGGGTCGTCGTCCAGACGAGCAGCGCGGCCTCGCCGGCCAGCGGTCCGCCCGTCAGCGGGAAGCGCACGAAGACCGAGGGGTCGACGACCGTCTCGTACCCCTGGGCGAGCTCGTGGTCCGAGAGGCCGGTGCCGCAGCGCGGGCACCAGGGCGCCACGCGGTGGTCCTGGACCAGCAGGTCCTTGTTGAAGATCTCCTTCAGCGACCACCACACGGAGTCGACGTACTCCGGGTCCATCGTGCGGTAGGCGTCGTCGAGGTCGACCCAGTAACCCATACGCGTCGTGAGCTCGGTGAACGCGTCGGTGTGGCGGGTGACGGACTCACGGCACTTCGCGTTGAACTCGGCGATGCCGTAGGCCTCGATGTCCTTCTTGCCGTTGAAGCCCAGCTCCTTCTCCACCGCGAGCTCGACCGGCAGGCCGTGGCAGTCCCAGCCGGCCTTGCGGCCGACGTGGTAGCCCTGCATGGTGCGGAAGCGCGGGAAGACGTCCTTGAAGACGCGCGCCTCGATGTGGTGGGCGCCGGGCATGCCGTTGGCCGTCGGCGGGCCCTCGTAGAAGACCCACTCGGGGCGGCCCTCGGACTGTTCGAGGCTCTTGGTGAAGACCTTGGCGTCGCGCCAGAAGTCGAGCACGGCGTGCTCGAGGGCGGGCAGGTCGACCTGGGCGGGTACCTGGCGGTACTGCGGCGATGTCATGTGCGGGCTTCCTCCGGCGGACGTCTTCCACTTCCGTCGGAGGGACGAGAGCCGTGTCGGCTCCCGCGGTACCACCCTCCTTGGCCCCGGGCGGACGCCCGTAGCCCCCTCATTGGGGTCGCGATGCCGGGTCTAGTCGCCTTGCGCCCGTGGGCGAGCCCAGGTCCAAAGCTTTCTTCCGGCGGCTCCGGGGTGATCTTCACGGCGCGCTCGCCCCCGGGCTCCCACCGTCCCCGGGTCGCTCCTGGCTGCGTACGACGCTACTCGTCCCGTCCATGCCTTTCGCTGGGGCCAGTGTACGGGCCCGTACGGGCGGAGGCCGACCGGTCGTCCGCGCGGCGGGGCTTGACCCGAATGGCCAGTCGGGACGGACGGAGTCCGGGAGAGCGCGCGGAGGGCGGATTACCCGGTGGGGAGCTGGGCACAACGGTTGCAGGCGCGCCGCTGCCCGGACGTGGGGAGGGGCGAACCGGCGGCGTGCCCCGTTGCCGCGGAGCTGGGGTCGATTTATCGTCCCAGCACGATTCGCGTGCAAGATCACAATATGTGAAGGGGCCGCGGCCATGGTGGCGAAGAAGACCGCCGTATCGAGAACGGCGTCCGCGAGATCCAAGGCCGCGGCTGCCGAGGAGGAGAACGGCAGTACGGGCGAGGAGGCCGGCCCGCAGGAGGCGGGACGGGAGAAGCAGGCCGGAAGGACGGCGAGGAGCGCGGCACGCAAGGCGGCCGCCGGGAAGAAGACGGCGCCGGAGCCGCAGGACACCGGTCAGGACCCGGCTCACCACGGGCCGGCGAAGAAGAGCACGGCGAAGAAGAACGCAGCCAAGAAGGCGTCGGAACAGGCCACGGGGGCGGCCCAGGCCGCCGAGCAGACAGGAGCCCACACGGTGGTAGCCAAGAAGAGCGCGGCCCGGAGCACGGCTGTCGGGGAGGGCGTCGCGACGGCGGTCCCCCCGGCGAGGGCCGGAGTCGCGACGCCGCCCGGAGACCTGGCGGTCAGGCCGGGGGAGGATCCCTGGACCTCGGAGGAGGTCGACGCGGCGCGGACCGAGCTGACCGGCGAGGTCGTGCGGCTGCGCACGGAGCTGGAGGCGTCGGGTGAGGCGCTGGCGGGGCTCATGCGCGACTCAGGGGACGGCGCCGGTCACGACGACGCGGACACCGGGACGAAGAACATCACCAGGGAGCACGAGCTCTCCCTGGCGGCCCACGCCCAGGAGACCCTCGACCAGACCGAGCGCGCCCTCGCCAGGCTCGACGCCGGGACCTACGGGCTCTGCGAGGTCTGCGGCAAGCCGATCGGCAAGGCGCGGATGCAGGCCTTCCCCCGGGCCACGCTCTGCGTGGAGGACAAGCAGAAGCAGGAACGGCGCGGCTAGCGGGCGCCGGGCGGAGTCCCGCCGCACGCCCGGAGGACGCGGCCCGCGGTGTTCCCACCGATGCCGCCTCACGCCCGTGAGGCGGCATCCGGGCGGAGCCGGGAGTCCGGGACACCACCGCGAGCCGTGGACGGGAGGGTGCGGCGCCGCCACCGCAGGGGCTTCACGACGGCCGTACCGGCCCCGCGGGGTCCCCCGTGCGGGGGGCCCGTCCGGTCCGGTCCGTGCGGGAGGACCCCGCGGGGCCGCAGCCGGAGGGGTTCCGGAGCCTGGGACCCCTGATACCCCGGGTGTGTCGTACCCTCGTCCTCAGTCAGGCACCTAGGTTGAGGGACACACGTGGCAGAGGCGGAGCGCATCATCGGTACGCCGGACATCCCTGACGCCGAGGGGGCCGACGGGGCGGGACCCCGGCAGCCCGCCGAGGGCCCGGCCCCGGACGGGGCCGTCGAGCCGGGCAGCGGCCGTGGCAGGAAGAAGATCCTCGCCCTCCTCTCCGTGGCCGTCCTGGCCTACCTCCTCGACCTGGTCAGCAAGATGATCGTGGTCGCGAAGCTGGAGCACGAGGAACCGATCGAGATCTTCGGTGAGTGGCTGAAGTTCGACGCGATCCGCAACGCGGGCGCCGCCTTCGGGATCGGCGAGGCGTTCACCGTGATCTTCACCGCCATCGCGTCCGTTGTGATCATCGTGATCATCCGGCTGGCGCGCAAGCTCTACAGCCTGCCCTGGGCCATCGCCCTCGGCCTGCTGCTCGGCGGAGCCCTCGGCAACCTCACCGACCGCGTCTTCCGCGCGCCCGGCGTCTTCAAGGGCGCGGTCGTCGACTTCATCGCCCCCGCGCACTTCGCCGTCTTCAACCTCGCCGACTCCGCGATCGTCTGCGGCGGCATCCTGATCGTGATCCTCTCCTTCAGGGGCCTGGACCCCGACGGCACCGTGCACAAGGACTAGTGGGCGCAAGGCATACTCGACTGGTGAGTACGTATCCCGAGGTCCGCACCCTGCCCGTACCCGACGGCCTGGAGGGCGAGCGTGTCGACGCCGCCATCTCCCGGATGTTCGGTTTCTCCCGCACCAAGGCCGCCGAGCTGGCCGCTGCCGGGAAGGTCCAGGTGGACGGCGCGGTGGCCGGGAAGTCCGAGCGGGTGCACGGCGGTGCCTGGCTGGAAGTGGAGATGCCGCAGGCACCCGCTCCCGTCCAGGTCGTCGCCGAGCCCGTCGAGGGCATGGAGATCGTCCACGACGACGACGACATAGTCGTCATCATGAAGCCGGTGGGCGTCGCCGCCCACCCCAGCCCCGGCTGGACCGGCACCACCGTCATCGGCGGCCTCGCCGCCGCCGGCTACCGCATCTCGACGTCGGGCGCCGCCGAGCGCCAGGGCATCGTGCACCGGCTGGACGTCGGCACCTCCGGCCTGATGGTCGTGGCCAAGTCGGAACGGGCCTACACGCTGCTCAAGGCGCAGTTCCGGGACCGCGTCGTCGAGAAGAAGTACCACGCGCTGGTCCAGGGCCACCCGGACCCGATGAGCGGCACCATCGACGCCCCCATCGGCCGCCACCCGCAGCACGACTACAAGTGGGCCGTCACCGCCGAGGGCAAGCCCTCTGTGACGCACTACGACCTCATCGAGGCGTACCGCGCCGCCAGCCTGCTCGACATCAAGCTGGAGACCGGGCGCACGCACCAGATCCGCGTGCACATGTCCGCGCACCGCCACCCCTGCGTCGGCGACCTGACCTACGGCGCCGACCCCACGCTGTCCAAGCGCCTCGGACTCACCCGGCAGTGGCTGCACGCGGTCCGGCTCGGCTTCGAGCACCCGGCGGACGGCAGCTGGGTCGAGTTCGCGAGCAGCTACCCGGACGACCTGCGCCACGCCCTCGACACGATCGTGGCGGAGAGCGAATGAACCCCGGGTCCGCCCCGTACAGCACCCGCAGGGCTCTCGACGAGGGCGACCTCGCGGCGTGCTTCCAGGTCCGCAAGGAGGTCTTCGTCGGGGAGCAGCGCGTACCCGAGGAGATCGAGTACGACGCCCACGACGCTTCGGCGGTCCATGTGATCGCCGTGGGCGCGGACGGCTCCGCGCTCGGCACGGGACGGCTGCTGCACGGTGCGGACGCGGCGGGGAAGACCGGTGGCGACCACACCGTCGGTTCGCTCGGCCGGCTCGCCGTGACGCGGGCGGCCCGTGGACTCGGTGTCGGGGCCGCGCTGGTCCGCGCCTTGGAGGCGGAGGCCCGCACGCTCGGTCTGGCCGCCGTGGACCTGCACGCCCAGACACACGCGCTCGGCTTCTACGAGCGCCTCGGCTACACCGCGTACGGTCCCGAGTTCCCTGACGCGGGCATGCCGCACCGGGCCATGCGCCGCGCGCTCTGACCGCGCGGACCGCACCGGGGATGCCGGGGGTACGACGGCCCCGCGTGGCACGCTGAGGGCCCTGACCGGCCGGTCGACGGGCCCGCCGGGGCCCGGCGAGCTGCGGAAGGCACAACGTGGACCAGATGGCACTGCTGCTTCTGCTCCTCCTCGGGGCGGTGGTCACGGTGCCGCTCGGGGAGCGGCTGCGTCTGCCGGCACCCGTCCTGATGACCCTCGCGGGGATCGTCATGGCCTTCGCCGGCTTCCTCCCCGACGTCGACATCCCCCCGGAGCTCATCCTCCCCGCCGTCCTGCCGCCGCTGCTCTACGCCTCCGTGCAGCGCACGTCCTGGCGGCAGTTCGCGGCGAACAGACGGCCGATCCTCCTGCTCGCCGTGGCTCTCGTCTTCGTCACGACGGCCGCCGTGGCCACGGTCGCCCACGCGATGGTGCCAGGCCTGCCCATCGCCGCGGCCGTGGCCCTGGGCGCGCTGGTCGCCCCGCCCGACCCGGTCGCGGCGACGGCCGTGGCGGGGTCCGTGGGACTGCCACGGCGGCTCGTCTCGATCCTGGAGGGCGAGGGGCTGTTCAACGACGTCACGGCCATCGTCCTCTACCACGTCGCGATCGCGGCCGCCGTCAGCGGGACCTTCTCCCTGCCCGCCGCGTTCGGGATGCTCGTCCTGTCGGCGGTGGTCGCCGTGGCCGTCGGTATCGTGCTCGGCCGGCTCACCGTCAGGCTGCTGGGCTTCCTGGGCGACGCGACCCTCCAGGTGGGCCTCACCCTGCTCGTGCCGTTCGCCGCCTACGTGCTCGCCGAGGAGCTGCTGGGCTCGGGCGTGCTCGCCGTCCTGACCACCGCGCTCTTCCTCGCCGAGCACACGGCGGACGCGGACGACGTCCTCGGGCGGCTGGCCGGCCGGTCGTTCTGGGACATCGTCGACACCCTCGTGACGGGTGTCGCCTTCGGTCTGATCGGCCTCGAACTCCACAACGCCTTCGGCACCGCCGACGGACACGCACCGCGCCTGCTGGGATGGGGGCTCGCGGTCGTCGCGGTCGTCGTCGGCGTACGCCTCCTGTGGCTGCTGCCCGCGACCTGGCTGGCCGGGCGGCTGCACACCCGGCACGACTACAGCGAGGAGATCCCCACCAGCTGGCGCGAGACCGTCGTCGTGTGGTGGGCCGGGATGCGAGGGGTGGCCTCCGTCGCGCTGGCGCTCGCCATCCCTCTGGAGACGGACGACGGCAAGCCGTTCCCCGGCCGGGACGAGATCGTCTTCATCGCCTTCGCCGTCGTCATGGCCACCCTCGTCCTCCAGGGCCTGACCCTGCCGTGGCTCGTGCGCAGGCTCGGTGTCCGCGCGGACACCGAGGCGGAAGAGGCACTGGAGCGCGACCTCGCCCTCCGGGCCGCCGCGGCGGCCAGGAACCGGCTCAGGGAGGTCCAGGACGCCGAGGAGCTCCCTGAGGAGGTCCTGGAGCGGCTGCGGCGCGCGGCGTACGACATCGGGGCGCGGATCAGTCCCGGCATGGTCGACGAGGAACGGCGCGAGGCCTACGCGCGGCGCGCCCAGCGGATCAAGGAGATCGGCCGGATCCAGCGGGAGATGATGTCGGCCGCCCGTCACGCGGTGCTCGCCGCCCGGAGCGAGCCGGGCTCGGACCCGGAGGTGGTGGACCGGGTGCTGCGCAACCTGGACGTGCGCAGCCTGCGCTGACGCGAGGGCCCCGGACGGGTCCCGCCCGGGGCCGGCCGGTCAGCCGCGCCCGGTGCGGGGCGCCTTGTCGGGGGTCGGCACCCTGCCGTTGGGCGAGGGGCGGCCGGTGTCCGCGCCCGTCAGCTCCCGCCAGTGGTCGCCCGGCGGGAGGGCGGCCGGCGATGTCACGACCCGGGGCAGCGCGTAGGGGTGGTGGTCCCGGAGCCAGCCGATCATCTGTTCCCGCACGGCGCACCGCACCGTCCAGATGTCGTCCGCGTCCTTCGCGGTGACCACCGCCCGCACCTCGATGGTCGTGGGGGTGGTGTCCGTGACGGCCAGGGACCAGTCGCGGCCGTCCCAGGCGGCGCACTCGCCCAGGATGTCGCGCAGCCTGTCCCGCATCGCCGCGATCGGGGCCGAGTGGTCGAGCTGGAAGAAGACGGTGCCGGTCATCTGCACCCCTCCGCGCGACCAGTTCTCGAACGGCTTGCTGGTGAAGTAGGACACGGGCATCGTGATCCGCCGCTCGTCCCACGTCCGTACCGCGAGGAAGGTGAGGGTGATCTCCTCCACGGTGCCCCACTCACCGTCCACGACCACCGTGTCGCCGATCCGCACCATGTCGCCGAAGGCGATCTGGAAGCCGGCGAAGAGATTGCCGAGGGTCGACTGGGCCGCGACACCGGCGACGATGCCGAGCACACCGGCGGAGGCCAGCATCGAGGTGCCGACCGTGCGCATCGCCGGGAAGGTCAGCAGCATCGCCGCGACGGCGACCGTCGCCACCACCGCGGTGACCACGCGCTGGATCAGGGTCACCTGGGTCCGGACCCGGCGGACCCGGGCAGGGTCGCGGGTGGAGGTCGCGTAACGGGCGTACGAGGACTGCACCACCGTGGCCGCCACGCGGATCACCAGCCAGGCCGACGCGGCGATGAGCACCAGGGTCAGGACCTGTCCGATCACGGCCCGGTTGTCCCGCACCACGTCGAGCCGGAGCTGGTCGAAGCTGGCCCTCAGCAGCGCGCTGCAGAGCACCACCTGCAGGGGAGGGCGGCAGAGCCGCAGAAGCCCCCAGACGGGGGTCTCGTGGTGCCGGCTGTCGGCGCGCCTGAGCAGCACGTCCACCAGCCAGCCCAGCACCAGCGTGAGCACCAGTGATCCGCCCACGACCAGCAACGGCCGCAGAATGTTCTCCATTCCCGTGTCCTCCAAGCGTCGGGGCACAACTGGCACCATGGGCCTCATGAACATCATGCTTTTCCACTCGACCTTCGGTCTGCGGCCGGCTGTGCACGCGGCTGCGGACCGGCTGCGTGCGGCCAGCCACGAGGTGCGCGTGCCCGATCTCTTCGAGGGGCACACCTTCGACACCGTCGAGGACGGCATGGCCTTCAAGGAGGAGGTGGGCAAGGACGAGCTGCTCAAGCGTGCCGTCCTGGCCGCCGCGCCCTACTCCGACCAGGGCCTCGTCTACGCGGGATTCTCCTTCGGGGCCTCGGTCGCGCAGACGCTGGCGCTCGGCGACGCGAAGGCCCGCGGGCTGCTGCTGCTCCACGGCACGTCGGACATCGCCGACAACGCCTCGGTGGACGAACTGCCCGTGCAGCTGCACGTGGCCGACCCCGACCCGTTCGAGTCGCACGACTGGCTGACCAGCTGGTACCTCCAGATGCAGCGGACCGGCGCGGACGTCGAGGTCTACCGCTACCCCGGCGCCGGCCACCTCTACACCGACCCGGACCTCCCGGACTTCGACCAGGCCGCCGCCGACCTGACGTGGAAGGTCTCGCTGGGTTTCCTCGCCACTCTGTAGGGCCGTGCGCACGGGCCGCCGCCGGAGGGTGCCGCGGCCCGTACGCGAAGCGGATCAGCGCACCGGGGCGTTCACCCGCTCGATCCTCTGGGTGCCGCTGAGCGTGCGGTAGGAGCGGACCCAGGAAGAGGTCGCGTCCTTCGCGGTCTTGTCGGACACCGCGTAGTAGTCCATCTGCGAGCGCTCGGCCGTCACGTCCAGGACGCCGTAGCCGTGCGAGTCGAGGTCGACCCACTTCACATGGCGATTGGCCGCCCTGACCGCCGCCGACGCGACGAGCGACACGGTCTGCGGAGCCACCCGCAGGATGTCGTCCAGGTTGTCCGAGGTGACCGACGTCACGACGAACTCGGTGGCCGCCGACGCGGACAGCGGATACGTCGCCGCCTTCACGGGTACGTCGTTGGCCCACGCCATGTGGATGTCCCCGGTCAGGAAGACCGTGTCGGTGACGCCCTGGTCCCGCAGGTGGGAGATCAGCTCCTTGCGGTCGTCCGTGTAGCCGTCCCACTGGTCCACATTGACCGCCAGCCCCTCGGCGGGCAGCCCCAGCAGTTCCGCGAGGGGCGCCAGCAGATGGGCGGGCAGTGCCCCGAAGGCGACCGGTGAGATCATCACCGAGGTGCCGACCAGCTTCCAGCGGGCGTCCGACGCGGACAGCCCGGCCTTCAGCCAGTCCAGCTGCGCCCGCCCCGTGACCGAGCGCTCCGGGTCGTCGACGGCCCCGTTGCCGATAGACGCCTGCTCGGAGCGGAAGCTGCGCAGGTCGAGCAGGTGCAGCTCCGCCAGGCCGCCGAAGCTCAGACGCCGGTACACGGTGCCCTCGGTGGAGGCGCGGACCGGCATCCACTCGAAGTACGCCTGCTTCGCCGCGGCCACCCGGGCGGCCCAGGAGCCCTCCGTGCCGGGGGTGTGGTTCTCGGCTCCCCCCGACCAGGCGTCGTTGGCGAACTCGTGGTCGTCCCAGATCGCTATCACGGGGTGGGCGGCGTGCAGCGCCTGGAGATCGGTGTCCGTCTTGTAGGTGGCGTGCCGGAGGCGGTAGTCGGCGAGGGTGAGGATCTCGTGGAGCGGGGCGTGCCGGCGTACGACCGTGTCCTGGGTCGGGTAGCCGCCCGAGGCGTACTCGTAGATGTAGTCGCCCAGGTGCAGGACGGCGTCCAGGTCGGCGCGGGCCGCGAGGTGGCGGTAGGGGGAGAACCAGCCGGCCTCCCAGTTGGCGCAGGACACCACGCCGAAGCGCACGCCGGGGACCACGGCCCCCGGGGCGGGTGCCGTGCGGGTGCGGCCGGCGGGGGAGATGACCCCCTGTCCGCCGTCCGGACCGCCGGGGGCCGCAGTGAAGCGGTACCAGTACGTCGTCGCCGGGCGCAGCCCCCGGACATCGGCCTTGACGGTGTGGTCGGCGTCGGCCCGCGCGACGGCCGTGCCCCGGGCGGCGACCCGGGAGAAGGCCTTGTCCTCGGCCACCTCCCAGACCACCGGTGTGTCCCGGCCGAGGCCCGAGCCGGGCGCGGCGTCCGGGGTGGGGGTGACGCGGGTCCACAGGAGTACGCCGTCGGGCAGGGGGTCGCCGGAGGCCACGCCGTGCAGGAAGGCGGGACCGCCGGCGGCACGGGCGCCGGTGGCGGCGAGCACGGGGCCGGCGACCGCGGTGGCGGCGGCTGCCTTGACGACCGTGCGGCGGGTGGGTGTCGCGGAGAGGTGTGGTCTGGTCACGGGCGATCACCCTACTGGCGGGTAGAGCGCACAGGCGGGCGAACAAGGGAAGTTCGCCCGCCTGTTGGCCAGAAGTCGCCAGGAGTTGCGCCCGCCGTCCTCACAGGACGTGGGTTCTCCGGTCGGGCTCTCGGTCCGCTGCTGCGGATCAGCCCTTCAGCGCCTTGGTGATCGCCGCGTTGAAGTCGGCCACCGTCATGGGGGCGTTCTCGCTGCCCTCGGCGGTGAGCGTCTTGCCGTCCATCTTGAGGGTCGGGGTTCCCTGGACCCCGCTCTTGTCGAACGTCTTCGACATCTTGATCGCCCAGGCGTCGTACGTGCCGTCCTCGACGTCCTTCCGGAACGCCTCGTTGCCCTTGAGCGCCTTCACGGAGTCAGCCACCTCGATCAGGTAGCTGTCCTTGGCGAACTTGTCGTCCGTCTCCTGGGGGTGGTACTTCGCGGAGTACAGCGCGGTCTTGTACTCCAGGAAGGCCTCGGGGCTCACGTTCAGCGCCGCGCCCAGCGCGCTCAGGGCGTTCTTCGAGCCCTCGCCGCCGGCCGCGTTGTCGATGAAGGTCGCGCCGACGTACTTGATCTTGTACTTGCCGGCCTCGACGTCCTTGTCCACGGTCCCGCCGACCGCCTGCTCGAACGTGGCGCAGACCGGGCAGCGGGAGTCCTCGTACAGCTCCAGGGTCTTCTTGGCGCCCGGCTCGCCGATGACGACGGTCGTGCCGTCGTCACCCGAGGTGTTCTTGGGGGCGGTCACGTTCTTCGCGTCCGCCGCCGCCTCCCAGGCGGAGGGCTTGTTCAGCTGCATCACGCCGTAGCTGACACCGCCCGCGACCGCCAGCACGGCGACGACCGAGACGGCCACGACGACCTGCTTGCGCGCCTTGTCCTTCTTGGCCTGGCGCTCGCGCTCCACGCGCAGCCGCTCGCGGGCGGCGGTCTTGTTGGACTGGCTGTTGCGCTTGCTCATGAGGGTGCTCCGTAGGTGAGGATGGCTCGAAGGGTCTTACCGCTTACTCAGGCAGAGGTGAGGGCCGAGCGCGGCGGGCCCCTCCGTCCCACGGAGTGCACCAGGAAGCGGGTCGGGGCGATCGGGAGCGGACGCCCGGCGCGCCGGGCCCCGGGCCGTGCGGGGTGCCGGGCCGTCCTCACCACGGCGACCGCGGTGAGCAGGGGCCGGAAGGCGACGGCGGCCGCCGCGCGCAGCAGTCCGGCGAGAGCCGACTCGCCACGCCGCAGCCAGGCGGCGGCCAGCAGTCCGACCGTCACGTGCGCGGCCAGCAGCAGCCACGGGACGGCGGGTCCCGGCGAGGCCAGCAGGGCGGCGGCGTGGCCGCCCTCGGCGGTCACACCGGCCAGCGGTGTGCCGACCGCGGCCACACCGGAAAGCCCGTCCGCGCCCCGCCCGGCCTCGCCGCCGCAGAGCACGTCGACGCCCACGGAGCGCAACGGACCCGCGATGGGGCCGCCCGCCGCCCCGTAACAGAGGTGCTGGCCGGTGGTGAACACCGTGTCGGCGGCCAGCTCCAGCGGGACCAGCAGCCCGGCGATCGCCCCGAAGCCGCGCTCCCGGCCGGCCAGCGCGAACGCCACGGCGAAGACGGCCCCCGCCAGCACGGCGACCGCTGTCAGCGGCAGCGGCACCCGGGAGAGCAGCACGTGGGACGCGGACGAGAGCGTGACGACGAGCGCGGTGAACAGCGCCGCGCGTACCGCTCTGATCTGAGTCCCTGATACGTCCATCGCCGGAGAGTGTGCCATGCGTTCCTGTAAGCGAGCCCTAAGAATGAGCGAGGGGTCCGGCCCGGGCCTTCCGTACGGAAGGCCCTAGAGGCCCGGGATGCGGCCGTTGCGGAAGAGGTCGACGAAGATCTGGTGGTCCGCGCGGGCGCGCGCGCCGTAGCTGTGCGCGAAGTCGACCAGGAGCTCCGCGAAGCCCTCCTCGTCGGCCGCGATCGCCGCGTCGATGGCCCGCTCCGTGGAGAACGGCACCAGCGAGTGCCCGCTCTCGTCGTCCGCCGCGGAGTGCATCGTCGCCGTGGCACGGCCGAGGTCGGCGACCACCGCCGCGATCTCGTCCGGCTCGTCGATGTCGGACCAGTCCAGGTCGACCGCGTACGGGGAGACCTCGGCGACCAGCTGGCCGGACCCGTCCAGCTCGGTCCAGCCCAGCCACGGGTCGGCGTGCGCCTGGAGGGCGCGCTGCGAGATCACCGTGCGGTGCCCCTCGTGCTGGAAGTAGTCCCGCACGGCGGCGTCGGTGATGTGCCGGGACACCGCCGGGGTCTGCGCCTGCTTGAGGTAGATCACCACGTCGTTCTCCAGGGCGTCGCTGTTGCCCTCCAGGAGGATGTTGTACGAGGGCAGGCCGGCCGAGCCGATGCCGATGCCCCTGCGGCCGACGACGTCCTTCACCCGGTAGGAGTCGGGCCGGGTGAGGCTGGACTCCGGCAGCGTCTCCAGATAGCCGTCGAACGCCGCGAGCACCTTGTAGCGCGTGGCCGCGTCCAGGTCGATGGCACCCCCGTCGGCGGAGAACCTGCGCTCGAAGTCACGGATCTCCGTCATCGAGTCCAGCAGCCCGAAGCGGGTCAGCGCGCGGGCGTCGCGCAGCGCGCCGAGCAGCGGGCCGTCGGCCGTGTCCAGGGTGAAGGGCGGCACCTCGTCGTTCTTGGCTCCCGTCGCCAGGGCGTGGATGCGCTCCCGGTAGGCGTCGGCGTACACGCGGACGAGCTCGGTGATCTGGTCGTCGCCCAGGGCCTTCGCGTAGCCGATCAGGGCGACGGAGGCGGCGAAGCGCTTCAGGTCCCAGGTGAAGGGGCCCACGTAGGCCTCGTCGAAGTCGTTGACGTTGAACACGAGCCGGCCGTTGGCGTCCATGTACGTGCCGAAGTTCTCGGCGTGCAGGTCACCGTGGATCCACACCCTGCTCGTGCGCTCGTCCAGGTAGTCACCCGTGTACTGCTCGCGGTCCAGGTCGGCGTAGAACAGGCCGGCGGAGCCCCGGTAGAACGCGAAGGCCGAGCCCGCCATCTTGCGGAACTTCACCCGGAAGGCTGCGGGGTCGGCGGCCAGGAGCTGCCCGAACGCGGTGTCGAAAACGGCGAGGATCTGCTCCCCGCGCTGCTCTGCGCCGGTCTGCGTGTCCGACATCGCTGGGTGCCTCCTGGTACATGGCGTTCATGACAAAAGGGACGGGCGTCCCCGGGTCTTCCAACGCGCGACCGTACCCCGGAGTGCCCGCCGTCCGTCACCTCGGAGACGTAGACTTCCACGCTGTCCCCCCCACCCGTCATCCCCAGTTCCTCCGGAGGCACAGCGCCGTGAGCAAGCCGCCATTCACGCACCTGCACGTCCACACCCAGTACTCGCTGCTGGACGGTGCCGCGCGGCTCAAGGACATGTTCGAGGCGTGCAACGACATGGGCATGTCGCACATCGCGATGACCGACCACGGCAACCTCCACGGCGCCTACGACTTCTTCCACTCGGCCCAGAAGGCCGGGGTGACGCCGATCATCGGGATCGAGGCCTACGTCGCCCCCGAGTCGCGCAAGCACAAGCGCAAGGTCCAGTGGGGCCAGCCGCACCAGAAGCGCGACGACGTCTCCGGCTCCGGTGGCTACACCCACAAGACGATCTGGGCGGCCAACAGCACCGGTCTGCACAACCTCTTCAGGCTCTCCTCCGACGCCTACGCCGAGGGCTGGCTGCAGAAGTGGCCGCGCATGGACAAGGAGACCATCTCGCAGTGGTCCGAGGGCCTGATCGCCTCCACGGGCTGCCCCTCGGGCGAGGTGCAGACCCGGCTGCGGCTCGGACAGTTCGACGAGGCGGTCCAGGCGGCCTCCGACTACAAGGACATCTTCGGCGAGGGCAGGTACTTCCTGGAGCTGATGGACCACGGCATCGAGATCGAGCGCCGGGTCCGCGACGGGCTCCTGGAGATCGGCCGGAAGCTGGACATCCCGCCGCTCGTGACGAACGACTCGCACTACACGTACGCACACGAGGCGACCGCGCACGACGCCCTGCTCTGCATCCAGACCGGCAAGAACCTCTCCGACCCCGACCGCTTCCGCTTCGACGGCACGGGCTACTACCTCAAGACGACGGACGAGATGTACGGCGTCGACTCCTCCGACGCGTGGCAGGAAGGGTGCGCCAACACCCTCCTGGTCGCGCAGCAGATCGACACCGCCGGCATGTTCGAGAAGCGCGACCTGATGCCGAAGTTCGACATCCCGGAGGGTTTCACCGAGATCACCTGGTTCCAGGAGGAGGTCCGGGTGGGCATGCAGCGCCGCTATCCCGGCGGCGTCCCCGAGGACCGGCAGAAGCAGGCCGAGTACGAGATGGACATCATCATCCAGATGGGGTTCCCGGGGTACTTCCTGGTCGTCGCCGACTTCATCATGTGGGCCAAGAACAACGGCATCGCGGTGGGTCCCGGCCGCGGTTCCGCCGCCGGTTCGATCGTCGCGTACGCCATGGGCATCACCGACCTCGACCCGATCACCCACGGGCTGATCTTCGAGCGCTTCCTCAACCCCGAGCGCGTCTCCATGCCCGACGTCGACATCGACTTCGACGAGCGCCGGCGCGTCGAGGTCATCCGGTACGTGACCGAGAAGTACGGCGCCGACAAGGTCGCCATGATCGGCACGTACGGCAAGATCAAGGCCAAGAACGCCATCAAGGACTCCGCGCGCGTCCTGGGCTATCCCTACGCCATGGGCGACCGCCTCACCAAGGCCATGCCCGCCGACGTCCTCGGCAAGGGCATCGACCTCAGCGGCATCACCGACCCCAAGCACCCGCGTTACAGCGAGGCGGGGGAGATCCGGGGGATGTACGAGAACGAGCCGGACGTCCGCAAGGTCATCGACACGGCGAAGGGCGTCGAGGGCCTCGTCCGGCAGATGGGCGTGCACGCCGCCGGAGTGATCATGTCCAGCGAGCCCATCGTCGACCACGCCCCGGTCTGGGTACGGCACACCGACGGCGTCACCATCACGCAGTGGGACTACCCCCAGTGCGAGTCGCTCGGCCTGCTGAAGATGGACTTCCTCGGTCTGCGCAACCTGACGATCATGGACGACGCCATCAAGATGGTGAAGGCCAACAAGGGCGTCGACCTGGAGATGCTCTCCCTGCCGCTGGACGACCCCAAGACGTACGAGCTGCTCTGCCGCGGTGACACGCTCGGGGTGTTCCAGTTCGACGGCGGCCCCATGCGCTCGCTGCTGCGCCAGATGCAGCCCGACAACTTCGAGGACATCTCCGCCGTCTCGGCCCTCTACCGGCCGGGCCCGATGGGGATGAACTCGCACACGAACTACGCCGAGCGCAAGAACGGCCGCCAGGAGATCACCCCGATCCACCCGGAGCTGGAGGAGCCGCTCAAGGAGGTGCTCGGCCTCACGTACGGCCTGATCGTGTACCAGGAGCAGGTGCAGAAGGCCGCCCAGATCGTCGCCGGCTACTCGCTCGGCGAGGCCGACATCCTGCGCCGTGTGATGGGCAAGAAGAAGGCCGACGAGCTGGCGAAGAACTTCGTCCTCTTCGAGGCCGGTGCCAAGAAGAACGGCTTCTCCGACGCGGCGATCAAGGCGCTCTGGGACGTCCTGGTCCCCTTCGCCGGATACGCGTTCAACAAGGCGCACTCCTCCGCCTACGGCCTGGTCACCTACTGGACCGCCTACCTGAAGGCGAACTACCCCGCCGAGTACATGGCCGCCCTGCTGACCTCCGTCAAGGACGACAAGGACAAGTCGGCGGTCTACCTCAACGAGTGCCGGCGCATGGGCATCAAGGTGCTTCCGCCGAACGTCAACGAGTCCGAGTCGAACTTCGCCGCCCAGGGTGACGACGTGATCCTCTTCGGGTTGACGGCCATCCGCAACGTCGGGCAGAACGTGGTCGACTCGATCATCCGGTGCCGCAAGGCGAAGGGGAAGTACTCCACGTTCCCCGACTTCCTCGACAAGGTCGAAGCGGTCGTCTGCAACAAGCGCACCGTCGAATCGCTCATCAAGGCCGGCGCCTTCGACGAGATGGGGCACACCCGCAAGGGACTCGTCGCCCACCACGAACCGATGATCGACAACGTGGTACAGGTCAAGCGCAAGGAGGCCGAGGGCCAGTTCGACCTCTTCGGCGGCATGGGGGAGGAGGCGAGCGACGAGCCGGGCTTCGGGCTGGACGTGGAGTTCTCCGACATCGAGTGGGAGAAGTCCTACCTGCTCGCCCAGGAGCGGGAGATGCTCGGCCTCTACGTCTCCGACCACCCTCTCTTCGGCCTGGAGCACGTCCTCTCCGACAAGTCGGACGCGGCGATCTCGCAGCTCACCGGCGGTGAGCACTCCGACGGCGCGATCGTCACCGTGGGCGGCATCATCTCCGGCCTCCAGCGCAAGATGACCAAGCAGGGCAACGCCTGGGCCATCGCCACCGTGGAGGACCTCGCGGGCTCCATCGAGTGCATGTTCTTCCCCGCGACCTATCAGCTGGTCTCCACCCAGCTCGTCGAGGACACCGTCGTCTTCGTCAAGGGGCGTCTCGACAAGCGCGAGGACGTGCCGCGTCTGGTCGCCATGGAGATGCAGGTCCCCGACATCTCCAACGCCGGGTCCAACGCCCCCGTCATCCTGACCATCCCCACGGTCCGGGTCACCCCGCCCATGGTGAGCCGGCTCGGCGAGGTCCTCAGCAACCACCGCGGTGACACCGAGGTGCGCATCAGGCTCCAGGGCCCGCGCAAGACGACCGTGCTGCGCCTCGACCGGCACCGCGTCAAGCCGGACCCCGCCCTCTTCGGCGACCTGAAGGTGCTGCTCGGCCCCTCCTGCCTGGCCGGCTGACGGTCCCGCCCGCACCTCGAGAGGGGCGCCCCGCCGACCGGCGGGGCGCCCCTCTCGGCCTGTCGGCCCCACGGGCCGTCAGGCCGTGCCTCAGTTGTGGCCGAAGCGCTTCTGGTGCTTGCGGGCGACGTCGGCCGGGCTGCCCTGCGACTGAGCCTGCGGCTGTGACTCGTACGCCGTCGACTTCGCCTCCTCCGCGCCACGCTCCGACGCGGACGCGCGGTCGTGCTGGCTGCCCTGCTTGCGGTTCTTGTTCTTCGCCATCGTGATGCCTCCTGTGGGAGATCTGGGGGTCCAGAACCGCTGTCAGACTCACATATCACCTTAAAAGCCGCATGTTGGATCATTACCGAGCGTGAAAGGCGCGGTATCATCCGCCGTTCCCGGATCCGCCACGCCGATGATCGAGTTCCGGTCCTTAAGCCCGGCGCCGTCGGGCAGACTCGAAGGAAACCCTGAGTAAGCAGACCCCGGGTCGGCGGACCACCCAAGTCCGGTCCCGCAGATCCGCTCCCGAACTGGAAGAGGGTGGAACGCGTGGACCGTTGCGTCGTCCTGGTGGACGCCGGCTACTTGCTGGGCGCAGCCGCGAGCCTGCTGGCCGGAGAGCCCGCCCGTTCCCGCATCACGGTCGACCACGCGGCCCTGATCCAGGGTCTGCGCGAACGCGCCGAGGCCGACACCGAACAGCCCCTGCTGCGCATCTACTGGTTCGACGGCGCCCCCGACCGGGTGCCGCAGCCCGAGCATCGGCGGCTGCGGGTCATGCCACGGGTGACCGTTCGGCTGGGGGCCCTCACCCGCAGTGACGGACGGTGGGCGCAGAAGGGCGTCGACGCCGCCATGCACGCGGAACTGACCGAACTGGCCCGGAACCGGGCCTGCTCCGACGTGGTGCTGGTGACCGGCGACGGTGACCTGCTGCCGGGGCTCATGTCCGCCAAGGAGCACGGCGTCGCCGTCCACCTCTGGGCCGTGCAGGCCGCCGACGGGGACTACAACCAGTCCGAGGACCTGGTCGCCGAGGCCGACGAGCGACGGGTGCTCGACCGGCTCTGGATCACCAAGGCCGTGCGGGCCAAGGAGACGGGCGGTGTGTGCGCGCCCCCGCCCGTCCCGCGCCCCGAGATCGCCGCGATCCTGTCCGCGCCCCTTCCCGAGGCCGCGCTCGCCGCGTCGGCCGAGCGGGCGTCGGAGGCCCAGGCCGCCGCCGCCCGCAACGGCACGGCGACGCGGACCGAGGAGGCCGCCCCGCACCCCCAGCCGCCGTCCGGCGCCAAGGGCGTCCCCACACCCAAGGACCTGGCGAGCCTGCGCGCCCCCGGGGCCCACACCGCGCACCACGCGCCGCAGCCGCCGGCCGCCAACGCGACGCTGCGCTGGTCGTCGGACAAGGGCTGGGTCGAGCGGGGCGGGCCTCTCGGCGAACCCGCCGAGACCGCGTCCCTGCCGACCCTGGCGCAGCTCACCAGCGCGGAACAGCGCTGGGCGGACCGGGAGGAGGACATCACCACCGTCGGCGGTGACCCCTTCGAGGTCGGCCAGGTCTTCGCCCGGCGCTGGATGGAACGGCTGCCGGAGACCGTCCACCTGCAGAAACTGTCCACCATGTACCCCCGCGTCCCGCACCGCATCGACGGCGAACTGCTGAGGTACGCGGCCCGCTTCGGGCTGCTCGCGCACAAGGACGACCAGATCGACGAGCACGACCGCTATGCCATCCGGGCGGGGTTCTGGCGCGAGATCGACGTACGGGCCGCCGCCGAGCACGCTCCCGCGGGGGAGTGAGCGGGCCGGCTCCGCCCGGCCCCGGACGCGATACGGGGCATCCGACCCCGTAGTCTCATTCCTCGTGAGTACGGGCACAGCACAGGCACAGACCGGGACCGGGACCGTGTGCGCGGTGCGTGATCTGGTCAAGACCTACCCCGCCGTCCGCGGCCGACGCGGCCGCGCCGCCACTCCCGAGGTGCGCGCCACCGACGGGGTGAGCCTCGATGTCCGGCGCGGCGAGATCTTCGGGCTGCTCGGGCCCAACGGCGCGGGCAAGTCCACGCTCGTGCGCCAGCTCACGGGACTGATGCGCCCCGACTCCGGAAGCGTCGAGATACTGGGGCACGACCTCGTGCGCCACCCCGAGCGGGCCTCACGGCTCGTCGGCTACCTCGGCCAGGAGTCCACCGCCCTCGACGAGCTGACCGTGTCGCTCGCCGCGGAGACCACCGGGCGGCTCAGGGGCCTGCCCGCACGGCAGGCGCGGGCCGCCCGCGACGACGTACTCGAGGAGCTCGGGATCACCGGGCTCGCCGGACGCCCGTTGAAGAAGCTGTCCGGCGGGCAGCGGCGGCTCGCCTGTTTCGCCGCGACCCTGGTCGGTGAGCGTCCCGTCCTCGTGCTGGACGAGCCGACGACGGGTATGGACCCCGTCGCCCGCCGCTCCGTCTGGTCCGCCGTCGACCGGCGGCGCGCCGAGCACGGGGCGACGGTGCTGCTCGTGACCCACAACGTCATCGAGGCCGAGACGGTCCTGGACCGGGTGGCCGTCATGGAGTGCGGCAAGGTCATCGCCTGCGACACCCCGTCCGGACTCAAGGAGCGGGTGGCCGGCGAGGTCCGGGTCGAGCTGGTGTGGCGCGAGCGTGCGCCGCTCGACGTCCCGGAGGTGGCCGCGCTCCGCGGGTCCGCCCAGGAGTCGGGACGCAGGTGGGTGCTGCGGCTCGGACCCGACGAGGCAAGGGCCGCCGTGGCCGCCGTGACCGGCGGGGCGGCCTTCTCCTCGCTCGACGACTTCACGCTGGCCACGCCGAGCCTGGAGGACGTCTACCTGGCACTCGGCGGGGACGCCGCCAAGGCGGGCGAGGGACTGGTGAAGGCGTGATCAGGACGGTGGACGTGCCGGGACGCGTGTCGGAGTCGAACGGGAGCACTACCAGGTGACGAGCATCCTTCCCACGGAGTCGGCGAAGGTGACCGGGCCCGGGGCGCGGACCTCCGCCGGCCGGCCCGCCCGCACCGCCCCCGCCGCCCTCGCCCCGCGGGCCAGACTGCTTCCGTCGCTGGCCGCCGTGTACCGCGCGCAGCTGTCGAGGGCCCGGGTCGCGCGGATTCCCCTGCTGTTCGTCGCGACCTTCCAGTCCGTCGGGATCATGGTGCTGATGCGCGGGGTCGTCGACGGCGGGGCGGAGGCACGGGCCGTCGTCGCCGGGTCCAGCGTGCTGGTCGTGGCCTTCGTCGCGCTCAACCTCCTCGCCCAGTACTTCGGTCAGCTCCGGGCCGGCGGCGGTCTCGACCACTACGCCACGCTGCCGGTGCCGCCCGCCGCCGTGGTCCTGGGGGCGGCGGGCGCGTACGCCTCGTTCACCGTGCCCGGCACGATCGTCACGGCGGTGGCGGGCAGCGCCCTCTTCGGGCTCCCGATGACGCATCTGTGGGTGCTCGTCGCGGTCATCCCGCTCTCCGGGGCCGCGCTCTCCGGTCTGGGGGCCGCGCTCGGGCTGCTGGCGCCGCGGCAGGAGCTGGCGACGCTGCTCGGGCAGCTGGGCATGTCGGCCGCGCTGCTGCTGGGCGTGCTGCCGGCCGAGCGGCTGCCCGGTCCGGTCGGCTGGGCGCGCGATCTTCTCCCCTCGACCTACGGTGTCGAGGCGCTGGCCCGGTCCTTCGACGCCCACCCCGACTGGGCGGTCATCGCCCTCGACCTCGCGGTGTGCGCGGCGGTCGGTGTGCTGTCGCTCGCCGTGGCCACCTGGGCCTACCGGCGCGCGGCGGTCCGGTGAGGCGGCGCACGCGTCGGCCTGGCACGATGGCACCGTGACCGCACCGTTGACGCCGCCGCACCAGCCCCAGCCGAACGACCCGTGGCAGGCCCCGCCGTCCGGGTCGCACGCCGTTCCCGGCGACCACCCCGGGTCCGGTGAACGGCGCGCGGAGCTGCGGCAGGGCGCGGTGATCGCCGCGGTGCTGACGGTGGCAGGTGTGGGCCTCGGTCTGCTCTGGCTGTGGCTCGCGCCGCGGGTACCGCTCGTCTCCGACGACACCGCCGTCTTCCTCAAGAACAGTGAGGGCGAGGAGGCCATCGGGGCGGACGGCACGTTCGTGCTCCTGGCACTCGCCTTCGGTCTCGCCTCGGCGGCCGCCGTCTTCCTCTTCCGCAGGCGCGGAGGCATTCCACTGGTGGTGGGCCTCGCCCTGGGCGGGCTGCTCGGCTCCCTGCTCGCATGGGGGATCGGTACCTGGTTCGGGCCGACGTCCGACGTGGTGGCACACGCCAAGGAGGTGGGCAAGGGGGTCACCTTCGACGCGCCTCTGGAGCTCCACGCGGTGGGGGCGGCGGTGCTCGCCTGGCCCATCGCGGCGATGATCGTCCACCTGGGTCTGACGGCGCTGGCCGGGCCGCGCGACCCCGAGCCCGAGTGGGAGATCCCGTACGGGGCGCCCCGGGCCGGAGCCGGACCGGAGAGTGCCTTCGGCCCCGCGTCCGGTGCCGCCGAGGAGCCGCGGGCCGGGGACGGCCCGACATCCCCGGGCGCCGGTCCGTCGCGGCCGTAGCGCGCCTTTCTGCTTCCAGCCCGTTTCCGCCCCGGGGTCAGGGGCAGGCGACTGGATGAGCACCTACGAAAGGACCGACATGAGCGCCGGAGAGAAGACGAAGGCCAAGGCCGAGCAGATCGCCGGTAAGGCCGTACGGAAGATGGCCCACGCGGCAGGTGACGACACCACCGCGGCCAAGGGAGCGGCACTGGAGGCCCGGGGCAAGGGCCGGGGCACCAAGGAGAAGTCCAAGGACGCCTTCAAGCGCTGACGACGCGCCGGGAGGATTCCCGGAAGGGCGCGGCCCGGGCTCAGCGCGCCGCGCCCGCGGCGCAGCCCACGCAGGTCGTCGCCGCCGGACGCACCTCCAGACGGCCCGGAGGGATCGGTTCCCCGCACCCCTCGCAGCGACCGTAGCCGCCCCGCTCCAGGCGTTCCAGCGCGTGGTCCACCGCGTCCAGGTGACCGCGCGCCAGGGCCAGGAGCGAGGCGACATGGGCCCGCTCGAAGGCGGTGCTGGATCCCTCCGGGTCGTGCTCGTCGTCGACCGCCACCAGCGCGTTCGCCTCGACGATGCCGTCGAAGTCCCTGAGGAGAGCCGCGATCCGGGCAACCGTGTCGCGGCGTTCCGCGATCAGCCGCCGACGGACCGTCCCGGGGCCGCCGGGCGCCACCTGTTCGTCCACCTGCGCGACAACGGCCGTGGCCGCGCCCGCATTCCGTGCGCGCCAGCCGTTCACCGTCCGCGCACGGCCCCTTCCGCTACGCCCGGCCGATCTCCGCCAGCGACGCGCCGGTCAGGGCGGCCAGGTCCGAGGCGGACAGCTCGACCTCCAGCCCCCGGCGGCCCGCCGAGACGCAGATCGTGGGGTGGGACGCGGCCGACGCGTCCAGCACCGTGCGCAGACGCTTGCGCTGCCCCAGCGGGGAGATGCCGCCCCTGACGTAGCCCGTGGTGCGCTCCGCCGCCGCCGGGTCCGCCATGGCCGCCCGTTTGCCGCCCACCGCGGACGCCAGTGCCTTCAGGTCGAGCGATCCGGCGACCGGGACGACGGCGACGACCAGTTCGCCGTCGACGTCGGCGACCAGGGTCTTGAAGACCCGGTCGGCGGCCACCCCGAGGGCCTCGGCCGCCTCCTCGCCGTAGGACGGGGAGGACGGGTCGTGGTCGTACGAGTGGACCGTGAACACCGTGCCGGCCGTGGCCAGAGCGACCGTGGCCGGGGTACCGCCGGGCTGCTGCTTCCTGGACTTCTTCGCCACCGGGCAGGTCCTCGGGTCAGTTGGGGTAGGTGGGATCGCGGGTCAGGTCGATCGCCGGCAGCGACGGGAGGTGCCGGATGACCGCCGTCTCCTTGCGCAGGAGCGCCAGCTCCTCGCGCAGCCGGGTCGCGGTGTCCGGGGCCTGGAGCAGGCGCTGCTTCGAGGGGATGTCGAGCACCGCGGCGGCGGCCACCAGGTAGGAGACGACGGACGGGTCGTCCGGCAGGTCCGCGCCGGTCGTCAGGGAACGCTCGCTCGCGCCCGCCAGCCGCTTCTGGTAACCGCGGAAAGCGCGCAGCACCCCCTCCGCCAGTGCCCCCGCCTCATCCGTGGGCGAGTCCTCGCCCTCGGCGGCGCCCGGGTCCTCGGGCAGGTCCTCCACCTCGGCGGTCAGGAACGGACCGCTCGCGTCGACGGACAGCAGCCGGACCCGGGTGGTACCGGTCGCCAGCACCTCGTAGCTGCCGTCGGCGCGCTCACGGATCTTCGCCGCGTCCGCGACGCAGCCGACGCGGTGGAAGGTCTGGAGGGGATCGGGTCCGAAGCCGTCTCCCGGGGCGCGCTCCACCGGGGGCGCGGCGGCGACGGTGTCCGGCATCCCGGTGGCCGTCGGCGCGGTCTCACGGCCGTCGCGGATCGCGACCACCACGAAGCGGCGCGGCTCGTCCTCGTCGATCTCGAGCAACTCGCGCATCATGGCGCGATAACGCTCCTCGAAGACGTTGAGCGGCAGCACGAGGCCGGGGAACAGCACCGCGTTCAGCGGGAAGAGGGGCAGGCGAGCGGTGGTCACAACGGCCAAGCCTAATGGCCACGGAGCCCGCTGTGTTCCGGCCTCCCGCAGAGCGGCGTCGAAGAGGCCACCCGGAGCCGGACGTCGGCCCGCGCGTCGAGGAAGCCCCCGAGTGCCTCCCCGGTGACGGAGGCCCACGGGAACGACGTCGCGTACGGCCCGATCAGGCGGAACTGCTCCAGCGCCTCCGTCTCGCGGCCCCGGGCGACGAGGACGTAGGCGAGGAGGTTGCGGACCTCCGCCGGCCAGGGGTCGCCGACGGGGAACCCGGCCGAGAGCCTGATCGCGAGGTCGGCGGCGGCGTCGACCCGCTCCGCCTGCACGGAGTTCGCCCGCGCGGCCGCCTTCTCGTCCCGCAGCAGGGCGAAGGCCGCCCGGACGGGAAGGGCCTGCACGAGGGAGTCGCCCGCCGCGTCCTCGGCCGCCCGCTCGGCGAAGTCGAAGCACTCGCGGTGGGAGCCGTACCACTCGGCCGAGAGGTACCGGAGCGCGGCGACATGACTGCCGTAGTGGTGCGGGCAGCGGCGGACGGCCTGCTCCCACAGCGACTCGAAGAGCGTGTGCGGGGCATGGGTGCCACGGGCGTGGTCGAGCGCGAGCCGCCACGGGACCGGGTCACGGGGATCGGCCTCGGCGGCGGCCGTGATCAGTGGGCCCACCTCGCGGAGCAGCTCCGCGTGGGCGGGCGACTCCCACGCGCGGCGCACCGCCAGGGCGGCCTTGACGAGCAGGGCGTCCGGGTCGCGAGGAGCGGCGGCCAGCCAGCCGGTGAGCCAGCCGTCCCGGCTGCGCGCGAAGGCGACCAGCCGTGCCAGCGTGCGGTCACGGGTCTCCCAGTCGGCGGCGTCCCTGGTGGTGGCGAGCAGCTTCGCCGCGGGCTCGAAGTCGCCCAGGGCCGCCGCCACCAACGCGGGCGAGAGCCGTTCGTCGGGGGCGTCGAGCATCACCGCGTCGTCCGAGGGCAGCCCGGCCGACAGCCCGGGGCCGTGCCGGAACGTGCGCGCGGAACTCAGCAGTGCGCGGAGGAGAGCCATGGTGCAGACCATTGAAAAGCCCTGGTGGGGGCGGCGCCAGAGGGTCTCTGTGAAGCTTCTGTGGCGAGTGGGAGGGTTGCCCCCGGTCAGGTCAAGAAAAAGTAAAGGAAGCGCCCTCGGGTGGCGTGATTCCGCCCTCCCGGTTGCCGATAACCGCCTGTCCTGCCGGGTCCCGGCCGGCCTTTCGACCACCGCGCCGACAGGGATCCGCCCGGACGGGACACCCCCCCCGGGTCAGCCGCGCCGCAGCAGCCGGGAGGCGCCCGCCGCCACCGTCGTGGCCAGTATCCACCCCACCAGCACGAGAGCCGCCGCCGTCCACTGCCAGCCCCCCTCCAGCCGCCAGTAACCGTCCTGCCCGAGATTGATCACCGGCACCAGCAGGTCGAGCGCGTACAGCGCGGGATTCCACTGCGGATGCTCGTCGCCCTTGATCGACGCCGGTTCGTACTGCGAGAAGGCCGCCGTCCCCGCCGCCCAGAGCACCGCCATCCACACCAGGGCCCGGCCCGGCCGGTAGCCGTACGCGACCGCCCAGTCCTGGAGGTAGCCCCAGATCCTCCCCGCCGGCGGCAGCGTCTCCCGGCGCCGCCGCTGCTTGGCCAGGAGCACCTCGCGGGCGTCCGCGTCCTCGCCGCAGCTGCGGAGCACCGCCGCGAGGCGTTCGTACGGCTCCGGTACGTACTCCGGGGTCGCGGTCAGTACCCACTCCAGGCGCCGGGACAGCGGGAAGTGTCCGTACGGGACGAGGCTCTCGTACACGAAGCCCCCCATCGCCAGGCCGCCCGGACCGGGCCAGCTGGTCGACACGTCGATCAGCGTCACGACCTTCGCGCCGTTCAGCACGACCCGGCCCTCCCGCGGGCGCTCCGCGTTGAAGCGGAGCTCCGGGGTGACGATGCGGCGCAGCGACAGCTCCTCGCGGTCGGCGAGCACGAACCGGGCCTTGTGCAGGTCCACCGCGTCCCCGAACCGCCCGTCGTCGAGCCGTACCGCGCCCCTGCACTCGAAGACCTGCGCACGCGTCCCGCGAGCCGGGCCGCCGCCCCGCGCCACACCGAACGGGGGAGTCGTCCCCTGGTTGCCCGTGTCGATGCTCACCCAGGCCTCCGTCATGTACAGCGTGCGCTCCACGCTCAGCTGCGGGGCGTTCAGCGCCCGCCGGCCGTCCGTGGCGCGCAGGCGGCTGCCGCGCAGACTCAGCGAGCCGCCCACCTTGGCGCCGCGCAGGCTCAGCTCGCCGAGCGTCTCGATCATCTCGGCCTGCAGGTCCTGCGCCACCGACATCCCGTCGCCCACGAAGGCACGGCCGCGCCGGTCGGGTCCGATCCGGATCTGGTTGATCAGCAGGTCCGTGCCGATCTGGGCGTCCGTCAGCCGGATGCCCCGCTCGACCCGGCAGCGCGGCAGATGCAGATCGCCCTCCGTGCGCAGCCGGGCGGCGTCCAGCCTCGGCACGGCGCAGCCCACCATCCGCAGCGTCGTGAAGTGGCACTCGGGCAGGACCACCTCCTGCTCGAAGCGGCAGCCGGTCAGCTCCACGTAGGGCGAGACGCGCCCGCCCGCCAGATCCAGTTTCCCCGTGATGCGCACGCCCCTGAGCTTCAGTGCGGCCACCCGTCCCGGCCGGGCCGGCGGGCCGCTGAGCAGCAGGCGCGCCACCGTCCGTGCGCCGACGCTCCGCTCGGGCCCCCAGCCGTGCGGGGCGAAGGGATCGTCGCGCACGGGGTCGTGGGAGCGCAGATCGTAGGTGGTGCCGTTGCGGAAGGACTGCCACATACCCAGTTCCGCGGCGCTGAGCCCGTCAGGGATCTCGCCGTCCTGCGGTTCGGTCACTGCCTCACCTCCGCCCGCGCGGGCCTGTCCGCGCTTCGTACAGTCGTTCTTCCCTCTCTGTGACCGTGTGAAAGCTGACGGTCAGCAGTGACACCCGGGACATGTATCAGCCAGTGATACGGGCGACCGGACGCCGGAACCGGTCTGAGAGAATTGCGGTGTGATCTCTCGAATCGATCTGCGCGGCACCGCCCTCCCCGAGGGCGGCGACCTGCGCGACCTGCTGCCCCGTGCCGAGTTCGACGTGGAAGCCGCCCTGGAGACGGTGCGGCCCATCTGCGAGGACGTACGCCATCGTGGCTCCGCGGCAGTGATCGACTGGGGGGAGAAGCTCGACGGGGTGCGGCTGGAATCCGTCCGGGTCCCCGCCGGTGCGATCACCGAGGCCCTGGAGGGGCTCGATCCCGCCGTGCGCGCCGCCCTGGAGGAGTCGATCCGCCGCGCCCGCCTCGTCCACCGTGAGCAGCGCCGCACCACGCACACCACCCAGGTCGTCCCGGGCGGCACCGTCACCGAGAAGTGGGTGCCGGTCGAGCGCGTCGGCCTGTACGTGCCGGGCGGCCGTGCCGTCTACCCGTCCTCCGTCGTGATGAACGTCGTCCCGGCCCAGGAGGCCGGCGTCGAGGGCCTCGCCGTCTCCTCCCCGCCGCAGAAGGAGTTCGGCGGCCTGCCGCACCCCACGATCCTGGCCGCCTGCGCCCTGCTCGGCGTCGACGAGGTGTACGCCGCCGGCGGCTCCCAGGCCGTCGCGATGTTCGCGTACGGCACCGAGGACTGCCTGCCGGTCAACCTCGTCACGGGCCCGGGCAACATCTACGTCGCCGCCGCCAAGCGCCTCCTCAAGGGCCGCATCGGCATCGACGCCGAGGCGGGCCCCACCGAGATCGCCATCCTCGCCGACGCGAGCGCCGACCCGGTGCACGTCGCCGCCGACCTGATCAGCCAGGCGGAGCACGACCCGATGGCCGCCGCGGTGCTCGTCACCGACTCCGAGGAGCTCGCAGCCGCCACCGAGGCCGAGCTGAAGCCCCAGGTCGCCGCGACCAGGCACGTCACCGACCGGATCGAGCCCGCCCTGACCGGCCGCCAGTCCGCGATCGTCCTGGTCGACGACCTGGAGGACGGCCTCAAGGTCGTCGACGCGTACGGCGCCGAGCACCTGGAGATCCAGACGGAGGACGCCGCCGCCGTCGCCGGCCGCGTCCGCAACGCCGGCGCCATCTTCGTCGGCCCCTGGTCGCCCGTCTCCCTCGGCGACTACTGCGCGGGCTCCAACCACGTCCTGCCCACCGGCGGCTGCGCCTGCCACTCCTCGGGCCTGTCCGTGCAGTCCTTCCTGCGCGGCATCCACATCGTCGACTACACCCGCGACGCGCTCGCCGAGGTCACCCACCACGTGGTGGCCCTGGCCGAGGCGGAGGACCTTCCCGCCCACGGCGCCGCGCTGAAGGCCAGGTTCGGATGGAAGGTCCCGCAGGCGTGAGAGACGACCGCACCACCGCCAACGCCTGGGACGAACTCCCCATCCGCGACGAGCTGCGCGGCCAGTCCCCCTACGGGGCGCCCCAGCTCGACGTGCCCGTCCGGCTGAACACCAACGAGAACCCGTACCCGCTGCCCGACGCGCTCGTCGACCGCATCGCCGAGCGGGTCCGCGAGGCCGCACGCGACCTCAACCGCTACCCCGACCGTGACGCCGTGGAGCTCCGCACCGAACTGGCCCGCTACCTCACCCGCACGGCGGGCCACCAGGTCGCGGCGGCCAACGTCTGGGCGGCGAACGGCTCCAACGAGGTCCTGCAACAGCTGCTGCAGACCTTCGGCGGCCCCGGGCGCACCGCGATCGGTTTCGAGCCCTCGTACTCGATGCACGCGCTCATCTCCCGAGGCACCGGCACGGGCTGGATCTCCGGACCGCGCGAGGACGATTTCACCATCGACGTCGAGGCGGCGAAGAAGGCCATCGCCGAGCACCGCCCCGACGTGGTCTTCATCACCTCGCCCAACAACCCGACCGGCACCGCTGTGGAGGCGGACACCGTCGTGGAGCTCTACGACGCCGCCCAGGCGGCCGGACCCTCGATGGTCGTCGTCGACGAGGCGTACGGCGAGTTCAGCCACCACCCCTCGCTGCTGCCCCTCATCGAGGGGCGTCGCCACCTGGTGCTCTCGCGGACCATGTCCAAGGCCTTCGGCGCCGCGGGCCTGCGCCTGGGCTACCTCGCCGCCGACCCCGCCGTCGTCGACGCGGTGCAGCTGGTGCGCCTGCCCTACCACCTGTCCTCCATCACCCAGGCCACCGCGCTCGCCGCCCTGGAGCACACCGATACCCTTCTCGGGTACGTCGCGCAGCTCAAGGACGAGCGCGACCGGCTGGTCGACGGACTGCGGGAGCTCGGCTTCGCCGTCACCGACTCGGACGCCAACTTCGTCCAGTTCGGCCGCTTCGCCGACAGCCACGCCGCCTGGCAGGAGATCCTCGACCGGGGCGTCCTGGTCCGGGACAACGGCGTACCGGGGTGGCTGCGGGTCACCGCGGGAACCCCGGCAGAGAACGACGCGTTCCTCGATGCGGTGCGCGAACTGAAGAAGGAGCACCACGCATGAGCCGCGTAGGCAGGGTGGAGCGGACCACCAAGGAAACCTCCGTGCTCGTCGAGATCGACCTCGACGGCACCGGCAAGGTCGATGTCGCGACCGGGGTCGGCTTCTACGACCACATGCTCGACCAGCTCGGCCGGCACGGGCTCTTCGACCTCACGGTCAAGACCGAGGGCGACCTGCACATCGACTCCCACCACACCATCGAGGACACCGCCCTCGCGCTCGGCGCCGCCTTCAGGCAGGCACTCGGCGACAAGGTCGGCATCTACCGCTTCGGCAACTGCACCGTCCCGCTGGACGAGTCGCTCGCCCAGGTCACCGTCGACCTCTCCGGCCGCCCCTACCTGGTGCACACCGAGCCGGAGAAGATGGCGCCGATGATCGGTGAGTACGACACGACGATGACCCGGCACATCCTGGAGTCCTTCGTCGCCCAGGCGCAGATCGCCCTGCACGTCCACGTCCCGTACGGCCGCAACGCCCACCACATCGTGGAGTGCCAGTTCAAGGCGCTGGCCCGCGCCCTGCGCTACGCCAGCGAGCACGACCCGCGCGCAGCCGGAATCCTTCCGTCCACGAAGGGCGCCCTGTGACCGGCCTCAACACCGTTCTGATCATCGTCGGCCTCTTCCTGGCCGGCGGCGTCTACTCCTTCTGGAAGCAGGGCATGCCCAAGGGCGTCGTCGTGCTCCTGGGGATCGGCTCCGTGATGTGCCTGGTGGCGGGCATCATGCGGATCCAGGGACTCTGGGACTGAGGTAGCACTGTGAGTGACAAAAAGAAGATCGTCGTCTTCGACTACGGCTTCGGCAACGTCCGCTCCGCCGAGCGGGCCCTCGCCCACGTCGGCGGAGACGTGGAGATCACCCGCGACTTCGACACCGCGATGAACGCCGACGGGCTGCTCGTCCCCGGCGTCGGCGCCTTCTCGGCCTGCATGGCCGGTCTGAAGAAGGCGCGCGGTGAGTGGATCGTCGGCCGCAGGCTGGCCGGAGGCCGTCCCGTCATGGGCATCTGCGTCGGCATGCAGATCCTGTTCGAGCGCGGCATCGAGCACGGCGTCGAGACGGACGGCCTCGACGAGTGGCCCGGCACCGTCGGCCCGCTGAAGGCGGACGTCGTCCCGCACATGGGCTGGAACACCGTCGAAGCCCCCGAGGACTCCCAGCTGTTCGCGGGCCTGGACTCCGAGGCCCGCTACTACTTCGTGCACTCCTACGCGGCGCACGACTGGTCCCTCGAAGTGACCAACGACAAGATCCGTGCCCCCAGGGTCACCTGGGCCACGCACGGAGAGCGGTTCGTGGCCGCCGTCGAGAACGGCGCGCTGTGGGCCACCCAGTTCCACCCCGAGAAGTCCGGCGATGCCGGCGCCCAGCTGCTGACCAACTGGATCGAGACGCTGTAATGCCGAAGCTTGAACTGCTCCCCGCCGTAGACGTACGCGACGGACAGGCCGTCCGCCTCGTGCACGGCGAATCCGGCTCCGAGACCTCCTACGGCTCCCCGCTCGAGGCGGCGCTCGCCTGGCAGAGCTCCGGCGCCGAGTGGCTGCACCTCGTCGACCTGGACGCCGCCTTCGGCACCGGCGACAACCGCGCGCTGATCGCCGAGGTGGCCGGCGCCATGGACATCAAGGTGGAGCTCTCCGGCGGCATCCGCGACGACGCCTCGCTCGCCGCCGCCCTCGCCACCGGCTGCCGCCGGGTCAACCTCGGCACCGCCGCCCTGGAGACCCCCGAGTGGGTCGCCAAGGTCATCGCGGAGCACGGCGACAAGATCGCCGTCGGCCTCGACGTCCGGGGTACGACCCTGCGGGGCCGCGGCTGGACCCGCGACGGCGGCGACCTCTACGAGACGCTCGCCCGCCTCGACTCCGAGGGCTGCGCCCGCTACGTCGTGACCGACATCGCCAAGGACGGCACGCTCGAGGGCCCCAACCTGGCCCTCCTGCGGGACGTCTGCGCCGCCACCGACAAGCCCGTCGTCGCGTCCGGCGGGGTCTCCTCCCTCGCGGACCTGCGCGCGATCTCCCTGCTCGTCCCGGAAGGCGTCGAGGGAGCCATCGTAGGAAAGGCGCTGTACGCGAAGGCGTTCACCCTCGAAGAGGCACTCAAGGCGGTCGCGGGATGACGGACTCCGTACGCCGCGTCTCCTCGGACGCCCCGTGGGAGGAGAAGTTCGGCTACTCCCGCGCGGTGGAGCTCCCGGGCGGGCTCGTCCTGGTCTCCGGCTGCACCTCGGTGGTCGACGGCCAGGTCTTCGCGGGCAGTCCGTACGAGCAGGCCGTCGCCTCCTTCCAGGTCGCGTTCGACGCACTGAAGCAGCTCGGACTCGGCCGCGAGGACGTCGTCCGCACCCGGATGTACCTCACGCACGCCCGGGACGTCGACGAGGTGGGCCGCGCCCACAAGGAGCTGTTCGACGCCGTCCGCCCCGCCGCGTCGATGCTCATCGTGTCCGGTTTCGTCGACCCCTCCCTGGTCGTCGAGGTCGAGGTCGAGGCCTACCGGGCAGGTGAGCGATGACTCTCGCCGTACGGGTCATCCCGTGCCTGGACGTCGACAAGGGCCGCGTCGTCAAGGGCGTCAACTTCCAGAACCTGCGCGACGCGGGCGACCCCGTCGAGATGGCGAAGCTCTACGACGCCGAGGGCGCCGACGAGCTGACCTTCCTCGACATCACCGCCTCCAGCGGTGACCGTGAGACGACGTACGACGTGGTGCGCCGCACCGCCGAGCAGGTCTTCATCCCGCTCACCGTCGGGGGAGGGGTCCGCACCCCCGACGACGTCGACAAGCTGCTGCGCGCCGGTGCCGACAAGGTCGGGGTCAACACCGCCGCGATCGCCCGCCCCGACCTCATCCGCGAGATCGCCGAGCGGTTCGGCCGGCAGGTGCTCGTGCTCTCCGTCGACGCCCGGCGCACCCCCGAGGGCACCTTCGAGGTGACGACCCACGGCGGCCGCAAAGGCACCGGCATCGACGCCGTCGAGTGGGCGCACCGGGCCGCCGAGCTCGGAGCGGGTGAGATCCTGCTCAACTCGATGGACGCCGACGGCACGAAGGACGGCTACGACACCGAGATGATCAAGGCGGTCCGGGCTCACGTCACCGTCCCCGTCATCGCCTCCGGCGGTGCGGGCAGGCTCGCGGACTTCTCCCCGGCCATCGGTGCGGGCGCCGACGCGGTTCTCGCCGCGTCCGTCTTCCACTTCGGTGACCTGCGGATCTCCGAGGTCAAGGGTGCTCTGCGCGAGGCCGGGCACCCCGTTCGCTGATCCCGGCCGGGGAGACCGCCGGTCGCCAAGACCGGCGATCTCGCCGATGTCCGCCCGGTGGGCGCGCCGCCAGAGTGGCGCCGTCAACGAAAAATGACGGCGCCCTCCCACGCGGTGCTCCCCCGAAGGCCCCAGGACGACGGGCCCCGGCTGCCGCGGTGTGGTGTGGCACAACCGAGAGGATCCCCCCTCGTGCAGCAGCACCTCCCCTCCGGCGACACCTCCCCCCGCCACCGGATGTCGAAGAGCCGTTCCCGCGGTCTCAAGCTCGCCGTCGCCGCGGCCGCCGCGACGGCCGGCCTCGTCACCGCGCTGATACCGGGCGCCCAGGCCGCCGAGAATCCGTACGAGCGCGGCCCTGCGCCGAGCAACTCGAGCATCGAGGCGAGCCGTGGCTCGTACGCGACGTCCCAGACGACTGTCTCCTCACTGAGTGTCCGTGGCTTCGGCGGCGGGACGATCTACTACCCGACGTCCACCTCGGACGGGACGTTCGGCGCGGTCGCCATCTCGCCCGGCTTCACCGCCTACCAGTCGAGCATCGCCTGGCTGGGGCCGCGTCTGGCCTCGCAGGGTTTCGTGGTGTTCACCATCGACACCAACACCACGTCGGACCAGCCGGCCAGCCGTGGCGACCAGTTGCTGGCCGCGCTGGACTACCTCACCGAGGACAGCTCGGTCCGCAACCGGATCGACTCCTCCCGCCTCGGCGTGATGGGCCACTCCATGGGTGGCGGCGGCACGCTCGAAGCCGCCAAGGACCGGCCGTCGTTGCAGGCGGCGATCCCGCTGACCGGCTGGAACCTCGACAAGTCCTGGCCCGAGGTCAAGACCCCCACCCTGGTCGTCGGCGCGGACGGTGACACGGTCGCCTCCGTCACCTCGCACTCGGAGCCGTTCTACAACTCGCTGCCGAGCTCGCTGGACAAGGCGTACCTGGAGCTGCGGGGCGCGTCGCACTTCACTCCGAACACGTCGAACACGATGATCGCGAAGTACAGCATCTCGTGGCTGAAGCGCTTCATCGACAACGACACCCGCTACGAGCAGTTCCTCTGCCCGATCCCGTCGGCGAGCCTGACGATCGCGGAGTACCGGGGCAACTGCCCGCACACCTCCTGACCGACAGGACCAGGGGCCGGACCGCGTGCACGCGGTCCGGCCCTTCGTGCTGCCTCGGTCCGGCCCCTCGGGCTGACGTGGACCGGCCGGCCCCGGACCGGTCGTGGTTCCGGAGCGAAGACCGGCGATCTCGCCGATGCCCGCACGGGGGGAGCACCGCGAAAGTGACGGCAGGCAACGAACGACGGCGCAACCGACGCGGTGCACCCCCCGAAGGCCCCCGGACGACGGGGCCGCCGGCTGCCGCGGTGCCGTTCCGCCACAACCGAGAGGAACCCCCGTGCAGCAGCACCTCCCCTCCGGCGACATCTCCCCGCGCCGCGACCGGATGCCGAAGAGCCGCTCCCGTACCTTCAAGGGCGCCCTGGCCGCCGCGGTGGCGACCGCCGGTCTGCTCACCGCGCTCGTCCCCGGCGGAGCCCAGGCCGCCGACAATCCGTACGAGCGTGGCCCTGCGCCGAGCAACTCGAGCATCGAGGCGAGCCGCGGCTCGTACGCGACGTCCCAGACGTCCGTGTCCTCGCTGCTCGTCAGAGGCTTCGGCGGCGGGACGATCTACTACCCGACGTCCACCTCGGACGGGACGTTCGGCGCGGTCGTGATCTCGCCCGGCTTCACCGCCTACGAGTCGAGCATCGCCTGGCTGGGGCCGCGTCTGGCCTCGCAGGGTTTCGTGGTGTTCACCATCGACACCAACACCACGCTGGACCAGCCGGCCAGCCGTGGTGACCAGTTGCTGGCCGCGCTGGACTACCTCACCGAGGACAGCTCGGTGCGGAGCCGGGTCGACTCCTCCCGCCTCGGTGTGATGGGCCACTCCATGGGTGGCGGCGGCACGCTCGAGGCCGCCAAGGACCGTCCCTCGCTGAAGGCGGCGATCCCGCTGACCGGCTGGAACCTCGACAAGACGTGGCCGGAGGTGAGGACGCCCACGCTGATCGTCGGCGCGGACGGTGACACGGTCGCCTCCGTCGCCTCGCACTCGGAGCCGTTCTACAACTCGCTGCCGAGCTCGCTGGACAAGGCGTACCTGGAGCTGCGGGGTGCGTCGCACTTCACTCCGAACACGTCGAACACGACGATCGCGAAGTACAGCATCTCGTGGCTGAAGCGCTTCATCGACAACGACACCCGCTACGAGCAGTTCCTCTGCCCGATCCCGTCGGCGAGCCTGACGATCGCGGAGTACCGGGGCAACTGCCCGCACTGATCCGGGGGGCGACCGGGGCCGGACCGCGCGTACCGCGGTCCGGCCCCTCCGTGCTGCCCGGGCCGTTCAACCCTCGGCCAGGAACCGGGTGAGGGACCCGGCGAAGCCCGGGTCGCGCACGGCCGTCAGGTGGTCCCCGGGCACCACCACCAGCTCCGCGCCCGTGATCGCGTCGGCCAGGACGCGGGGCCGCACGGCCAGGGGATCGCTCTCGCCGGCCAGCACCATCGTGGGTACGGTGATCCGGTCCAGCGGCAGTGCGTCCCGGTGCACCGCCCGGATCTGCGCGGCCAGGGCGTGACGGTCGGCGCCGGAGGCCTCGGCCAGCAGTCTGAATCCCCGGGCCCGCTCGGGCACGTCCGCCGCGTCGTCGGCCGTCAGCGCGGCCGAGACCAGCTCCGGTGGCATCGCCCGGGTGTCCAGGCCTCCCACCTCCACCGCGCCGGCGCCTATCCCGCCCACCACCAGGCGCCTGATCCGGGTGTCCTGCGCCGCGGCCAGGAGCGCGACCACGGCACCCATGGAATAACCCGCGACGTGGACGTGGTCCGCGCCGAGACGGTCGACGAGCAGACACACGTCACGGGCCATCAGCGACTCGCCGTAGTGGGTGTCGTCATGCGGCCGGTCGGACTCGCCGTGACCGCGCGCGTCCAGCGCGTACACCCGCCGGCCCCCTGCCACCAGCGCCTCGACGACACCGGGGCCCTCCCAGTTCAACCGGGCGTGCGCGGCGAAGCCGTGCAGCAGCACGACCGGGGGCAGGGTGCCGTCCGGGTCCCTCGACCACGACCAGTAACGCAGGGTCAAACCGTCGTGTGTACGCAATTCATGAGTCATCCACCGACGTTACGGGCGGCCGCCGCGGAACGGGCCGGGACTGTGCCCTCGCACAGCGCGGGCGCCCTCGCGTTGGGAGCCCGCACCGCTCGGCGCCGGCCGGGAACAGGGAGCGGACGCGCATCTTCCGACGCTGTTTACGCGGAAGTAACGTGAGAGCGTGACCCCATCGACGACCGTGCACAGTCCGCTCCGGCTGTACGGCCGCAGCGGTGAACTGGCCATCATGGAAACCTTGTTGGCGCGGCTGCGGGCAGGGGACGGCGGAGCGCTCGTGCTGACCTCGCCACCCGGCCTCGGCCGCACCGCCCTGGTGCGGCAGGCCGCCGCCCACTACCTCGGAGGGTACGGCGGACCGGTGCTGTTCGCCGCCGCGGCCCCCACCGAACAGCGACTGCGCTTCAGCGGGCTGCACGCCCTCCTCTGCTCCGCCCACGGCCCGCTGCCCGTCGCCCCCGACGCGATCCTGCGCTCCGGGATCACCCCGGACGCACTGCTCGGCCTGCTGCGCGGCCTGGGGGCCGAACAGCCCCTGCTGGTCTGCGTGGACGACGCGCACGCCTGGGACCCCGACTCCCGCGCCGCGCTCGGCTTCGCCGCCCGCAGACTCGGCGCGGGCAGCCGGGTCGCGGTGGTGATCGGCGCGGCCGACGAGACCGCCTTCGCCGGTCTGCCCGCCCTGCGCCTCGGCCCGCTCGACGACGACGCGGCGACCGCGCTCCTGGACCGGCTCACGGAAGGCACCGCCGACGTCGACCCCGTCGTGCGCAGCGAACTGCTGCGCGAGGCGGCCGGAAACCCGCGGCTGCTGGCCGGGCTGGCCGGCCGCCTCACCCCGGGACAGCTGGCCGGGCGCATCGCGCTGCCGTACCCGCTCCCGGGGGCCGAGAGCGTCCTCGACGCCCACGCCGGGCATCTGGACGGTCTGTCCCCCGACACCCACACCCTGCTCCTGCTGGCCGCGGCCGCGGAGGAACACGAGCCGGACGGGGCCGGTGCCGACGCGGCCCTGCTCCTGCGGGCCGGCGCCCGTGCCGGGCTCGCCACCGCACACCTCGACCGGGTGCTCTTCGCGCCCGCGGGCACCGCCGGGGCCCTCCAGCGAGCCGGCAGCCGCGTGCACTTCAGCCACCCGCTGCTGCGCCGCGCGGTCCTGCACCGGGCGCCCCCGGGCCGCCGCCGGGCCGTGCACGAGCTCCTCGCCGGACTGCTCAGCGGCTCCGGCCCGGCCCCGCTGCCCGCGCTCGTCCAGCAGGCGTGCGCGGCATCCGGCCCGGACGCGGCCCTCGCCGGGCGGCTGGAGGCGGCGGCGGTGGCGCCGCGCCCGCACGGGGAACGGTCGGCCGCACTGGCCCGGGCCGCCGCCCTCTCCGCCGACGAGGCCCAGCGCGCCGCACGGTTCACCGAGGCCGCCGAACAGGCCCGGCTGGCCGGCGACACCGGCAGGGCCCGCGCCATGCTGGCCCGCGTCGGCCCGCATCTCGCGGGAGGCGCCGCGCCCTACGTGCGCGGCATGCTCGCCCTGCGGGACGGTCCGGCCGCCGACGCCCGGGAGGCGCTCCTCACGGCGGCGGAGCTGCTCGCCCCCCACGATCCGGGCCGCACCCTCGACGCCCTCTTCGGCGCCGCCGAGGCGGCATGGGACATGGGCGACGCCATCGCGTACCTGGACGCCATGAACCGCGTTCCCGTCGAGGCCGCCGACCGGTCCATGGCGCAGTACCGCGCCGGCATGTGCGCCGTGCTCGCCGGCCACTCCGACCGGGGCCACGCCCTCCTGCGGTGCTGCCTGGACTGTGCCGACCGGGCCGAGGACGCCGGCGAACTCCTGCGGGCGGGAGCCTCGGCCCTGGTCCTCGGCGAGGTCGACGCGGCCTGCCGGGCAGGGGCCCGCGCCCTCGCCGTCGTACGCACCCGGGGCCCCGAAGCCCTGCTGCCGCACGCCCTGGAACAGCTCGCCTACGCGGAACTGCGCGCCGGACAGCACGCCAGGGCCCGGGCCCACGCACTGGAGGGGCTGCACGCCGCCCGGCGTACCGGGCAGCAGAACTCCGCCACCCATCTGCACGCCGTGCTCGCGCTCGCGGCCTCGGTGGAGGGCCCCGCGGAGGCGTGCGCCGCCCACGCCGACGCGGCACTGACCGGGGCGGGACCGCACGGCCTCGCCCAGGCCGCCATGCTCGCCACCTGGGCGGTCGCCCGTGCGGACCTGGCGGCCGGCCGGCCCGGCGAGGCGGCGGCCCGGCTCCGTCCGCTCGTCAGGCCGGGTCCCGGCACGGGACACTTCGCCACCCGGATGCTGGCCGTGCCGTGCTACGTCGAGGCGATGGCGCTCTCCGGCCGCGCGGACGAAGGTGCCGGCGAACTCGCGACGGCGGTCGAGGAGTTCGCCCTGTGGACCGCCCGGACGACCGACCCCCAGGTCCCCGCCCAGCTGGCCCGCTGCCGCGCCCTGCTGGCACCGCCCGAGGAGGCCGCCGCCCGGTACGAGGAGGCGCTCGTCCACCACGACCGTGCGGGTGGTGACTTCGAGCGCGCCCGTACCCAGCTGCTCCACGGCCAGCTGCTGCGCCGGCTGCGCCGCACCCGCGAGGCCCGCGGCCCGCTGCGGGACGCCCTGGTGGCGTTCGAACGCTGCTCCGCCCGTGTCTGGGCCGAACGCGCGGGGGGCGAGCTGCGGGCCGCCGGGGAGGCGGTGGACGTGCCGGACCAGAGCGGCCCAGGCCCCCTGGCCGGACTCACCCCGCAGCAGCAGAGGATCGCCCGCTGCGTGGCGGAGGGGGCCACCAACCGTGAGGTCGCGGTGCGGCTCTCGGTGAGCCCGAGGACCGTCGACCACCATCTCCGCAACGTCTTCGCCGCGCTCGGCGTCCGGTCGAGGACCGAGCTGGCGAGGCTGCTGGACCGCGGGGGCGGCGCGGGGTTGCAGGACCGTGATGAGAAGAACCGCGCAGACCTCTAGGTACCGACCGGGCGGTATGCCATTCTGCGGTCGTCAGGATCGATCGGTGTGCGCCCGCCCAATCCGGGCAGGGCGCGCACCGGGGCCGGCCGCACCGCAGCCGGCCGATTCCCGGTGGAGGCCGCCATGCCACAGGTCGTACGTTCACGGATCAGGGCGCTGCACGGACCGCCCCCCGTCACACCGTTGCCGCACCGCGCCCGCTCCCTGGCCGACCGGGAGGCCGTAGCGGTGCTCCACCGGGCGGCCCGTGCGCTCCTGGACGCGCTGCCGGAGCTCACGGACCGGCTGGTGGAGGCGCTGCGGGAGCAGGAGCCCGCCTACCGCGCCGCGATGGAGACCGAGCCGTCCGAGATCTGGCAGGAGGTCCACCACTCGCTGCGGCACAACGTCGCCTCGCTCATCCAGCCCCGGGAGTTCCGGGAGGCCGCCCACCGCACCTCCCGGTGGATCGGCGAGAGCCGGGCCGAGCAGGGCGTACCGCTCGACGCGGTCATGCACGCCTTCCGGATGGGCGGCGCCATGGTCTGGCAGGACCTCGTCGACGACACGGCCCGCCGCCACCCCGAGGACACCCGGCTGCTCGTCCACGTCGCCGCCGACGTGTGGAACTTCGTCGACGAGCACTGCGGTGTGGTGGCCGAGGCGTACCGGCAGGCCGAACGGCGGCTCTCGTGGCGCCGCGAGAACCAGCAGCGCCTGATGACGGCGGCCCTGCTGGACGGCACCGCCCGGATCGCCGACCTGCCGGACGCCGCGGCGATGCTGGGGCTCCCGGTGCAGGGCAGGTACGCGGTGCTCGCGGTCACCGGGGCCCGCCGCGCCCCGCACGGCACCGGGCGCCCGCCGCTGACCCTGCCCCAGGACACGCCCGCGCTCTGGCACCCGGCGGGGGACGTGGAGCTGGCCGTCCTGCCGCTGGGGACCGTCCCGGCGGCGGCCGAGGCGGAACCACGGTCCGACGACGACGCCGAGGACGCGCCCGCCCCGGGTCCCGCTCCGGTGTCCGACGGTGGACTCGCCGCACTCGCGGAGGGCATGACGGTGCCTCCGGGCACCCGCGTCGGCATCAGCTCCGTGGTCACCGGGCTCGCCTCCGTGGGCGACGCGCGGCGACTCGCCGAGACGGCGCTGCGGGCCTGCCCGGCGTCCGGCGGGACCGTCCTGCTCGACGAGCACCTGCCCGCCGCACTCGTCGTGTCCTCACCCGGCCTCGGAACGGCGCTCGCCGACCGGGTCCTCGGCCCGCTGGACCGGCTCGACCCGGCGGACCGGGACGTGATCATCGAGACCCTGACCGCATGGCTCGACTCGGACGGCTCGGCCCAGCGGGCGGGCGCCAAGCTCTACTGCCACCGCAACACCGTGCTGAACCGGCTGCGGCGCTTCGAGCAGCTGACGGGACGCTGTCTGACGCGGCCCTCGGACGCGGTCGAGGTGTCCCTGGCGCTGGCGGCGCGGCGGCTGCTGGCGCACTGACCGGGGCGGGCCCGGCGGAGGGCGCCGGGCCCCGGGGACAGCCGCCGCGCGGGGGCGGCGCGGCGGCGGCCGCCGGTCCCGGTCCCTCCCGGACCCCGTCCGGGCGCCCAGCGGCTCGCGGAGCGCCTGCCGGCCGCGAACGAGCCGCCCCGGCCCGGCGGTTGTGCGCCGGCACAGCCCCGCGCCGGGCGGGCTGTACCGGCGCCGCGCCCTGCCTGCGCCCCCTGTGCCACCCGCCTCCCGGCTGGTGCCATGACGCGCATGTCCTCAGCTGCCCCTTACAGAGCCGTACCGGCGGAGCGAATCCGGTGAGCGGCGCGATCGACGCCCGGTCCCTGGCCGTGGTCATCTTCCTCGGCTTCGTCGCCGTGTCCCTGCTGCTGTGCGGGCTCGCCGCGGCCGACCAGGACGACCCGGAACACTTCTACGCGGGCGGCGCCACCCTCGGCCCCGTCGGCGCCGGGCTGGCCATCGCCGGGGACTACGTCTCCGCGGCCACGCTGCTCTCCACCACCGGCTCCGTCGCGCTCGCCGGCTTCGACGGTCTGCTGTTCGCCCTGGCGACGGTCGCCTCACTCGCCCTGGTCATGCGCCTCTTCGCGGAACGTCTGCGCCGCCAGGGCGTGTTCACCATGGGCGACTTCCTCGCGGACCGGCTCGGCGACGGCTCCGTACGCCGTGCGCTCGGCGTGGCCACCCTCGTCGTGCTGGCCCCACTGCTGCTCGTGCAGCTCACCACCGCCGGCCGCGTCATGACCTCCATGTTCGGTCTGCCCGAAGGCGCCCTCACCGGCTGCACCGTCGCCAGCGGCGCGCTCATGGTCTGCTACTCGGCGTTCGGCGGGATGAGGGGCACCGGGTACATCCAGATCCTCAAGGTGGCCGTCGTCCTGGGCGCGGTCACCCTGCTCGCGGGCCTCGTCCTCGCCCGCTTCGACTGGTCCCCGTTCGCCCTCTTCGACGCCGCGCAGGCGGGCAGCAAGGCGGGAGGCGACTACGCGCGCCCCGGGCTCCAGTTCGGCCACGGACTCGCGGGAGGACTCGACCTGATCGGCTTCCAGGCCACCCTCGTGCTCGGCGCCGCCTGTATGCCGCACATCATGATGCGGCTCCACCCGATCCGTGACGCCTGGACGGCACGCCGGGCGGGGATCTGGGCCGTGGGCCCCGTCGCCCTGCTGTGCGTGGGCATCGTCATCGTCGGACTCGGGGCCTCCGCGCTGATCGGACGGGACCTGCTGCACGCCGCCGACCCGGCCGGCGGCACCGCCCTGCTCATGGTGACCAGCGCCCTCGACCCCGGTGCGGCCGGGCCCCGCGACAGCCCGCTGTTCGCACTCGTGGCCTGCGCCGCGTTCGCCACCACACTGGCCGCGGTCGCCGGGATCACCCTGGCCGCGGCCTCCTCGCTGGCCCGGGACTTCACGGTGAAGTCGGGCGCGCAGGGTGAGGGCAAGGCGTCCGGCAGGGAGATCCGGCGCGCCCGCTGGGCCGTCGTCGGGATCGGGGCGCTCGCGGTGCTCCTCTCGGCGTACACCCACGACCGCAACCCCCAGGTGCTCCTCTCCCTGTCGTTCGCGGCGGCGGCCTCGGTCCTGCCGCCCGTCCTGCTCTACGCCCTGTTCCGGCCGCGTTTCGACGCCCGCGGGGTGCGGTGGACCGTCTACGGGACACTCCCGCTGATCGGGGTCCTCATGGTCCTGTCACCGGCGTTCTCCGGCACCCCCGTCGCGCTCTTCCCGGAGTGGGACTTCGACGTCTTCCCGCTCCAGACCCCCGGCCTGGTCTCCATCCCGGCGGGATTCCTCCTCGGGCTGCTGGGGTCGGGCCGGGACCCGGGCGCCGCGCAGGACGAGCGGCACCGCCGCCGGCCCCGGCGGTTGCCCCCGCGCGCCCGTGACGGTGCCTGACGGCCGGTACGGGCGGCGGGGCACACCGGCGGACCGGCGCGGGGCTACAGACCGAGCTCGGCCGTGTGCAACCGGGCCAGCGCGTCCTTGTCGCCTTCCAGCTCCACCCGTGCCGCGTCCTGGCGCCCCGCCGCGAACAGCAGCAGTTCACCCGGCTCCCCGGTGACCGTCACCACCGGGGTGCCCCTGTGGGCGACCGCCGTCTGGCCGTCCGGGCGCCGCAGCACCAGACCCACCGGGGCCCGGCGGCCGAGCATCCGGGCCGTCCTCTCGGTGCGCGACCACAGCACGTCGGCGAAGACCGGATCGAGGTCCCGCTGGGACCAGTCCGGCTGGGCCCGGCGCACATCCTCCGCGTGGATGTAGAACTCGACCGTGTTGGCCGCCTCGTCCAGCTGCTTGAGGCCGAAGGGCGACATACGGGGCGGGCCCGTACGGATGAGCTGGATCAGTTCCTCGTACGGCTTGGCGGCGAACTCGGCCTGGACCCGCTCCAGCCGGTTCTTCAGAGCGCCCAGCAGTATTCCGCCGGCGGCGTCCGCACGGCGCTCACGCACCACGACGTGGGCGGCCAGATCACGGGTCCTCCAGCCGTCGCACAGGGTCTGGGCCTCGGGACCCGCCGCTTCCAACAGGTCGGCGAGCAGAAGACGTTCACGCTTCGCATGGGTCGACATGCCCGCCAGCGTACGACCGCCGCCCGTGGTCCGCCCAGTGGACGCACGGCCGGACGCCCCGCACGGCGCGGCACAATGGGGCGCATGACCAGCACGCCCGGCTCCGCGCCCGCCAGCAACCTCGACCCGGCCGTCGCCGCCCGCCTCAAGCGCGGCCCCGACGGACTCGTCCCGGCCATCGCCCAGCAGCACGACACGGGCGAGGTGCTCATGCTCGGCTGGATGGACGACGAGGCGCTGCACCGCACCCTCACCACGGGCCGCTGCACCTACTGGTCCCGCAGCCGCCAGGAGTACTGGGTCAAGGGCGACACCTCCGGCCACACCCAGCGGGTCGTGTCCGTCGCGCTCGACTGCGACGCGGACACCGTCCTGGTGAAGGTCGACCAGACGGGAGCCGCCTGCCACACCGGTGACCGCACCTGTTTCGACAAGGACGTCCTTCCGCTCACCGCGCCCCGATAAGGTGACCGGCCATGGATCTCGAGACCTTCCGCAAGCTCGCCGTCGAGCGGCGTGTCATCCCTGTCAGCCGTCGGCTCCTCGCGGACGGTGACACCCCGGTCGGGCTCTACCGCAAGCTCGCGGCCGAGCGCACCGGCACGTTCCTCCTCGAATCCGCGGAGAACGGCCGGACCTGGTCCCGCTACTCCTTCATCGGGGTACGCAGCGCCGCCACCCTGACCGCCCGTGACGGACAGGCGCGGTGGCTCGGTACCCCGCCCGTCGGCGTCCCCCTCGACGGGGACCCGCTGCAGGCACTGCGGGCCACGGTGGAGACCCTGCACACCCCGCGTGACCTGGTCGGCGACCAAGGGAAGGGACTGCCGCCCTTCACCGGCGGCATGGTCGGCTACCTCGGCTACGACGTCGTACGCCGGCTGGAGCGGATCACCGAGCACGGCGGCGACGACCTGAAGCTCCCCGAGCTCACGATGCTGCTCACCTCGGACCTCGCCGTGCTCGACCACGGGGACGGCACGGTCCTGCTGATCGCCAACGCGATCAACCACAACGACCTGGCCACCGGGGTCGACGAGGCGTACGCGGACGCGGTCGCCCGGCTCGACGCCATGGAGCGCGACCTGTCCCGGCCCGTGGAGAACGCCCCCGCCGCCCTGCCGCCCTCCGAGCTCCCGCCCTACACCGCCCTCTGGGGCGGCCAGGCCTTCATGGACGCCGTGGAGGACGTCAAGGAGCGCATCAGGGCCGGTGAGGCCTTCCAGGTCGTCCCCTCCCAGCGCTTCGAGACGCCGTGCACCGCGAGCGCGCTGGACGTCTACCGGGTCCTGCGTGCCACCAACCCGTCCCCGTACATGTACCTCTTCCGCTTCGACGGGTTCGACGTCGTCGGCTCCAGCCCCGAGGCGCTCGTCAAGGTCGAGGACGGCCGGGCGATGGTGCACCCGATCGCCGGGACCAGGCACCGCGGTGCCACACCTCAGGAGGACCAGGCGCTCGCCGACGAGCTCCTCGCCGACCCGAAGGAGCGCGCCGAGCACCTGATGCTCGTCGACCTCGGCCGCAACGACCTGGGGCGGGTCTGCGCCCCCGGCAGCGTCGAGGTCGTGGACTTCATGTCCGTCGAGCGGTACTCCCACGTGATGCACATCGTCTCCACCGTCACCGGGCGCGTCGCCGAGGGCCGCACCGCCTTCGACGTCCTCACCGCGTGCTTCCCCGCGGGCACCCTCTCCGGCGCGCCCAAGCCCCGCGCCCTGCAGATCATCGAGGAGCTCGAACCGACCCGCCGGGGGCTGTACGGGGGCTGCGTCGGCTACCTCGACTTCGCCGGGGACTCCGACACGGCGATCGCCATCCGGACCGCCCTGCTCCGTGACGGCACCGCGTACGTCCAGGCCGGCGCGGGCGTCGTCGCGGACTCCGACCCCGCCGCCGAGGACACGGAGTGCCGCAACAAGGCCGCCGCGGTCCTGCGCGCCGTGCACACGGCGAACCGGCTCGGGACCGAGTGAACCGGTAGGGGATAGTGGAGTACGTGAGTGCTGTCCCCGTACCCCAGCCCCGTGCCCGAGCCGCCTCCGCGCCCGACAGCGCGGGAAGCCGCCGGAGCCTGGCCGCCGGTCTGCTCCTCGGAGCGGCCGGCGCCACCGTCGTACTCCTCGCCTCGGGACAGACCTGGGCCGAGGGTGAGGCAGCCGTCGGCGGCGGCGCCCTGCCGCTCAGCGCCGACGGCCAGGACGTCACCGGCGTCCCCGCGGCCCTGGCCGTCGTCGGCCTGGCCGCGCTCGTCGCCGTCTTCGCGGTCCGCGGCGCCGGCCGGCTGCTGGTCGCCGGGCTCCTCGCCCTCAGCGGCCTCGGCGCCGCACTGAGCGCCTGTGCCGGGGCCTCCGACAGCGCCGCCCTGGACGAGCGGGCCGCGCAGACGACGGGCGACACCGCGGCCACCGTCCACGCGCTCGGCCACACCGCCTGGCCCTACGTCACCGCCGTCGGCGGGCTGCTCATCCTGCTGGCCGGACTGCTCGCACTGCGCTACGGCAACCGCTGGCCGGCGATGTCGGGACGCTACGAACGCGACGGCACCCCCCGCCCCCGCAAGGCCGCGCGCACCGCACCGGACCCCGACCGGCCCGAGGAACTGTGGAAGGCCCTGGACCGCGGCGAGGACCCGACGCGCGAGGCATGACCCCCAGCCTCACGTCCACCGGCACGTGCGGGACAATGGCAGCGAGCCTTCACAGCGGCGATCACCTTCAGCGCACCACCAACAAGGAGCAACTCATGGCGGGCAGCAGCCACGGACACACCCCGGCCGCCTGGACCGGTGTCATCATCTCCTTCATCGGCTTCTGCATCGCGGGCCTCTTCATGGTCGCGGCGAACACCCTCGGCTTCTGGGCCGGTGTCGCTGTCGCCATCCTCGGCGGGGTCGTCGGTCTCGCCATGAAGATGGCCGGCCTCGGGATGCCGAAGGAGTCGCCCGAGATGGCGGCCGCCAGGGCCCGTGCCGCCCGGGCGCAGATCCCGGCCTAGCACCCGTCCACCGGCGGACGCCGGACCCGGACACGACGCGAGGCGCAGCCCGGACCGGGCTGCGCCTCTCCGCGTCAGCGGGGACAATCGGCGCGTGGACGCCTCAGCCTCTCCCGCAGCCGCCGCCCCCGACCCGGCCCCCGTGCCCGGTCCGGGCCACCCGGCCGCCCCCGTGCCCCCACCCGCCTCCCGGCTCCGGCGGCTCGCCGCTCCGGTGGGGGCCATGGCCGCCGTCGTCGGGGCCTTCGGCTACGTCGCCGCGGTCGACCCCAACGAACCCGGCCACTACCCGGTCTGCCCCCTGCTCCGCTTCACCGGAGTGTTCTGTCCCGGCTGCGGAGGGCTGCGCAGCGCCCACGCCTTCGCGCACGGCGACCTCGCCGCCGCCTTCGGCGCCAACGCCCTGGCCGTCGTCGGCTACGCCGTCCTCGCCGTGGTCTGGCTGCTCTGGACGGTCCGCGCGAGCCGGGGCCGGCCCCTGCGGATCGGTCTTGCGCCCCGCTACTGGTGGGGCGTCGGCGCCGTGTTCCTGGTGTTCTCCGTGGTCAGGAACCTGCCCTTCGGCTCGGCGCTCGCCCCGTGAGTACCAGGTAGTGGGACGCCGGACTGCCGGATGCGGGCCCTGAGCCGTCCTGCGGATACCATCGAGATGGCTGATCCTGTACCTATCACCGCTTCGGAAGGGGGCCGCTCGCGTGAGTGTGCTCGACGAGATCATCGACGGCGTTCGCGCCGACCTCGCGGAGCGGCAGGCGCGTGTCAGCCTCGACGAGCTCAAGGAACGCGCCGCGCGCGCCCCCCGGGCCAAGGACGGAGTCGCCGCCCTGCGCGGCGAGGGTGTGACCGTCATCTGCGAGGTCAAGCGCTCCAGCCCCTCCAAGGGCGCCCTTGCCGCCATCGCCGACCCGGCCGCGCTCGCCGCGGACTACGAGGCCGGCGGGGCGTCCGTCATCTCGGTCCTCACCGAGGAGCGCCGCTTCGGCGGCTCCCTCGCCGACCTGGAGGCCGTCCGCGCCAAGGTCGACATCCCGGTCCTGCGCAAGGACTTCATCGTCACCTCGTACCAGCTGTGGGAGGCACGGGCCTACGGGGCCGACCTCGCCCTGCTGATCGTCGCCGCCCTCGACCAGGAGGCCCTCGTCTCCCTGATCGAGCGCGCCGAGTCGATCGGCCTGACGCCGATCGTCGAGGCGCACGACGAGGAGGAGGCGGAGCGCGCCGTGGACGCCGGGGCCAGGATCATCGGTGTCAACGCGCGCAACCTCAAGGACCTCAAGGTCGACCGTTCCACCTTCGAACGCGTCGCCCCCGAGATCCCCGACCACATCGTCAAGGTCGCCGAGTCCGGCGTCCGGGGCCCGCACGACCTCATCGCCTACGCCAACGCCGGCGCGGACGCGGTACTCGTCGGCGAGTCGCTGGTCACCGGCCGCGACCCCCGGGCCGCCGTCGCCGACCTGGTCGCCGCCGGGGCCCACCCCGCACTCCGGCACGGACGGGGCTGACCCGCCCCGTGCCCGCCGACCGTCCCGCCGCCCGCATCCGGCCGGGCCTGCGCCCCGCCGGGGCGAGCGCCCGGCAGCCGCACGCGCCGCTGGCACGCGGCTGCCGCCCCCGCGGCTGCCGCGCGCCGGCACGGCGTGTGCACGGCAGGCGGGTGCGTTACGTGATCGGCGACGAACCGGGACAGGTCAACGGCATGCGATGGCGCACGGGGTCCGCGCCGTAGCGAGCCCCCGGCCGTCGCCCTTCTCCAGGGAATCGCACGCCTGACCGCACCGACCTTGCAACTGCCGGTGTGGCGCTCGCTCATGACGCATACGGTGACACCATCCGTTGCGATTCGAGGAGCACGTCGCATGTCGTCCGACTTCTTCATCCCGGACCCCGAGGGTCTGATCCCCAGCGCAGAAGGCTACTTCGGCGCGTTCGGTGGCAAGTTCATCCCGGAGGCGCTGGTCGCCGCCGTCGACGAGGTGGCCGTCGAATACGACAAGGCCAAGGCGGACCCCGCCTTCGCCGCCGAGCTCAACCAGCTCATGGTCGACTACACGGGCAGGCCCAGTGCCCTGACCGAGGTCTCACGCTTCGCCGAGCACGCCGGAGGTGCCCGCGTGTTCCTCAAGCGGGAGGACCTCAACCACACCGGCTCACACAAGATCAACAACGTGCTCGGCCAGGCCCTGCTGACCAAGCGCATGGGCAAGACGCGGGTCATCGCGGAGACCGGAGCCGGCCAGCACGGCGTCGCCACCGCGACCGCCTGCGCCCTCTTCGGGCTCGAGTGCACCATCTACATGGGTGAGATCGACACCGAGCGGCAGGCGCTGAACGTGGCGCGGATGAGGATGCTGGGCGCCGAGGTCGTCGCGGTGAAGTCCGGGTCCAGGACCCTCAAGGACGCCATCAACGAGGCGTTCCGCGACTGGGTCGCCAACGTGGACCGCACGCACTACCTCTTCGGCACCGTGGCCGGGCCGCACCCCTTCCCGGCGATGGTCCGCGACTTCCACCGGGTCATCGGGGTCGAGGCCCGCCGCCAGATCCTCGAGCGCACCGGACGCCTGCCGGACGCCGCCGTCGCCTGCGTCGGCGGCGGTTCCAACGCCATCGGCCTCTTCCACGCCTTCATCCCGGACGCGGACGTCCGGCTGATCGGCTGCGAACCCGCCGGACACGGGGTGGAGACCGGTGAGCACGCGGCGACCCTGACCGCCGGCGAGCCCGGCATCCTGCACGGCTCACGCAGTTACGTCCTCCAGGACGAGGAAGGCCAGATCACCGAGCCCTACTCGATCTCGGCAGGGCTCGACTACCCGGGCATCGGCCCCGAGCACGCCTACCTCAAGGACGTCGGCCGCGGTGAGTACCGGGCGGTGACCGACGACGCCGCCATGCGGGCGCTGCGCCTCCTCTCCCGCACCGAGGGCATCATCCCGGCCATCGAGAGCGCGCACGCGCTGGCCGGGGCCCTGGAGGTCGGACGGGAGCTCGGCGAGGACGGGCTGATCCTGATCAACCTGTCAGGCCGCGGAGACAAGGACATGGACACCGCGGCGCGGTACTTCGGGCTGTACGACGGTGCCGACGCGGTCGTCGAGGCCGACGTGGCCGACGGAGAGGAAGAGGTCACCAAGTGAGCGGCAACCGAGAGCTACTCGAAGCGACGCTGGCCGGGGCGGCGTCCGAGGGCCGAGCGGCACTCATCGCCTACCTGCCCGGCGGCTTCCCGACCGTCGACGGCGGTATCGCGGCCGTCAAGGCCGCCGTGGCGGGCGGCGCCGACGTCATCGAGGTGGGCCTCCCGCACAGCGACCCCGTCCTCGACGGACCCGTCATCCAGACCGCCGACGACATCGCGCTGCGCGGCGGGGTGAGGATCGCCGACATCATGCGCACGGTCCGTGAGGCGCACGAGGCGACCGGCGCGCCGATCCTCGTCATGACGTACTGGAACCCGATCGACCGCTACGGCGTGGAGCGCTTCACCGCCGAGCTCGCCGACGCGGGCGGCGCCGGGTGCATCCTGCCCGACCTGCCGGTCCAGGAGTCCGGACTGTGGAGGGAGCACGCCGAGAAGCACGGTCTCGCCACCGTCTTCGTCGTCGCCCCGAGCAGCAAGGACGCGCGCCTCGCCACCATCACGGCGGCGGGCTCGGGCTTCGTGTACGCCTCCTCCCTGATGGGGGTCACCGGCACCCGCGCATCGGTCGGCGAGCAGGCCCAGGACCTGGTGAGGCGCACCCGCGCCACCACCGACCTGCCGGTCTGCGTGGGCATCGGCGTGTCCACCGCCGAGCACGCCCGGCAGGTGGCCGGCTTCGCCGACGGGGTGATCGTCGGCTCGGCCTTCGTCAAGCGGATGCTGGACGCCCCCGACGAGGCCGCGGGCCTCGCCGCCGTCCGGGCGCTGGCCGGCGAGCTGGCGGAGGGCGTTCGACAGCGCTGACCGCCCCGTCATCCGTACGGGTGGACCTGGGACCGGGGAGGCGCTGACGTGCCTCCCCGGTTCGTTCACGGCGTGTGAGCGAGAAGAACCAAGACCGAAGAAGAGCCGCGCGTGACCGGCTCGTCCAGCAGCGTGAGCAGGACCGGGCACGGGAGCGCCGCCGCCGCACGCTGATCGTCTCCACCGCCGTGGTGGGGGTGCTCGCGCTGGCCGCCGTGATCGGCGTGATCGCCGCCAACGCCGGCAAGAACGACAAGGACAGCGAGGCGGGGCCCGCCGTCACCCCCTCCGGGGCCATGGGCGAGGACGGACTCGCCCTCCAGGTCGGGGCCGACGACGCGCCGTCCACGCTCACGATCTGGGAGGACTTCCGCTGTCCGGTCTGCGCCCAGTTCGAGAACGCCTTCCGTGACACGATCACGGAGCTCACGGACAGCGGCCGACTGAAGGTGGAGTACCACCTGGCCACGATCATCGACGGAAATCTCGGCGGCAGCGGCTCGCTGCGCGCGGCCAACGCGGCCGCCTGCGCCCAGGACGTCGGCAAGTTCGCCCCGTACCACGACGTCCTCTACCGCAATCAGCCCGCGGAGACCGACGACGCCTTCGGCGACAACGGCAAGCTGATCGAGCTGGCCGGCAAGGTCGACGGCCTGGACACCCCCGCCTTCCGCAGCTGTGTGGAGGACGGCACCCACGACAGCTGGGTGGAGAAGTCCAACAAGGCGTTCACCGAGGGAGGATTCGAGGGCACGCCGACCGCCCTGCTCAACGGCGAGTCGGTCTTCCCGAAGAAGGGGGACGAGCAGATCTCCGTGGCCAACCTCAAGAAGTGGGTCGAAGAGGCGAACAAGGGCAAGGAACCGGCCACCACCGGGACCACGCCGTAGGCCCGGGGGGCGCTCCGGCGGATACTCCGCCGGGGGCCCCGTTACCCAGAAGTTGCCGGACGGCTTGCCGTACGTCCCGTCCGGCAGGGTAGCGTCGACCCCGTCATGAACCTTGCCTTCATTCCCAGCCCGTCGACCGGCGTGATCGAGCTCGGCCCGATCCCGCTCCGCGGCTACGCGTTCTGCATCATCATCGGTGTCTTCGTCGCCGTCTGGTTCGGCAACAAGCGCTGGATCGCCAGGGGCGGCAAAGCCGGCACCGTCGCCGACATCGCCGTCTGGGCCGTGCCCTTCGGCCTGGTCGGCGGCAGGCTCTACCACGTGATCACCGACTACCAGCTGTACTTCAGCGACGGTGAGAACTGGGTGGACGCCTTCAAGATCTGGGAGGGCGGCCTCGGTATCTGGGGCGCGATCGCGCTCGGCGCGGTCGGTGCCTGGATCGGCTGCCGCCGGCGTGGGATCCCGCTCCCGGCCTGGGCGGACGCGCTGGCCCCCGGCATCGCGCTCGCCCAGGCGATCGGCCGCTGGGGCAACTGGTTCAACCAGGAGCTGTACGGCAAGCCGACGGACGTCCCCTGGGCGCTGGAGATCAGCGAGGGCGCGAACCGGGTCGCCGGCACCTACCACCCGACGTTCCTCTACGAGTCGCTCTGGTGCGTCGGCGTGGCACTCCTGGTGATCTGGGCGGACCGCCGCTTCACGCTCGGACACGGCCGGGCCTTCGCGCTGTACGTCGCGGCGTACTGCGCGGGACGCGCCTGGATCGAGTACATGCGCGTCGACGAGGCACACCACGTGCTGGGCCTCCGGCTCAACGTGTGGACCGCCATCATCGTCTTCGTGCTCGCCGTCACCTACATCGTGCTCTCGGCGAAGGTGCGCCCCGGCCGCGAGGAGGTCGTCGAGCCCGCCGCCGTGGACCTCACCAAGGACGCCGGGAAGGCCACCGACGCCGGCTCCGCGCAGGACGCGCCCTCCGACTCCTCGGAGGCCACCGCCGACGCCCCCGGGGACCAGGCGACGGACACGGAGGCCGACGAGTCACCGCAGAAGGCCGACAGGAGCTGACGCTCGCAGACCGTGGAAGGGGCCGCCGGACCTGTACAGGTCCGGCGGCCCCTTCGCGCGTCCCACGGCCTCAACGCCGTCGCGCCAACGAGAGCGTGCGTTCCGCTGACGCCACCACCGCCGCGTCGACGAACCTCCCGTCCGGCAGGGCCTGGGCCCCCGCCTCGGTCCGTGACGCCTCCAGGATCTGCTCCGCGGCCTCGACCTCCCTGGCCGTGGGCCGGAAGGCCCGCTCGATGACCGGCAGCTGCCGTGGGTGGATCGCGGCCCGGCCGAGCAGACCGAGACCCCGTCCGTGCGCGCAGGACGCCCGCAGCCCGGAGAGGTCCCGGACATCGGGGTACACCGACATCACGGGCGGGTCGAGCCCGGCGGCCCGGGCGGCGATCACCACGCGGCTGCGCGGCCAGTCGAGGCCGCCGTCGTCCCGCACCCCCAGGTCGGCCCGGAGGTCCGCCTCGCCCAGCGCGATGCCGCCCACGGAGGGGTGCGCCCCGGCGATCGAGTACGCGTGCTCGATGGCCAGGGCCGACTCCAGCAGCGGATACAGCGGCACACCCCGCGCCAGAGCCGCCACGTGGTGCACGGAAGCGGCGTGCGTGATCTTGGGAAGTCGCATCCCTGACAGCCCCGGCAGCCCCGCCAGCGCCGTCACGTCGTCCTCGCCGTGCACCCGGACGTGGACCGGCACCGCCATCGGGTCCACCGTGACCGGGTCCGAGAGGAGTTCCGCCGTCGCCTTCCGCGCGTACTCCTTGCGGCCCGGGGCGACCGCGTCCTCCAGGTCGACGATCACGACGTCCGCTCCCGATCCGAGCGCCTTGCGGACCACCTCCGGCCGGTCCCCGGGCACGTACAGCCAGGTCAGGGCCACCGCCGGGCCGCTCACAGCGCCCCCTCGTCCCGCAGGGCCGCGACAGCGGCCGCGGAGAGACCGGCCTCCGCGAGGATCTCCTCCGTGTCCGCTCCGTGCGGCCGGCCCGCCCAGCGGATCGCCCCCGGGGTCTCCGAGAGCCGGAACAGCACGTTCTGCATCCGCAGTGGCCCCAGCTCGGGATCGTCGACCTCCGTGATCGTGCCGAGCGCCCGGTACTGGGGGTCCTCCATCACGTCCCGCACGTCGTGGATCGGCGCGATCGCGGCCTCGGCCTTCTCGAAGGCGTCCACCGCCTCCTCCCTGGTGCGCCGGGCGATCCAGTGGCCCACCGCCTCGTCGAGTTCGTCGGCGTGCTCGGCACGCGTGCTCCCCGCGGAGAACCACGGCTCCCCGATCAGTTCGGGGCGCCCCACCAGACGCATCACGCGCTCCGCCACCGACTGGGCGGAGGTCGAGACGGCGACCCAGTGGCCGTCGGCGGTGCGGTAGGTGTTGCGCGGGGCATTGTTGCGGGAGCGGTTGCCGGTGCGCGGCTGGACGTAGCCGAGCTGGTCGTACCAGAGTGGCTGCGGCCCCAGCACGGTCAGGATCGGTTCGATGATCGCCATGTCCACCACCTGGCCGGCTCCGGTGCGGTCACGGCCGGCCAGGGCCGTCATCACCGCGTACGCCGTGGCGAGAGCGGCGATCGAGTCGGCGAGCCCGAACGGCGGCAGGGTCGGCGGCCCGTCCGGCTCCCCGGTGACGGCGGCGAAGCCGCTCATCGCCTCGGCGAGAGTGCCGAAACCGGGCCGGTGGGCGTACGGGCCCTTCTGCCCGAAGCCCGTGACCCTGGCCAGCACCAGGCGCGGGTTGACCGCGCGCAGTTCCTCCCAGCCCAGGCCCCAGCGTTCCAGGGTGCCCGGGCGGAAGTTCTCGATGATCACGTCGGTGTCCGCGGCCAGCCGCAGCAGCACGTCCCGGCCGCCCGGGGCGGACAGATCGAGGGTCAGCGTGCGCTTGTTGCGGCCGAGCAGTTTCCACCACAGGCCGATCCCGTCCTTCGCGGGGCCGTGACCGCGTGACGGGTCGGGTTTCCGGGGGTGCTCGACCTTGATGACCTCGGCCCCGAAGTCCCCCAGCATGGTGGCCGCGAGCGGCCCGGCGAACAACGTGGCGAGGTCAAGGACCCGCAGGCCTGCGAGCGGCGGCGTCGTGGGTGCGGCAGTGGTCATGCGGCATCGCTCTCTCTGCGACCGGGCACGGACGTCGAGGCGCCGGGCCCTGGGACACGGGGCGCCGGGGCCGAGGAGGCGCGGGCCACGGCTTCGGACACGGGCAGGCCCTCGCCGAGCGCCACGGCGAGCGTGCCGACGAAGGCGGCCCTGTCGCCGGATGTGTCGGCGGCGGCGGCCTCTGGGGCGGGGAAGAGGACCGCTTCGCTGCCCCGGGCCGCGTACAGGCATCCCCTGCGGCCGAGGGTGATGACGACCTCGGGAACGTCCCGGAGCAGGATCCGCGCAGCCGCGTGCGGCTCCTCGTGTCCGGTCAGGGCCGCTGCCTCCCGCTCGTCGGGGACCAGCAGGTCGACGGCGTCCAGGAGACCGGACGGCAGGGTCTCCACGGGGGAGGGGGTGAGGACCGTCCGCACCCCGTGGGCCTTGGCCGTGCGCGCCGCCTCGGTCACGACGGCCGCCGGGAGTCCGAGTTCCAGGAGCAGCAGGCCCGCCGTCGCGACGGCCGCCTCCCCGCCCGGACCGAGCCCGGTCACCGAGCCGTTCGCGCCGGGGACCACGACGGTCGCCCCGGGTCCCTCGTCGTCGAGGACCACGTGCGCGGTGCCGCTGGGCCCCGCCACGGTGTGCAGCAGCTCCGTGTCCACGCCGGCGTGCTCCAGACGCGCGCGGAGCAGCGAGCCGTACTCGTCGGTCCCGACCGCGCCGATCATCACCACGTCCCCTCCCGCGCGGGCCGCGGCGACCGCCTGGCCGGCCCCCGCGCCGCCGGGGACGGTCCGGAACTGCCGTCCGGTGACGGTCTCCCCGCGCCCGGGTGCCCGGGCGACGTGGGCGACCAGGTCCATGCTGGTGCTGCCGAGCACCACGATCGTCGTCATGGGCGGCGTACCTCCTGACAGGTCATGTGCGCGAGGGTGTCGAAGCCGACGGAGCCGAATCCGGACACGGACGTGGCGAGGCGGTTCTTCAGCGGGGCGGTCCAGTGGTCGGGCAGGGCGGCGGCCCGTCCCGCCAGCAGGCCGGCGAGCGAGCCGGCCGTCGCCCCGTTCGAGTCGGTGTCCCAGCCGCCGGACACCGCGCAGCCGATGGAGCGGCCGAAGTCCCCGTCCGCGTGGGTGAGGGCGGCGGCGAGCAGTGCCGTGTTGGGCAGGACGTGCACCCAGTGGTGGGTGGGCCCGTAGGCGTCGTGGAGGCGGTCCACGACCGTGTCGAAGTCCTGTTCGGCGCGGGCCGTCCGGATGCCGAGGCGTACCGCGTGCGCGTACCGGGACCGGGGCGGCACCACGCGCAGGCCCGCCGCCAGACAGCCGTGCACGTCCGTCTCGCCGCCGGCCGCCTCCGCCAGGGCGGCGGCGGTGAACATCGCCCCGTACACACCGTTGGCCGTGTGCGTGAGGACCGCGTCCCGGTGGGCCTGCTCGGCGGCTGCTCCCGGATCGCCGGGGTTGGTCCAGCCGTGCACGTCGGCCCGGATCCGGGCGCCGATCCACTCGCGGAACGGGTTGCGGTGACGTGCGGTGTCCGGTGGCTCGATGCCGTCGAGCAGATTGCGGTAGGCGACGCGCTCGGCGGTGAAGACCCGGCCGGCCGGGAGTTCGTCGAGCCACAGCCGGGCGAGATCGGACGTGCTGAACCCGCGTCCGTACCTCCGCAGCAGCAGCACGGTCAGCAGGGGATGGTCGAGATCGTCGTCCTCGGGCATCCCGTCGATGTTCTCCGCCAGGGAGGTGGCCGCCGACCGGCGGTTCCACGGGTGGGCCGCGGTCAGTTCACGGGGCACCCCCCGGGCGGTGAACCAGGTGGTGAGCGGCCAGTTGCCCGCGGCGCGCGCCAGGGCGCGGATACCCGCCAACGGCAGCTTCTCGACCGGTTTGCCCAGCAGGCAGCCCGCGGCCCGGCCCAGCCAGGCCGCGTGCAGGCGGTCGGGCTCCAGGGACACCGGGCGGGTGCGGGGGGCGGGCCAGCGAGGGCAGGCGGCCCGGATCCCGGCCAGGCCGGTCGGCTCGTCGGCGGCGGTCGGGCACTCCAGCAGGGCGAGTTCGTCCAGCAGCCGCCCGGCGAGCGCGCGCAGCCGGCGTGGCGCGGAGACTTCCGAGGCCCCCGCGCGCTCCGGGGCCGGCGCACCGCCCGCCGCGAGCCAGCGCTGCTCGACGTCCCCGGCGTCCCGGCCGTCCTGCCGGGCCTGGCGCAGTTCGTGGCCCACCAGGTCCTCGGGCTGGACCCATGTCAGACGTACGGTCACCGGACACCGGCCGTCAGCGCGGCGAAGGCCGCCTCGTGCGCCCGGCGCCGCTTCGTGTCCCGGGCGAAGATCTCCCGGGCCACCTCCGCCAGCGCCCGTGCCGGCGCCTGCAGATCGAGGCGGCTGGCCTCCGAGACCGTCTTCACCCACGTCGCGGGGATCGACTGCTCGCCGTGGAGGGCGCCCGCGAGCGCGCCGCTCATCGTGGCGATCGAGTCGCAGTCGCGGCCGTAGTTGACCGAGCCGAGCACCGTGCGACGGTAGTCGCCGTCGCCGACGAGCAGCATGCCGAGTGCGACCGGCAGTTCCTCGACGGAGTGCAGCCGGGAGGGCCGCCGGGCGCCGAGCGAGGGATCGCGGTAGTGAGGGCCGACCGTGTCGAAGGGGGCGACGGCGGCGCGCAGCGGCATCAGCGCCGACTCGAAGTCCGTGTGACGGGAAGCCACTTCGCACACCGACTCGATCGCCGCCCGGGTGCCGTCCTTGGCGAGGGCCAGAGCGGTCTCGACGACGGAGACGGGACTCGCGTCCGGGGCGCACGCGGCGGCGACGGAGGCGGCCAGCACCCCGGCCGCCTCCCGGCCGTAGGAGGACTGGTGGGCGCCCGCGACATCGAGTGCCTCCGCGTACGCGGCCTCCGGGTGGGCCGCGTTGACCAGACCGACCGGCGCCATGTACATCGCCGCCCCGCAGTTGACGATGTTCCCGGAGCCGGCTTCACGGGGGTCGGCGTGCCCGTAGTGCAGCCGCGTGACGATCCACTTCTCGGCGAGGAAGATCCGCTGGAGGGGAAGCGCCTCGGCCTCGAGCTCCGGGATCCAGCGGGGACGTGACATCAGGTCCGGTACGAGGTGGTCGGCGACGGCGTACGCGTCGAGATGGTCCCGCACCGTCTCGTACACCCGGATCAGCGCGTGCGTCATCAGGGTGTCGTCGGTGACGTGTCCGTCGCCCTTGTGGTAGGGGGCGATGGGGCGCGCGGTGCGCCAGTCGTCGCCGTACCAGGGTCCGACGACGCCGGTCACCCGGCCGCCGTGGCGCTCCGCGATCTGCTCGGGCGTCCAGCCCTCGACGGGGCCGCCGAGCGCGTCGCCGACGGCCGCGCCGACGAGGGCTCCGGTGATGCGTTCATCCAGGGTGAGCGTCGTGGTGGTCGTGCCGGCCGCGAGCGGTTCGGATGCTTTGTGTGCCATGTCGGAATTGTCCACCCGTGGTGGCCGGTTCCGTGGCTGCCAGCAGCCCGGCGAGTTCGATGAGATCCGTGCCTGCCAGCAGGGGCAGCGCGCACCCGGCCAGCGTCCGGCACGCCTCCCGCCAGCCCGAGGGCACGGTCGCCGCCCCGCCCAGCGCCCCGGTCAGGGCCCCGGCGAGCGCGGGGGCCGAGTCGGCGACCCGGGACAGGCAGGCCGCGGCGGGCACGGCCTGGGCGAACTCGCCCCGGGCCGCGGTCGTCAGCGCGAGCGCGACCGGCACGGTCTCGGCCGCGGCGATCCCGTAGCTGTAGACGTGGTCCACGATCTGGTGCTCCAGCACGGGGACGAGAGCGAAGGCGCCCGCCGCCTCGTCCGCGAACTCCCGGGCCAGCCGCACGGCGTGGACGGCGTTGCGGGCGATCTCGGTGCCCTCGGGAAGCTGGTCCAGCGCGGCGTTCACCACCGTGTCGACATCCGCTCCCGCGAGGGCCTCGGCGATCGCGGCGGCGACGGCGCGCGCGCCGTGCACCCCGTCGCCGTCCTGGGTGTACCGCGCGTCGAACTCGGCGAGCTCCGCCGCCGCCGCCGGATCACCCGGGTGCACGAGGGCGAGTACGGCGGCGCGCACGCACGCGGCGTCGTCGAAGTAGTGCGGGTTGTCGTGACCGGTGGCGGGCGGGCGCAGCCCGGCGGCCAGGTTGCCCAGCCCGGCCCGTACGGAGATCCGGGCCCGCAGCGGCAGCACGGCGGACTCGACCTCCGGCGCCCGGGCGCTCGCGGCGGCGACCTTCGCCGCCAGCGCGTTCCACGCCCGGTCGACCGCGTCCCGCATGCGGTGGCCGGGGGAGAGGTCCGGAGTGTGGTCGGCGGCGGCGGCCAGCACGGTCCGGGCGGCGAACGCGGCCCATTCGGCGTCGTCCGACGGACCGAGCCGCAGCGGTTCGGGCGGCTGGTTGAGGGCGATGGGCACGGGGAGCGTCGTCGTCGCGTTCTGCTCCGCGAAGGTGTCCAGCTCCCGGGTGAGCCGCCTCGTCCACTCCGGCATCCGTGCCGCCCGGTGCCGCGCGGCAGGCCACCCGGCGGCGTCACCGGCGGCCAGTCCGAGCAGCAGCCCCTCGATCCTGGACAGCCTGGCCGGGGAGCCGCGGCCGTCCGGAACGCCGCTGGGGGCCGCAGGCCCGGCCGCGATCCGGACGGCCACCTGCGGGGCGGACTCCGGCGACGCGGTGGGCGTGCCCCGCCGGGTGGAGCGGGCGGCGGTCATCCGGCGTCCCACCGGGCGCCGGAGGCCGGAGCGCCCGGCCGTACGCGTACGGGCCTGTACCACGCGGGAACGGGCGACCGGCCGGCGGACGGCGCGGCGGGCCCGTGTTCGAGGGCGGCCGGGCAGCCGGGGGCCGGCTCGCGGTGTGCCGGGGGCGCGTGGTCCGGGGCGGGACGGCGGAGCGCTGAGGGGGTGTGGTCCGGAGCGGGCCGGTGGTCCGTCCCGGGCTCCCGGTCCCGGGCCCGCGGGGCCTCCGGCCGGTGGTCCTCCCCGTCGTCCGGGGTCAGCAGTTCCGCGATGTCCAGGACGTGGTAGCCGCGCATCGAGGGCAGGCAGCTGCCCCGCACCGGGCCGATCGCCGCCGCCCAGTCCGGGGGGATCGCCGACATCCCGTGCAGGGCGCCCGCGAGTGCTCCCGCCACGGCGGCCGTGGTGTCGGCGTCCCGGCCCATGTTCACGGCCGTGAGGACCGCCGTACGGAAGTCACCCCGCGCCGCCGTGAACGCGCCGAAGGCCAGGCCCACCGCCTCCGGCGCCAGGTCCGTCCACGGGTAACCGCCGATCACGACCGCCGAGCGCACCGCGCGTTCCCCGGTCAGCCGGTCCGGGTACGTGCGCTGCGCGGCCGTGACCGCCCGGCGCAGCGAGCGGGCCGTCCAGGAGTCCATCGGCACCACCGAGAGCGCCGCGGCGATCACCGAGGCGAGCCCCGCTCCCACCATGGCGGCGGCCACCCCCGCCGCGACCGCCTGCCCGCCGTAGATGCCCTCCCCGTCGTGGCTGACCTGCCCGTCCACGGCCACCAGGCGGGCGGCCTCGGCCGGCCGGCCGGCGGCGAACACCCCGAACGGCGCCGCCCGCATGGCGAGACCGTCACTCCACGCGTGCCGGTGCTGGGCCGAGATCGGGGCGGCGAGACCGCGCCGCAGGTTCTCCAGCGTCCCGCGCTCGCTGAACCCCGCACCCCGGAACGGACCCTCGTCCAGGTCGGCGATCCAGTGGTGCCAGGCCCTCTCGACATGCGCGACGGTGAGCGCGGAACCGTGCCTCGCCAGCAGGAGCCCGGAGAAGATGGCGTACTCCGTGTCGTCGGTCCCGGCCGGGTCGTCACTGACGAAGCCCTCGATACGGCCCCAGCGGCGGCGGATCTCGGACGGGCGCATGTTCTCCGCCGGGGCACCGAGCGCGTCCCCCACCGCGAGCCCCAGCAAGGCCCCCCGCGCCCGGTCGCCCGTGCCCGCCGCCGGACCGTCCGCCATGAGCTCCATCGTGCCGACCCTTCGCTCGCACCCGGAACAACCGGATACGCGAGGTTTCCCCGCCCACACCCGAGCGAGGCGCGATTTCGTACAAATCGACCGCATGGGTGACGTTCCGAGGGTAGGTAAGTTCGGCCTTCCTTGCTGGCGGGAGCCCTTTTTCGTGCGTACTTTCGACGGTGTGGAGCGGGAGCAGTACACGGGGTCCGCTCACGGAGAAGGGGAGAGCTGTGTCCATCATCGAGACCGACGCCGTACTGCACGAGGCGCACCGGGACAACCACACCCACCGCGACGTCAACGGCGGCTGGCTGCGGCCCGCGGTGTTCGGCGCGATGGACGGTCTCGTCTCCAACCTCGCCCTGATGACGGGCGTCGCCGGAGGGGCCGTCTCCCAGCAGACCATCGTCATCACGGGTCTGGCCGGGCTCGCCGCCGGCGCGTTCTCGATGGCGGCGGGGGAGTACACCTCCGTCGCCTCGCAGCGTGAGCTCGTCGAGGCCGAGCTGGCCGTCGAACGGCGCGAGCTCCGCAAGCACCCCAAGGACGAGATGCGGGAGCTCGCCGCGCTCTACGAGTCACGCGGAGTCGAGCCGGCACTCGCCCAGGAGGTCGCGCGGCAGCTCTCCCGGGATCCGGAACAGGCTCTGGAGATACACGCCCGCGAGGAGCTGGGGATCGACCCGGGCGACCTGCCCTCGCCGCTCGTCGCGGCCGTGTCCTCCTTCGGCGCCTTCGCCCTGGGGGCCCTGCTGCCCGTACTGCCCTACCTGCTGGGCGCTTCGCAGATGTGGCCCGCCGTCCTGCTCGCCCTGGCCGGTCTCTTCGGCTGCGGCGCGGTGGTGGCCAGGGTGACGGCGCGGACCTGGTGGTTCAGCGGACTGCGCCAGCTCCTGCTCGGCGGGGCCGCCGCGGCGGTCACCTACGGTCTGGGCACGCTCTTCGGCGTGGCGGCCGGCTGACGGGCCGCGCGGCTCACGCACCTGCGTACGGCGAGGGCAGGCCCCCCGGTCAGGGGACCTGCCTTCGCCGCTTCCCGCCGCGCCGCGCTAGTGGATACCGGCGAAGCTCTTCCAGCCGGTGCCGATCTTGACACCGGAGCCGATGCCTCCGGTGCCGTTGCCTGCGTAGCGGTACAGGTCACCGGTGTTGGTGCGGCCGAGGATGTCGTCCCTGCCGTCGCCGGTGAGGTCGCCGATGCCGACGAAGTCGGCCATGCCGCCCCAGCCGGAGCCGATCTTCACGCCGGAGGAGATGGTCCCCTTGCCGGTGCCGTTGTAGCGGTACAGGTCGCCGTTGGCGGTGCGGGCGACAAGGTCCGCGTGCTTGTCACCGTTGAGGTCACCGGCGCCGACGATGGTCAGGCCGTTCCAGCTGGTACCGATCCGGCCGGCGGGGGTGAGGACCCCGCCGCTGGTGCCCGCGAACAGGCGCAGGTCGCCGGTCGCGGTCTCGCGGGCCACCAGGTCGGGCAGGCCGTCCGAGGTGAAGTCGCCGGAGTAGGTCAGACCGTTGAAGCCCGACCAGCTGCTGTTCAACCGCACCGACGGGGACCGAGGAGTGACGACGGTGCCCCGCGGCGGGCTGTAACGGTGAAGAGAGCCCGTCGCGTCGGTGACCAGGGTGTCGTTCGCTCCGTCGCCGTCGAGGTCGCCGAAGGGTATGAGCGTGGACGTCGTGGGCCAGGTACCGCCGTCGGCGGTCACCGACACCCTTCCGGACGCGTTGCCCTGGTACACGAGCAGCGAGCCGTTGGTCCCGCGCGCGAACAGGTCGGGGAAGCCGTCGTCACCGACGTGGTCCCGGTGCGAGGGCGGGGCGGCCGGCTTCGCGGCGCCCGTGGCCGTCGTCCAGACCTGCTCGATGGGGTGGTAGTCGGGCGTCAGGCCGAGCTGCTTGTTCCACACGGCCACGGCACGGCCGTCCGTGCCGGTGGCCACGGAGCCCTGCGCGTGGAGGTTGACCTGACCCACGTGCACGGCCGGGCCCCAGACACCGTCCGAGCGCACCACGGCCCACAGTTCGCCCTCGAGCGTCGTCCACATGGCGGTGAGCGAGCCGTCGCGGCCCATGGCCGGGCCCCAGAGCTTGAACACCTCCGCCCCGGCGACGGTGCGGGGCTGTGACCACGTGCCGTCCAGCGCACGGGTGGCCGTCCGCAGCAGGGTGCTGTCACTGGACCACATCGCGGTCACCCGGCCGTCGGGTTCGAGTTGCGGCGGCGAGGTGGTACCCGGGTGCGGGTCCGCGGGCAGGTCTTCCGTGCCACCCCACGTCGTGCTGCCCGCCGGGCGGTAGACGAGCGAGCGGGTGAGGCCGGCCCCCCACCAGCTGACCAGGGACGCGCCACCGGCAGCCGCTCGCACGTCCAGTTCGAGCAGGGAGTCACCGGTCTTCAGCGCCTCGGGGGTGCTCCAGCCGGCCGAGCCGGCCGCCCGGCTCGCCACCCGCACCTGCTCCGACCCGTCGAGGTCCGCGTGCCAGGCGACGGTCACCGCACCGTCGGCCGCCGACGCCGCCTTCAGTTCGTAGGAATAACCGCTGCCGATCGGCACCCCCTCGGACCATGTGCCTCCTGGTGCGGCCAGGTCGGAGGCGTACAGTCCGTCCTCCTGCTGGTCCCCCCCTGGAGTCGGTTCGCCGTTCCAGACAGCGGTGAGGCGGCCACCGGGTCCACTCACCAGTACGAGGTCGTACACGTAGGCGGCGGGTGTGAAGGGTGCGGGGGCCGTCCACGCCGCCGCTCCGGCCGCGAGCCTCGACGTGCTGTACGGGCCGGAGTCGTCCGTCCTGGAGTGCCCCCAGCCTGCCGTCACCGAGCCGTCCGCCTCGGTGACCAGGTGCACGTCGCGCACGTAGTGCTGGTCGGAAGCGATACGGACCGGGGCACTCCATGAGGTGGCTTCGGCCGGTCGGGTCGCCCCCCAGAGTTCCTGCGGACCGTCCGCGGTACCACGGGTCCACACGGTCACGGCGGTGCCGTCCGGCGTCACCTGCACGCCCGGGCTGGTGTTCGCGGTGCTCGTGCTGGTCAGGGCTGTGGGCGGCCCCCACGCCCGGTCGGTGGCCGATGCCGCCGGAGCCGTCAGGACGAGCGCTGCCGTCATGCCGGCGCCGATCGTCCCGCACATCAGCACGGGTATGAGCCCCATGCCGATGATCTTGGTTTTACGCATGCATATCCCCCCGGTCGTATGGACGAACGACCTTGAAGTTAACAGGGGGTGCCGGGGCCTCACCAGCGGTTTCACGTCGCTTCGGCCGTGCGCGGAGGTGGGGAGGCGGCCCTCTCGGCCTCCTGTCGAGGCTCCCCGCTGTGGCCCCCGAGGCCCCGTCGGCGTCCTCGGGGGTGACCGGTGTGACGTATGTCGTGGCGCACACCTCTGGGCGGATGAGGCCGCGCGGCCTTAAAATGAGACCCTATGCAGCGCTACACATAAGTAGCCATTACTCGGCGGTTTCAATTCTGTGACCGCTGGGAAAGAGCCGTAGACACCGCAGGCAACGACGCCTGCTCTCTGCGGTCTCCCGGACGTGAATCACCGGATCGTCCGCCCAGGACCCCCGCCGCCACGAGTCCGTGGTGTCCGCATGCTGGAACAGTCTTTCCGCTTTTTGAGAAGCGTTCCATCATGTAACCTGCACGAAATTTCGCAGAGGGCCAACGTCGTCCCTCGGCACAGCACATGCCACGACGACGACGGGAGAGCCGATGCGTTCCGACGCCTGGTCGCCCATGGACGGTCGCCCTGTCCAGCAGGGGATGTACGACCCCCGTAACGAGCACGACGCCTGTGGCGTCGGGTTCGTGGCCACTCTGACCGGTGTGGCCAGCCATGAGCTGGTCGAGCAGGCGCTGACCGTATTGCGCAACCTCGAACACCGCGGCGCCACAGGATCCGAGCCCGACTCGGGTGACGGCGCCGGCATTCTTCTTCAGGTCCCGGACGCCTTCCTCCGCGAAGAGGTCACGTTCGACCTCCCCGAGGCCGGCTCCTACGCCGTCGGCATCGCCTTCCTGCCGGCGGACGAGTCCACCGACGGCGTCAAGCAGATCGAGAAGATCGCCGCCGAAGAGGGCCTCGACGTCCTCGGCTGGCGCCAGGTCCCGGTCACGCCGGACATCCTCGGCAACGGCGCCCGGGCCACGATGCCCGAATTCCGCCAGCTGATCGTCGCCGACGGCACGAGCACCGGCATCGCGCTGGACCGCAAGGCGTTCGTCCTGCGCAAGCGCGCCGAGCGTGAGGCCGGGGTGTACTTCCCCTCGCTCTCCGCACGCACGATCGTCTACAAGGGAATGCTCACCACCGGGCAGCTGGAGCCGTTCTTCCCGGACCTCTCCGACCGCCGCTTCGCCACCACGGTCGCGCTGGTCCACTCCCGCTTCTCCACGAACACCTTCCCGAGCTGGCCGCTCGCCCACCCGTACCGCTTCGTCGCGCACAACGGCGAGATCAACACGGTCAAGGGCAACCGCAACTGGATGAAGGCCCGCGAGTCCCAGCTCGCCTCCAGCCTCTTCGGCGAGGCGCAGCTCGACCGCATCTTCCCCGTCTGCACCCCGGACGCCTCCGACTCCGCCTCCTTCGACGAGGTCCTGGAGCTGCTCCACCTCGGCGGCCGCTCGCTGCCGCACTCCGTGCTGATGATGGTCCCCGAGGCGTGGGAGAACCACACGTCCATGGACCCGGCCCGCCGCGCCTTCTACCAGTACCACTCCACGATGATGGAGCCCTGGGACGGCCCGGCCTGCGTCACCTTCACCGACGGCACCCAGGTCGGCGCGGTCCTCGACCGCAACGGCCTGCGCCCCGGCCGCTACTGGGTCACCGACGACGGCCTCGTCGTCCTCTCCTCCGAGGTCGGCGTCCTGGACATCGACCCGGCCAAGGTCGTCCGCAAGGGCCGCCTCCAGCCCGGCAAGATGTTCCTCGTCGACACCGCCGAGCACCGCATCATCGAGGACGACGAGATCAAGGCGTCCCTGGCCGCCGAGAACCCGTACCAGGAGTGGCTGGAGACCGGCGAGATCGAGCTCGAGGACCTCCCCGAGCGCGAGCACATCGTCCACACCCACGCCTCGGTCACCCGCCGCCAGCAGACCTTCGGCTACACCGAGGAAGAGCTCCGCGTCCTCCTGGCCCCGATGGCCCGCACCGCCGGCGAGCCCCTCGGCTCCATGGGCACCGACTCGCCGATCGCCGCGCTCTCCGAGCGCCCCCGGCTGCTCTTCGACTACTTCACCCAGCTGTTCGCGCAGGTCACCAACCCGCCGCTGGACGCCATCCGCGAGGAGCTCGTCACCTCGCTGCGCTCCACGCTCGGCCCCCAGGGGAACATCCTGGAGCCGACCGCCGCGGCGTGCCGGGCGGTCACACTGCCCTTCCCGGTGATCGACAACGACGAGCTGGCCAAGCTCATACACATCAACGCCGACGGCGACATGCCGGGCATGAAGGCCGCGACCCTGTCCGGCCTCTACCGCGTCAGCGGCGGCGGCGACGCACTCGCCGCCCGCATCGAGCAGATCACCGCCGAGGTCGACGCCGCCATAGAGGACGGCGCCCGCCTCATCGTGCTGTCCGACCGGCACTCCGACGCCGAGCACGCGCCGATCCCGTCGCTGCTGCTCACCTCGGCCGTCCACCACCACCTCATCCGCACCAAGCAGCGCACCCAGGTGGGCCTGCTGGTCGAGGCCGGCGACGTCCGCGAGGTCCACCACGTCGCACTGCTCATCGGTTACGGCGCCGCAGCCGTCAACCCGTACCTCGCGATGGAGTCCGTCGAGGACCTCGTCCGCGCCGGTACGTTCATCGAGGGCATCGAGCCCGAGCTGGCCATCCGCAACCTGATCTACGCCCTCGGCAAGGGCGTCCTGAAGGTCATGTCCAAGATGGGCATCTCGACCGTCGCCTCCTACCGCGGCGCCCAGGTCTTCGAGGCCGTCGGCCTCGACGAGGCCTTCGTCGCCCAGTACTTCAACGGCACCGCCACCAAGATCGGCGGCGCCGGACTCGACGTCGTCGCCAAGGAGGTCGCCGCCCGGCACACCAAGGCGTACCCGGCCTCCGGCATCTCCGCCTCGCACCGTGCGCTGGAGATCGGCGGCGAGTACCAGTGGCGCCGCGAGGGCGAGCCGCACCTGTTCGACCCGGAGACGGTCTTCCGCCTCCAGCACGCCACGCGCAACCGCCGGTACGACATCTTCAAGAAGTACACCGGCCGGGTCAACGAGCAGTCCGAGCGCCTCATGACGCTCCGCGGCCTGTTCGGCTTCAAGAGCGGCCGCGAGCCGATCTCCATCGACGAGGTCGAGTCCGCCGCCGAGATCGTCAAGCGCTTCTCCACCGGCGCCATGTCGTACGGCTCCATCTCCCAGGAGGCGCACGAGACCCTCGCCATCGCCATGAACCAGCTGGGCGGCAAGTCCAACACCGGTGAGGGCGGTGAGGACGCCGAGCGCCTCTACGACCCGGCGCGCCGTTCCTCCATCAAGCAGGTCGCCTCCGGCCGCTTCGGAGTCACCAGCGAGTACCTGGTCAACGCGGACGACATCCAGATCAAGATGGCGCAGGGCGCCAAGCCCGGCGAGGGCGGCCAGCTGCCCGGCCACAAGGTCTACCCGTGGGTCGCCAAGACCCGGCACTCCACCCCGGGCGTCGGCCTGATCTCGCCCCCGCCGCACCACGACATCTACTCCATCGAGGACCTGGCTCAGCTGATCCACGACCTCAAGAACGCCAACCCGGCGGCCCGCATCCACGTGAAGCTGGTCTCCGAGGTCGGCGTCGGAACGGTCGCCGCGGGTGTCTCCAAGGCCCACGCGGACGTCGTCCTCATCTCCGGCCACGACGGCGGCACGGGCGCCTCGCCGCTCACCTCGCTCAAGCACGCGGGCGGCCCCTGGGAGCTCGGCCTCGCCGAGACCCAGCAGACGCTGCTGCTCAACGGCCTGCGCGACCGCATCGTCGTCCAGACCGACGGCCAGCTCAAGACCGGCCGCGACGTCGTCATCGCCGCGCTGCTGGGCGCCGAGGAGTTCGGTTTCGCGACCGCGCCGCTCGTCGTCTCCGGCTGCGTCATGATGCGCGTCTGCCACCTCGACACCTGCCCGGTCGGCATCGCCACCCAGAACCCCGTCCTGCGCGACCGGTTCTCCGGCAAGGCCGAGTACATCGTCAACTTCTTCGAGTTCATCGCCGAAGAGGTCCGCGAGATCCTCGCCGAACTCGGCTTCCGCACGATCGAGGAAGCCGTCGGCCACGCCGAACTCCTCGACACCGATCGGGCCGTCACCCACTGGAAGGCCCAGGGCCTCGACCTCGAGCCCCTCTTCCACGTGCCCGAGCTGCCCGAGGGCGCGGTGCGCCACCAGATCGCCGAGCAGGACCACGGCCTGGCCAAGGCCCTCGACAACGAGCTGATCAAGCTCGCCGCCGACGCCCTCGGCGCCGACACCCCCGAGGCCGCCCAGCCCGTCCGCGCGCAGATCGCGATCCGCAACATCAACCGCACCGTCGGCACGATGCTCGGACACGAGGTCACCAAGAAGTTCGGTGGTGCGGGCCTGCCCGACGACACCATCGACATCACCTTCACCGGCTCCGCCGGCCAGTCCTTCGGCGCCTTCGTCCCGCGCGGCGTGACGCTGCGCCTGGAGGGCGACGCCAACGACTACGTCGGCAAGGGCCTCTCCGGCGGACGCGTCATCGTCCGCCCCGACCGCGGCGCCGACCACCTCGCCGAGTACTCCACCATCGCCGGCAACACCATCGGCTACGGTGCGACCGGCGGCGAGCTGTTCCTCCGCGGCCGGACCGGCGAGCGCTTCTGCGTCCGCAACTCCGGTGCCACGGTCGTCTCGGAAGGCGTGGGCGACCACGGCTGCGAGTACATGACCGGCGGCCACGCGGTCGTCCTCGGGGAGACCGGACGCAACTTCGCCGCGGGCATGTCCGGCGGCATCGCGTACGTCATCGACCTCGACCTCGACAACGTCAACACGGGCAACATCGGTGCCGTCGAGCTGCTCGACGACACCGACAGGCAGTGGCTGCACGACGTCGTGCGCCGCCACCAGGAGGAGACCGGATCCACGGTCGCCGAGAAGCTGCTGGCCGACTGGGACTCCGCCGCCGCCCGCTTCAGCAAGATCATCCCGTCCACCTACAAGGCAGTGCTCGCCGCCAAGGACGCCGCTGAGCTCGCCGGTCTCTCCGAGCAGGAGACCACCGAGAAGATGATGGAGGCGGCGACCAATGGCTGACCCCAAGGGCTTCCTGACCACCGGACGCGAGGTCGCCGAGACCCGCCCCGTCGGCGAGCGTGTCAAGGACTGGAACGAGGTCTACGTTCCGGGATCGCTGCTCCCGATCATCAGCAAGCAGGCCGGCCGCTGCATGGACTGCGGCATCCCGTTCTGCCACAACGGCTGTCCGCTCGGAAACCTCATCCCCGAGTGGAACGACTACGCCTACCGTGAGGACTGGTCGGCGGCGTCCGAGCGCCTGCACGCCACGAACAACTTCCCGGAGTTCACGGGCCGGCTGTGCCCCGCTCCGTGCGAGTCTGCGTGTGTCCTCGGCATCAACCAGCCGGCCGTCACCATCAAGAACGTCGAAGTCAGCATCATCGACAAGGCGTGGGACAGCGGCGACGTCACCCCGCAGCCGCCCGAGCGCCTCTCCGGCAAGACCGTCGCCGTCGTCGGCTCGGGCCCCGCGGGACTCGCCGCAGCCCAGCAGCTGACCCGGGCCGGCCACACCGTCGCCGTCTTCGAGCGCGCGGACCGCATCGGAGGACTCCTCCGCTACGGCATCCCCGAGTTCAAGATGGAGAAGTCGCACATCAACCGCCGCATCGAGCAGATGCGCGCCGAGGGCACCAAGTTCCGCACGGAGGTGGAGATCGGCAAGGACATCGACGCCGCCAAGCTCCGCCGCCGCTACGACGCCGTCGTCATCGCGGCCGGCGCCACGGTCTCCCGCGACCTGCCCGTCCCGGGCCGCGACCTCAAGGGCATCCACTTCGCGATGGAGTACCTCCCGCTCGCCAACAAGGTGCAGGAGGGCGACCTGACGGTCTCCCCGATCACCGCCGAGGGCAAGCACGTCGTCGTCATCGGCGGCGGCGACACCGGCGCCGACTGCGTCGGCACCGCCCACCGGCAGGGCGCGGCCTCCGTCACCCAGCTGGAGATCATGCCGCAGCCGGGCGCGGAGCGGAACGCCAACCAGCCCTGGCCCACCTTCCCGATGCTCTACAAGGTCACCTCCGCGCACGAGGAGGGCGGCGAGCGGCTCTACTCCGTCTCGACCACCCACTTCGAGGGCGACGAGGACGGCAACGTCCAGTCCCTGCACCTCATCGAGGTGGAGTTCAAGGACGGCAAGCTGGAGCAGAAGGCCGGCACCGAGCGCGTCATCCCGGCCCAGCTCGTCACCCTGGCCATGGGCTTCACCGGAACCGACCAGGCCAACGGCCTCGTCCAGCAGTTCGGCCTGGAGCTCGACGAGCGCGGCAACGTCGCGCGCGACGAGAACTACGCGACCAACGTCGACGGCGTCTACGTCGCCGGCGACGCCGGCCGCGGCCAGTCCCTCATCGTCTGGGCCATCGCCGAGGGCCGTTCCGCCGCACGCGGAGTGGACCGCTTCCTGACCGGCAGCAGTGCCCTGCACGCCCCGATCCGCCCGACGGACCGTTCCCTGACGGTCTGACACGGCACACAGACGTCCCGTACAACGGCGTACGGAACTGAACGCGGCGCCTGCCCCGTCCCCGACCGGACAAGGGCAGGCGCCGCGGCGCGTCCCGGTGCCACCGCGCGGCGACGGTCAGCCGGCGAGCGCCAGCGCCGACACGGCGGCCAGGGTGCCGGCCACCGACAGCACCAGACCGGTACCGAGGAAGCGGCCCAGCCCGATCCGGGTCCCGTGCCAACGGCACCGCTCGAACCACAGCAGCGTCGCCAGCGACGCCCATGGGGTGACGAGCGGCCCCACATTGACGCCGATCAGCAGCGCCAGCAACTGCTCGTGGTTCGCCGCCGGGACCGCCGCCTCACCCGCCAGGTAGGCGGGCAGGTTGTTCACGACGTTCGACAGCCCCGCTCCGACCGCCGCCGACCGCAGCATCCCCGGGAAACCGTCGTCCGATCCGAGCGCGGACTCCAGCAGACCGTGCAGGCCGTGCGCGCCGACCGTCTGCACCACCAGGAACATCCCGGGCACCAGGACCAGCAGCCGCCACGGCACCAGCGACAGCCGCAGCTCCTGCCTGCGCCGTGCGGCGAACGCCGCCACGACCACCACCATCGCGGCCAGCGAGGCCGACCACAGCGGCACGTCCGCCACCAGGATGGCCAGCAGGAAGCCCGCACACGCCACCGAGCAGATCCGCAGCAGGACGGGATCCCGTGCCACCGGCGCCGCGGGCGGGACGTACCGGTCCTGGCCCTCGCCGCGGCACCCACGCCGCCAGTAGAAGACCCACAGGCATGCCGCCGTCACGGCGATCGACGCCAGCTGGGGCAGCCACATCACCGCGGCCAGACCGGACGGTGACAGCGCCACCCGGTCCGCCGCCAGCAGGTTCGTCAGGTTCGAGACCGGCAGCAGCAGGCTCGCCGTGTTGGCCAGCCACACCGTCGTCATCGCCAGGGGCACCGCCGGGATCCCCAGCCGGGTGGCCAGCGCCAGCATGACCGGGGTGAGCAGCACCGCCGTGGTGTCGAGGTTCAGCGTGATCGTGGTGAGCGAGGCGAACAGCACGCACAGCGCGAAGAGCAGCGGATAGCGGCCCCGCCCGGCCCGTGCCACCCACGCCGCCACCACATCGAAGACCTGAGCGCGGCCCGTCAGTTCGGCCATCACGATCACCGTGCCCAGGAACACCACCAACGGCCCGACGCGTCGCATCTCGTCCGCGGCCGGGCCCCGGGGCAGCGCCCCGGTCACCACCGCGAGGAGTCCCAGGACCAGCAGGGCGCCCGCGAGCCAGTCGAGCGGATGCAGCCGCCGGACCACCCCGCGCAGGCCCCCGCCGGGCTCGCCGTCCCCGGCGTCCACGCCCTCGGACCGTCCCCTCGTCACCTCTCCCACCATGGGACGATGGTCCCAGAAGGCGGGCGAGGTCCCGCGCGGGCGGGACCCGGCCGCCGGAGCCCCGTCAGGCCCCCGTCACGCCCCCGTCAGGGCGGCCGTCCGCACGGCCACCACCGCGGCCAGCAGGAGGACGAGGACCGCACCGCCGGCCAGCTGCGTCGCGGACGTCCGCAGCCTCGCCGGCGCGTAGGCGAGGCCGTAGGTCACCAGACCGCCGGTCAGCAGACCGCCCAGGTGCCCCTCCCACGAGGTGAACGCGGCGGAGATGACCATCCACAGCAGGAACCCCGCCATGAAGCGGTTGACCGCCCGCATGTCCCGGCCCAGGCGGCGGCTGATCACGTAGAAGGACGCCGCCAGGCCGAAGATCGCGCCGGAGGCACCCACGGCGGTCGTCTCCGGCGACACCAGGTACACCAGCACCGAACCGCCCAGCGCGGACAGCAGGTACAGCGCCAGATACCGGGCCCTGCCCAGCTGCCCCTCCACCACCCGGCCCAGATTCCACAGCGCGAGCATGTTGAAGACCAGGTGCATCACACCGAACGAGGCGTCGGGCGGAAGGTGCAGGAAGGCGCCCGTCAGCAGCCGGTACCACTCCCCGTCGGCCACCCCGGTCAGCTCGAAGCCGGGGTAGGTCTCGCCTTTGTAGTAGTACTGCCCGCCCGCCGGATCGACCAGCACCGCGCCGAGCATCCCGAACCGGTCCACCGTCCCGTCCCGGGCCACCTCGACGACGTACGCCACGACGTTGAGCACCATGAGCACGTACGTCACGAGAGGCGCCGCCGCGCTCGACACCGCGCCGCCGAACAGCGAACGGGCCTGGCGGACCGACCGCTGCCCCTCCTTCACGCACTCCACGCAGTGGTGCCCCACGGACGCCTCACGCATGCAGTCGGGGCAGATGTACCGGTCGCAGCGCGTGCAGCGCACATACGTCTCGTACGACGGGTGGCGGTAGCACGTGGTGGCGGCGGCCTCCATGGCCGGCTCCTTCAGTCGTGGACGGAGGGCCGCAGGGGGCGGCGGCGCTCAAGATAGCGAACGCCGGTGAGCGGCGGCGCACCTGGGTGCCGGGGTTCCGCACACCCGCAACTCCCGCGGTCCCCGGGGCGGAAGCCCACGCCGGTCCCGTGCGCACGGCAGGTGCCGCCGAGGGGCGTCCGATCCGGTGAGGCACGGCGAAACACGACAGGGGATGTCCGGTTGACGGGGTTTGATGGCGCCCATGACATCGAGCGCGACACCGAGTCCGTGGCAGGACTTCCACGCGGCGGAGCCGGCCTTCGCCGACGCCGTCAGGGAGCGTTTCCAGCAGTACAAGCACCATGTCCTCGCGACCCTGAGGACGGACGGCTCGCCCCGGGTCACCGGTCTGGAGGTGGAGTTCAGGATGGACGCGCTGTGGTTCGGCATGATGCCGAACTCCCGCAAGGCGCTCGACCTGCGGCGCGACCCGCGCTTCGCCGTCCAGGCCAACCCGGGGCCCGACGCGGAGATGGCCGACGGGGACGTCCGCGTCTCCGGACGCGCGGTGGAGGTCACCGACCCGGCCGTACGGGCCCGCTTCGTCGAGGAGGTGACCCCGCCGGAACCCTTCCTCCTCTTCCGCGCCGAGCTCGCCGAAGTGGTGCGCACCGGGCTCGACGGCGACGACCTCGTCGTACAGGTCTGGCGCCCCGGCCACCCGCTGCGCACCCTGCGCAGGAGGGCCGACGACAGTCCCGTCCGCGAGTCGTGACCCTCTGACGCCGCCGGACGGTCAGGTACGCAGGGCATCCGGTGCCCAGGACCGCCCGGCGCCCCTGGGCACCGGGGCCCGCTCCCCGGCCGCCCGGAACCGCCCCCCCCTCGCCCGGTGGTGCCCGTCCGGCGCAGGGCCTGCCACGCGTCCGGCTGCCCGCGAGCGAGGCCCGGACACGCGCGGTTACGGCATCCGGGTGAACCGGCCTCCCGCGGCACGGGCGGCCGGCAGGCGTCCGAAAGATCCGCACCGCTCAGGGCCACATGTGGAACCATTGGCTCCGCTGCCTCGCGCAGGGCCCGCGGCCCTTGGGGGAACAGGGCGGGAAGTCTTCCCGAACGACGTCGGACTCCGCCGTGAACGCTTCCCGCCGACGCTCCGGCGGGCCGGATCCCCGGCGCGCCGGAGCAGGTTGATCTGCCGCTCGCCGACAGAACGTGCTACGGTTGCCGAGTTGCAGTTTTGGTACCCATGAACTTTATGTGCGCCTGACGGGAACCCTCCTCAGGCGCTTTATTGTTTTCCGGCTTTCTCCGGATGGGGCTCAATGCGGCGACTTGGAATTCGTAAAGTGCGGATTTCCGGCACTGCACCTCTTTTAGGAGAATGACATGGCTACTGGAACCGTGAAGTGGTTCAACTCGGAAAAGGGCTTCGGCTTCATCGAGCAGGACGGCGGCGGCGCCGACGTCTTCGCCCACTACTCGAACATCGCCACCCAGGGCTTCCGTGAGCTCCAGGAGGGCCAGAAGGTCTCCTTCGACGTCACGCAGGGCCAGAAGGGCCCGCAGGCGGAGAACATCGTCCCGGCCTAATCGCCGGACGCGTACCTCGCAGCCGGGGCCCGCACCGTGAAGGTGCGGGCCCCGGTTTGTGCTGTTTACGACTCGTCCTTTCCCGGTTCGGTTCCGCAACCGGGACATCTGCTCTGTGCTTGCATCCTGGGGCGCACATCAAGCAGTCCGCAGCAGTCGGCAGTAACCCCAGGAATCCCCCAGGAGGGCAATTCCGTATGACCCGCTCCGAACGCCAGGACCGACCGACCCGCAACCGCCCGATAAAGGGGCGCGGCCCGGACCGGGCACAGGCGAACACCCGAGGATCCGGCAGGGCACCGGCCCGCCGCAGGACCGCGCCCGCCCAGGGCGGCGAGTTCGCCGTGCCGGAGACGCTGACCCCCGCGCTGCCCGCCGTCGACGCGTTCGCCGAGCTGGACATGCCCGCCGCGCTGCTGAAGACCCTCGCCGCACAGGGCGTGACCGACCCCTTCCCCATCCAGGGCGCCACCCTGCCGAACTCGCTGGCCGGCCGGGACATCCTCGGCCGTGGCCGCACCGGCTCCGGCAAGACCCTGGCCTTCGGCCTCGCCCTGCTCGCCCGCACCGCGGGCCGCCGTTCCGAGCCGCACGCCCCGCTGGCGCTCGTCCTGGTCCCCACCCGGGAACTCGCCCAGCAGGTGACCGACGCGCTGACCCCGTACGCCACCTCCGTGAACCTGCGCGTCGCCACCGTCGTGGGCGGCATGTCGATCAGCAGGCAGTCCGGCGCGCTGCGCCGCGGCGCCGAGGTGCTCGTCGCCACGCCCGGCCGGCTGAAGGACCTCATCGAGCGCGGCGACTGCCGGCTCGACCAGGTCGCGATCACCGTCCTGGACGAGGCCGACCAGATGGCCGACATGGGCTTCATGCCGCAGGTCGTCGCGCTGCTCAAGCAGGTCGAGGAAGGGGGGCAGCGCATGCTGTTCTCCGCGACCCTCGACAAGAACATCGACCGGCTGGTGAAGATGTTCCTCACCGACCCGGTCGTCCACTCGGTCGACCCGTCGGCCGGTGCCGTCACCACCATGGAGCACCACGTGCTCCACGTGCTGGACGAGACGGACAAGAAGGCGGTCGCCACCCGGATCGCCGCCCGCGAGGGCCGGGTCATCATGTTCGTGGACACCAAGAGGGCTGCGGACCGCTTCGCCAAGCGCCTCCTCGCCAGCGGTGTGCGCGCCGCGGCCCTGCACGGCGGCCGGTCCCAGCCGCAGCGCAACCGGACACTGGACCAGTTCAAGAACGGCCAGGTCACCGCACTCGTCGCGACGAACGTGGCGGCACGGGGCATCCACATCGACGACCTGGACCTGGTCGTCAACGTCGACCCGCCGACCGATCACAAGGACTACCTCCACCGTGGCGGGCGCACCGCGCGCGCAGGGGAGTCCGGCAGCGTCGTGACGCTCGTGCTTCCCGACGAGAAGCGCGACATGACCCGGCTGATGCAGGACGCGGGCATCGCCCCGCGCACCACCCGGGTCAAGTCCGGTGACGAGGAGCTCACCCGGATCACGGGCGCCCGCGAGCCGTCCGGCGTCGCGATCGTCATCGAGGTGCCGCAGCCGACGCAGCCCAAGCCGCGTACCCGTGGCACCGGTACGGGTGCGGCGGCCGGCGGATCGGTCCGCTCGGGCAGCCGGGGCCGCGGCCGGCGCGGCGCGACGGGCGCGGGCCAGGGCGGCGCCGGTGGCGCTGCCCGCGGCGGCGCGCGTGGCGGCGCCGGCGGCGGTGCGGCTCGCGGTGGCGCAGGCGGTGCCGGCGGATCCGCCCGGGGCGCCGGTGCCGGCCGGGCCGGTGGCGCGGGGCGCGGCAGCGCACCTGGTCGTGGCCGCAGGGCGGCGTGACCCCGGGGCGCGGTGACCGGATCCCACCGGTCACCGCGCCCCTCGCCCGGCCTCACACCGGGAGCATCAGGGGTCCGGCCGTTCCGGCCGGGTCACCGTGTGTCCGTCTCACTCCTCGGGCGCGCCCTCACGCCGGTCGAGCACCCGCGTCGGCAGCTCGTCCGGCGCCGGGTCGCCGGCCCCGGCCGGCTCCCGCAGCACCGGCACCGCCCGCGCGGCGGACGGCCGGCCGCCGTCGTGGAATCCGAGCCGCGCCAGCACCTCCGCACCGAACGCCTGCCGCAGCGGGTCCTCGCTCGCCGACCAGGCGGCCGCCGCACGGAACGTCTCCTCGTCGCCGCGCAGCCACAGCGTCCCGACCGCGACCAGCCAGTTGTCCAGTCCGGGGCCGCCGCCCCGCAGCGCCCGGGCGGCCAGCTCCTCGAACGGGGCCCGCAGGCCCAGTTCGTTCTCCAGGAGCGTCGCGACCGCCCCGTGGCCTGTCTGCAGGTCCTGGGACGCGAACGGCTCCCCGTCCCGCAGCAGTTCGACCGTGACGGTCTCCGCGCCGTCCACCCGGGCGCGGCGCACCGCACTCGGGTGGTCCCCGTACGCGCGCCGCAGCGCGTCACGCAGCTCCCGCTCCACGTCCAGGGTGAGCATGCGCCGGGCTTCCTCCAGCGCGGGGGACAGGGCGCGGGCGCCGTGCCGGAGCAGGGCCCGCACGGTGGGCACCGATCCCCGCCGGGCCGCGACCACCAGCGGGACCTCACCCTGCGGCCCGGGCAGGTCAGGGTCCGCGCCGTGGGCGAGGAGCATCTCCGCCACCCCCGCGTGACCGAGGCCCGCCGCCCAGCGCAGCGCGGTGAAGCCGAACTCCTCGGCCAGGTCCGGCTCCGCCCCTCCGGCCAGGAGCGCGCCGACGACCTCGGTATGCCCTCCGCACGCCGCCCCGCACAGCGGCAGGTCGCCCGCCTCGGGGCCGCTCGCCCTGTTCGGATCCGCCCCCGCGGCCAGGAGCAGCCGTACGGCGCCCGGCAGGTCCTGCACCGACGCCAGATACAGCGCGGTCGTGCCCTCCTCGTCGCGCGACTCGGCGGACGCTCCCGCTCGGAGCGCCCGCACGACGGCGTCCTCATCGTCGTACAGCGCCTCGAAAAGGCTGCTCGCACCCCCGACCGGACCATTTGTCATACACCGACCCTACGGCCATTCCGGTCCCGGACGATCTTTCAGGTGTCGCACTCCAGCACCGTGCGGCACAGTCCGCACCGGGCACGTGTCCGCCCCCGGACCGGAACACGTACGCGCTGGTGGCAGGTGGGACAGGCGAACGAGACCCGTAGCCCGTCGGCCCCGCCCTCGAATTCGTAGGGAACGGACGGGTCCGGCGCGGTGCCCGGTCCGCCCCCGGCCTCGCGGCGGTCCTTGGCGTAACGGCGCCTGCCCGCCCACCCCGCGGCCGTCAGGGGCGGCCGGCTCAGGTCGCGCAGGGCCTGCGCCCGGCCCCTGGTGTACGCCGTGTACGCCTGAGGGCTGGTGAACCACACGGAGGGGTCCTCGCCGAAGACCAGCGCGCGCTTGGCGAGCACGTAGCCGAACTCCTCGGGCGTGAGGTAGCCGAGCTTCTGGCTGGAGACCGCGTCCTGGCGGAAGGCGTCCAGCAGGAGCCAGCCGGCACCGAGGTAGGCGGTCACCGTGTCGGTGAGGATCTCGTTGTCACGGGTGCCGGGGAGTTCCAGGCCGAGCCGGTGCAGCAGCACGTGCGTGATCTCGTGCGCCAGTGCCGCCCCGATGTCCCTGCGGTGGGTACGGAAGCGGTCGTTCAGCTCGATGAAGTACTCGGGCCCCGAGGTGAGTTCGACGCTCGCGGCATGTTCCATCCGGCGGAATCCGACGACGACACGGGCCTGCGGCAGACGCAGGTGCCGCACCAGGGCGGCCGCCACCCGCTGCGCGCCGAGGTACAGGTCGTCGGCGTCGGAGAAGGCGGCGTCGGCCGGGGCGAGGCTCGTGTCGTAGGCGCGCACACCGTCGGGGGAGACCCGCCGGTAGAGAGCGGTGATCGCGGACCTGACCGCGTCGAGGTGCGGGAACCCGTGGACGACCGGACCGCCGCCCCCGCTGCTGCCGTCGCTCACGTCAGAACCCCCGTCGATGGCGCTCCACAGGCCCCACTCTAGGCCGGTCCCGCAGAAACCGGCCGAGGAGCGCGAGAGATCTTGGCCAAAAACCCTGCCTTGTGACAGCGGTGATCGCTTCCCGATAATCGGATCGTTCTTGTCGAGGGCATGCCGAGAATGGCCGGCCTGTGCCCCTGACCAGGACACGCACGCCCGCACGCCTGCACAGCACCCCCCACCTCGCCCCCACAGGAAGCAGGCACACACCGTGAAACAACTCCTGCGCACCCTCAAGAGATGCTCCGTCATCGCCGCGGTGGCCCTCGCCACCCTCAGCCTCCAGCCGTCGAGCTCCTCCGCCGCACCCGCGCCGGTCGTCGGCGGCACCCGTGCCGCCCAGGGCGAATTCCCGTTCATGGTCCGGCTCTCCATGGGCTGCGGCGGCGCCCTCTACAGCCCGACCATCGTGCTCACCGCCGCCCACTGCGTCAGCGGATCCGGCAACAACACCTCCATCACGGCCACCGCCGGAGTCGTCGACCTCCGGTCGTCCTCCGCCGTCAAGGTCCGCTCCACCAAGGTCCTCCAGGCCCCCGGCTACAACGGCGTGGGCAAGGACTGGGCGCTGATCAAACTCGCCCAGCCCATCAACCAGCCCACCCTGAAGATCACCACCACCACCGCCTACGACACAGGCACCTTCACCGTCGCGGGCTGGGGCGCCGCCACCGAGGGCGGCGGCCAGCAGCGCTACCTCCTCAAGGCCGACGTCCCCTACGTCTCCGACGCCACCTGCCAACAGGCCTACGGCAGCGACCTCGTACCCAGCCAGGAGATCTGCGCCGGATACGTCAGCGCCGGCGGCGTGGACACCTGCCAGGGCGACTCCGGCGGCCCGATGTTCCGCAAGGACAACGCCGGAGCCTGGATCCAGGTAGGCATCGTCAGCTGGGGCGAGGGCTGCGCACGGCCCGGCTACCCCGGGGTATACACCCAGGTGTCGACCTTCGCCTCCGCCATCGCCTCGGCCGCCGCCACCCTCTGACCAGCAGCCTCACCCCGCCACACCCCCGGGGGCGCCCGTCCTGACGGGCGCCCCCGGGCCCAGCTCCACGAACGGCTCGCCGGCGTCCTCCAGCTCCAGCACCCACACCTCGTTGGCGCCCTCACGGAGCACGGGCCCCGGGACATGGAGCGTCCGCCCGGGACCCACCGACCAGTAGCGGCCCAGACAGAAACCGTTCACCCAGACGAACCCGCGCTCCCAGCCCGGCAGTTCCAGACCCGCGTGGTCCGTCCCCGCCGCATCCTCCACCTCGAAGAAGCCCCGGAACAGGCCGGTCCGCCCCGCCTCCCCGGCATCCCCGAACCGCACCCGGCCCACCGCACCCGGCTCGTCGAACGCGTCCAGACGCAACGCCCGCGCCCGCACCCCGTGCAGGAACTGCCGTTCGTGCAGAACCCCACCCGTGATGCCCTTCGGCTCACCCAGCCGCGGCCCGTAGTTCACCCGGCCCAGCGACTCCACCCACAACTCCACCTCGGCCGGACCCGCCACCGGCTCCGCCAGCGTGTGGTCCTCCTCCGTCAGCACCCCCGCCCGCACCCCGTCCACGTACACCACCGCACGGTCCCGCAACCCCGCCGCACCCAGCGGATACGCCTGCCGCGGCCCCGGCACACCCACCCGGTAACGCACCAGGCCACGATCCACACCCAGCTCCTCGAAGGTCGGCGGCACCCCCGACTCCGCCGTCTCCGGATCACCCAGCGCCTCCAGCACACCCGCCAGCGGCGCCCCCTGCGTCAACGCCACCCGCACCGGCCGCCGCAGTCCCACCGGCTCCGGAGGCAGCGCGGGCAGCGGCCCGTCCCGGTACTCCTCGAACACCTTCCGCATCAGCCAGAACTTCTCCGTGGGCCTCCCGTACTCGTCGATGGGCGCGTCGTAGTCGTACGACGTCACCGTCGGCACCAGCCCCTGATCCTGCAGCGGACCCGAACGGTTGGCCCCCGACCACCCCGCGAAGTTCGTCCCCCCATGAGCCATGTACACATTCACCGAAGCGCCGCACTCCAGGATCTCCCGCAGCGCCTCCGCAGTCTCCGCCGGATCACGCACCACGGGCTCGCCGCCCCACCGGCCGAACCAGCCGCACCAGAACTCCATACACATCAGCGGCCCCTCCGGCTGATGACGCCGCACCACCCCGAACGCCTCACGGGCTCCCGCACCGAAGTTCGCCGTGGCGAGCAGCCCCGGCACCGAACCACCCGTCAGCATGTGGTCCTCGGGCCCGTCCGAGGTGAACAGCGGCACCGTCACCCCGCACCGGCGCAACACCCCCGCCAGCTCCTCCAGATGCACCCGGTCCGAGCCGTAACTCCCGTACTCGTTCTCCACCTGCACCATGATCACCGGGCCGCCCCCGGAGACCTGCCGCCGCACCACCTGCGGCAGCAGCTCACCGAACCAGCGCTCCACCGCCTCCCCGTACCCCGCGTCCCTGGTCCGCACCCGCCGCCCGAACCGCCCCGTCACCCAGGCCGGCAACCCACCGTTCTCCCACTCGGCGCAGATGTAAGGCCCCGGACGCACGATCGCCAGAAGCCCCGCCCCGTGCACCGCGTCCAGGAACCGGCCCAGCGCACCCACGTCCCGGAACACACCGGGCCGCGGCTCATGCAGATTCCACGGCACATACGTCTCCACACAGGTGAGACCCATCGCCCGCATCATCGACAACCGGTGCTCCCACTGCGCCTCATGCACCCGGAAGTAGTGCAGCGCCCCCGACAGCAGACGCACCGGCTTCCCGTCGAGCAGGAAGTGGTCGTCCCCCACACCGAAGTCAGTCATCGTGCTCCTACGCTCCCGAGTGCGAGATCAACGAACGGCTCCCAGCATCGCCGCCCGCCACCCGCCGGTCCATCCCCTCATCCGGAACCATCCTGCTCCACACCCCGGCGTGCGACGGCCCACGACAGGACACGGCCCGCACCCCGCCCCCGGCCGGCCCACGACCCGTGCGTCTAAGCTCGCTGACCATGACCACGAGCGACATCGACGAGTACGTCACCGCCGAACTGAACCGGCTCCGCGAGAGCATCGACAACATCGATGCCGCAGTCGTCCACATGCTCGCGGAGCGGTTCAAAGCCACCCAGCAGGTGGGCCACCTCAAGGCCGAGCACCACCTGCCGCCCGCCGACCCCGCCCGCGAGGCCCGCCAGATCACCCGGCTGCGGCAGCTCGCCGAGAGCGCCAAACTGGACCCCGCCTTCGCCGAGAAGCTGCTGAACTTCATCGTGGCCGAGGTCATCCGCCACCACGAGCGCATCGCCGAGGAATCCGCCACCCCCGACGCCTGACCCGCCGCCCGGCCCCCGCCCCCGGCCGGGGGCCGGGGAGCCACCCGCGAGCCCCCGGCGCCCCCGTCAGCCCTGCGAGAACCCCGCTGCACAGCCACGGACCGGTACGGCAGCATGGGCGCCATGTCCGTACTGACGCGCAACGAAGCGCAGACCCGCGCCCAGCTCCTCGACGTACACCGGTACACGGTCGCCCTCGACCTCACCACGGGCGAGGAGACCTTCGACTCCAGGACCGCCATCCGGTTCACCGCCCGGACGGCCGGAGACACCTTCGTCGAGATCAAGCCGGAACACCTGCGCTCACTCAGCCTCGACGGACAACCCCTCGACCCCGAACGCCTCGACGGCAACCGCTACCCCCTCGACCGCCTCACCGCCGGCCCCCACGAACTCACCGTCGACGCCACCCTGCGCTACTCACGCACCGGCGAGGGCATGCACCGCTTCACCGACCCCGCCGACGGCGAGACCTACGTCTACACCCAGCTCTTCCTGGACGACGTCCAGCGCGTCTTCGCCGCCTTCGACCAGCCCGACCTCAAATCCGTGTTCGACCTCACCGTCACCGCGCCCACCGGCTGGACCGTCCTCGGCAACGGCACCACCACCCAGGACACCGAAGGCCGCTGGACCATCGCCCCCACCCCACCCATCTCCACCTACCTCGTCGCCGTCGCCGCGGGCCCCTGGCACTCCGTCACCACCCACCACGCCGGCCTCCCCTTCGGAATCCACTGCCGCCGCTCCCTCGCCCCCCACCTCGACAACGACGCCGACGAGATCCTCGGCATCACCCGCGCCTGCTTCGACCGCTACCACGAGAAATTCGACGAGCCCTACCCCTTCGACTCCTACGACCAGGCCTTCGTCCCCGAATTCAACGCCGGCGCCATGGAGAACCCCGGACTCGTCACCTTCCGCGACGAATTCCTCTACCGCTCCGCCGTCACCGACACCGAACGCCAGACCCGGGCCATGGTCATCGCCCACGAGATGGCCCACATGTGGTTCGGCGACCTCGTCACCCTCACCTGGTGGGACGACATCTGGCTCAACGAGTCCTTCGCCGAGTACATGGGCTACCAGACCCTCACCGAAGTGACCCTTCCCCGAGCTCTCAACCCCGCTCGAGCAGGGGAGACCCCCTACCCCGACACCTGGGTCGAATTCGGCGTCTCCCGCAAGGGATGGGGCTACGACGCGGACCAACGCCCCACCACCCACCCCGTCGCACCCGACCCCGACGCCGTACCCGACACCGCCTCCGCCCTCCTCAACTTCGACGGCATCTCCTACGCCAAGGGCGCCTCCGCACTCCGCCAGCTCGTCGCCTGGCTCGGCGAGAAGGACTTCCTCACCGGCATCAACACCCACTTCGCCCGCCACAAGTTCGCCAACGCCACCCTCGCCGACTTCATCGACAACCTGGCCGACGCCACCGACCGCGACGTCCACACCTGGGCCGCCACCTGGCTCCGCACCACCGGCATCGACACCCTCACCGCCCACGTCGAGAACACCGGCAACAGCTGGAACCTCACCGTCGACCACACGGGCAGCCGCCCCCACCGCATCACCGTCGGCGCCTACGACCATAGCCTCGACACCCACACCGGCACCGAACAGCTCACCCTGCGCGACCGCTTCGAACTCGACATCCCCCAGAACCACGCCCCCACCACCCGGCCCGGCCGACGCCCCGACCTCGTCGTCCTCAACGACAACGACCTCACCTACGCCAAGATCCGCCTCGACACCGACTCCTGGGACACCGCCCTCACCCACCTCTCCGGCATCCCCGACGCCCTCACCCGCGCCCTCCTCTGGAACACCGCCCGCGACATGGTCCGCGACGGCCGACTCCACCCCACCGTCCACCTCACCGCCGCCCGCACCCACCTCCCCTACGAAACCGACCTCGCCCTCGTCCAGGGCGTCCTCGGCTTCGCCGCCACCCACATCACCGACCGCTACCTCACACCCGAGAACCGGCCGACCGCCCTGGCCACCCTCACCTCCCTCTGCCGCGACCTCCTGCGCCGCACCGAAGGACTCACCGCCAAGGACTGGGAACAAGGCTCCGGCACCCCCACACCCGGCAGCCCCGACCCCGGCCTCCGCCTCACCGCCGTACGCCACTTCATCGAAGCCGCCACCCAGCCCGACACCATCCAGGACTGGCTCCGCGAAGGCACCGTCCCCGGCGGACCCGAACTCGACCCCGAACTCCGCTGGCGCATCCTCACCCGCCTCGCCGTCCTCGGCGCCACCGACGAGACCGCCATCGCCCGCGAACTCGACAAGGACCCCAGCGCCACCGGACAGGAAGGCGCCGCCCGCTGCCGCGCCGCCCTCCCCACCCCCGAGGCCAAAGCAGCCGCCTGGCAGGCCATGTTCACCGACGACACCCTGTCCAACTACCTCTTCACCGCCACTGCCCAAGGCTTCTGGCAACCCGGACAGCACGACCTCCTCCACCCCTACGTCGCCCGCTACTACCCCGACGCCATCGCGCTCGCCGCCCGCCGCGGCCCCGCCATCGCCGAAGCAGCCGGACGCCACGCCTTCCCCGCCCACGCCATCGACCCCGAGAGCATCCACCTCGGCGAAAAGGCCCTCGGCAACCCCGCACTCACCCCCGCCCTGCGCCGCAAACTCACCGACCAGCTCGACGACCTCCGCCGCGCCCTCGCCGTACGCAACGCCCACTGACCGGCTCCCACACCCGCGAAAACAACACCCGGCGGCCCCACCCGCCCCTGTGCCCGGCCCCTCACCGAAGGGCCGGGCACAGTCATGCGAACAACGAACGCCTATACCAGCCCCGAAGCCCCCCACACCCCCGCACCCGGCCCCAGTACCCCTTTCGGGTTCAGATCGTTGGGCTCTTCGGCCGCCCCCTCCGCAACCCGGAGAAGCTGGCACCACCGCCCCCGCGCACCCGAAGGACCACACCACCCATGCCCACCCCGCCCCTCGCCGGAGGCACCGCAGGCCCCGCCCACCTGCGCCCCCTCATCGACACCGTCCTCGCCGCACTCCACGACGGCGCCACCCGGCGCAACGGCCCCCTCCCCGCAGGCGGCCCCGCCACCGTCACCCACCACCTCCACCACGCCACCGGCCCCCTCATCCCCGACCACGGCACCGGCGCCCACCACGCCCTCCGCACCCTCGTCACCGCACTCACCGAAGGCGCCGCAGACCCCGCACACCCCCACTGCGCCGCCCACCTCCACACCCCACCCCTCGCCCTCGCCGCAGCAGCCGACCTCGCCGCCTCAGCCCTCAACCCCTCCATGGACTCCTGGGACCAGGCCCCCGCGGCCTCCGCCCTCGAACAGACCCTCACCACCGCACTCGCCACCGAGATCTACCCCAACCAGCCGAGCCCCGACGCCCTCGTCACCACCGGCGGCACCGAAGCCAACCAACTCGCCCTGCTCCTCGCCCGCGAACGCCACGGCCCCGTACAGACCATCTGCGCCGCCAACGCCCACCACAGCATCACCCGCGCCGCCTGGCTCCTCGGCCTCCCCCGACCCATCGTCATCCCCGCCCCCACCGGCGTCATGGACCTCACCGCACTCCACGAAACCCTCACCCGCCACCCAGGCCCACTCCTCGTCACCGCCACCGCAGGCACCACCGACACAGGCCAGATCGACCCCCTCACCGACATCGCCGACCTCACCACCACCCACGGCGCCGACCTCCACATCGACGCCGCGTACGGCGGCCCCCTCCTCTTCAGCCCCACCCACCGCCACACCCTCCGCAGCCTCCACCGCGCCCACAGCGTCACCCTCGACCTGCACAAACTCGGCTGGCAACCCGCCTCAGCCGGCATCCTCGCCGTCCCCCACCGCCACGACCTCACCCCCCTCCACCACCACGCCCCCTACCTCAACGCCGACGACGACACCGACGCAGGCCTCCCCGACCTCCTCGGCCGCTCCCTGCGCACCACCCGCCGACCCGACGCCCTGAAAATCGCCGTCACCCTCCAAGCACTCGGCCGCGACGGACTCGCCCACCTCATCGACCGAACCATCGACACCGCCCACCACCTCGCCGACCTCATCGACGACCACCCCGCACTCGAGCTCTACGCCCGCCCCACCATCAGCACCGTCCTCTTCCGCCCCACACACACGGACGACACCACCGTCGCCACCATCCGCCGAACCCTCCTCGACCGAGGACACGCCGTACTAGGGCGCGCCCGAGCCCACAACCGCCTCTGGCTCAAGGCCACCCTCCTCAACCCCCACACCACCCCCGACCACCTCCAGCAGCTCCTCACCCTCGTCACCCACACCCACACCGACGCCACCATGGAAGGCAGCACCCCCCGATGACCGACCGGACCACCCCCGCAGGCGACCGGACCCACGACCTCATCGGCATCGGCCTCGGCCCCTTCAACCTCTCCCTCGCCGCCCTCGCCCACGGCATCCCCACCACCCCCGGCAGCCACCCCCTCACCACCGCCTTCTACGAACAACGCCCCGCGTTCCACTGGCACCCCGGCCTCCTCATCGACGGGGCCACCCTCCAAGTCCCCTTCCTCGCCGACCTCACCACCCTCGCCGACCCCACCAGCCCCTGGACCTTCCTCAACTACCTCCGCACCCGCGACCGCCTCTACCCCTTCTACTTCGCCGAGCAATTCCACATCCACCGCGCCGAATACGACGCCTACTGCCGATGGGTCAGCGAACAACTCCCCACCATCCACTTCAACCACCAGGTCGACGCCATCCGCTGGAACACCGACCACGCCCACTACGAGGTCGACCACACCCGCCTCGGCCCCGACGGCGAAACCCGCGCACTCGGCCGCACCCACACCCGCCACATCGCCCTCGGCGTCGGCACCGCACCCTTCATCCCCGAACCCCTACGCCCCCTCGCAGAAGCCCCCGGCACCCCCGTCATCCACTCCGCCGACTACCTCCACCACCGCGAAGAACTCCTCCGCGCCGACCACATCACCGTCATCGGCTCCGGCCAGTCAGGCGCCGAAATCTTCCTCGACCTCCTCCGCGCCCGCCCCGTCGGCATCGAGAAGATCCACTGGCTCGCCCGCACCCAGGCCTTCGCACCCATGGAGTACTCAAAACTCGGCCTCGAACACTTCACCCCCGACTACACCCACTACTTCCACGCACTCCCCGAACACGTACGCGACACCCTCGTCCCCCAGCAATGGCAACTCCACAAAGGCATCGACACCGACACCATCGCCGCCATCCACGACGAGCTCTACCGACGCACCCTCCACGGCGGCTGGCCCGACGCCACCCTCACCCCCGGCGTCAGCGTCCGCACCGCAGGCCGCCTCTCCGGCAGCGGAACCCGCATCGAACTCCACCTCGAACACACCCAGCAAGCCACCCGAAGCCGCCTCACCACCGACGCCGTCGTCCTCGCCACCGGCTACCGCGAACGCCCCCTCGACACCCTCCTCACCGGCATCGCCCCCCACATCCGCCGAGACACCCAAGGACGCCCCCGCATCCACACCGACTTCCGCCTCGACCTCGACCCCGCCCTCACCGGCAACATCTACGTCCAGAACGCCGAACGCCACACCCACGGAGTCGGCGCACCCGACCTCGGCCTCGCCGCCTGGCGCAGCGCCACCATCCTCAACAACCTCACCGGAACCACCCCCTACCCCCTCCCACAACGCACCGCCTTCACCACCTTCGGCCTCACCCCCCACCCCACCCCGGCCGTCCCCCGACAAACCCCCACACGCACCCCCCTCAACCACGGCCACTGACCACACCGAAGCGGCCGCCCTCCCGAGGAGAACGGCCGCCCCACACACCAGCCGACTAGAACACCGGCACACCATCCCGCGTCAGACGCCAGCCGACCGACGCGAACTCCGCCGGATCCACCGAACCCTTCGCCTGCACCCACCCGATGATCGTGTTCCGGATCTCATCCGAATTCGCCCACAACTGCTTCGCACCCGGCACATGCGGGAAGTTACCGCCACCACTGGCCCGATAATTGTTCACCGCGAACACGAACCGCGCCGCCGGATCCACCGGCGCCCCCTCGAACGACAACCCCACGATCCGCGAACCCGCCGGCCTCGCGATATCGATGTCGTACGTCACCCCCGACACCACGTCGTAGTTGTAATCCGGAATACCCTCCGCATTCGTCAACTCCGACGTGTCCACCGGCGCCCCGGCCGCCGTCCGCACGTAGTACCTCGCCGAGAACTCCAGATAGTCCTTCAACTGCGCACCCGTCAGAAGCCGCGCCTCCAGCGTGTTCTCGAACGGATACAACCCCGCCGCATCCCTGATCGTCACCTCACCCGCAGGAATCGCCGCCGTACGCGAGAAACACGCAGCCTGCGACAACACCGGCAACGCCGCGTACTCCCCACCCGCCAGCGCCCCCTTCACCGTCTCCGCCTGCACCAGATTGATCAGATCGATGACCGGCTCGTCCCTCCACGGCGCATCCGCCGTCGACATCGCCGCCACCGACGTACCGATCACCTGGTTCACATACGCCACCACCTTCGCGTGCTCATCACCGAGCAACGACGTGATCCGCGGATCCTCCACCACCGAGTTCGAGTTCAGCACCGAAGCACCGACCTCCTCGACCACCCAACGGCCCCTCTCCCACACCAGACCGAAGTCGAACAGCGTCAACCGCTGCCCCCACTTCAACGGCTCCGACAGAACGACCCGCTTCCCCGTCTCCTTGTTCGTCACGAAGTACTCAGGAATCTCCGAGTGCGCGTGACCCACCAGAATCGCGTCGATCCCCGGCACCTGCTCCGCCACCAGACCCGCCGCATTCTCCACATACGGCAACTGATCCCCGTACGACGACGTACCCGACGACCCCGAGTGCGCGGACACGACCACCACATCCGCACCCATCGAACGCAACTTCGGCACCCACTTCGCCGCCTGCTCCTCAAGACCCGGGAACACCATCTTCCCGCCCACATTCGCCTTGTCCCAGATCGCGATACCAGGATTCGTCAACCCCAGCACCGCCACCCGCACATCACGACCGTGCGGCGTACGCAACCTCTTGATCACATACGGAGCGAACGCCGGCCTCAACGTCTTCGCATCCAGCGCGTTCGCACCCAACAGCGGAAAATCACACTGCTCCTCGAACTTCCGCAACACCGGAATACCGTAGTTGAACTCATGATTCCCGAGCGCCGCCGCGTCATAACCGATCTTGTTCATCGCCTGCGCCATCGGATGCACCGGACCACGCCTCGCCGTGATCGGATCGACCTTCGCGTAGTAATACGACAACTGAGTGCCCTGAATCGTGTCACCCGCATCGATCAACAACGTGTTCCGACGGCCACGGTCCTCACGGATCCGGTCCACCAGCGTCGAGATCTTCGCCAGTCCCACATCGTTGTGCGCCTTGTCGTCGAACTCCCTGTCCGTGAAGTAGTCCCAGTTGAAGACATTGCCGTGCAGATCCGTCGTCCCCATCACCGTGAACGAGTACCGCTCCGGCGGACGCCCATGACCGCGCCCCCTCGACTCCGACGCCGACGCAGACCCCGCACCGACCCCTCCCGCCAGTGCCACACCCGCACCGGCCACAGCCGAACGGCCCAGCAACGTCCTACGGTTCAACGGCATACCTGACTCCTCGTCCGAGCGAACAACGCGCGTAGATTCTGGCCCAGGCACCACGCCGCGCAACACCCCCGACAGGTTGCGATCCGGTGACCGGCGGCCCCACCCCCGCACCCGCCACCCCCTCGGCGCGCACCCCCGGACGCTCATCGGAGCGGCCCGCCGCACAATTCAACACTTGTCAATAACCTTTCACCGAAAGGCTGTTGGACAGTCATGCAGGGACAATTACCTACCCGCAGGTAAGGTCTAGGCTCGCACCATGCGCCGAGCAAAAATCGTTTGTACCCTGGGACCCGCAACCGACACGTACGAGCAGATCAAGGCACTCGTCGAAGCGGGAATGGACATCGCCCGCCTCAACCTCAGCCACGGCACCTACGCCGAACACGAAGAGCGCTACCACCACGTACGCAAAGCCTCCGAGGAAACCGGCCGCAGCGTAGGAATCCTCGCCGACCTTCAAGGCCCGAAGATCCGCCTCGGCCGCTTCGCCGAAGGCCCCGTACTCCTTGAACGCGGCGACGACTTCACCATCACCGTCGAACCCATGGAAGGCGACCGCACCACCTGCGGCACCACCTACGACGGCCTCGCCGCCGACGTCACCACCGGCGAACGCATCCTCATCGACGACGGCCGCGTCACCCTCGAAGTCACCGACGTCGACGGACCCCGCGTCCACACCACCGTCATCGAAGGCGGCATGGTCTCCGACCACAAGGGACTCAACCTCCCCGGCGTCGCCGTCTCCGTCCCCGCACTCTCCGACAAGGACATCGACGACCTCCGCTGGGCCATCCGCACCGGCGCCGACGTCATCGCCCTCTCCTTCGTACGCACCGGACGCGACATCGACGACGTCCACCGCATCATGGACGAGGAGGACCGCCGCCTCCCCGTCATCGCCAAGGTCGAGAAACCCCAAGCCGTCGACAACATCGACGACATCGTCGCCGCCTTCGACGGCATCATGGTCGCCCGCGGCGACCTCGGCGTCGAAATGCCCCTGGAACAGGTCCCGATCGTCCAGAAGCGCGCCGTCAAACTCGCCAGACGCAACGCCAAGCCGGTCATCGTCGCCACCCAGATGCTCGACTCGATGATCGACAACTCACGCCCCACCCGCGCCGAAGCCTCCGACGTCGCCAACGCCGTCATCGACGGCACGGACGCCGTCATGCTGTCCGGCGAGACCAGCGTCGGCAAATACCCCGTCGAAACCGTCCGCACCATGGCCCGCATCGTCGAAGCGGCCGAGGAGGACATCCTCGCCAAGGGCCTCCCGCCGCTCACCGACCGCAACAAGCCCCGCACCCAGGGCGGCGCGGTCGCCCGCGCCGCAGCCGAGATGGGCGACTTCCTCGGCGCCAAGTTCCTGGTGGCCTTCACCCAGAGCGGCGACACGGTCAAGCGGCTCTCCCGCTACCGCTCCCCGATCCCGCTCCTCGCCTTCACCCCGGACCCGGCCACCCGCGCGCAGCTGAACCTGACGTGGGGCGTCGAGACGTTCCTCGGGCCGCACGTGGAGTCGACGGACGCGATGGTGGCGCAGGTGGACGAGGAACTGCTGCGGATCGGCCGCTGCCGGAAGGGCGACGTCGTGGTCATCACGGCCGGGTCCCCGCCGGGAGTCGCGGGCTCGACGAACCTGGTACGCGTGCACCGCATCGGCGAGGACGACAGCCCGGAGTGACGGTCGTCAGTACTTCGGCCCGACGTGAGCGTCCATGAGGGCCACGGACGCCCGTCGGGCTACGGAGATGTTGTACTCCTTGCCCGCGCGGGTGCAGTGCGTCCACTCGACGCCTACGGCGGAGAGCGTGTCGCTGAAGAGCTTGCGGATGTCGTCGGACTTGTTGGTGAAGAAGTACCGAGGGTATTCGTACCGTTTCCGCTCGCCACGGACGAGGCGGGTGGTCCAGTTGATGAGTCGGCAGCCGTCGGAGTGGACGAGACCGCGAATGAATTCCCAAGGGTGGGCGTCCACGATCTGTTGTTGCCACGGTTCGAGCCCGATCGCGCGGTTGTGCTTCTTGCCCGGCCCGTGCTGAGGGAAGAAGCAGGGCCAGTGCTTGCTGGAGCTCGTGACGTACTGGCAGCCCTGTCTCTGCACTCGGCAGACTTTGTTGGCCGGCCGCGCGCGTTGCACGGCCTCGACGCAGGCGTCGATGAGTCCTGGCCATGCGTCGGCGCACGCGATGCGGAGGGAGTAGACGCCCCGCTTGGCGGAACTGATGCAGCCGTCACCGAGATAGAGGCCGAGCAGGTATGAGTACGCGCCAGGGTCATCGGGAAGGCTCGGGGAACTGCTGCACCGAGGACATTCGGCGCCCCGGCCATAACCGAGCGGTTCTATTCGTTGCAGCCAGGAACGGATGGCAGCTCGGGAGATCCCGGTCTGCTTGCTCACGGAGTTCTGGCTGAAACCTTGAGCGACGAGCGCCAAAGCGTGCTTGCGCGTATCGAGGTCGTACACGATGTCGACCTTGACGCACGGAACTGGCGCGGAGACGGAACTGTGGAGGGTGGTCACACGATCTCGTGGATTGAGACCAATTCGCTGCAGCCTTGGAAAGTAGGGAAAAGTGCCCCAGGTGGGATTCGAACCCACACTGTCCGCTGTTTGAGAGCGGCCTCTCTAACCAGTTGGAGTACTGGGGCCTTAGAAAGCAAGGGCATCACCTGCCCTGCGTGGTGTCACCATATCGTAGCTAGGTAGGCTCGTGGGAGCTGTACCTGCCCTGGAACAAGGAGCCCCCGTGACCACCCCCGAGTCGCCCCAGCCCGTAGACGCCGTCGACGACGACAAGTCGCACGTCCCGCCGCTGACGACCCGCGTCGTCATCGCCGAGGACGAGGCGCTGATCCGCCTCGACCTCAAGGAGATGCTGGAGGAGGAGGGCTACTCCGTCGTCGGTGAGGCCGGGGACGGGCAGCAGGCCGTCGAGCTGGCGCGGGAGCACCGCCCCGACCTCGTGATCCTCGATGTGAAGATGCCGGTCCTCGACGGGATCTCGGCCGCCGAGAAGATCACCGAGGAGTCCATCGCCCCGGTGCTGATGCTGACTGCGTTCTCGCAGCGGGATCTGGTCGAGCGGGCCAGGGACGCCGGTGCGATGGCGTATCTGGTGAAGCCGTTCAGCAAGAGCGACGTGGTCCCGGCCATCGAGATGGCCGTGTCCAGGTTCGCGGAGCTGAAGGCGCTGGAGAGCGAGATCGCGGACCTGTCGCAGCGGCTGGAGACCCGGAAGCTGGTGGACCGGGCGAAGAGCATCCTGCAGACGGATTACGGGCTCTCGGAGCCGGCGGCGTTCCGCTGGATCCAGAAGACGTCGATGGACCGCCGGATGTCGATGCAGCAGCTCGCGGAGGCGTTGATCGAGGACGCCGAGGAGAAGAAGAAGTCGGCTGAGTAGTCACGTACGTGTGTACGGGGAAGGGCGCGCTCCCGGAGGTCCGGGGGCGCGCCCTTCTCGTGTGCGGGGTTGTTCAGTCCTCGCCGAGGTAGGCCTTGCGGACCGACTCGTCGTGGAGGAGGTCGGCGCCGGTGCCGGAGAGGACGACCTTGCCGACCTCCATGACGTGGCCCTGGTCCGCGAGGGAGAGGGCGGCCTGGGCGTTCTGCTCGACGAGCAGGATCGTGGTGCCCGACGCCTTGAGCTCGACGATGGTCTCCATGATCTTCTGCATCATGATCGGGGAGAGGCCCATGGAGGGTTCGTCGAGCATGAGCAGTTTGGGCTGGGACATGAGTGCGCGTCCCATGGCGAGCATCTGCTGCTCGCCTCCCGAGAGGGTTCCGGCTGCTTGCTTTCGTCGTTCCCCGAGGATGGGGAAGAGGTCGTAGGCGCGCTGGACGTCCTTCTCGATGCCTGCCTTGTCGTTGCGGAGGTAGGCGCCGAGGAGGAGGTTCTCGGTGATCGTCAGCCGGGGGAAGATGTGGCGTCCCTCGGGGGAGTGGGCGATGCCCAGGGAGACGATCTTGTGTGCGGGGATGTCGGTGAGTGGTCTGCCCTCGAAGAGGATGCGGCCGCCGGCGGGCTTGAGGAGGCCGGAGAGGGTGCGCAGGGTGGTGGTCTTCCCGGCGCCGTTGGTGCCGATGAGGGTGACCACCTGGCCGGCTTCGACGGTGAAGGAGATCCCCTTGACGGCTTCGATCTTGCCGTAGGCGACGCGGAGGTCTTCGACCTGGAGCAGTGCGGTCATCGGGTGTCCTCCTCCTCGGTGGTGGTGGCGGGTGTGTCCGTGCCGGCGGCTGCCGTGGCTTCGGCGGCTTCGACTTCGGCGGCTTCCTCGGCGCCGGGGGCGCCTTCGAAGGGGGTGCCGAGGTAGGCGGCGACGACGCGTTCGTCGCTCTGGACAACGGGGGCGGTGCCCTCGACGAGTTTTTCGCCCTGGACGAGGACGGCGACGCGGTCGCAGAGGTTGAAGATGAACCGCATGTCGTGCTCGATGACGAGTACGGCGATGCCCTGGTCCCGGATGGCGAAGATGAGTTCTTCGGTGACGCGGGTTTCCTGGGGGTTCATGCCGGCGGTGGGCTCGTCCAGGAGGAGGAGGCCGGGGTCGCTGGCGAGGGCTCGGGCGATTTCGAGCTTGCGCTGGTCTCCGTAGGGGAGGTTGCGCGCGAGGTGGTCGGCCTTGTCGGCGAGGCCGATGAACTCGAGGAGTTCCATGCAGCGTTCGCGGCTGGCGTTTTCTGCCTTCTTGTAGCCGGGGAGGCGCAGGAGGGCGGACCAGAGGCCTTCTTTGGTCCTGGTGTGGCGTCCGACGAGGACGTTCTCCAGGACGGTCATGTTGGCGAAGAGGCGGATGTTCTGGAAGGTGCGGGCGATGCCTGCCTGGGTGACGAGGTGGGGCTTGGGTGGCAGGACGGTGCCTTTGTAGCTGACCTTGCCCTCGGTGGGGACGTAGAGGCCGGTGAGGCAGTTGAAGAAGGTGGTTTTTCCGGCGCCGTTGGGTCCGATGAGGCCGACGATCTCGCCTGTGTTGACGGTGAGGTCGACGTTGCGGACGGCGGTGAGGCCGCCGAAGCGCATGGTGACGCCGCTGGCGTCGAGGACGGTGGTGCCGGTGGGTGTGGCTGTCTTGGTCATGGTGGTCACGCCCCCGCCTTCGTGGTGCCGGCGGCTGTGTCGGTGAGTGGTGTGTCCGGTGGTACGTCGAGTTGGCCGGTCTCGTGGAACTCGAGCTGCTTCCTGCGGTCGGCGACGAGGCCTTCGGGGCGGAAGCGCATCAGGAGGATGAGTGCGATTCCGAAGAGGAAGAGCTGGTAGTCCTGCATGAACTGGAGTTTGGCCGGGATGAGGTAGAGCAGTGCGGCGCCGACGAGGGGGCCGCTGAGGGTTCCCATGCCGCCGAGGATGACGGCGGCGAGGAGGAACGCGGAGTTGGGTGGTACGGATCCGGCGAACTGGTACTGCTCGGGGGTGACCGTGTAGGAGACGTGTGCCTGCACGGTTCCGGCGAGTCCGGCGAGGGTGGCGCCGAGGGCGAAGGCGAGCAGCTTGAGCCGGAAGGCGTTGATGCCCATGGCGGTGGCTGCGGTCTCGTCCTCGCGGATGGCGACCCAGGCGCGGCCGATGCGGGATTCTCCGGAGCGTCGGAAGACGAGGACGACGACGGCGGTGAAGAGGAGCATCAGCAGGTAGTAGTTGGCGGACCTGCCGAGGGTGATGCCGCCGATGTCGTGGCTGAGTCCGAAGTCGAAGCCGAGGAGCTTGAGGTCGGGGATGCTGGGGATGCCCTGGGAGCCGTTGGTGAGGTCGGGGCCGCTGACGCCGTTGAGGGCGTTGACGGTGAGGCGGAAGATCTCACCGAATCCGAGGGTGACGATGGCGAGGTAGTCGCCGCGGAGCCGGAGTGTCGGGGCGCCGATGACGACGCCGAAGACGAGGGATGCGGCGGCTCCGGTGAGGACGGCGGCCCAGAAGGGGAACTGGACGCCGACGGGGGAGAGGGGGCTGCCGGAGACGAGTGCCGCGGCGTAGGCGCCGACGCCGAGGAAGGCGACGTATCCGAGGTCGAGGAGGCCGGCGAGGCCGACGACGACGTTCAGGCCGAGTGCGACGGTCGCGAAGATGAGGATGTTGGCGCCGATGAGGGCGTATTCCTCGTTCTGCTGGGTGAAGGGGAAGCAGAACGCTGCGACGAGTGCGGCGCACAGGGTGACGTTGCGGTGTTTGGCTGTCAGCGCGGTGATGCGGGCGATGAGTCCGGCCCGGGTGAGTGCGGTGAAGCCGAAGGCGACGGCGATGACGTAGCCGATGAAGAGTTCGGCGTATTCGGTGTCGATGCCGTAGGTGAAGACTTCGAGTGCGACGCCGAAGGCCGCGGCGATGATGAGGATCTCGGCCCAGGAGGGGAGTGCCTTGGCGCGGGCGGGTGCCGGTGCGCGGAGGCTGCCGAGGAAGCGCTTGAGTGCGCTGGGGGTGGTGGTGTCGTCCTGGGGCTGGTCGTCGGGGAGTCCGAGGGAGGCGACGGTGGCGATGAGTGCGCCGGTGAGGCTGACCCAGGCTCCGGGTTCGAGTTCGATCGCGCCGAGGAGGTTGCCGTTGTCGTCCTTGGTGAGGATGACGGCGATGACGGTGTAGGCGGTGGTGATGAGGGTGCCGAGGGCGAGGAGCCGGGTGGGGCTGTTGGTGCCGCCGGGTGTGAGCCAGCGCAGGCCCTTGGTGCCGTATCCGGAGATGGCGAAGAGCAGGGTGAGTGCTGCGCTGATGAGGGTGAGGACCTGGAGGCCGCCGGGGTATCCGGTGACGGTGAGGTCGCCGGGGAAGGTGTCGGTGTAGGTCCAGGCGAGGAAGGTGCCGGTGAGGGCGAGTGCGGCGCCGGTGGTGGTGGCGGCGCGGGCTGCTGTGGTGGGCAGGGGGAGCAGGGCGTGGTGCGTGGCGGGGGTGGTGGTCGTCATGGTCATCACGCCCTGTCCGCGACGCGTTCGCCCAGCAGGCCTTGCGGGCGTATGAGGAGGACGAGGATGAGGAGGGCGAAGGCCCATACGTCCTTCCAGGCGCCGCCTCCGAAGAGTTCCATGCCGGGGACTTCGCTCATGTAGCCGGTGGCGAGGGCTTCGGCGACGCCGAGGACGACTCCGCCGAGCATGGCGCCGTAGATGTTGCCGATGCCGCCGAGGACGGCTGCGGTGAAGGCCTTGAGGCCCATGATGAAGCCCATGCGGAAGCCGATCTGGCCGTTCTTGAGCCCGTAGGCGACGGCGGCGACGGCGGCGAACGCGGCACCGATGGCGAAGGCCATGACGATGATGCGGTCGGTGTTGATGCCCATGAGCTTGGCGGTGTCGGGGTCCTGCGAGGTGGCTTGCATGCCGCGGCCGGCGCGGGTCTTGGAGACGAAGAGGCCGAGGGCGAGCATGCAGAGGGGGGCGGCGATGAGGACGAAGAGGTCGCCGCGCTGGATGTGGGCGCCGAAGATGTCGATCGCTTCGCCCTTGAACTGGGGGAAGGAGCGGTCCTTGGTGGCGTCGGGGTACCACATCCATACGGCCTGCTGGAGTGCGAGGGAGAGGCCGATGGCGGTGATGAGGGGGGCTAGGCGTGGCGCGGTGCGCAGTGGCCGGTAGGCGAAGCGTTCGGCGGCGACGCTGACGGCGACGGAGCAGATGACTCCGCCGGCGATCATGAGGGGTATCGCAGCGAGCAGGGAGAGTCCGGACGGAAGCCCGAGGTAGACCGTGAGGGCTCCGAAGCCCCCGATCATGAAGATCTCGCCGTGTGCGAAGTTGATGAGCTGGATGATTCCGTAGACCATCGTGTATCCGATCGCGATGAGACCGTACATCGCGCCGAGGATGAGTCCATTGGCCAGCTGTTGCGGCAGTTCGTTCACCGCAGGGCCTCCGTGGAGTGGTTCGGATATGGCACCGCGCGGGAGTGCTCGTAGCGCTCCCGCGCGGTCTTGTGTGCGTTGTGGTGGGGCGGTGGGCCGGTCCTTGGGGGACGGACCTACTTGACGGCCTCGGAGAGCTTGGAGGTCCACTTGCCGCCGGTGACCTGGTAGGCGGTCATCAGGGTGTTGGTGGTGTCGCCGTACTCGTCGAAGGAGACGGGGCCGGTGACGCCTTCGAAGCTGACCTTGCTCATGGCGTCGAGGACCTTGGCGCGGGCGTCGTCGGGCAGCTTGCCGTCGTTGTCGGCGACGACTGCCTTGACGGCCTCGATGATGGACCAGGTGGCGTCGTAGGTGCCGCCGCCGTAGGCCTCGTAGGCGTCCTTGTAGCCGGCGGTCTTGTAGTCGGCGATGAACTTCTTCGCGGAGGCGAGTTCTTCGACGGGCTTGCCGACGGAGGTGGCGATGTCGCCTTCGGCCTTCTTGTTGAGCTTGATGAAGTCGGCGCTGTACATGCCGTCGCCGCCCATGAGGGGGATCTGGACGCTGTCCTTGAGCTGCTGGCTCAGGGGGGCGCCGGCGGGGTATTCGCCGCCGTAGTAGACGGCCTTGGCGCCGGAGCTCTTGACCTTGGTGACGACGGAGTTGAAGTCGCGGTCGTCGGGGTTGATGTGGTCGGTGCCGACGATCTTTCCGCCGAGTCCGGTGAAGGTCGTCTTGAAGGAGGCGGCGAGGCCCGCGCCGTAGGGCTTCTGGTCGTCGATGAGGTAGACGTCCTTGACCTTGGCGTGCTCGAAGAGGTACTTGGCGGCGAAGGCGCCCTGGATGGCGTCGGTGGTGGCGGTGCGGAAGTAGGCCGCGTAGGGGCGCTTCTTGTCGCCGGTCTTCCAGTTGTTGCCCTGGGTCAGCTCGGTGCCGGTGTTGGCGGGGGAGACCTGGGTGAGCTTGGCGTCGGTGAAGGGCTTCTGCATCGACTGGGCGACGCCGGAGTTCAGCGGGCCGACGACGCCGAGGAGGTCCTTGTTGCCGATGAACTTCTGGGCGTTCTGCTGGCCGACGGAGGGCTGGGCCTGGTCGTCGAGTGCCTGGAGTTCGAATTTGACGCCGGGGACGGTCTTGTCCTTGTTGGCGGTCTTGACGGCGAGGTCGGCGGAGTTCTTGATGCCGAGGCCGAGGGCGGAGAGGTCGCCGGTCAGGGGTGCGTCGACACCGATGACGACGGTCTGGGTGTCGCCGCCGCCGCCGCTGCTCTTGGAGTCGTCGTCGCGCGATCCGCAGGCGGTGAGAGTCAGTGCGCCTGTGGTGAGCACTGTGGTGAGGATGAGCAAAGAACGGTGTCGCACGAAAGGTCCTTTCCCTGGCGCGGCCTCCTCTGCTGAGGTGCCGTGACGATCGCCGGGCCGTACTGGTCGTTACAGGGCCGTGCAGCAGACGCGCCCGGCGGCGCGGTGACTGGCCGTGACTCTAAGGGCAGGTGGGGGGGTGCGGGATGGGTCCGGTGATGATGTGACTGTCTTGTTATGCCGTGGGGAAGGCTTGTTGGTCGCAGTGTGGAGGTGTACGGCTTTTGCCCGGGGCGGTGAAGTGACCGCATCGTGAGAACCCGCAGCTCTGCTAAGGGGCTTGGGGTGATCTTGCTGCTGTCGCGCGAATCGGGGCGCAAGGGGCACGGGGGTGGCCCGGGGGGTGTGCGGGGGGTGGGGTGCGCGACCTTTTTCGTGTATTGCACACATGTTACGCAGTGTTACATGTGTGGGATCTGTGGAAGGTGTCGCGCGCTGGCGTTGCTGCTGAAGTGGCTCATGGAACGGGACTGGCGGTCAAGGGTGTTGACCCAGAGTGTCCGCCAACGTGCCGCCACCGCTTCGGATATGGGTCTGCCCGGTCCGGAATGCGGTGTGCTTTCCGGCCGGGCAGTGGGGTGTTGACGCGGGTGGGTCAGCCCGCGGTGGTGCTGGGCGCGTCGCGGAGCAGGCAGGTCAGGCGGGCGGTGCAGACGCGCTTGTCGTGCTCGTCGGTGATGACGATCTCGTACGTGGCCGTGGAGCGGCCGCGGTGGACGGGGGTGGCGGTGCCCGTGACGAGGCCGCTCCGGGCGCCGCGGTGGTGGGTGCAGTTCAGGTCGACGCCGACGGCGATCCTGGACGCGCCGCCGTGGAGCATGCTGCCGATGGAACCGAGGGTCTCGGCGAGGACGGCTGAGGCGCCGCCGTGGAGCAGTCCGTAGGGCTGGGTGTTGCCCTCGACCGGCATGGTGCCCACGACGCGTTCGGCGGAGGCTTCGACGATCGTGACGCCCATGCGCTCACCGAGGTGGCCGGCGGAGAAGAGTGCGGGGAGGTCGACGCCGAGTGCCGCGTACTCGTCGATGATCTCCTGCGGGAACGTGGGTGCGGTGTGCTCGCCCATGGGGTCCGGCTCCGATCGTGTGCGGTCGTTCGTTGCTGTGTGCACTGTTCTTATCAGACGGCTGAGCGAGCGCTTAGGGCTGTGGGGGCTCAGGCCGTCTCGAAACGGACGACGATCGATTTGCTGGCCGGGGTGTTGCTCGTGTCGGCGGTGGCGTCCAGGGGGACGAGGACGTTCGTCTCCGGGTAGTACGCGGCGGCACAGCCGCGGGCGGTGGGGTAGTGCACGACGCGGAAGCCGGGGGCGCGGCGCTCGACGCCGTCCTTCCACTCGCTGACGAGGTCGGTGTAGGCGCCGTCGGCGAGGCCGAGGGCGCGGGCGTCCTCGGGGTTGACCATGACGACGCGGCGGCCGCCCCTGATGCCGCGGTAGCGGTCGTCGAGTCCGTAGATCGTGGTGTTGTACTGGTCGTGGGAGCGCAGGGTCTGGAGCAGCAGCCGGCCTTCGGGGAGGGCGGGGTGTTCGACGGGTGCGGCGGTGAAGTTGGCCTTTCCCGTGGTGGTGGGGAAGCGGCGTTCGTCGCGGGGGGCGTGGGGGAGTGTGAAGCCGTCGGGGTGGGCGACGCGGGCGTTGAAGTCCTCGAAGCCCGGGACGACGCGGGAGATGCGGTCGCGGATGGTGCCGTAGTCCTTCTCGAAGTCCTCCCAGGGGGTGGCGGAGTCCGGTCCGAGGGTGGCGCGGGCCATGCGGGCGACGATCGCGGGTTCGGAGAGCAGGTGGGGGCTCGCGGGGGTGAGGTTGCCGCGTGAGGAGTGGACCTTGCCCATGGAGTCCTCGACGGTGACGAACTGCTTGCGGCCGGCCTGGACGTCCTTGTCGGTGCGGCCCAGGGTGGGCAGGATCAGGGCGCGGGTGCCGGTGACGGCGTGCGAGCGGTTGAGTTTGGTCGAGACGTGGACGGTGAGCCGGGCGCGGCGCATGGCGGCTTCGGTGACGGCGGTGTCGGGGGTGGCGGCGACGAAGTTGCCGCCCATGGCGAAGAAGACCTTGGCCTCGCCGTCGCGGAGTGCCTGGATGGACCGTACGACGTCGTAGCCGTGGTGGCGTGGCGAGGTGATGCCGAATTCCCGGTCGAGGGCGTCCAGGAAGGCGGTGGAGGGGCGTTCGAAGATGCCCATGGTGCGGTCGCCCTGGACGTTGGAGTGGCCCCGGACGGGGCAGACGCCGGCGCCGGGCCTGCCGATGTTGCCGCGCAGGAGGAGCAGGTTGACCACTTCGCGGATGGTCGGCACGGAGTGCTTGTGCTGGGTGAGGCCCATGGCCCAGCAGACGATGGTGCGCTGGGAGGCGAGGATCATCGTGAGCGCCTGCTCGATGGCGTCGCGGTCGAGGCCGGTGGCGGCGAGGGTCTCGTCCCAGTCGGCCGCGCGGGCGGCCTCGGCGAATTCCTCGTAGCCGTGGGTGTGCGCCGCGACGAATTCGGTGTCCACGGCCCCGTCGGCCTCGATGATCATTTTGTTGAGGAGGCGGAAGAGAGCCTGGTCGCCGCCGATGCGGATCTGGAGGAAGAGGTCGGTGAGGGCGGCGCCCTTGAGCATGCCCCGGGCGGTCTGCGGGTTCTTGAACCGTTCGAGGCCGGCTTCGGGCAGCGGGTTCACCGAGATGATCTTCGCTCCGGCGGCCTTGGCCTGTTCGAGGGCGGAGAGCATCCGTGGGTGGTTCGTGCCGGGGTTCTGTCCGGCCACGATGACGAGGTCGGCTTGGTGGAGGTCCTCCAGGCTGACGCTCCCCTTTCCGACGCCGATGGTCTCGGTGAGGGCGGAGCCGGAGGACTCGTGGCACATGTTGGAGCAGTCGGGCAGGTTGTTGGTGCCGAATTCGCGGGCGAAGAGCTGGAGGAGGAACGCGGCCTCGTTGCTGGTGCGCCCGGAGGTGTAGAAGAGCGCCTCGTCGGGGGAGGAGAGCGCGGTCAGCTCGCCCGCGATGATCTCGAAGGCGCGCTCCCAGGTCACGGCCTCGTAGTGGTCGCCGCCCGCGGGCAGGTACACGGGCTGCGTGATGCGCCCCTGCTGGCCGAGCCAGTAGCCGCTGCGGGTGGCCAGATCGGCGACGGGGTGGGCGGCGAGGAACTCGGGGGTGACGCGGCGCAGGGTCGCTTCCTCCGCGACGGCCTTGGCGCCGTTCTCGCAGAACTCGGCGGTGTGGCGCTTGTCGCCCTCGGGCCAGGCGCAGCCCGGGCAGTCGAAGCCGTCCTTCTGGTTGACCTTGAGGAGGGTCTGCGCGGTGCGCTTCACGCCCATCTGCCGCTGGGCGGCGCGCAGGGTGTGGGCGACGGCGGGCAGGCCGGCGGCGGCGTGCTGGACCGCGTCGATCCGCGGCGCGTCCTGGACCGGGTCACCGGTCGGGGGCTTCGTGGCCATGGTGCTCCCCTTCGAGCCTTCGGCCGCTCCCGGGCGCGTGCGCGCGCGGGGGTCGTCCGTGCGTGTCGTGGCGTCCTGTCGCTTCTTCCTACGCCTTCACAGTCCTTCGATCCTGTCACGCACGGGTGGCGGACCGCTCCCAGGGGAAGCGGGGGAGGCCGGTGCGCGGGGGGTGGCGGGCGGGCGGGCAGCGGTCCGGTCCGGATTGTCAGCGGTCCGTGGCAGGATCGGGGGCGTGGCTGAGACGGCATCGAAGAACACGGCAGACAACCGACCGCGCCTGCTCCTGATGGACGGGCACTCCCTGGCGTACCGGGCGTTCTTCGCCCTGCCCGCGGAGAATTTCACGACGGCGACGGGGCAGCCGACGAATGCCGTGTACGGCTTCATGTCGATGCTGGCGAACACCCTGCGTGACGAGGCGCCCACGCACTTCGCGGTGGCGTTCGACGTGTCCCGCAAGACGTGGCGTGCGCGGGAGTTCCCGGAGTACAAGGCGAATCGTTCCAAGACCCCCGACGAGTTCAAGGGGCAGGTCGAGCTCATCGGTGAGCTCCTGGACGCGATGCGCGCGGACCGGTTCGCGGTGGACGGCTTCGAGGCGGACGACGTCATCGCGACGCTGGCCACCCAGGCCGAGGCGGCCGGCTTCGAGGTGCTGATCGTCACGGGCGACCGGGACTCGTTCCAGCTGATCACGGACAACGTGACGGTGCTGTACCCGACGAAGGGCGTCTCGGAGCTGACGCGTTTCACCCCGGAGAAGGTCCAGGAGAAGTACGGGCTCACGCCTGCGCAGTACCCGGACTTCGCGGCGCTGCGCGGCGACCCCTCGGACAACCTTCCGGGCATCCCCGGTGTGGGGGAGAAGACGGCCGCGAAGTGGATCAACCAGTTCGGTTCGTTCGCGGAGCTCGTCGAGCGGGCCGACGAGGTCAAGGGCAAGGCCGGCCAGAACTTCCGGGACCATCTGGACGCGGTGCGGATGAACCGTGTGCTGACCGAGATGGTCCGTGACGTGGAGCTGCCGAAGGTCCCGGCCGACCTCGAGCGCGCCCCGTACGACCGCACGGCCGTCACCGGTGTCCTGGACATCCTGGAGATCCGCAACCCGAGCCTGCGCGAGCGGCTGCTCGCCGTCGACCCGGGCGCGGAGGACGCCGGCCCGCCGGAGCCCGCGGCCGGGATCGCGCTGGACGGCGCGGTGCTGGGTCAGGGCGAGGTCGCCCCGTGGCTGGAGGCCCACGGCGGGCAGCCGCTCGGCGTCATGACCGTCGACACCTGGTCGCTGGGCGCCGGCACGGTCACGGAGATCGCGCTCGCCGCAGCCGACGGGGCCGCCGCCTGGCTGGACCCCGCCGAGCTCGACGAGGCCGACGAGCAGACCCTCGCCGCCTGGCTCGCGGACCCCGCCCGTCCCAAGGTCCTGCACAACGCCAAGAACGCCCTGCGGGTCTTCCCCGAGCAGGGCTGGCGGCTGGACGGCATCACCATGGACACCGCGCTCGCCGCCTATCTCGTCAAGCCCGGCCGCCGTTCCTTCGCGCTGGACGCACTGGCCGTGGAGTACCTCGGCCGCGAGCTGGCCCCGGCCCCCGCGTCCGACGGGCAGCTGGCCTTCGGCGCGGACGACCGCGCGGAGGCCGACGCCCTGATGGCGCAGGCCCGCGCGGTGCTGGACCTCGGTGACGCGTTCACGACGCGCCTGGAGGAGGTCGGTGCCACCGGGCTGCTGCACGACATGGAGCTGCCCACATCGATCATGCTGGCCCGTCTGGAGCGGCACGGCATCGCCGCCGACCGGGCACACCTGGAAGGCATGGAGCAGCAGTTCGCCGGTGCCGTGCAGCAGGCGGTGAAGGAGGCGCACGCCGCGGTGGGCCGCGAGTTCAACCTCGGTTCGCCCAAGCAGCTCCAGGAAGTGCTCTTCGGTGAACTGGCCCTTCCGAAGACGAAGAAGACGAAGACGGGCTACACGACCGACGCGGACGCGCTGGCCTGGCTGGCCGCGCAGACGGAGCACGAGCTGCCGGTCATCATGCTGCGCCACCGGGAGCAGGCCAAGCTGCGGGTCACCGTCGAGGGCCTGATCAAGACGATCGGTGCGGACGGCCGTATCCACACCACGTTCAACCAGACCGTCGCGGCGACGGGCCGGCTCTCCTCCACCGACCCCAACCTGCAGAACATCCCCGTCCGCACGGACGAGGGGCGGGCGATCCGCCGGGGCTTCGTCGTCGGCGAGGGCTTCGAGACGCTGATGACGGCCGACTACAGCCAGATCGAGCTTCGGGTGATGGCCCACCTCTCCGAGGACGCCGGTCTGATCGAGGCGTTCACCTCGGGGGAGGACCTGCACACGACGGTCGCCTCGCAGGTCTTCGGCGTCGAGAAGTCGGCCGTCGACGCGGAGATGCGCCGCAAGATCAAGGCCATGTCGTACGGGCTGGCCTACGGACTCTCCGCGTTCGGCCTCTCCCAGCAGCTGAACATCGAGGCCGGCGAGGCGCGTGGCCTGATGGACACCTACTTCCTGCGGTTCGGCGGGGTGCGTGACTATCTGCGCCGGGTCGTGGAGGAAGCCAGGTCCACGGGTTACACCGAGACCGTCTTCGGGCGGCGCCGCTACCTCCCGGATCTGAACAGCGACAACCGCCAGCGGCGCGAGACGGCCGAACGCATGGCGCTCAACGCGCCGATCCAGGGCACGGCCGCCGACATCGTGAAGGTCGCGATGCTGCATGTGGACCGGGCGCTCACCGAGGCGGGACTGACCTCGCGGATGCTGCTCCAGGTCCACGACGAAATCGTCCTGGAGATCGCGAAGGGCGAGCGGGAGCAGGTCGAGGAGATCCTGCGCCGCGAGATGTCCACGGCGGTCGAACTCCGCGCACCCCTGGACGTCTCGGTCGGTGTCGGCACGGACTGGGAGACGGCCGCGCACTAGCCGGGGGCGTCCTCCATGGCCTCCGTCCGGCCGGGTCGCACCTCAGCCGGCGTCCCGGCCGGCCGGACGGGGCCGTGAGGGTCCGGAAGGGGCCACGGCCGGCGGCCGGGGCCCGCCGGGTTTCCTCAGCAGCCGCATCCACACCCCGTACACCACGAGGCCGGCCGCCAGGCCCGCCCCGGCGCCGAAGCAGGCGGTCGGGATGATGTCGAGGGGCGTGTCGACGCGCCCGAAGTAGGCGTACCAGCGGACACAGCGGTGGACGACTCCCAGCAGGACGCACAGCGCGAGGAGCGAGAGGGTCCACCGGCGTTCGGTCCGGCCGAGCACCGGCACGGACTCCGGTGCGGGGACGGGCCCGGTGCGCCGCAGACCCGTGTACCCGAACCACACCAGGACGGCCAGGGCCACTGCCGAACTGCCGTACTGGACGACCTGGAACACGGGGTGTCCGCCCACGCTCCGGTCGAGTACGGGGACCAGCTCCGTGCCCCACCGGTCGTGATGGGTGAAGGCGTCCCACACGACGTGCGTGCCCGAGCCGATGACCGCGGACACGACGAACCACGCCGCCTCCGCCGGGGACGGGGCGCCGGGCCCCCGGCGCCTGCCCCGCACGAAGCCGTACACGCGCCCCCGCGCCGCCCCGGGCAGCAAGGCGACGAGCGGTTCGCGCAGCATCAGCCAGAGGGCCACCAGTGCCCCCGTGACGAGGACGTCCACGGTGAACACTCCCCACACGGCGTGTGTCACCTCGCCGAACTCCATCGCCCCGGGGACGGCGGTGTCCGCGTAGTAGGTGACGTCGGGAGCGAACGACCCGGCGACGAGCGCGGAGGCGACGAGAGGGCCACGGCCCGTGCCGGACCTGCGGATTCCCGGGAGCACGGCTGCGGCGTGGCTGAGCGTGAAGGGCATGGCGGCAAGTATGCGTGAGCCCGCGTCAGGGCCCGGAAGGCCCCGGGACTTGACGGCAGGCAAGCTGAGAAATCGGTAAGAACCGGCCGGCGACCGGTGTGCGGGCGCCGGGAGTTGTCGTAGGGTCGCCTGAGTTCTCGCGCGGGGAGCGCGGACAGCCGTCGACGGGGAGGGCCAGATCGTATGGCAGCGCAATTCGGCCGCAGACTGCGCAGGGGAGCCACCACCACGGCGGTGGCCGCCGCCGCCGTGGCCGCCCTCTCCGCGTCGCAGGCGCCCGCCGCTCCGCACCCCGGCGGAGCCGGTGACCAGGCGGCGGCCGGGGCGACACCGCCCGGCGGCAGCGCGGCCACGGGCAACTCGCCCTACTACACCGACCTTCCGCCGCTCAACACGCCCAACAAGCCCGGCGCGTCCGTGAACCTGCCCGTGACCGGCAGCGCCGAGGCGGGCATACCCGCCTCGGTCCTGGCCGCGTACAAGAAGGCCGAGCAGGAGGTCGCTGGCACCGACGCCGCGTGCCGGCTGCCGTGGCAGCTCCTCGCCGCGATCGGCAAGGTGGAGTCCGGCCAGGCCCGCGGAGGCAAGGTCGACGCGAACGGCACCACCTTCTCCCCGATCCTCGGCCCGGCACTCAACGGCCAGGGCTTCGCACTCATCAAGGACACCGACGGCGGGGCGTACGACGGGGACTCGACCCACGACCGCGCGGTCGGCCCGATGCAGTTCATCCCGTCCACCTGGGCCACCTGGGCCCAGGACGGCAACAGCGACGGACGCAAGGACCCCAACAACATCTACGACGCGGCCCTCGCCGCCGGGCGCTACCTCTGCGCGGGCACCCGGGACCTGTCGCTCGCCACCGACCTCGACAGGGCGGTGCTGAGCTACAACCACTCGACGGAGTACCTGCGCACGGTGCGCTCCTGGTTCGACTACTACAAGCGCGGCACCCACGAGGTCCCCGACGGTACGGGCGTCCTCCCGGCGAACCCGGCCCCCGGGACGGCCTCCCCGTCCCCGGCGCCCTCCACCGGGACCACTCCGCCGGCCACCTCCCCGCCGGCCACCACGCCGACGCCCCCGGCGACGACGCCCCCGCCCACCACGCCGGCGCCTCCGGCCACCACACCTCCGCCGGTCACACCGCCCCCGACCACGCCTCCGCCCGCCACCCCGTCGCCCGCCGAGACCTTCGGCAGCCTCGAGAACGCCGGCACCGGCCCCCTCACCGCCACCGCCGGTGAGGCGTTCGCCGAGCGCGTCAGGGTCCGCGCGAGGAACATGCTCGGCGCCCCGCTCGCCAGGACCCCGGTCACCTTCGCCGTCGTGGGCGACACCGGTACCCGCTTCGCCGACGGCAGGAGCACCGTCACCTTGACCACCCGAGCCGACGGCACCGTCACCGCCCCCGTCCTGACGGCCGGTGAGAAGGCAGGCGTCTTCAAGGTGACGGCCGTCGCCGGCACCGCCCGGCCGCGCACCCTCACCTACACCGGGAAGGTCACCGCCCGGGTGGCGGACACCATCACCCGCACCGACGACAAGGCCCTGACGGCGGCCCCCGGCACGGAGTTCGCCGAAGGGATCGAGGTCAGGACGACGTACAAGGGCACGGGAGTGGCGGACACCGCCGTCACCGCCACGATGGTCACCGACGCGGAGACGCCCGCCGAGAACGACAAGGGCCCGTACTTCGAGGGCGCGGACGGCGAACCGCTCCGCACCCTGGACCTGAAGACCGGCGCCGACGGGGTCCTGACGCTCCCGAAGATCTACGCCGACGACACGGCGGGCACCTACACGCTGCGGCTCACCACGGCGAGCGGTGCCACGCTGAGCATCGAGCTGAAGATCGAGGCCCCCGCGGCCTGACCCGTACGGAGCGGGGGCGACCGGCTGCCGCACGGGGCCGGGACGCCCCCCGGGTCCCCGCGTCGGCCGGGACGCCCCGGGTCCCGGCGCGGCAGCGTCGGCCGGGGCGCCTCCTGGCCCCTAGTCCCGGCGCAGCCGCGCCGAGGTGAAACGGGTCGCCTCCACCGTCGCGGGATCCTCGGGCCACGGGTGCTTGGGATAGCGGCCGCGCAGTTCCGCGCGCACGCCCCTGTACCCCTCCTGCCAGAAGGACGCCAGGTCCGCCGTCACCGCCGCGGGCCGGCCCGCCGGGGACAACAGGTGGACCAGGACGGGCACGCCCGCCACCCGGGGCGTCTCGCTCAGCCCGAACAGTTCCTGGAGCTTCACCGCGAGCACCGGCTGCTCGCCGCCGTACTCCACCCGGATCCGGGAGCCGCTCGGCACCTCGATCCGCTCCGGGGCGAGCTCGTCGAGCCGGGCGGCGTCGCCCGTCGCCCACGGCAGCAGCCGCCGCAACGCCTGCCCCGCGTCGATCCGCGCCAGATCCGCCCGTCGGGCGGCCCGTGACAGCTCGGGCTCCAGCCACTCACCGGCACGTGCCAGCAGCGCGCCGTCCGACACATCGGGCCACGGGGCCCCCAGCACGCGGTGCAGGAACGCGAGCCGCAGCCGCAGCTGCTCGCTGTCCCGGGTCCACCGCAGCAGCCCCGGCCCCTCACGTCGCAGCCCCTCCAGCAGCGCCCCGCGCACCAGCTCCGGAGCCGGCCGCCGCAGACCCCGTACCGACAGCTCGACCGCCCCGAGGCGTTCCACGGACCGCGCCACCACGTCGCCGCCCGTCCAGCGGACCTCCTCGCCGGAGAACCGCAGGTGGCCGGCGGCCAGGCGCGCCGTGCCCTCGTCGATGACGGCGGCGAGCCGTACCCGGGCGGAGGCGGCGTGGGCGGGCCGGTCGGCCACCGCGACCGACAGCCACGGGGCACTGCGCAGCCGCGAGCCGTCCCCGAGCTCCGCACCCGTGCCCGACACCATGAGGAACGCCCCCTCGCCGCGGGCCCGTGCCACCCGCTCGGGGAACGCCAGCGCCGCCACCAGCCCCACGGCCGCGTCATCCGGACCCGCGCCCGCGTCCCCGGAGGCGCCGAGGGACTGCGAGAGCCGCCGCACCTCCTGCCGCCAGCGTGCCGCGTAACCGTCCCCGCCGCGCCGTGCCGTGCGCAGCGCGTGCGCCAGGTCGTCGCCGTACTCCCGTGGCGGCTCCTCACTGAGCAGCGCCACGACCTCGGCGGCGCGGCGCCCGCCCACCTCCTGCGCCCCGTCCAGGAGGGCCCGGGCCAGCCGGGGGTGCAGACCGAGCCGGGACATCCGCACCCCCCGGCTCGTCGCGCGTCCCGTGGCGTCCACCGCGCCCACCGCCGCCAGTACCTCCCGCGCCGCGCCCATGGCGCCTGCGGGCGGCGGGTCCAGCAGGGCGAGCCCGGTGGCGTCCGGGTCGCCCCAGCACGCCGCCTGCAGCGCGAACGCCGTGAGGTCGGCCACCTTGATCTCGGGCGAGGGGAACGGGGCCAGCCGCCCGTCCTCCGCCTCCTCCCAGCAGCGGTAGACCGTGCCGGGGGCCTCGCGCCCCGCGCGGCCCGCCCGCTGGCGTCCCGCCGCCCGGGACGCGCGTACGGTCGTCAGGGCGCCGAGCCCTCGCGCGTGGTCGGTGCGCGGCTCCCTGGCAAGGCCGCAGTCCACGACGACCCGCACGCCGGGCACCGTCAGGGACGACTCGGCGACGGACGTCGCCAGCACGACCCGGCGCCCGCCCGACGGTCCGGCCAGCACCGCGTCCTGCACGGCCGCCGGGGCGCGCCCGTGGACCTGGAGCACCTCGGCGCCCACGCCCGCGAGCTGTCCGGCCACCCGGCCGATCTCGCCGACACCGGGCAGGAAGCACAGGACGTCACCGTCGCGCTCGGCGAGCGCCCTGCGCACCACCGCCGCCACGTGCGACAGGAGGGCGGGATCCACCCGCATCCCGTGCGGAGGACGGACCGGGCCGGCGGGCGGCGCCCACACGACCTCGACCGGATGGGAGACGCCCCGCGCCTCGACCACGGGAGCGTCACCGAGCAGCCGCGCCCAGCCCGCGGCGTCCGTCGTCGCCGACGCCGCCACCAGGCGCAGATCGGGCCTGAGCGTCCCCCGGACGTCGAGCAGGAACGCGGCGGCCGTGTCGGCGTCCAGATGACGTTCGTGGCACTCGTCGATGATCACCACGTCCACGCCGGCCAGTTCCTGGTCGCGTTGCAGCCGCTGGAGCAGCACCCCCGTGGTCACGACCTCCACCACCGTGTCCGGACCCACCGCCCGCTCGCCACGCACCGTGAAGCCGACCCGGCCGCCGGTCCGCTCGCCGAGCAGCCACGCCATCCGGCGCGCGGCGGCCCGGGCGGCGATCCGCCGTGGCTCGGCGACGAGGACCCGGCGCGGGGGGCCGCCCCCGGTCAGCCCGGCGAGCACCAGCGGTACGAGTGTCGTCTTGCCGGTACCGGGCGGTGCGCAGAGCACCGCCGCACCCCGCTCGTCGAGTGCCCGCTCCAGGGCGGGCACAGCGGTACGTACGGGCAACTGGTCCAGGGCGTCGGTACGGATCACGCCCCCAGTCTCGTACGCCGGTCCCTCAGGCGGGGCGGTGGTCCCGTTCGCAGACGAAGATCGCGGTGCCGGGGATCAGGTGGCCGCGCAGCGGGGACCAGCCGCCCCATTCCTGGCCGTTCCAGTCCGGCCACTCCGGTTCCACGAGGTCGACCAGCCGGAAGCCGCCCGCCACGACGTCCCGTACCCGGTCACCCAGTGTCCTGTGGTGCTCGACGTACACCGCGTCACCGTTCTCGTCCTGCTCCACGTAGGGAACGCGGTCGAAGTAGGAGGCGGAGACGGACAGGCCCTCGGGCCCCGGCTCGTCGGGGAACGCCCAGCGGATCGGGTGCGTCACCGAGAAGACCCAGCGGCCCCCCGGGCGCAGCACCCGGTGCACCTCGCGGAAGACCTGGACCGGGTCGGCGACGAACGGGACCGCGCCGTACGCGGAGCAGGCCAGGTCGAAGGAGCCGTCCCGGAAGGGGAGCCGTCCGGCGTCGGCCTCCACGAGGGGGACGCCGCCGCCGATGCGCAGGGCGTGCTGGAGCTGGCGGTGGGAGAGGTCGAGTGCCACCGGGCGGGCGCCCCTGGCGGCGAGCCAGCGCGAGCACTGGGCGGCACCCGCCCCGATCTCCAGGACGTCCAGGCCCCTCAGCCCCGCCGCCGGGCCCAGCAGGCCGGCCTCGGCCTCGTCCAGCCCCTCGGGCCCCCAGACGAAACGGTCGTCCCCGAGGAAGGCCCCGTGGTCGCTCTGGTACTCGTCGGCGTTGCGGTCCCACCAGCCGCGGCTCGCCCGGCTGCTCTCCGTGCCACCGGCGGCGCGCCGGGTCGCTTCGGGTTCGGACCCGTGGATCTCTTGGCTCATCGTGCCCGTCGTTGTAGTTTTCCTTCACCCGCCTCGCGCGGGTGCCTCCACGGGCCGTACGGGTGAGTACGGCCATGTGCGCGCGACGCACCGCTGTGACCGATGTGGCCTCGGCGAACGCGAGTTGTGCCGGAATTGGGGCGGTGTGCCCCGGGTGTGCGCCTTCGCGCATTGACCCTGTCCGGCTGCCCCCGTATGCTACAAGTTGCGCTGCGAGCCTGCGCGCTTCAGACCTAGCAGGCCGCGCTCGCGTCTGTTGCATGTCCCCTCGGTTGTCGAGGCGCCTTCCGGATCATCGGATCGGTGCTTTCCAGGCTGTCCGGCTTCTGCAGAGGCGATACGGGCTTTCGGCGTAGCAGTACCTACGACTCACTGTCCGTACCGGAGCCCTTTCCCACATGACGAGCAGCACCGAGACCACCGCCACCACTCCGCAGGTTGCGGTCAACGACATCGGCGACGCGGACGCGTTCCTCGCGGCGATCGACGAGACGATCAAGTACTTCAACGACGGCGACATCGTTGACGGTGTCATCGTCAAGGTTGACCGGGACGAGGTTCTCCTCGACATCGGTTACAAGACCGAAGGCGTCATCCCGAGCCGCGAGCTCTCGATCAAGCACGACGTCGACCCGAACGAGGTCGTCAAGGTCGGCGACGAGATCGAGGCCCTGGTCCTCCAGAAGGAGGACAAGGAAGGCCGCCTGATCCTCTCGAAGAAGCGCGCTCAGTACGAGCGTGCCTGGGGCACCATCGAGAAGATCAAGGAAGAAGACGGCATCGTCACCGGTACCGTCATCGAGGTCGTCAAGGGTGGTCTCATCCTCGACATCGGCCTCCGTGGCTTCCTCCCGGCGTCGCTCGTCGAGATGCGTCGCGTCCGCGACCTCCAGCCCTACGTGGGCAAGGAGCTCGAGGCCAAGATCATCGAGCTGGACAAGAACCGCAACAACGTGGTCCTGTCCCGCCGTGCCTGGCTCGAGCAGACCCAGTCCGAGGTCCGCCAGACGTTCCTCACGACCCTGCAGAAGGGTCAGGTCCGCTCCGGCGTCGTCTCCTCGATCGTCAACTTCGGTGCCTTCGTGGACCTGGGTGGCGTCGACGGTCTCGTGCACGTCTCCGAGCTGTCCTGGAAGCACATCGACCACCCCTCCGAGGTCGTCGAGGTCGGTCAGGAAGTCACCGTCGAGGTCCTCGACGTCGACATGGACCGCGAGCGCGTCTCGCTGTCGCTCAAGGCGACGCAGGAAGACCCGTGGCAGCAGTTCGCCCGCACGCACCAGATCGGGCAGGTCGTTCCCGGTAAGGTCACCAAGCTCGTTCCGTTCGGTGCGTTCGTGCGCGTCGACGAGGGCATCGAGGGCCTGGTCCACATCTCCGAGCTGGCCGAGCGCCACGTGGAGATCCCGGAGCAGGTCGTCCAGGTCAACGACGAGATCTTCGTCAAGGTCATCGACATCGACCTCGAGCGCCGTCGCATCAGCCTCTCGCTGAAGCAGGCCAACGAGGCGTTCGGCGGCGACCCGGCCTCGGTCGAGTTCGACCCGACGCTGTACGGCATGGCCGCGTCGTACGACGACCAGGGCAACTACATCTACCCCGAGGGCTTCGACCCCGAGACCAACGACTGGCTCGAGGGCTTCGAGGCGCAGCGCGAGGTCTGGGAGACGCAGTACGCCGAGGCGCAGCAGCGCTTCGAGCAGCACCAGGCCCAGGTCATCAAGTCCCGCGAGGCCGACGAGGCTGCCGCTGCCGAGGGCGCTGCCGCCCCGGCCGGCGCTGCCCCGGCTGCCTCCGGCGGCAGCGGTGGCGGCGGCTCGTACTCCTCGGAGTCCGCGGACAACTCCGGCGCCCTGGCGTCGGACGAGGCCCTGGCTGCCCTGCGCGAGAAGCTGGCCGGCGGCCAGAGCTGACGCTCTGACCCCAGCCGCTCATCGGCTGCAGTAGCTGTAGAGCTGTAGGTGAGGCCCGTCCCCTTTCGGGGGCGGGCCTCACCCGTGTCCGGTCGCCGGGCCGCGGTCCCGGGTCCGGACACGTTTCAGGGCGTCACGGCGATGTTCGTCAGCCCCTTGCCCCCGGTGACCGTGTTGCTGGCGTACACGGTGGTACGGCAGGCGGCGCTCTGGTTGGTGACGTCGACGGCGAGCCGCCCGCTTCCGGTGGCCCCGGTGAGGTCCGAGGTGTTGCCGCGGAAGACCGTGCCGCAGCCCCAGCCGCTTCGCTGGGTGTGCGTCTCGTAACCGTTGTTCGTGGTCCGGACGCCCCTGTTGTTCTCGACCAGCACGTTGTTGCCCTTCACGTCGACCCAGGAGTCGTCGTAGTTGGCGCCGGTCAGTCCGCTGCCGTCGAAGGTGTTGCCGATGATCCTCGCTCCGGTGGTGCCTTCCTTGATGTCTATGTTCTCGCCGCCGACTCCCGGGCCGATCGTGTTGCCGAGGATCTGCACGTCGTCGCTCCGGTCCGTGAGATCGCCCGCCGACCCGACGTACACCCCCTCGCCCATGCCGCGGCCGTCGTGCCCGGTGTCGTAAATCCGGGAGTTCTTCAGGACGCCGCCCCGGCTGGACGTGCGGAAGTGGACGCCCTCCATGTCGAGATCGTGCACGGTCACCGAGTCGATGACGACACCGGCCGCCGCGTCGGTCACGATGCCCTTCTGGCCGCCCGTGACCGTGACGCCCCGCACCGTCCAGTACGACGCGCCGTTCAGGTGCAGTCCGTAGCCGCCACCCGCGGTCAGGACCGCAGCCGACGATCCGGTGAGCGTGACGCGCGCGGCGGAGGTGGCCGGCACGGTCGCCTTGAAGTTGCCGGTGTACGTCCCGTCCGCGAGCCGGATGGTGTCGCCCGGGGTGGCGGCGGCGAGCGCCGCCTTGAGCTGGGCCGCGGTGCTCACGTCGACGGCCGTGGCCGCCCGCGCGGTGCCGGCGGCGGCCGGCGGAAGGACGCAGACGGCGAGGGCCGCGGTCAGCAGGGCGGGGAACAGCGTGCGGGTGCGCATGGGGGGCCTTCCCGTCGAAGGGCTCGGATGTTCCCGTACGTGAACGGAGGGCGAGTCGCTGAAGCTGCCCGCGACGGTAAATCCGGGGCGTGAACCTGTCAAGGTCTGGACCAATCCGCGCCTCTGGTGCCAGGGGAGGGGCCCTCCGGGCGCCACGAGGTGATGACGGGCCGTCAGGGAACTCCGCTTCGGCGCCCCGAGGCGGCGCCTCGGCGGGCCGCGAACTCGGCGTACCCGCCGTGGTCTTCGCCGGCGAGGTCCTTCTTCCCGCGCGGGGAGCACGGACGGCGCTGTGCGGCCGTGCCGTGGCACGACCAGGGGTGAACGGGGCGGCGCGGGCGGGAATGCGGTGGCCGGGCGGGGTGTTCTTGTCCAGGAACACGAGGAGGAGCGGTAACCGTGCCTGATCCGCAGAGTTTGTACGAATGGGAGCCGAAGGGCCTGGCCGTCGTCGACATGGCGCTCGCCCAGGAGTCGGCCGGTCTGGTCATGCTCTACCACTTCGACGGGTACATCGACGCGGGCGAGGCCGGCGAGCAGATCGTCGACGGCCTGCTCGAGACGCTGCCGCACCAGACCGTGGTCCGCTTCGACCACGACCGGCTCGTCGACTACCGGGCGCGCCGCCCGCTGCTGACGTTCAAGCGCGACCGGTACACCGGGTTCGAGTCGCCCACCCTGGACGTGAAGGTCGTCCAGGACGCCACGGGCGCACCGTTCCTGCTCCTCTCGGGACCCGAGCCCGACGTCGAATGGGAGCGGTTCGCCGCCGCCGTGGAACAGGTCGTGGAGCGGCTCGGTGTCCGCCTCGCGGTCAGCTTCCACGGCATCCCCATGGGCGTCCCGCACACCCGCCCCGTCGGCCTCACCCCGCACGGCAACCGCACCGACCTGATGCCCGGCCACCGCAGCCCCTTCGACGAGGCGCAGGTGCCCGGTTCCGCCGAGGCGCTCGTGGAGTACCGGCTGATGCAGGCCGGCCATGACGTCCTCGGTGTCGCCGCCCACGTGCCGCACTACGTCGCGAGGTCCGCCTACCCGGACGCCGCGCTCACCGCCCTGGAGGCGGTCACCGCGGCGACCGGCCTGGTCCTGCCGGGCGTCGCGCACACGCTGCGCACAGAGGCGCACCGCACCCAGAACGAGATCGACCGCCAGGTGCGCCAGGGGGACGAGGAGCTCGTCTCGCTCGTCGAAGGGCTTGAGCACCAGTACGACGCGGTGGCGGGATCCGAGACCCGGGGCAACCTCGTCGCGGAACCGGTCGATCTGCCGTCGGCGGACGAGATCGGCCGCGAGTTCGAGCGCTTCCTCGCGGAACGTGAAGGAGATTCCTGAGGGGGACCCCGGCCACCGCCGGGCCGGAGGCTAGGCTCGGCCCATGCTGAAAGTGGGCCTGACCGGCGGGATCGGCGCCGGCAAGAGCGAAGTGGCACGGCTTCTCGCACGTTACGGAGCCGTGCTGATCGACGCCGACCGGATCGCCCGCGAGGTGGTCGAGCCCGGCACCCCCGGGCTGACGGCCGTCGTCGAGGCGTTCGGTCCCGGCGTGCTCGCGGCCGACGGCTCCCTGAACCGGCCGGCACTGGGATCGATCGTCTTCTCCGACCCCGAGCGCCTGGCCACGCTCAACGCCATCGTCCACCCGCTGGTCGGAGCCCGGTCCGCAGAGCTGGAGCGGGCCGCCGGGCAGGGCGCGATCGTCGTCCACGACGTACCGCTGCTCACCGAGAACGGCCTCGCCCCGCTCCACGACCTGGTCGTGGTCGTCGACGCCGACCCGGCGACCCAGCTGGACCGGCTCGTACGGCTGCGCGGGATGACGGAGGCCGATGCCCGCGCGCGGATGGCGGCGCAGGCCACGCGTGAGGAGCGGCTGGCCGTCGCCGATCTCGTCGTGCACAACGACGGTCCGCTGGAGGACCTGGAACCCCAGGTCCGCGCGGTCTGGTCGGAACTCACCGCGCGGGCCGCCGAGGGCTGAACCGGCGTCCGGCCGGAACGCGCCACGGAATACGCCCGTCCGGCCGGATGTTGACAAGCGGCAGGCGAGGGGAAGGACAGGGTCGTGCCCGAGAACAACCCGGAAACGCATGTCATCGACTTCCGAGCGGCGGAGCAGCTGCTCGCGGCGCGGGACCCGCGCGGCGCGGTCAAGCTGCTCGACTCGGTGATAGCCGCACACCCGGAGAACACCGCGGCCCGGCTGCTGCGCGCTCGGGCGTTCTTCGCCGCGGCGCAACTGCGCCCCGCCGAGCTGGAGTTCGAGCTGGTCCTGGAGCGCGAGCCGGACAACGCCTTCGCGCACTTCGCCCTGGCCCGCACCTTCCAGCGTGCCGGCCGGCCCGAACAGGCCACCCGGCACTTCCGGCTGGCCGCCGCGCTCGACCCGAAGCCGGAGTACCTGCAGGCCGCCCGCTTCGACGACCGGGCCTGAGCACGCCGGCGCCCGCCCACGCTGCGTGCGCGCGTCGGGCGCTTCCGCAGCGCTGACCTCACCGGCGGACGCGTCCACGCGGAGCCCGCCACGGCAGCACTCAGGGACCGTGGGGCCCCTGCCCGCCCCGGTCGGGCTCGTACGGCGGGATGTCCCGGCCCGGCTGATAGTGCGGGCCCTGCCGCAGGTGGCGGACGACGAGGCAGAGGTCCGTGACCATGACCGCGAGCAGCACGCCGCAGGCCGTCGCCCAGCCGGCGCGTCCGGTCGCCACGAAGGCCACCAGACCGGACACGGCCCAGGCGATGCCCCACAGGCTCAGCCAGAGTCGCATCCGCAACGGGCTCCGTGCGGTGGACGGTTCACTTCCGGTACGCATCACCATCGCCTCATCTCCAGCTTGCCCCCACCGAGCGGCGTACGGAAGCCGACGGCGCGCGACGGACCGTGAGGGCCCGGCCGGCGTGGAGGTCGAGACCTTGGGAGGCGACGGGTGCCGAGGCCCCGGGAGGCGATGAGTTCCGGAGCCCCGCCCGGTCTACCTCTCCGTAAGCGCCGGAAAGCGTGGCGGCAGGGGAACCGCCGCCCGCCCCGGCGCACGTCACCCACGACGCACTCCGAGGAGACCTCCATGTCCGAAGCCGTCGCCCCCGCTTCGCCCACCGTGCCGGACGCCCCCTCCGCGTCGCGCCGACGCACGGCCTCGGGTGCCCTGACCGGGGCCCGGGTCGTCCTCGCGCTCTTCCTCGGGTTCAGCGCGGTGGCCAAGCTCGTCGCCCACACGTCAGCCGTCGAGTCGTTCGACCGGATGGGCTGGGGCAGCGGCGCCATGTACGCCATCGGCGGCCTGGAACTGGCCGGTGCGCTGGCCCTGCTGATCCCGTTGCTCGCGGGAGTGGCGGCCATCGCCCTGGCCGGGCTGCTCGCCGGTGCGTCCATCGTCCAGCTGACCCTGCTGGATCCGCCGAACGCGGTCATGCCCGCCCTGCTCGTCGCCCTGGTCGTCCTCATCGCACGGGACCGGCGGGAGCGGACCCGGGAGCTGTTCGCGTGGCTCCTCGGACGCGGGCGTGCGCCCCGCGACGGTCAGTGAACGAACCGGTAGCTGCGCCAGGGCAGGGCGCGCGGCGCGTTCGTGTCGGTCAAGGAGGTGGCCACATAGGCGCCCTGGCGGCCGGTGCAGTCGCGGGTGGCGTACAGGACGATGTCGACCAGGGTCCGGTTCTCGACCTTCTCCGCACCGGCGGGGGCCAGCTTGTGGCAGCCCCTCACCGAAGGGCTGTGCACGGTGACGACCTTCTCCGGTCCGGTGGTGTAGGTGACCGACCCCACCGCCGTACGCCCGAGACCGGAGCAGCCGGAGACGGCCAGGGTGAGCAGGACCGCTCCGGCGGCGATCGAGGCGCGTCGACGGAGAACGGTGGGGTGCGCGGTGACGGACATGGGCGGGTCCTCGTCTGCTCGTCCGGCTCATCGGTACGTCCCGGGGACGTGCTGGCGCTGGCCACCCTGCCCGCTCCCCGGAGTGCCGGCACCCGGGGTGCGGCCGGCCGGGGCCACTCGCACCCGGACGGAGGTTCGAACATGTACAGATCGGGCATATCGTGTTAATAGGGTCAGATGAGAAGGGCGGGTGCGCGGACGCACCCCCGGAGGCAGGGGGCCGTGATGGTCCAGGAGCTGTTGATCGTTCTCGTGGCGGTGCTCTCGGGCGGCCTGGTGTACGCCATGGCCGCGGCCCGGGTGGTCAAACAGTACGAGCGGGGTGTGGTCCTCCGGCTCGGCAGGCTCCACGACGCGGTGCGCCCCCCGGGGTTCACCATGATCGTCCCGGGCATCGACCGCCTCCGCAAGGTGAACATGCAGATCGTGACGATGCCCGTTCCGGCGCAGGACGGGATCACGCGTGACAACGTCACGGTCCGGGTGGACGCCGTCATCTACTTCAAGGTCGTGGACCCGGCGAGCGCGGTGATCCAGGTGGAGGACTACCGGTTCGCGGTCTCCCAGATGGCGCAGACCTCGCTGCGCTCGATCATCGGTAAGAGCGATCTGGACGACCTGCTGTCCGACCGCGAGAAGCTGAACCAGGGACTGGAACTGATGATCGACAGTCCCGCGGTCGGCTGGGGCGTGCAGATCGACCGGGTGGAGATCAAGGACGTCTCACTGCCGGAGACGATGAAGCGGTCCATGGCCCGGCAGGCCGAGGCCGACCGTGAGCGGCGGGCGAGGGTCATCAACGCCGACGCGGAGCTCCAGGCGTCGAAGAAGCTCGCCCAGGCGGCGCGGCAGATGTCGACGCAGCCCGCGGCGTTGCAGCTGCGGCTGCTGCAGACGGTGGTCGCGGTCGCGGCCGAGAAGAACTCGACACTGGTCCTCCCCTTCCCGGTGGAGCTGCTCCGCTTCCTGGAACGCGCGCAGCAGGGGGAGCCGCCGCAGCCGCCCCCCGTCGGTGCCGTGCGGGCGCAGGACGCGCCCGGGCAGCGGGAGCCGGGCCGGCAGTCCGGGAATCCGTCCGACGGGGTCACGTCGGCGGTGGACCCGTCCGCCGTGGATCCCTCCGCCGGGGCCGCGACCGCAGCCGATCCGTCCGTGGTGGACCCGTCCGCAGCCGATCCGTCCGTGGCCGGCCCGTCCGTCGTGGACCCGTCCCTTCTGGACGCGGTCACGGAGCAGACCTTCACCGACCGGCCGCTGCCGGACGCGCCGCTCGTCGGCGGGGCGCCGGAGCCGGACGGGCTCCCCGGGCAGGACGTCCCGGAGCCCGGCCCGGACGTGCTTCCGGAGCCCGGTCCGCCACAGCCGTCCGAACGGTTCCGCGGCAGCCCCTTCAGCCGCCACTGAGACCGTCACCGCCCCCCGCTCCACCTGTGGAAACACGGCCGGGGCGGGCGCTGTCACACCCCCCGCCTAGACTCGCAAGGACAGGAGGACCGGGACGTGCGAGGCGGGAGGGGCGGTGGACATGACGCGGCAGACGCAGGACGTCACCGTCGACCGGCTGCTGCGCTGTGCCGCGGTCTTCCTGCCCGCGGCGCTGCCACGGGACGGCCGGATCGCCTTCTGGGACCCGGAGGAAACGCTCACCCCGGCAGGCTTCGACGCGGTGCTCCGCGCCGTCGGGCCGGACCTCACCCTCACCGAGCTCACGGTCGTGGGACGGCACGGCACGGACGGTGTCCGCGCCCGCACCGTACCCGCCGTGGAGCTCCCCGTCGCGGACGCGGTGCCCCTGCTCGCGCGCGCCCGGCACCGTGCCGTGGCCCACCCCGCGACCCGTGCGTGGGGAGCGGCCGCCCTGCACGCCCTCACCCTGGTGGCGCGCGGCAGGCTCCTGCCCGGACTGACGGCCGGCGACGAGGACGCGTGGCGGGCCGGTCCGCGTGACGCGGAGGACGTGGCCCACCTCAGGGCGGTCGCCGCCTCGATGCCGCCCGAGGGACACGCCGTCCCGCTGGAGGGCACCCCCCTGCGCGTCCCCGAACCCCGCGCGCTGCTCGGCGCCTTCATGGACGCCGTCGCCGACACCCTGCCCCGGACGCCCGCCGCGGCACACGCCATGGGAGCGCCGTTCGCCGCCCGCGAGGCACAGCACCTCCCGCACGCCCGGGCGTGGGCCGTGGAGGTGGCCGCCGGATTCGACGCGGGCGTGCGCGTCTCACTCCGGCTCGACCTCTCCGCCTTCGACCTCTTCGACTCCTCCGACGACGCCGGGGGAGCGGCGGACTCGGGAGCGGCCGGGCAGGCGGCGGACGAGGGCGGGCCCCGGGTGGACTCCCCGGGCGAGGACGCGCGGCCCGCCCCGGCCGCCGCGCGCCACGCCGCCGCAGCCGTCACCCAGGTGCACAGCCTGGCCGATCCGACGTACGTCACCGACGCGGCCACGCTGTGGAGCGGCGGGGCGGGCGAGCCCTTCGGGCCGAGGGCCCGGATCGACGCCGTGCTCGCACTGCGCCGCGCCGCCCGCGTCTGGCCGCCGCTGGAGCGGCTCCTCGACCAGCCCGTCCCCGACGTGCTCGCCGTCACCGAGGACGAGCTCTACGAGCTGATCGGCGCGGCCGGGGCGCGGCTCGCCTCGGCGGGGGTGGCGCTCCACTGGCCCAGGGAACTCGCCCGCTCGCTCACCGCGGCGGCAGTCGTCCGGCCGGCACCGGGTTCGGCCACCGACGGCACCTCGTTCTTCGACGCCGAGCAGCTCTTCGCCTTCAACTGGCAGCTCTCCCTGGGGGGCGACCGGCTCAGCGAGGCGGAGATGGACACCCTCGCCGAGGCGCACCGGCCGGTGGTGCGCCTGCGCGACCGATGGGTCGTCGTGGACCCCTCGCTCGTGCGCAAGGCACGCAAACGGGAGCTCGGTCTGCTGGATCCGGTGGACGCGCTCGCCATCGCGCTCACCGGCAGCGCGGAGGTCGACGGTGAACAGGTCGACGCCGTGCCGGCCGGAGCCCTCGCCGCGCTCCGCTCCCGCATCCTCGACGAGGACGCCACCCTTCCGGCGCCCCCCGGCCTCGAAGCCACCCTTCGCGACTACCAGCTCCGCGGCCTGGCCTGGCTCGACCGCATGACCTCGCTCGGTCTCGGTGGCTGCCTCGCCGACGACATGGGCCTGGGCAAGACCATCACCGTCATCGCGCTCCATCTGCACCGCGACCGTGCCGCCCCCACCCTGGTCGTCTGTCCCGCCTCCCTCCTGGGCAACTGGCACCGCGAGATCAACCGCTTCGCACCCGGTGTCCCCGTGCGCCGCTTCCACGGCACCGACCGCGACCTCGGCGGCCAGGACGGCGGCTTCGTCCTCACGACCTACGGCACGATGCGCTCCAGCGCGGAGCAGCTCGCCGGGCACACCTGGGGGCTGGTCGTCGCCGACGAGGCACAGCACGTGAAGAATCCGCACTCCTCCACGGCCAAGGCGCTGCGGACCATCCCCGCCCCCGCCCGCGTCGCCCTGACCGGCACCCCCGTCGAGAACAACCTCTCCGAGCTGTGGGCGCTCCTCGACTGGACCACCCCCGGCCTGCTCGGCCCTCTCAAGGCGTTCCGTTCCCGGCACGCCAGGATCGTCGAGAACACCGGCACCGCGGCCGGCCTGGGCAACGAGGAGGCGGTGGAACGGCTCTCCCGGCTGGTCCGCCCCTTCCTGCTGCGCCGCAAGAAGTCCGACCCCGGCATCGCGCCCGAGCTCCCGCCGAAGACCGAGACCGACCACCCGGTCTTCCTCACCCGCGAACAGGCCACGCTCTACGAGGCGGCCGTCCGCGAGACCATGGCGTTCATCGAGCAGTCGGAGGGCATCGCGCGGCGCGGGCTGATCATGAAGCTGCTGGGCTCCCTCAAGCAGATCTGCAACCACCCGGCGCAGTATCTGAAGGAGGAGCCGACCCGGCTCGCGGGACGCTCCGGCAAGCTCGCCCTGCTCGACGAGCTCCTCGACACCATCCTGTCCGAGGACGGCTCCGTCCTGATCTTCACCCAGTACGTGTCGATGGCCCGCCTCCTCTCCGCCCACCTCGCCTCCCGCGCGATTCCCTCCCAGCTGCTGCACGGCGGTACGCCCGTGCCCGAGCGGGAGCGCATGGTGGACGGCTTCCAGTCCGGCGAGGTCCCCGTCTTCCTGCTCTCCCTCAAGGCGGCGGGCACCGGACTCAATCTCACCCGGGCCGCCCACGTCATCCACTACGACCGGTGGTGGAACCCGGCGGTCGAGGAACAGGCCACCGACCGTGCGTACCGCATCGGCCAGACGCAGCCCGTGCAGGTGCACCGGCTCATCGCCGAAGGCACCGTCGAGGACCGGATCAGCGAACTGCTGGAGTCCAAGCGGGCACTCGCCGACGCGGTGCTCGGTACCGGCGAGGCCGCGCTGACCGAGCTCAGCGACCGGGACCTGGCCGACCTCGTGTCGCTCCGGAGGACGCCATGAGACCCGGTGGGAGCCCCGCGGTACGCCCCGGCCCCGATGATCTGCGGCGTACCTTCGAAGCGGTGCCCGCCCGTACGTCCGACGCCGGCGGCCCCTTCGCGGACAGCTGGTGGGGCCGTGCCTGGGTGGACGCCCTGGAATCCCTGTCGATGGACGAGGGGCGCCTGGACCGCGGCCGTACGTATGCCGACGGAGGCCACGTCGCCGCGATCACCGTCACCCCCGGCCGTGTCATCGCCTACGTCCACGGCAGCCGCCCGCGTCCCTACCGGGCGGAACTGCGCCTGCGTACGCTGCCGGCGTCCGACTGGGAGACGTTCCTGGACGCCGTCGCGGCCCGGCCGGGGCATCTGTCCGCGCTCCTCGACAAGGAGATGCCGCACTCCCTCGTCGACACGGCGGGCGAGGCCGGCATCCGTCTGCTGCCCGCCGCCGGTGATCTGGACCCCGACTGCTCGTGCCCGGACCGGGGCTGGCCCTGCAAGCACGTAGCGGCACTCTGCTTCCAGACGGCCCGGCTCCTGGACAGCGATCCGTTCGTCCTCCTGCTGATGCGCGGCAGGGGGGAGCGGGAGCTCCTCGAAGAGCTGGGCCGCCGCAACGCCGAACACTCCGCGCGTGAGCGCCCCGAGGCCCCCGCCGTGCCCTCGATCGCGGCGGGCGACGCGCTGGCCGACCGTTTCCTGCCGCCGCTGCCCGCCCCACTGCCGGTGCCGCCGTACCCCGGCGAGCCCCCGTCCTACCCGGAGCTGCCCGGTGCCCGTGACCCGCTCGGCCTCGACCACCTCGCCACGGACGCGGCGGCCCGCGCCCACGCGCTCCTCACCACCGGAAACGACCCGCTCGCAGGGCTGAGCACCTGGCAGGACGCCGTACGCATCGCGGCGTCGCGCCCCACCGCCGGGCTCACCGCCACGACCCGGGCGCTCTACCGCGAGCTGGCCTTCGCGACCGGACGCAGCACGACGGACCTGGCCCGGGCCGTCGCCGCGTGGCGGCAGGGCGGAGCGGAGGGACTGGAGGTTCTGGAGACCCCGTGGGATCCGCCCGCCGGCCCGTTCGACCGGGCGAGGCCCGCTCTCGCCGCCGCCGACTTCCCGCGTTTCCAGCCCTGGCGCAACCAGCTGACCAACGCCGGGGGCACGCTCCAGCTCCGCTTCGGGCACGACAACCGCTGGTACGGCTACGAATCCGACCCGGGGGAGGACGACTGGTGGCCCCGCGCCACGCCGGACCCCGACCCGGTCGCCGCCCTCACCGCCCTGCGCGGCTGACGCGCCCGCGTCCGGTCGGCAGCGTGTCCGGGCGTCACCAGCCGACTCGGGTGCGCTCGTCCGGCCGGGCGGCCGGGCCCCGGGGCGTCCGCCCGGCCGGCCCGACGCGGGCAGGGGTGCCGCAGGCCCGGCAGATCACTGCCGGTACCCGTTCAGGAAGCGGCCGATGCGGCTGATCGCCGCGTCCAGGTCGTCGGCGTGCGGCAGGGTGAGGATGCGGAAGTGGTCGGGGCGCGGCCAGTTGAAGCCGGTTCCCTGCACCACCTGGATCTTCTCGCGCAGCAGCAGATCCAGGACGAAACGCTCGTCGTCGACGATGGGGTGGACCTTGGGATCGATGCGCGGGAAGGCGTACAGGGCGCCCCTGGGCTTCACGCACGACACCCCGGGGATCTCGTTCAGCCGCTCCCAGGCCCGGTCGCGTTGCACGTGGAGCCTGCCGCCCGGGGCGGTGAGTTCGCGGATCGACTGGCGGCCGCCGAGCGCGGCCTGGATCGCGTACTGCGCGGGGGCGTTGGGGCACAACCGCATGGAGGCGAGCATGGTGAGGCCCTCCAGGTAGCTGCGGGCGTGCTGCCGGGGGCCCGACACCACCATCCAGCCCGAGCGGAAACCCGCGACCCGGTACGTCTTGGACAGGCCGCTGAAGGTGAGACAGAGCAGATCCGGCGCGAGCACCGCCACGCTGTGGTGCTCGGCGTCGTCGTAGAGGATCTGGTCGTAGATCTCGTCCGCGAAGACCATCAGCCCGTGCCTGCGGGCCAGGTCGAGCATGCCGTCGAGGACCTCACGGGAGTAGACCGCACCCGTCGGGTTGTTCGGGTTGATGATCACCATCGCCCGGGTGCGGTCGGTGATCCTCGAAGCCATGTCGGCGAGGTCCGGATTCCAGTCGGCCCCCTCGTCGCAGGCGTAATGCACCGCCCTCCCGCCCGCGAGCGTGGTGACGGCGGTCCACAGCGGATAGTCGGGGCTCGGGATCAGTACCTCGTCGCCGTTCTCCAGGAGCCCCTGCACCGCCATGGAGATCAGCTCGGAGACACCGTTGCCGAGGTAGACGTCGTCCACGTCGACGTCGGTCAGCCCGATCGCCTGATAGCGCTGGGCGACGGCGCGGCGGGCGGACAGGATGCCGCGCGAGTCGGTGTAGCCGTGTGCCTGGGGGAGCATCCGGATCATGTCCTGGACGATCTCCTCCGGTGCCTCGAAGCCGAAGAGCGCCGGGTTGCCCGTGTTGAGGCGGAGCACGCTGTGACCCGCCTCCTCCAGGGCGTTGGCCTGCTCGATGACGGGCCCCCGGATCTCGTAACAGACCTCGTTGAGCTTGCTGGACTGCCGGAACTCCATGCGGTGCCTCCCCGACCCCGAAGTGCGATACTTGGTTTTACCAAGCTCGGGCTTGGAAAGTCCAACAACATGTCTAGACTGCGTCGCATGCCACGTCAGCAGCAGCCCGCACGCCCCGCCCGTCGCCGCAGCTACGACCAGTTCTGCGCCACCGCCCGTGCCCTCGACTCCGTCGGCGACCGGTGGACCCTGCTGATCGTCCGCGAACTGCTGGCCGGTCCGCGCCGTTACACGGATCTGCACGCCGACCTGCCCGGAGTCAGCACGGACGTGCTGGCCTCCCGGCTGAAGGACATGGAACAGGGCGGTCTGGCCGTGCGCCGCCGCCTGCCGCCCCCCGCGGCCGCAGCGGTCTACGAACTGACCGAGCACGGCCGGGGACTGCTCCCGGTCCTGACCGCGCTCGCCCGGTGGGGCGCGCCCGCGCTCGGTGAGCGCCGTCCCACCGACGCGGTCAGGGCCCACTGGTTCGCGCTGCCGCTGCTGCGGGCGCTCGACGGCCTGTCCCAGGGCGGAGTCGTCGAAGTCCGGCTGGCAGAGGGCGAGTTCCACCTCCGTACCGGCCCGGACGCGGAGAAGGGGGCGGCCTACGGATTCGGCCCCGCCGACCGCCCGGACGCCGTCCTCGTACTGGGTGCGGACGTCGTCCTGGAGCTCGGACGCGGTGAGTGCACCCTCGCGGAGGCGGTCGGGGAAGGCCGGGCGGAGGTGCTCGGCGAGGGTCCCCTCGCCGGTGAACTCCGCGGCGGCCGGCGCGCCGCGCCCTGACGGCTTCCGGCCGCCCGGCCCACGAGCCGGCGTGCCGGTCGGTGGCTGCCGGTGCGTGGCCGACGGGGTCCGGCGGAGGCGTGGCCGGCTCCCGTGCACCTGACCGGGGCCCACCCGCCCCACTTCCGCCCCAGCGCGCCGGGAGAGCCGGTCGCCGGGTGCCGGCGCCCTCCCGTACGGGGAGTGGTGCGGGAGGGCCATGATGGACGCGTGCACTATGAACCCGTGACCTGGGAACGGCTGGCCCGCGCCCTCGCCACCCACGCCGACGGACTGGAACCGGCCGACGGCGGCTCCTGGCTGAGGATCGGCGTCGACGGGGCTCCCGCCGCCCGGCCCGAGGACGCCGCCCGGCACCTCGCCGAGGCACTGCGGGCCCGGGGGCGCCCGGTGCTCACCGTCTCCACCGGCGGCTTCCTGCGTCCGGCCAGCCTGCGCTACGAGTACGGCAAGGAGGACCCGGACTCGTACGCCGACAGCTGGTTCGACACCGGGGCGCTGTGGCGCGAGGTGTTCCGCCCGCTGGAGCCGGGCGGCAGCGGGCGGGTCCTGCCCGATCTGTGGAACCCGGCGACAGACCGGGCGACCCGCAGCCCGTACCAGGTGCTCCCCGAGGGCGGAGCACTGATCCTGCACGGGCCGCTGCTTCTCGGGCACTGGTTCCCCTTCGAGCTCGGCATCCACCTGAGGCTCTCGCCGGGCGCGCTGCGACGGCGCACGGAGGAGAGCGAACGGTGGACGCTGCCCGCCTTCGCGCGGTACGAGGACGAGGTCGCTCCGGCCGGACGCGCGGACGTGGTCGTACGGGCCGACGACCCGCACCACCCCGCGTGGACGGGACTCGGCCGTCAGGACCGCGACTGAGCGCCTCCGCGCGTCCGCCCGCCGGTGGCCTCCGGGGGGCATGACCGTTTCCCGGCCCCGTGCGACAGGCCAGGGGGACGGGAAGCCCGTGCGAAGCGCCGTCCGGTCCTCACCGGCGGGCCCGTCGAGCACGGCGTGTCCGCACCATCGACGAGCGCCGTCAGACGTGCCCCGTCCCCTCGCGGCACGGGCGCCGCGCACCAGCGACCGCCGTGGCGTCCAGCCGGCATCCGGGTGGGCGCGGTCAGGCCTTCGCGGGGTCCGGGGCCGGGCGGGCCACCGCCCTGCGCAGCGCGAGCGCGGCCATCGGCAGCAGGAGGCAGGCGGCGACGGCGTTGAGCCAGCCGTAGCCCAGCCGGGAGACGACCACCCCGGCGACGGCGCCGCCGACACCGGCGGCGGTGTTCATCGTGAGGTCGGAGAGCCCCTGGACGGCGGCGCGCGCTGCCTGCGGCACGGAGTCGGTGAGCAGCGCCGATCCGGCGACCAGGCCCGCCGACCAGCCGAGGCCCAGGACGAACAGGCCCGCGGCCGTCCGCGCGTGGCCGCCGCCCGACGTACCGGCCAGCACGGCCGCGCAGCACAGCAGTCCGGCGGCCAGCCCGATGACGGGGAGCCGGCCGACGCGGTCCGAGAGCCAGCCCATGACGGGGGACAACGCGTACATGCCCGCGATGTGCCCGCTGATGACCAGGCCGATCAGCTGGATGTCCGCTCCGTGGTGTCCCAGGTGGACCGGGGTCATGACCATGATGGAGACCATCACGGTGTGGGACACGGCGACCGTCACGAGCGCCAGCCGGGCCATCGGGGTCGCCCGCACCACCGCGATCCCCGCCCTCAACGAGCGGCTCGCGGCGGCCGTCGGCTCCTCGGAGGCCAGCGCACGAGCCGTCAGCAGCGGGTCGGGGCGCAGCAGCACGGCGACCACGGCCCCGGTGAGCAGAAAGATGACGACGGCCCAGGCGAACGGCCCCGCGGTCTCGGGGACGACGGTCCCCCGGAACACACGGCTCGCGGGGGCGGCGATGTTCGGGCCGAGCACCGAACCGATCGTGGTGGCCCAGATGACGGTGGAGATCGCCCGTCCACGCCGCTCCGGCTCCGCGAGATCGGCCGCCGCGAACCGCGCCTGGAGATTGGCCGACGAGCCCGCACCGAATCCGGCCATACCGAGCAGCAGCAGGGGGAAACTGCCCACCACGGAGGCGGTCACCACCAGGAAGGCGCCGAGGGCACCGATCAGGTAGGCCAGGACGAGTCCGGCGCGCCTGCCGCGCGAGGTCATCAGGGCGGCCAGCGGGAGCGACAGCAGCGCCGTGCCCGCCACGGAGGCGGTCGGAGCGAGTCCGGACACGGCTTCGGACCCACCGACCTCGGCCGCCAGGACCGGGGCGAGGGCGATACCGACGGCCACGCCCAGGCCGCCGAGTATCTGGCTGGCGACGAGCACGGCGGATGTCCGCCGCCGCAGGGCCGGCAGTTCGGCCGGGGTGATCCGGGGTGCGGGGGATGCTGGTTTCACCGCCGCAGTGTGCCAGCTCGTACGGCTGTACGGCACCGGATCGGCACAGTGCGGTGCGGGGCGGCGGGGCTCGCGTGGTCCGCCCGCACGCTGCCGGGGAGCCGGTGCTCAGAACAGCGGCTGGGGGAGTATCCCCTCGAGCGCCAGGAGCTGCCGCTTCGTCTCCAGCCCGCCGCCGAACCCGCCGAGCCCTCCGCCGCTCTCCACCACCCGGTGGCACGGGACCACCACCGGCAGCGGGTTGGACCCCATGGCCGCCCCCACCGCCTGGGCGGCGCCCGGCTGACCGACCCTGCGCGCCAGGTCCCCGTAGCCCACGACCTTGCCGTAGGGCACGCCCGCCTCCAGCTCGCGGAGCACCTCGCGCTGGAAGCCGGAGCTCAGCGACCAGTCCAGACCGAGCGAGAACTCCCGCAGCGCTCCGGCGAAGTACGCCGCGAACTGGCGCACCGGCTCGGCCAGCAGCGCGGAGGCCGGCGCCTCCACCGGCTCCGCGCCCAGCCGTGCCCGCAGTTCCCCGAGTGCTCCGTCCCGGACCGCGGGACGCGCGTGGAGGACCACGGTCACCAGACCCGCGCGGGTCGCGGCGAGCAGGAGGGGGCCGATGCCGCTCGGCACCACGGACCACTCCACGACCTGCTCGCTGCTCTCCATACCGCCCACCGTACGACCGGCCTCCGACAACGCCGCCCGTCGCGGTGCCGGAGGCCGCGCGGAGATCCCTAGCGGACGGCGTCCCGCACCGTGTCGGGGGCGTCGCTGATGATGCCGTCCACGCCGAACCCGGCCACCTCGGCCGCCGTCGCCGCGTCGTTCACCGTCCAGGTGTTCACGCGGAGCGGCTTGCCGTGGGCGCCCTTCAGCCTCTGCACCGCGGCGACGTAACCGGAGTCGATGGTGGTGTACGACGGGTTGATCTGGTCGGTGAACGCCGCGTACGCCGGCAGATCGGCGACCGCCGGGGTGCCCAGGAACCCCGTGACGACGTCCGGACGCTGAACATGAACATTTTTCACACTCTCTGCACCGAAGCTCTGGACGACCAGCCTGTGCCCGACGTGCTCACGGTCGAGCCAGCCCTCCTCGCGCAGTACGCGCAGGGTCTCCCTCTCGATCCCGGGGTACGCCTCCGGGCTCTTGATCTCCAGGAGCAGCTTCTGGCGGTTGCGCTCGACGCGGCGCAGGTACTGCGCGAGTGTCGGGACCCGGGCCCCCGCGAAGCGGGCACCGAACCAGCTGCCCGCGTCCAGCTCCGCGATCTCCGCCGCGGTGAAGTCCCTGACCGCCCACGGCGCGCGGCCGGGGAAGACCTCCTCGGCGTCGGTGGTCCTGCTCAGAGTGGTGTCGTGCACGACGACCGCCACACCGTCCCTGGTGAGCTGCACGTCGTTCTCCACCCAGGCGATGCCCAGGTCCCGGGCCGCGTCCACAGCCGCCAGCGTGTTCTCCGGGGCGTAGGCGGAAGCGCCCCGGTGGGCGTACACGGCCGGGGCGTCATGGGAACCGGAGGCCTGCGCCTGGGTGGCGGGAAGCAGGACGCAGCCGCCGATCAGGGCGGCGACGGCGGCGGAGGCGGTTGCTGTGCGTACGGACACGTGTACTCCTCGCGTCGGGATGCGGACAGGGAGAGAGTCGCATCCGTTCCGCAACGGCGGGGAGGACGATGGTGGCCATGTTGTGAACAAGCCGCCGGACAGCGCGTCCCCGGAGGCTCGGAGGCGGATAAAATGCCGTTCTTATGTTTGCTTGCCGGACCTTGCCCTTTAGGGTCACCCCCGAACCCGGGCACACCGCGAAGGGCGTACCAGCATGCAGGGCACAGTTGACGGATTCACCTACGGCCTCGTGACGCCGGTCACGGCGTTCCTCATGGCGTGCCTCGGCGCCGCGCTCGGTCTTCGGTGCACCACGCGCTCCCTGCGCACACGGGGCGCGTCCAGAGCCGGCTGGCTCGCCCTCGGCGCGACCTCCATCGGGTCCGGCATCTGGACGATGCACTTCATCGCGATGCTGGGCTTCACCGTCCGGGAAGCCCCGGTCAGCTACGACAGGCCCCTCACCTTCGCCAGTCTGGCCGTGGCGGTCGTGATGGTCGGGATCGGCATCTTCCTCGTCGGTTACCGGGGCGCCACCCGCATGGCACTGGTGACCGGCGGGACGATCACCGGTCTCGGGGTCGCGTCCATGCACTACCTCGGCATGGCCGGGATGAACTTCGACGGGACGTTCGAGTACGACACGCTCACCGTCTCCCTCTCCGTCGTCATCGCCGTGGTGGCCTCCACCGCCTCGCTGTGGGCGGCGGTCTCCATCCACGGCTTCCTGCCCAGCCTCGGCGCCAGCGTCGTCATGGGAGTCGCGGTGAGCGGGATGCACTACACGGGTATGGCCGCGCTCCAGGTCCACCTCCACCCCGGCGCGGCAGCGTCGGGGCCCGGGGAGACCCCCACCTCGCTGCTCCTGCCGATGATGATCGGACCGGGCTGCTTCCTGCTGCTCGCCGCGGTGGTCGTGATGATCGACCCCCTGGTGGTCTCCGGCGGCCCCCGGGCAGCCGCCCGTCCGCCGGGCCACACCCACCGGCCCGGCGGTCCGATGACCTCGATCCCCGTCCAGCGCCGCCCCGCGCGGCCGTACGAGACCGCCTCACGCAGGGCCTTCCGGCAGCCGCGGAACCGGTGATCCCCCGCCGTTGTCAGTGCGGGGTCGTACGGTGGTTGCATGCGGCCAGTCTCGAAGATCGAACGTTCGGTGGCGCCTTTCGAGGTCGTCAGTCCCTACCAGCCCAGCGGTGACCAGCCCGCGGCCATCGCCGAGCTGGACAGGCGCGTCCGCGCAGGTGAGAAGGACGTCGTCCTGCTCGGCGCGACCGGCACGGGCAAGTCGGCGACGACCGCCTGGATGATCGAGAAGCTGCAGCGCCCCACCCTGGTGATGGCGCCGAACAAGACCCTCGCCGCCCAGCTGGCCAACGAGTTCCGCGAGCTCCTCCCGAACAACGCCGTGGAGTACTTCGTCTCGTACTACGACTACTACCAGCCCGAGGCGTACGTCCCGCAGTCGGACACCTACATCGAGAAGGACTCCTCGATCAACGAGGAGGTCGAGCGGCTGCGGCACTCCGCCACGAACTCGCTGCTCACCCGGCGCGACGTCGTGGTGGTCGCCTCCGTCTCCTGCATCTACGGCCTCGGCACCCCGCAGGAGTACGTGGACCGGATGGTCCAGCTCAAGGTCGGCGAGGAGATCGACCGCGACCAGTTGCTGCGCCGCTTCGTCGAGATCCAGTACACCCGCAACGACCTGGCGTTCACCCGCGGCACCTTCCGGGTGCGCGGCGACACGATCGAGATCTTCCCGGTGTACGAGGAGCTCGCCGTCCGCATCGAGATGTTCGGCGACGAGATCGAGGCGCTCTCGACCCTCCACCCCCTCACCGGCGAGGTCATCAGCGAGGACTCCGCCCTCCACGTCTTCCCCGCCAGCCACTACGTCGCGGGCCCCGAGCGCATGGAGAAGGCGGTCGGCGGCATCGAACGGGAGCTGGAGCAGCGCCTCGCCGAGCTGGAGAAGCAGGGCAAGATGCTGGAGGCCCAGCGCCTGCGCATGCGCACCACGTACGACATCGAGATGCTCCGCCAGATCGGCACCTGCTCGGGCGTCGAGAACTACTCGATGCACTTCGACGGCCGCGCTCCCGGCACCGCCCCCAACACCCTCCTCGACTACTTCCCCGAGGACTTCCTCCTGGTCCTGGACGAGTCGCACGTCACCGTGCCGCAGATCGGCGCGATGTACGAGGGCGACGCCTCCCGGAAGCGGACCCTCGTCGACCACGGCTTCAGGCTGCCCTCCGCCCTGGACAACCGCCCGCTGAAATGGGAGGAGTTCCTGGGCCGCATCAACCAGACGGTCTACCTCTCCGCCACACCCGGCAAGTACGAGCTGTCCCGGGGCGACGGTTTCGTCGAGCAGATCATCAGGCCCACCGGGCTCGTCGACCCCGAGGTCGTCGTCAAGCCCACGGAGGGCCAGATCGACGACCTGGTGCACGAGATCCGCAAGCGGACCGAGCAGGACGAGCGCGTCCTGGTCACGACCCTCACCAAGAAGATGTCCGAGGACCTCACGGACTACTTCCTCGAACTGGGCATCCAGGTCCGCTACCTCCACAGCGACGTCGACACGCTGCGCCGCATCGAGCTGCTGCGCGAACTGCGGTCCGGCGAGTACGACGTCCTGGTCGGCATCAACCTCCTGCGCGAGGGCCTCGACCTCCCGGAGGTCTCGCTCGTGGCCATCCTCGACGCGGACAAGCAGGGGTTCCTGCGCTCCGGCACCTCCCTGATCCAGACCATCGGACGCGCGGCCCGTAACGTCTCGGGGCAGGTCCACATGTACGCGGACAAGATCACCCCGGCGATGGCGCAGGCCATCGACGAGACCAACCGCCGGCGTGAGAAGCAGATCGCCTACAACACCGAGCGCGGGGTCGATCCGCAGCCGCTCCGCAAGAAGATCAACGACATCGTCGCGTCCATCGCCCGCGAGGAGGTCGACACCGAGCAGCTGCTCGGCACCGGCTACCGGCAGGGCAAGGAGACCAAGGCCCCTGTCCCCTCGCTGGGTGGCAAGGCGGCCGCGGGGGGCAAGGCGAAGAAGGACGGCGCGGTGGTCACCGACCGGCCGGCCGCGGAGCTCGCGGGGATCATCGAGGAGATGACGGACCGCATGCGGGCGGCAGCCGCCGACCTGCAGTTCGAGGTGGCCGCCCGGCTGCGCGACGAGGTGGGCGAGCTGAAGAAGGAGCTGCGCCAGATGAGGGAGGCGGGGCTGGCCTGACGCCGTGGGGCCCGCGATGTTGCAGGACCGACACAAAAACGGCCCATCACTCCTTCCCGCGTCGGGGGACTGCGTAGGGTGCGGGGGAACCGCACACCGAGGGTTGCGGGGCAAGCGGAGAGGGGACAGCGCGTGACGGTCAACATGACCAAGGGCCAGGCCATCAGCCTGCAGAAGAGCGACGGGGGGACCCTGACCGCGGTACGGATGGGGCTCGGCTGGCAGGCGGCCCCGCGACGCGGGCTGTTCGGCTCGCGCACCCGGGAGATCGACCTGGACGCCTCCGCGGTGCTGTTCGCGGACAAGCAGCCCGTGGACGTCGTGTTCTTCCGCCACCTCGTCAGCGACGACGGATCGGTCAAGCACACCGGTGACAACCTGGTCGGCGGCGCGGGCTCGGGCGGTGACGACGAGGCGATCCTGGTCGACCTGCAGCGGGTCCCGGTCCACATCGACCAGATCGTCTTCACGGTGAACTCGTTCACCGGCCAGACGTTCCAGGAGGTGCGCCACGCCTTCTGCCGCATCGTCGACGAGACCAACGGCCAGGAACTGGCCCGCTACACGCTGGACGGCGGCGGCCAGTACACGGCGCAGATCATGGCCAAGGTGCACCGCGCGGGCGGCGGATGGCAGATGACCGCCCTCGGCAACCCGGCCAACGGCCGGACCTTCCAGGACCTGATGCCGGCGATCCTGCCGCACCTGTAGGCGCGGCCGGGGCACGGGCGACCCTGGCCCCCGGCAGGCGGTACGAGCAGCTCCCGGAGGCGCACGCCGCCGGGGGCTGCGCCCATGGCAGGGCACCACACGAACGTCGAGGGGACAGGGCGATGACGGCCGAGCTGGTCCGGGGGCAGAACCACACCTTGCCCCAGACCCGTCTGGAGATCAGGGTGTCGGCGGCCTCACCGGTCGTGGCCGGGGCCACGCTCGGCGACGAGCGGGGCACGGTCCGCGGCGCCGAGTGGATCGCCCACCCGGCGTCGCACCGGGTGCACGGACTGGAGGTGTCCAGGCAGGCGGCCGCCGACCACCGGCTGGCCGTGGACCTGGACGCCCTGCCGGACGAGGTGCACCGCGTCACGGTGCTCCTCGCCCTGCCGACGGGGCCCGGACGGCCGAGCAGATTCGGCGCGGTCGCCGCTCCCTTCGTCGCCGTCACCGGACTGGACGGCGCCGAGATAGCCACGTTCACCCTCACCGGCCTGGACACCGAGTCGGCCGTGTCGGCGCTGGAGCTCTACCGCCGCCAGGGCGTCTGGAAGGTCCGCGCCGTCGGCCAGGGGTACGCCGCCGGGCTCGCCGAGATGCTCGCCGACCAGGGGGTGGCAGGGGCGGCGGAGCTGGCCGCCTCCATCCACGAGGCCGTGGCCTCCGGCCTCGCCCGCTCCGTGACGCCCCCGCCCCGGACGCCCGACGGCGAGCGGGTGCGCCATCCCGCGGGCACCACGGCGTCCGGGGAGGACGACAGGCCGCCCGCCCCGGCGCAGGCACCCGAACCACTGGCGGACCCCGCGTCCTCACCCACGGACACTCCCGGCGGTCCCATCGACTACGCGCACCCGCGGCGTCAGACCTCGGCCCCGCCCCCGCCGCCCCCGGCGGCTCCGCCGGCCGCGCCCGGACAGCCCGCGCAGCCCGTCGCCGGTGACGCCACCGGATGGTCCATGGACGAGCGCCTCTACAACCAGGTCTGGGGCATGTTCGAGGACCTCGCCCGGGCCGTCGCCGCCTACCGCAGCGCCGTGGACTTCGCCGAGTCCCGGATGGACCAGGAGCTCGAACGCACCCTCTCCGACCCCCGGAGCCGCATCGGCGGCTCCGGTGACCGCGCCCGCGAGGAAGCACGGGCCAGGCGCGACGAACTCACCGGCCGGGCACGCGAGGCGCTCGACCGTGACCTCGCACAGCTCGCCGCCGAGTCCGCCGTGGTCGAGCCGGCCCTCCCGGCCGCGTACGCGGGCTGGGGAAACCCCGTCTGGCACGGCCACCGCGTCCCGATGGAGATCCCGATGGCCCTGCGCATCGGCGACCTCCGGCTGCCCGAGGGCGGCGACCTGCGCATCCCGCTGCTGGTACGGCTCCCGTTGGAGCGCGGGATCTGGATCGACAGCGGGCGTACGGCCTCGGAGGCCGCCGCCACGACGTCCGGGGACCAGCTGCGCGTGCTGGCCATGGAGACCGCGGTCGCGCTGGCCGCACGCCTGCTCGCGGTCTACCCGGCGGACGAGTTCTCCGTGCACGTGATCGACCCGGCGGGTTCCGCCGCGGGACCGCTCTCACCCCTGGTCCGCTCAGGGGTTCTCGCCGGACCGCCGGCGGCGGGGGCGGAGGGGGTGTCCTCGGTCCTCGCCCACCTCACCCGGCGCGTCGACCTGGTGCAGATGGCGGTCAGGGCCGGTGCGGCGGACGCGCTGCCCGCGGACCTCGACACGGGCGAGCAGCTGCTCGTCGTCAACGACTTCCCGCACGGCTTCGACGACAGGGCGGTCACCCAGCTGCGCTATCTGGCCGACGAGGGGCCCTCGGTGGGTGTCCATCTGCTGATGGTGGCCGACCGGGAGGACGCGCGCGCCTACGGCCCGGTGCTCGACCCGTTGTGGCGGTCCCTGCTGCGGATCACCCCCGTGGCCGACGACCACCTCGCCGACCCGTGGGTGGGCCACGCGTGGACGTACGAGCCGCTGAGGGCGCCCCAGGGCAGCCGCGTCATCGAGCAGGTGCTCTCCCTGGTGGCCGAAGCGCGCCGCACCGGTTATCGCGGGCCGGGGTGACGGCGGGTCAGAAGCGACCGCAACGCCTCTGAACTGGCCTTTTGGAAGCCGCTTGGTGCGGACTTTACCGTTTCTTGGTGCTTCATGTACTGTTCTTGGTGCGGAGGGGAGTACTCCCGATCGCGGCGTTCCCGTCAGTACGGACTGTGACCGGTCCCGGGGCGTCGGCCCGGCGCGCATCCCGCGCTCCCGGGTGGAAGAGACCTCCGGCAGCGACGACGCTGATCTATAGCCCGTAGCAAACTGCCGGAGGCGCAGTGGACGTTTCATGGACCCTCTGGGCGCTGACCATCTTTGGTCTGTGCGCCCTCATCGCCGTCGACTTCTTCATCGGGCGCAAGCCCCATGACGTGTCGACCAAGGAAGCCGGAATCTGGACCGTCGTCTGGATCGCTCTGGCCGCCCTCTTCGGACTGGGTCTGCTGGTCTTCGGGGAGAGCCAGGCCTCGGGCGAGTTCTTCGCCGGCTTCATCACCGAGAAGTCGCTCAGTGTCGACAACCTCTTCGTCTTCGTCCTGATCATGGCGAAGTTCTCGGTGCCCTCCCACTTGCAGCAGCGGGTTCTGCTCATCGGTGTGCTGATCGCCCTGGTGCTGCGTGCGATCTTCATCGCCGCCGGTGCCGCGGTCATCGCCAACTTCTCGTGGGTCTTCTACATCTTCGGCGCGTTCCTGATCTACACCGCCTGGAAGCTGATCCAGGAGGCGCGGGCCGACGACGAGGAGGACGAGTTCGAGGAGAACCGTCTCCTGAAGTCGATCGAGCACCGCTTCGGCGTCGCCGACAGGTACCACGGCACCAAGCTCTTCATCCGGAACAACGGCAAGCGCGTCATGACCCCCCTCATGGTGGTCATGCTCGCCATCGGCACCACCGACGTGCTGTTCGCGCTCGACTCCATCCCGGCGATCTTCGGCCTGACCCAGGACCCGTACATCGTCTTCACCGCCAACGCCTTCGCCCTGATGGGCCTGCGTCAGCTGTACTTCCTGATCGGCGGTCTGCTGAAGAAGCTGGTCCACCTCAGCTACGGGCTCTCGGTGATCCTCGGGTTCATCGGCGTCAAGCTGGTGCTGCACGCCCTGCACGAGTCCGGGGTGCACGTCCCGGAGATCTCCATCCCGTTCTCCCTCTCCGTCATCTGCGGTGTCCTGGTGATCACCACGATCACCAGCCTCATCGCCTCCAAGAAGCAGGAAGCCGCGGAGAAGGACGAGAAGAAGGACGACAGCGAGAACGTCGGCGCGGAGCAGTAACGCCTGACGGACACACCGACGGCCGGGGCCCCAGGGGCCCCGGCCGTCGGGCGTTCACCGGTTCACCAGCCGCGTTCGCGCCACTGCGGCAGCTGCGGGCGCTCCGCGCCGAGCGTGGTGTCGTGACCGTGGCCGGGGTAGATCCACGTCTCGTCCGGCAGGCGGTCGAAGAGCTTGGTCTCCACGTCGTGGAGCAGGCTCGCGAACGCCTCCGGGTCCTCGTGGGTGTTGCCCAGGCCGCCGGGGAAGAGGCAGTCGCCGGTGAACACGTGCGGCGCCCCGTGCGGGTCGTCGTAGACCAGGGCGATGGACCCGGGGGTGTGGCCGGTCAGATGCCTGGCGGTCAGTGTGACCCTGCCCACCCGGACCGTGTCGTCGTCCGCGACGGGCACGTCGGTCGGAACCGGGATGCCCTCGGCGTCGAACTCCCCGGCGTAGGTCCGCGCCCCGGTGGCCGCCACCACCTCCCCGAGCGCCTGCCAGTGGTCACCGTGGCGGTGCGTCGTGACGACGGACGCGATGCCGTCCTCGCCGATCAGCCGCAGCAGGGTGCCGGCCTCGTCGGCCGCGTCGATCAGGAGCTGCTCACCGGTGGCCCGGCAGCGCAGCAGATACGCGTTGTTGTTCATCGGGCCGACGGCGACCTTGGAGATCATCAGATCCGTCAGCTCGTGCACATCCGCAGGTCCGCCGACCTTGACCGTTCCGCTGTACGTCATGTGACGCAGCCTATAGCGGCGGCAGCGCGGGAAGGCTGCCGCCCGTCACGGTGAGTGCGGAGCCGTCACGACGCCCGCTGAGCCAGCCGAGGATGTCGGGGGCCGTGCCCCGGACCGTGACCGGATCGCCGTCGGCCCCGCCGCCCGTGGTCCACAGGTGGCCGTCCGCGGTGACCGCCGTCGTGGGGACGACGTCGCGGTGCCCGGCGAAACGCTCGGCCAGGAAGTCGTTCTCCCGGATGACGAACTCCTCCGGCAGGTCCTCCAGCTCGTAGCCCACCCCCAGGTCGACGTGGTGCAGCTCGACCTCCGCCAAGCGGCGGAAGGGGACCCGGGAGGCCGAGTCCGTCACACCGTTGCGCAGGGTGACCCTCCGTGACCAGTCGGCCGGCGCCTCGGCCGCCGCCAGGAAGGCGGCGCCGCTCGCGCGCAGGTCGGAGAGCTGCTCGGCCGGAGGCCGGTGCGCGCCCCGCTCGATGTCGGCGTCCCGGGTTTCGCTGTTCGCGTACATCGGGCGCCCTTGGAGAACATTCAGGAGGGCGTCGGCGTTACGTGACAGGTGGGCAAGAACATGGCCGCGGCTCCAGCCGGGCAGACGCGACGGCTCGGCGACGGCGCCGTGGTCCATCTTGTCCGTGGCGCTGAGCAGCCGATCGGTCGCTTCACGTACAGCTTCCAGGTCGCGCGCATGATCAGTCATGACGCCGAGCGTAGACCCCGCCACTCATTCGGGTGAAGGAGTCTTCGGTCGTCCGTAAATCGAATGCGCGTGCTATACGCTCGGAGTCGAAAGCTTCGTACATCGCTGTGGCGCCCCCCATACCCTGGGACAGGGGCTCAGTTCCCCCACTTCTCTCCAGAAAGGTGCGGACCGGCGTGGCCGACCGTCTCATCGTCCGTGGCGCGCGCGAGCACAACCTGAAGAACGTCTCGCTCGATCTCCCCCGTGACTCCCTCATCGTCTTCACCGGGCTCTCCGGGTCGGGCAAGTCCTCGCTCGCGTTCGACACGATCTTCGCCGAGGGCCAGCGGCGCTACGTGGAGTCCCTCTCCTCGTACGCCCGGCAGTTCCTCGGCCAGATGGACAAGCCGGACGTGGACTTCATCGAAGGCCTCTCGCCCGCCGTCTCCATCGACCAGAAGTCGACCTCGCGCAACCCGCGCTCCACGGTCGGCACCATCACCGAGGTCTACGACTACCTCCGGCTGCTCTTCGCCAGGATCGGCAAGCCGCACTGTCCCGAGTGCGCCAGGCCCATCGCGCGCCAGTCACCGCAGGCGATCGTCGACAAGGTGCTCGGCCTGCCCGAGGGCAGCCGGTTCCAGGTCCTCTCCCCGCTGGTGCGCGAGCGCAAGGGGGAGTTCGTCGACCTGTTCGCCGATCTCCAGACCAAGGGGTACAGCAGGGCCCGGGTCGACGGCGAGACGGTCCAGCTCTCCGAGCCGCCCAAGCTGAAGAAGCAGGAGAAGCACACCATCGAGGTGGTCATCGACCGCCTGACGGTGAAGGAGAGCGCCAAGCGCCGGCTGACCGACTCCGTCGAGACGGCCCTGGGGCTGTCCGGCGGCATGGTCGTGCTCGACTTCGTCGACCTCGAGGCGGACGACCCCGAGCGTGAGCGGATGTACTCCGAGCACCTCTACTGCCCGTACGACGACCTCTCCTTCGAGGAGCTCGAGCCCCGCTCCTTCTCCTTCAACTCCCCCTTCGGCGCCTGCCCGGACTGCACGGGCATCGGCACGCGGATGGAGGTGGACCCGGAGCTGATCGTCCCGGACGAGGACAAGTCCCTGGACGAGGGCGCGATCCACCCCTGGTCGCACGGCCACACCAAGGAGTACTTCGGGCGCCAGATCACCGCTCTGGCCGACGCCCTCGGCTTCCGCACGGACATCCCCTGGGCCGGGCTCCCGCAGCGCGCCAGGAAGGCCCTCCTGCACGGCCACAAGATCCAGACCGAGGTCCGCTACCGCAACAGGTACGGGCGCGAGCGCGCCTACACCACGCCCCGCTTCGAGGGCGCGGTCCAGTACGTCAAGCGGCGGCACTCCGAGGCCGAGAGCGACTCCAGCCGGGAGCGCTTCGAGGGCTACATGCGCGAGGTCGCCTGCCCGACCTGTGAGGGCACCCGGCTCAAGCCGCTGGTCCTCGCGGTGACGGTGATGGAGAGGTCCATCGCCGAGGTCGCCGCGATGTCGATCAGCGAGTGCGCCGAATTCCTCGGACGCCTCAAGCTGACCGCACGCGACAAGAAGATCGCCGAGCGGGTCCTCAAGGAGGTCAACGAGCGGCTGAAGTTCCTCGTCGACGTCGGCCTCGACTACCTCTCGCTCAACCGCGCGGCCGGCACCCTGTCCGGCGGCGAGGCCCAGCGCATCCGGCTCGCGACCCAGATCGGTTCGGGGCTCGTCGGCGTGCTGTACGTGCTGGACGAGCCGTCCATCGGCCTCCACCAGCGGGACAACCACCGGCTGATCGAGACCCTGGTCCGGCTCCGGGACATGGGCAACACGCTCATCGTCGTCGAGCACGACGAGGACACCATCAAGGTCGCCGACTGGGTCGTCGACATCGGCCCCGGCGCGGGTGAGCACGGTGGCAAGGTCGTCCACTCCGGCTCGCTCGAGGAGCTGCTGGCCAACAAGGAGTCGATCACCGGCCAGTACCTCTCGGGCAAGAGGGCGATCGAGATGCCGGACGTCCGGCGTCCCGTCGACCCGAAGCGCACGCTCACGGTGCACGGCGCCCGGGAGAACAACCTCCAGGACATCGACGTCTCCTTCCCGCTCGGTGTGCTCACAGCCGTCACCGGCGTGTCCGGATCGGGCAAGTCGACCCTGGTCAACGACATCCTCTACACCCACCTCGCACGCGAGCTCAACGGCGCGAAGTCGGTCCCCGGACGGCACACCAGGGTCGACGGCGACGACCTCGTCGACAAGGTCGTCCATGTCGACCAGTCGCCGATCGGCCGTACGCCCCGGTCGAACCCGGCCACGTACACCGGGGTCTTCGACCATGTCCGCAGGCTGTTCGCGGAGACGATGGAGGCGAAGGTGCGCGGCTACCTGCCGGGCCGCTTCTCGTTCAACGTCAAGGGCGGGCGCTGCGAGAACTGCTCGGGCGACGGCACGATCAAGATCGAGATGAACTTCCTGCCGGACGTGTACGTCCCGTGCGAGGTCTGTCACGGTGCGCGCTACAACCGGGAGACGCTGGAGGTCCACTACAAGGGCAAGTCCATCGCCGAGGTACTGGACATGCCGATCGAGGAGGGCCTCGAGTTCTTCGAGGCCGTCCCGACGATCGCCCGGCACCTGCGCACGCTCAACGAGGTGGGCCTCGGCTATGTGAGGCTCGGCCAGTCCGCCCCGACGCTCTCCGGCGGTGAGGCGCAGCGGGTGAAGCTGGCCAGCGAGCTGCAGAAGCGCTCCACGGGCCGCACGGTCTACGTCCTGGACGAGCCGACGACCGGTCTGCACTTCGAGGACATCAGCAAGCTCATCTCGGTCCTCTCGGGCCTGGTCGACAAGGGCAACACGGTGATCGTCATCGAGCACAACCTCGATGTCATCAAGACCGCCGACTGGGTCGTCGACATGGGCCCCGAGGGCGGCAACGGCGGCGGTCTGGTCGTCGCCGAGGGCACCCCGGAGCAGATCGCCTCCGTACCGGCCAGTCACACCGGGAAGTTCCTCCAGGAGGTCCTGGGGGCGGAGCGGATCGGTGAGGCCGCTGTGCCGGCGGCCCGCAGGGCCCGCAAGGCCCCCGCCAAGAAGGCCGTCGCCGCGAAGGCGTCCACTGCCCGCAGGACCGCCACGGCGAGGACGGCCGCGAAGGCGACGGCCGTGCAGCCCGCGCCCGAGAAGAAGGCCGCCCGCGCGCGGAAGGCCTGACCCGCGCCGGGACAGGGCGGTACCCCGCACAGGGGCCGCCCTGTCCCGCCGTGCCCGCCCCAGCCGCCGGGCTCCTCAGGGGCCGGTCGCAGGGCCGGCGTTCTCCGCCGGTATCGTCGGGTCTGTCGCCCGTGCCCTCAGGTGCGGCCCGTGCCCGGTCTCCGTGGCACCCGGTGCCCCGGACGGTGACGGCGGCTCTCTGTCCCCCCGACCAGTGGAGACCGCATGTCCGGCCTGCCCGCCGCCCGCCGTACCGTACTGAAGGGCGCCGCGCTCGCCGGTGCCGCCGGGCTGGGAGCGGCAGCCTGTTCGACCGACTCGAAGCTCGGCCACGCGCAGACACCGACGCCCACCGCGCCCGTGGAGCTCGGTGCCGCGGACGAGGTCCCGGTCGGCGGGGCGAAGCTCTACCGGGAGCAGCGGGTCGTCGTGAGCTGCCCGGCGGCCGGCCAGTACAAGGCCTTCAGCGCGCAGTGCACCCACGCGGGCTGCCTCCTGGACAAGGTCGAGGGAAACGAGGGCAACTGCCCCTGTCACGGCAGTCGCTTCGACATGACCACCGGCAAGGCGCTGCAGGGGCCGGCCACGGTGCCGCTGCCCTCCGTCCCCGTGCGGCTCGAGGGCGGAAAGCTCGTCGCGGGTCCCGGGGTCTGACAGGCCCTCGCTCCCCGGCCCCCGGGACCCGGAAATGCCGCTCTGTCACTGCCCGCCAGTAGGGTGTAGGACATGGCAGACCCCTCCAGCTACCGCCCCAAGCCGGGACAGATCCCCGACTCCCCGGGGGTCTACAAATTCCGCGACGAGCACCGCCGTGTGATCTACGTCGGGAAGGCCAAGAACCTCCGTCAGCGCCTGGCCAGCTACTTCCAGGACCTGGCCGGCCTGCACCCGCGCACCCGCACGATGGTGACGACGGCCGCCTCCGTGGAATGGACCGTGGTCTCCACCGAGGTCGAGGCGCTCCAGCTGGAGTACTCCTGGATCAAGGAGTTCGATCCCCGGTTCAACGTCAAGTACCGCGACGACAAGAGCTACCCCTATCTCGCGGTCACGCTCAACGAGGACTTCCCCCGCGTCCAGGTCATGCGTGGCGCCAAGAAGAAGGGCGTGCGCTACTTCGGCCCGTACGGGCACGCGTGGGCGATCCGCGAGACCGTCGACCTGATGCTCCGGGTCTTCCCCGTGCGCACCTGCTCCGCCGGTGTCTTCAAGAACGCCGAACGGACCGGCCGCCCCTGCCTCCTCGGCTACATCGGCAAGTGCTCCGCCCCGTGCGTCGGCCGTGTCACCCCCGAGGAACACCGGGACCTGGCCGAGGACTTCTGCGACTTCATGGCAGGCCGCACCGGCACGTACATCCGCCGCCTCGAGAAGGACATGATGCAGGCGGCCGAGGACATGGAGTACGAGCGGGCGGCCCGGCTGCGCGACGACGCGGGGGCGCTGAAGCGCGCCATGGAGAAGAGCGCCGTCGTCCTCGCCGACGCCACCGACGCCGACCTGATCGCGGTCGCCGAGGACGAGCTCGAGGCGGCGGTCCAGATCTTCCACGTGCGCGGCGGACGGGTGCGGGGCCAGCGCGGCTGGGTCACCGACAAGGTCGAGGCCGTCGACACGGCCGGCCTGGTGGAGCACGCGCTCCAGCAGCTGTACGGGGAGGAGGCCGGCGACTCGGTTCCCAAGGAGGTCCTGGTCCCGGCGCTCCCCGAGGACCCGGACGCCGTGTCCGAGTGGCTCGCGGGCCGCAGGGGGTCGCAGGTCAGCCTGCGGATCCCCCAGCGGGGTGACAAGAAGGACCTGATGGTCACGGTCCAGCGCAACGCCCAGCAGGCGCTCGGGCTGCACAAGACCAAGCGCGCGTCCGATCTCACGACGCGCTCCCGCGCACTCGAGGAGATCGCCGAGGCGCTCGGTCTGGACACCGCTCCGCTGCGCGTCGAATGCTTCGACATCTCGCACCTCCAGGGCGACGACGTGGTCGCGTCCATGGTGGTCTTCGAGGACGGCCTCGCCCGCAAGAGCGAATACCGCCGCTTCCAGATCAAGGGCTTCGAAGGCCAGGACGACGTGCGGTCGATGCACGAGGTCATCGGCCGCCGTTTCAGGCGCTACCTCCAGGAGAAGGAGCGCACGGGGGAGTGGGAGGAGACCCCGGCGCCCACGGGACCCGTCCCCGCCGGGACGGCGGACCGCGCCCCCGCGTCCGTGGGTCCCGCTTCCGCCGGGCCCACGGCCCCCTTCCCCGCGGCACCCGCACCGGCTGGGCCCGTACCCGGCGCGGCGGGTGCGGCGTCCGAGGACCCCGCCGTCCGGGAGGAGCCCCGCGAGGACGACGGACGACCCAAGCGGTTCGCCTATCCGCCGCAGCTCGTCGTCGTCGACGGAGGGCAGCCCCAGGTCGCCGCCGCCAAGCGGGCCCTGGACGAGCTGGGCATCGACGACATCGCCGTCTGCGGCCTCGCCAAGCGCCTCGAGGAGGTCTGGCTGCCCGATGACGACGACCCGGTGGTCCTGCCGCGCTCCAGCGAAGGGCTCTACCTGCTCCAGCGCATCCGGGACGAGGCCCACCGCTTCGCCATCACCTATCAGCGGGCCAAGCGTGCCAAACGCATCCGCAGCAGCCCCCTGGACGACGTGCCGGGCCTCGGCGAGACCCGCAAGCACGCGCTGATCAAGCACTTCGGCTCCGTCAAGAAGCTTCGGCAGGCGACAATCGACGAGATCTGCGAGGTGCCGGGGATAGGGCGCAGGACCGCGGAATCGGTGGCCGCCGCCTTCGCGGCGGCCGCCCCGGCCGCGCCCGCCGTGAACACCGCCACAGGAGAGATCATCGAAGAGGACGACGGGGGCAGCAGGACATGACCGAGCAGGCACATGAACGCCAGGACGCACGCGGCCGAGCAGACGGAGCAGCACACGTGAGTACGGGAAGCACCACGGAGAAGGCCGAGGTCACCACGCCCGCCATCCCCGAGCTGGTGATCATCTCGGGTATGTCGGGCGCGGGGCGCAGCACCGCCGCCAAGTGTCTGGAGGACCTCGGCTGGTTCGTCGTCGACAACCTGCCGCCCGCGCTGATCCCCACGATGGTGGAGCTCGGCGCCCGGTCCCAGGGCAACGTCGCGCGCATCGCGGTCGTCGTCGACGTCCGGGGCCGTCGGTTCTTCGACAACCTCAGGGAGTCCCTCGCCGACCTGGAGGCCAAGCACGTCACCCGGCGGATCGTCTTCCTGGAGTCCTCCGACGACGCCCTCGTGCGCCGGTTCGAATCGGTCCGCCGCCCGCACCCGCTCCAGGGCGACGGCCGCATCGTCGACGGCATCGCGGCCGAACGCGACCTGCTGCGTGAGCTGCGGGGCGACGCCGACCTCGTCATCGACACCTCCAGCCTGAACGTGCACGAACTGCGGGCCAAGATGGACGCGCAGTTCGCCGGCGACGAGGAGCCCGAGCTCCGGGCGACGGTGATGTCGTTCGGCTTCAAGTACGGGCTTCCCGTCGACGCGGACCTGGTCGTCGACTGCCGCTTCCTCCCGAACCCGCACTGGGTCCCGGAGCTCCGCCCCTTCACCGGGCTCAACGAGGAGGTGTCCGGCTACGTCTTCGACCAGCCGGGCGCCAAGGAGTTCCTCAACCAGTACACGGAGCTGCTGCAGCTCATCGCCGCCGGTTACCGGCGCGAGGGCAAGCGCTACGTGACCATCGCGGTCGGCTGCACGGGCGGCAAGCACCGTTCCGTCGCGATGTCCGAGAAGCTGGCCTCCCGGCTGGCCACCGAGGGGATCGAGACCGTCCTCGTCCACCGGGACATGGGGCGCGAGTGACCAGTCGCCATCTGCGTCAGCGCCGGCTGAGCAGGGCCACTGCCGCGCTCTCCGGCCGAAAGCGCGGCGCGCAGCCCAAGGTCGTCGCCCTCGGCGGCGGCATGGGGCTGTCGGCCTCGCTCACGGCGCTCCGCCGGATCACCGGCGACCTCACGGCCGTGGTGACCGTCGCCGACGACGGCGGTTCCAGCGGCCGGCTCCGGGAGGAGCTCGGCGTCCTTCCCCCGGGCGACCTGCGCAAGGCGCTCGCCGCGCTCTGCGGGGACGACGAGTGGGGACAGACCTGGGCCCAGGTCATCCAGCACCGCTTCGAGTCCAAGGGCGATCTGCACGAGCACGCGGTGGGCAACCTGCTCATCGTCGCCCTCTGGGAGCAGCTGGGCGACCACGTCCAGGCCCTCGACCTGGTCGGCAAGCTCCTCGGAGCACACGGCCGGGTGCTGCCGATGTCCGCCGTCCCCCTGGAGCTCCAGGCGCTCGTCCGGGGCCACGACCCGGAGAGTCCCGACGACACGGTCGTCGTGCGCGGGCAGGCGACGGTGGCGCTGACCCCCGGCGAGGTGCAGTCCGTCCACGTCGTGCCGGCCGACCCGCCGGCGGTCCCCGAGGCGGTGGCCGCGGTCCTGGACGCCGACTGGGTGGTGCTCGGCCCCGGGTCCTGGTTCTCGTCCGTGATCCCGCACCTGCTGGTGCCCGAACTGCTCGACGCGCTGGTGACCACGAAGGCCCGTAAGGTCCTCTCGCTGAACCTCGCACCGCAGCCCGGTGAAACAGAAGGCTTCTCACCGCAGCGTCATTTGGAGGTTTTGGGACGACACGCCCCTAAACTCGCCATGGACGTGGTGCTGGCCGACGAGGCCGCCGTGCCCGACCGCGAGTCCCTCGCCGACGCCGCACAGCGGCTCGGAGCCGCGGTCGAGCTGGCCCCCGTGGCCTCACCCGACGGCGTTCCGATTCATGATCCGGAGCTGTTGGCCGCCGCGTACGACCGTATTTTTCGGATGCATGGAAGGATCGGCCCATGGCGATGACGCCAGCGGTGAAGGACGAAGTCTCCCGGCTTCCCGTGACCCGGACCTGCTGCAGAAAGGCGGAGGTCTCGGCGATTCTTCGGTTCGCGGGCGGGCTGCACCTGGTGAGCGGCCGGATCGTGATCGAGGCCGAACTGGACACGGCGATGGCCGCGCGCCGGCTCAAGCGGGACATCCTGGAGATCTTCGGGCACAGCTCGGAGCTGATCGTGATGGCCCCCGGCGGACTGCGCCGGGGCTCCCGCTACGTCGTACGGGTGGTGGCCGGCGGCGACCAGCTGGCGCGTCAGACCGGCCTGGTGGACGGCCGTGGCCGCCCCATCCGCGGCCTGCCCCCGCAGGTGGTCTCGGGGGCCACCTGCGACGCCGAGGCGGCCTGGCGCGGCGCCTTCCTGGCCCACGGTTCGCTCACCGAGCCGGGCAGGTCCTCCTCGCTGGAGGTGACCTGCCCCGGCCCGGAGGCCGCGCTCGCCCTCGTGGGCGCCGCCCGCAGGCTCTCCATCGCGGCCAAGGCCCGGGAGGTGCGCGGGGTCGACCGTGTCGTCGTCCGCGACGGTGACGCGATCGGGGCCCTGCTGACCCGTCTCGGTGCCCACGAATCGGTCCTGGCCTGGGAGGAGCGCCGGATGAGGCGTGAGGTCCGCGCCACGGCCAACCGGCTCGCCAACTTCGACGACGCCAACCTGCGCCGCTCCGCCCGCGCCGCGGTCGCCGCGGGCGCCCGTGTGGGGCGCGCGCTGGAGATCCTGGGCGAAGAGGTCCCGGAGCACCTCGCGGCGGCGGGGCGGCTGCGCATGGAGCACAAGCAGGCCTCCCTGGAGGAGCTGGGAGCGCTCGCCGACCCGCCGCTGACCAAGGACGCGGTCGCCGGACGGATCAGGCGCCTGCTGGCCATGGCCGACAAGCGGGCGCAGGACCTCGGTATCCCGGGCACGGAGTCGACCCTCAGCGAGGAGCTGGCCGACGGCCTCGTGGGCTGAGAACGGCAGGAGAGTACCGGCCGCGCCGTCGGGAGCGGCCGGATCGCCCGCCGTGGGCCCACCGCTGACGGCGGGCGGCGGCATTTCCCCGGCGGTGCGAGTCAGCCATTCCGAATGAGGCGGACGGCATTTCCGCAATACTTCCGAGTGCGGCCCCGCACGATTGAGCGGTGTGGACTTCCGCAGTTCCGGCCCGTGCACCCTCGAAAACGCGCAGCCGGCCCGGCGGGCATTATCGATTGAGTGTCGGGCCGCCCAGTTGAGCGTGGAACTCGCGGCCCGTCGCGGCGTACCGGAAACGCGCCGCCGCGGCTCCCTCGCCGTCGTCGGCGGCAGACGGGCCGCGACCGCCGAGCCCGAGCCGGTGACTCCCCGTGACGCCGGGTGGGCGCCCGCCGCGCGACCGCAAGGGGCCGGGCCCGGGCGGTCGTTGACGCTCGGTGACCGCGCGGCGGGCGGGGAGGGCCTCCGCCGTCGGCTCCGCCGCCCCGGGTGGCCGGAATCCCGTTCTCCTACTCGGCAGTAAGCGGATCCCCCTTCGTACCGGCGCTCTCGATGTCACTTCGGAGGCCGGGGAGAGGTAGGGTCGGAGGCGGTCGGGGACATCCCTATAAAACTCGCCGGCATCGAAACCGGCGTTCCTAACGAGGAGATCGGTTCGTGACGATCCGCGTAGGCATCAACGGCTTTGGCCGCATCGGTCGTAACTACTTCCGCGCGCTGCTGGAGCAGGGTGCGGACATCGAGATCGTGGCTGTCAACGACCTGGGTGACACTGCGACCACGGCTCACCTGCTGAAGTACGACACCATCCTGGGTCGTCTCAAGGCAGAGGTCAGCCACACCGCCGACACCATCACCGTCGACGGCCACACCATCAAGGTGCTCTCCGAGCGCAACCCGGCCGACATCCCCTGGGGTCAGCTGGGCGTCGACATCGTCATCGAGTCGACCGGCATCTTCACCAAGAAGGCCGACGCCGAGAAGCACATCGCCGGCGGCGCCAAGAAGGTCCTCATCTCGGCTCCGGCCAAGGACGAGGACATCACCATCGTGATGGGCGTCAACCAGGACAAGTACGACGCGGCCAACCACCACGTCATCTCCAACGCCTCCTGCACCACCAACTGCGTGGCGCCGATGGCCAAGGTCCTCGACGAGAACTTCGGCATCGTCAAGGGCCTGATGACGACGGTCCACGCGTACACGAACGACCAGCGCATCCTGGACTTCCCGCACTCGGACCTGCGTCGCGCCCGCGCCGCCGCCGAGAACATCATCCCGACCACGACGGGCGCCGCCAAGGCGACCGCCCTGGTCCTCCCGCAGCTCAAGGGCAAGCTCGACGGCATCGCGATGCGTGTCCCGGTCCCGACCGGTTCCGCCACCGACCTCGTCGTGACCCTCCAGCGCGAGGTCACCAAGGACGAGGTCAACGCCGCGTTCAAGAAGGCCTCCGACGACGGCGACCTCAAGGGCTTCCTGACCTACACCGAGGACCCGATCGTGTCCTCGGACATCGTCGGCGACCCGTCGTCCTGCACCTTCGACTCCTCCCTGACCATGGTCCAGGAGGGCAACTCGGTGAAGATCCTCGGCTGGTACGACAACGAGTGGGGTTACTCCAACCGCCTCGTCGACCTGACCGTCTTCGTCGGCGGCCAGCTCTGATCCTAGGATCGGCAGGCATTCAGGTGTGATGTGAGGGGCTCGGACGGCGCGACGCGGCGCCGTTCGAGCCCCCTCGCATGCTCATCCGTCCGTCCAAGGAGTATGGGAACAGATGAAGACGATCGACGAACTTCTCGCCGAAGGGGTCGCGGGCAAGCGGGTATTCGTCCGTGCCGACCTCAACGTGCCGCTGGACGGCACCACGATCACCGACGACGGCCGCATCCGTGCCGTCGAGCCCACGGTCGCCCGGCTCGCGGCAGCGGGGGCCCGGGTCGTCGTCGCCTCGCACCTCGGCCGCCCGAAGGGCGCCCCGGACCCGGCCTTCTCGCTGGCGCCCGCCGCCGCGCGTCTGGGTGAGCTGCTCGGCACCGAGGTCGCCTTCGCCACCGACACCGTCGGTGAGTCCGCCCGCGCGACGGTCGCCGCCCTCGCCGACGGCCGGGTGGCCGTCATCGAGAACCTCCGCTTCAACGCCGGTGAGACGTCCAAGGACGACGCCGAGCGCGGCGCCTTCGCCGACCGGCTCGCCGAGCTCGCCGACGTGTACGTGGGTGACGGCTTCGGTGCCGTCCACCGCAAGCACGCGTCGGTCTACGACCTGCCCGCCAGGCTGCCGCACGCGGCCGGCGGCCTCATCGCCACCGAGGTCGGCGTCCTCAAGAAGCTCACCGAGGACGTCGCGCGCCCGTACGCCGTGGTCCTCGGCGGAGCCAAGGTCTCCGACAAGCTCGGGGTCATCGACCACCTGCTGGAGAAGGCCGACCGCATCCTGATCGGCGGAGGCATGGCGTACACCTTCCTCAAGGCCAAGGGCCACGAGGTGGGCATGTCGCTGCTCCAGGAGGACCAGGTCCCGGCCGTCCAGGGGTACCTCAAGCGGGCCGAGGAGCTCGGTGTGGAGTTCGTCCTCCCCGTCGACGTCCTGGTCGCGCGCGAGTTCCCGGACCTGAAGACCAAGGCGCCGGCGAACCCCACCACGGTCGCAGCCGACGCCATCCCGGCCGACCAGGAGGGTCTGGACATCGGTCCCGAGACCCGCAAGCTGTACGCAGCGAAGCTCGCCGACGCGGCCACCGTCTTCTGGAACGGCCCGATGGGCGTCTTCGAGCACCCCGACTACGCCGAGGGCACCAAGGCGGTGGCCCAGGCACTCGTCGACTCCCGGGCCTTCAGCGTCGTCGGCGGCGGGGACTCCGCCGCCGCGGTCCGCATCCTGGGCTTCGACGAGAACGCTTTCGGCCATATCTCGACCGGTGGCGGCGCCAGCCTCGAATACCTCGAAGGCAAGACGCTTCCCGGACTCGCCGCACTGGAGGACTGACCCTCAATGACCACCCGCACCCCGCTCATGGCGGGCAACTGGAAGATGAACCTCAACCACCTCGAGGCCATCGCGCACGTCCAGAAGCTCGCCTTCGCCCTGGCCGACAAGGACTACGACGCGGTCGAGGTCGCCGTCCTGCCGCCCTTCACCGACCTGCGCTCCGTACAGACGCTGGTCGACGGCGACAAGCTGAAGATCAAGTACGGCGCCCAGGACATCTCGGCGCAGGACTCCGGCGCGTACACCGGTGAGATCTCCGGCCCCATGCTCGCCAAGCTGAAGTGCACCTTCGTCGCCGTCGGTCACAGCGAGCGCCGCCAGTACCACGGCGAGAACGACGAGATCTGCAACGCCAAGGTGAAGGCCGCGTACAAGCACGGCCTGACCCCGATCCTCTGCGTCGGCGAGGGCCTGGACATCCGCAAGGCGGGTGACCAGGTGTCCTACACGCTGGCGCAGCTCGACGGCGCGCTGAAGGACATCCCGGCCGAGCAGGCCGAGTCCATCGTGATCGCCTACGAGCCGGTCTGGGCCATCGGCACCGGAGAGGTCGCCACCCCCGAGGACGCCCAGGAGGTCTGCGGCGCGATCCGCCGCCGGCTCGCCGAGCTGTACTCGCAGGAGCTGACCGACGCCGTCCGCATCCAGTACGGCGGCTCGGTGAAGTCCGGCAACGTCGCGGCCATCATGGCGCAGCCCGACGTGGACGGCGCCCTGATCGGTGGTGCCGCGCTCGACGCCGACGAGTTCGTCAAGATCGTCCGCTTCCGCGACCAGTAGGATCGTCCGCTTCCGCGAACCGGTGAGTAGGCGGTAGCGCGGATCCGTCGTACCCTTGCGGGGGCCGAGGGGGGTGTACCCTCCGGGCCCCCGCTGTTCGTACATGCAGTCCTAGGAATTCCGGAAAGTAGGGACCAGCCGTGGTTTTGGCGTTCGAGATCGCCCTGATCGTCTTCAGCCTGCTGCTGATGCTGCTGGTGCTGATGCACAAGGGGAAGGGCGGCGGTCTTTCCGACATGTTCGGTGGCGGAATGCAGTCCTCCGTGGGTGGCTCGTCTGTCGCCGAGCGGAACCTCGACCGCATCACCGTCGTGGTCGGACTTGCCTGGTTCGCGTGCATCGTCGTCCTGGCTCTGCTCATCAAGCTGGACAGCTGACCCGTCGTCCGCGAATCCCGGTGAGGGTGTAACTCCTTTCACTGGACGCGCGTTGGGCCTTACGTAGACTGGGGCATCTTCGAGCACCATCACGCAGGGAGTTACGACCGTGGCAAGTGGCAACGCGATCCGGGGAAGCCGGGTCGGAGCGGGGCCGATGGGGGAGGCCGAGCGAGGCGAGTCCGCGCCCCGCCTCCGCATCTCCTTCTGGTGCTCGAACGGGCACGAGACGCAGCCGAGCTTCGCCCATGACGCGCAGGTACCGGAGACCTGGGACTGCCCGCGCTGCGGCTTCCCGGCCGGACAGGACCGGGACAGTCCGCCGGCCCCCCCGCGCACCGAGCCGTACAAGACGCACCTGGCGTACGTGCGTGAGCGGCGCAGCGACGCCGACGGCGAAGCCATCCTCGCCGAAGCCCTAGCGAAACTCCGCGGCGAGATCTAGAAGTCGTTCACCGGCCGGTCACCCCCTGGGTGCCCGGCCGGAATCCGTATGCCGTCCCGTAGCCCGCCGTTGCCCCGCCGCACCCTCCAGATCAATTAGGTTGGAGGGGCAGCGGGGAAGGTTGCAGGTACGAGAAGAAGTGGGCGATTTCCGGGATGAACGCACAAGGCCGAACCAAGCTCAGCCAGACGCCCGAGTGGGCGGCCCTCGGCAAGCACCGTGAGGAGTTCGGCGACACCCATCTGCGCCGGCTGTTCGCGGACGCGCCGGACCGCGGGGCCGCATACACCCTCAGGGTCGGCGACCTCCACATCGACTACTCCAAGAACCTGGTGACCGGCGAGACGCTCCGTCTGCTGCGGGACCTCGCCGACACCACGGGAGTGGCCCGGCTGCGGGACGCGATGTTCCGCGGCGAGAAGATCAACACCACCGAGGACCGCGCCGTCCTGCACACCGCGCTGCGCGCCCCGCGCGACGCCGTGATCGAGGTCGACGGTGAGAACGTGGTGCCGGCCGTGCACGCCGTCCTCGACCGGATGGCCGCCTTCTCCGACCGGGTCAGGGCAGGGGAGTGGACCGGTCACACCGGCAAGCCGGTCAAGAACATCGTCAACATCGGCATCGGCGGCTCCGACCTCGGGCCGGCGATGGCCTACGAGGTACTGCGCTCCTTCACGGACCGCTCGCTCACCGTCCGCTTCGTGTCGAACGTCGACGGTGCCGACCTCCACGAGGCCGTCCGTGACCTCGACCCGGCCGAGACGCTGTTCATCGTGGCGTCCAAGACCTTCACCACGATCGAGACCATCACCAACGCCACCTCCGCCCGCGACTGGCTCCTCACGGGGCTGAAGGCCGGTCAGGAGGCTGTGGCCAAGCACTTCGTGGCGCTGTCGACCAACGCGGACAAGGTCACGGACTTCGGCATCGACACGGCCAACATGTTCGAGTTCTGGGACTGGGTCGGCGGCCGTTACTCCTACGACTCGGCGATCGGCCTCTCGCTGATGATCGCCATCGGCCCGGAGCGCTTCCGCGAGATGCTCGACGGCTTCCACCTCGTCGACGAGCACTTCCGCACCGCTCCCGCGGAGGAGAACGCCCCGCTTCTGCTGGGCCTCCTGGGCGTCTGGTACGGCCAGTTCTTCGACGCGCAGTCCCACGCGGTCCTGCCCTACAGCCACTACCTGTCCAAGTTCACCGCGTACCTGCAGCAGCTGGACATGGAGTCGAACGGCAAGTCCGTGGACCGTGACGGCGATCCGGTCGAATGGCAGACCGGACCGGTCGTCTGGGGCACACCGGGGACCAACGGGCAGCACGCCTACTACCAGCTCATCCATCAGGGCACGAAGGTCATCCCGGCCGACTTCATCGGCTTCGCCTCCCCGGTCCAGGACCTGCTGCCCGGACTGATCGGCCAGCACGACCTGCTGATGGCCAACTTCTTCGCCCAGACCCAGGCCCTCGCCTTCGGCAAGACGCCCGACGAGGTGCGTGCCGAAGGCGTCGCGGAGGAACTGGTGCCGCACAAGACGTTCCGGGGCAACCACCCGACCACCACGATCCTCGCCGAGCGGCTGACCCCCTCGGTACTCGGCCAGCTGATCGCGCTGTACGAGCACAAGGTCTTCGTCCAGGGTGCCGTCTGGAACATCGACTCCTTCGACCAGTGGGGCGTCGAACTGGGCAAGGTGCTCGCCAAGAAGATCGAACCGGTCCTGACCGAGGGCACCGGCGGCGAACAGCTGGACAGCTCCACCGCGGCGCTCGTCTCGACGTACCGCTCGCTGCGGGGGCGCTGAGCCCATGACGGAGGGGGAGGGGACTATACGGCTCAGGCCGCCGCGCAACAGACTGGATCCCCGGGCCGTCGGCTGGTGGCGTACCCAGTGGGTGCTGCTGACGGCGGCGCCGGTGGCGGTGCTCGGCCTCCTGGGCGCGCTCGTCGCTCCGGCGAGGTTCTGGCTGCTGACGCCCGCCGCGGTCCTCGCGGTCGCCGGCCTGCTGTGCGCGGTCCTCTTCCCCCTCTGGTGGTTCCGCACCCACCGCTGGGAGGTCACCGACGAGGCGGTCTACGTGAGCACGGGGGTCCTCCTGCGGGAGTGGCGGATCGCGCCGATGTCCCGCATCCAGACGGTGGACACCGTGCGCGGGCCACTGGAGCAGCTCTTCGGACTGGCCACGGTCACCGTCACCACGGCGTCGGCCAAGGGCGCCGTCCGGATCGAGGGGCTGGCGCACGAGGCGGCCGCCGGACTCGCCGAGCGGCTGACCCGCATCACCCAGGACACACCGGGGGACGCCACGTGAGCACGGCCGCCGGTCACGGCTCCGACTGGCGGCGGCTCCACCCCCGCACGGTCCTGGTCAGCGCGCTCGTCATGGCGGGGGTCGCGGCGGGCGCCGCGGTGCCGGTCACGGTCGCCCTGTCCGGCCGCCTCGGGTACGCGGCGGCCATCGGCTGGGTGCTGGCCGGAGCGGCCCTGCTGACCGGCTGCGGGGCCGGCGCCGACTACGTGCGGTGGCGGCGCACCCGCTACCGGGTGGGCGCCGAGCGCGTGGATCTGCACACCGGCCTCCTCCTGGTGAAGCGCCGTTCGCTGGCGCGCGAGCGGATCCGCAGCGTCGATCTGACGGCCCACCCGCTCCTGCGGATCCTGGGGCTGGTCTCCGTCCGCATCGGCACCGGGGAGCAGACCGGCGGTGACTCCACGCTGGAGCTCGACCCCCTCTCGCGCGCCGAGGGCGAGCGGTTGCGCCGTGACCTCCTCGACCGCGCCGTCCCCGGGGCCGCCGGAACGCACAGCGACGGCGTGGTGGCCTCACTGGACCTCCGCTGGATCCGCTACGCGCCCGTTTCCTTCGTGGCGCCCATGCTCGGCGGCGCGGCCGTCGGCGGGGTGCTGCAGATCAGCGAATGGGTGGGTGCGCAGGGTGAGGTGATCGACTGGGTCGCCGACCGCTTCCGGGACACCCCGCTGGTCTGGGCCGTCGCCGTCCTCGTGGTGGCGGCGCTGGCCGCCGGTGTCGTCGGAGCACTCGGGCTGTGGGCCGAGATGTGGTGGAACTACCGGCTGGAGCGTGAACCCGGCGGCACCCTGCGGGTGACACGCGGACTACTGACCTCGCGTTCCCTGTCCGTCGAGGAGCGGCGGCTGCGCGGGGTGGACCTGGTGGAGCCGCTGGGCGTACGGCTGGCGGGCGCCGCCAGGGTGGACGCGATCACCACGGGGCTGGCCAAGGACGAGGAGTCGCGGGCCGCCGACCACAACACCCTGCTGCCGGCGGCGCCCCGCGCGCTGGCCGGCACGATCGCCGCCGGGGTCCTGCGCGAGCCGTCCTCCCCGACCGGTGCCCCGCTCACCGCCCATCCCCCCGCCGCCCGCGGGCGGCGCCTGCGCCGCGCCCTGGCCGTGGCGCTGGCACCGGTAGTGGTCCAGGCGCTCCTCGGCGTCCTGGTGACGCCCGTACTGCTGTGGACCGCCCTCGCCTGCGCGGTGGTGGCCGTGCCCGCCGCCGCGCTCCTGGCCCTCGATGCCTACCGGTCACTGGGCCACGCCCTCAGCGGCGGCTACCTGGTGACCCGCTCCGGCAGTGTCCGGCGTTCCACCGCGGCCCTGCAGCGGTCAGGAGTGATCGGCTGGACGGTGAAGCAGTCCTGGTTCCAGCGCCGGGCGGGCCTGTTGAGCGTCACCGCCACGACGGCGGCGGGAGGAGGCGCCTACACGGCGCACGACACCGACGCGTCCGAAGGCCTCGCCTTCGCCGCCGAAGCCGTTCCGGGGCTGCTCGAGCCCTTCCTGGAGCGCGGCTGAGCGGACGGGCCGCCCGGGATCTCGGCGGGTGGCCCGTCGGCCGGGGCGCGGGGCGAGCAGCGCGTCTCGCCGCCGGCCACGTGGCCCGGACGCGGAGAGGCCCGGCCCCGCTCCACGGAGCGGGACCGGGCCTCCCGGGGTTGTTCCGCTACGCCGACGCCGGCGGATACAGGGCGCGCGGCAGCTTCGAGGCCGCCGCGGCGTCCAGCAGCCACAGCGTGCGGCTGCGGCCCTGGGCTCCCGCCGCCGGTGCCTGGATCTCCCCGGCCCCGGACAGCGCGATCGCCGCCGCCTCCGCCTTGTCCTCACCCGCGGCCAGCAGCCACACCTCACGCGCCGCCCGGATGGCGGGCAGGGTGAGCGAGACACGGGTGGGCGGCGGTTTGGGGGCGCCGTGCACGCCGACGACGGTGCGCTCGGTCTCCCGCACCGCGGGCAGCTCGGGGAAGAGCGACGCGACGTGCGTGTCCGGGCCGACGCCCAGCATCAGTACGTCGAACGTCGGCACGGACCCGTGGTCCTCAGGGCCCGCCGCTGCGGCGAGTTCCGCCGCGTACCCCGCGGCCGCCGCGTCGGCGTCGCCACCGTACGGTCCGTCGGACGCGGGCATCGCGTGGACCCGGGAGGGGTCCAGCGCCACCTTGTCCAGCAGGGCCTCGCGCGCCTGCGTGACGTTGCGCTCGGGATCCCCCTCGGGGAGGAACCGCTCGTCGCCCCACCACAGATCGAGCCGCGACCAGTCGATCGCGTCCCGTGCGGGCGAGGCGCCGAGCGCCGCCAGCAGACCGTTGCCGTTGCGCCCGCCGGTGAGGACCACCGAGGCGGAACCGCGAGCGGCCTGGGCGTCCACGATCTTCGTGATCAGCCTGGCCGCCGCGGCCTGGGCCATCAGCTCCTTGTCGCGGTGCACGACGAGCTGCGGGACACTCACTTCGACGCCGCCTTCCTGGCCGCCGTCTTCTTCGCGGCCGGGGCGGCGGAACCCGCCGGGTCCTGCCGCTTCTGCCCCGCGCCCACCGACGACGGCTCGGTCGGCCCGCCGAGGCGCTCCACGCCGAACTTCACCGTGGCCTCGTAGACGTTGTCCGGGTCGAGACGGCGCAGCTCCTCCGCGAGGAGCTCGGCGGTCTCCCGCCGCTTCAGCGCGACCGCGCGGTCCGGCTGGCCGGCCATGCAGAGCGTCGCGAGGGAGCCGTCGGGCCGGTCGAGGACGATCACGCCGTTCTTGGTCTCCAGCCGCACGGCCGTCAGACCGGGGCCCCCGGAGAGCGTGCGCTCCACCGGGACGCCGAGCCGGTCGGCCAGCCACATGGCCAGCAGCTCGCAGCTCGGGTTGTCGGACTCACCCTCGACCGTCGCCGAGACGACCTGGGCGGGCTGCTGGTCGAGCGCCGCCGCCAGCATCGAACGCCACGGCGTGATGCGCGTCCAGGCCAGGTCGGTGTCCCCGGGCCGGTACGTCGCCGCGCGCACCGACAGCTCGTCGAGCGGGTGCTCGGCGGAGTAGGTGTCGGTGATACGGCGCTGGGCGAGCGCGCCCAGCGGGTCCTTGGCCGGGTCCGCCGGAGCGTCCTCGGGCCACCACACGACGACCGGGGCGTCCGGCAGCAGCAGCGGCAGGACGACCGACTGGGCGTGGTTGGCCAGCTCGCCGTGCAGACGCAGGACGACCGTCTCGCCCGAGCCGGCGTCGGAACCGACCCGGATCTCGGCGTCGAGACGGGCGTCGCGGCGCGCACGCGGCGAACGGCTGACCCTCTTGATCACCACGATGATCCGCGAGGGGTGCTCGCGCGAGGAGTCGTTCGCCGCCTTGAGCGCGTCGTAGGCGTTCTCCTCGTCCGTGACGATGACGAGCGTGAGCACCATGCCGACGGCCGGCGAGCCGATGGACCGGCGGGCCGAGATGAGGGCCTGGTTGATCTTGCTGGACGTGGTTTCCGTGAGATCGATCTTCATGGCCGGCGCCAGCTCCGTCCGTCGCGTGCGAGCATGTCGTCGGCCTCGGCCGGACCCCAGGTGCCGGCCGCGTACCGGGCGGGCTTGCCGTGCTTGTCCCAGTACGCCTCGATCGGGTCGAGGATGTTCCAGGAGAGCTCGACCTCCTGGTGGCGCGGGAAGAGGTTGGCGTCGCCGAGCAGGACATCGAGGATGAGCCGTTCGTACGCCTCCGGGCTGGACTCCGTGAAGGACTCGCCGTAGGCGAAGTCCATCGTGACGTCCCGCACCTCCATGGAGGTGCCGGGCACCTTGGAGCCGAACCGGACCGTGACCCCCTCGTCCGGCTGCACCCGGATGACCAGGGCGTTGCCGCCGAGCTCCTCCGTCGCACCGGACTCGAAGGGCAGATACGGGGCGCGCTTGAAGACGACCGCGATCTCCGTGACCCGGCGGCCGAGGCGCTTGCCGGTGCGGAGGTAGAACGGCACCCCGGCCCAGCGCCGGTTGTTGATCGTCAGCTTGATCGCCGCGTAGGTGTCGGTCTTCGACTTGGGGTCGATGCCGTCTTCCTCGAGGTAGCCGGGCACCTCCTGACCACCCTGCCACGCGTGCGTGTACTGCCCGCGCACCGTGTGCTTGCCCAGGTCCTCCGGCAGCTCCACCGCCGTGAGGACCTTCAGCTTCTCCGCGACCAGGGCCTTCGGGTGGAAGGAGCCGGGCTCCTCCATCGCCGTCAGCGCGAGCAGCTGGAGCAGGTGGTTCTGGATGACGTCACGGGCGGCGCCGATGCCGTCGTAGTAACCGGCCCGGCCGCCGATGCCGATGTCCTCGGCCATCGTGATCTGGACGTGGTCGACGTACGACCTGTTCCAGATCGGCTCCCACATCGTGTTGGCGAAGCGCAGCGCCAGGATGTTCTGGACCGTCTCCTTGCCGAGGTAGTGGTCGATCCGGAAGACCTCGTTCGGCGGGAAGACGTCGTGCACGAGCTGGTTCAGCTCCTGCGCGCTCCCCAGGTCGTGACCGAACGGCTTCTCGATGACGGCCCGCCGCCAGCTGCCTTCCTTCTGGTCGGCCAGCCCGTGCTTCTTGAGCTGCTGGACGACCTTGGGGAAGAACTTCGGCGGCACCGACAGGTAGAAGGCGAAGTTGCCGCCCGTGCCCTGCGCCTTGTCGAGTTCCTCGATCGTGGACTTGAGCGTCTCGAAGGCCGCGTCGTCGTCGAAGTTGCCCTGGACGAAGCGCATGCCCTGGCTGAGCTGCTGCCAGACCTCTTCGCGGAACGGGGTGCGGGAATGCTCTTTGACGGCGTCGTGGACGACCTGGGCGAAGTCCTCGTCCTCCCAGTCGCGGCGGGCGAAGCCGATGAGCGAGAAGCCCGGTGGCAGCAGGCCGCGGTTGGCCAGGTCGTAGACGGCGGGCATCAGCTTTTTACGGGACAAATCGCCCGTGACGCCAAAGATCACCAGGCCCGACGGCCCCGCGATACGCGGGAGCCGTCGGTCCTGGGCGTCACGGAGCGGGTTGGCTCCGGGAACACCAGACAAGGTGGTCAGCCCTCCGAAGGAGCGAGGCGCTTGAGCTCGGCCTCGGTCGAGTTGAGCAGGTCGTTCCAGGCGGACTCGAACTTCTCGACGCCCTCGTCCTCGAGGAGCTGGACGACGTCGTCGTAGCTGACCCCGAGCCTCTTGATCGCGTCGAGGTCGGCGCGCGCCTGGTCGTAGCCACCGGCGACGGTGTTGCCGGTGATGTCGCCGTGGTCCGCCACGGCCTCCAGCGTCGCCTCCGGCATGGTGTTGACCGTGTTCGGGGCGACGAGGTCGTCGACGTACAGGGTGTCCTTGAGGGACGGGTCCTTGACGCCGGTGGAGGCCCAGAGCGGACGCTGCTTGTTCGCGTGCGCCTTGTCGAGGGCGGCCCAGCGGTCGCCCGCGAAGACCTCCTCGTACGCCTCGTAGGCCAGACGCGCGTTGGCCAGGGCCGACTTGCCCTTCGCGGCCTTGGCCTCGTCGGTGCCGACCGCGTCCAGCCGCTTGTCGATCTCGGTGTCCACACGCGACACGAAGAACGACGCCACGGAGTGGATCTTGGAGAGGTCCAGGCCCGCGGACTTCGCCTTCTCCAGGCCCGCCAGGTAGGCGTCCATGACCTCGCGGTAGCGCTCCAGCGAGAAGATCAGGGTCACGTTGACACTGATGCCCCGCCCGATGGTCTCGGTGATGGCCGGCAGGCCGGCCTTCGTCGCCGGGATCTTGATGAGCGTGTTCGGCCGGTCCACGAGCCACGCCAGCTGCTTGGCCTCGGCGACCGTGGCCAGCGTGTTGTGGGCCAGTCGCGGGTCGACCTCGATGGAGACCCGGCCGTCCTGGCCGTCCGTCGCGTCGAAGACCGGACGCAGGATGTCGGCGGCGTCACGGACGTCCGCCGTCGTGATCATGCGGATGGCTTCCTCGACGGTGACCTTGCGGGCGGCCAGGTCGGTGAGCTGCTGCTCGTAGCCGTCACCCGAGGAGATGGCCTTCTGGAAGATCGACGGGTTGGTCGTGACGCCCACGACGTGGCTCTGGTCGATCAGCTCGGCCAGGTTGCCGGACGTGATCCGCTTACGGGACAGGTCGTCCAGCCAGATCGCCACGCCCTCGTCGGAGAGGCGCTTGAGTGCGTCTGTCATGAGAAATGCATCTCCTACTAGTCGTGTATAGCCGCGTCAGCGCGCAGCGGAGGCGAGAGATTCCCGGGCGGCTTCCGCCACGTGCGCGGCGGTGAAGCCGAACTCGCGGAAGAGGACCTTGGCGTCGGCGGACGCGCCGAAGTGCTCCAGCGAGACGATGCGGCCCGCGTCGCCCACGTACCGGTGCCAGGTCAGGCCGATGCCCGCCTCGACGGCGACCCGGGCCCGTACGGACGGCGGCAGCACGCTGTCCTTGTACGCCTGGTCCTGCTCCTCGAACCACTCGACACACGGCATCGAGACCACACGGGTCGGCACACCGGCCGCCTGGAGCTCGTCGCGGGCCTCGACGGCCAGCTGGACCTCGGAGCCCGTGGCGATCAGAACGGCCTGCGCCTCGCCGCCCTCGGCGTCGAAGAGCACGTAACCGCCCTTGGCGGCGTTCTCGTTCGCCGCGTAGGTGGGCAGCCCCTGCCGGGACAGCGCCAGACCGTGCGGGGCGCTTTTGCCGAAGTCCTTCTTGCCGCGCTTGAGGATCTCGCGCCAGGCGATGGCGGTCTCGTTGGCGTCGGCCGGGCGGACGACGTTCAGACCCGGGATGGCACGCAGCGAGGCCAGGTGCTCGACCGGCTGGTGGGTCGGACCGTCCTCGCCGAGGCCGATCGAGTCGTGCGTCCACACGTACGTCACCGGCAGGTGCATCAGCGCGGACAGGCGAACCGCGTTGCGCATGTAGTCGGAGAACACCAGGAAGGTGCCGCCGTAGATCCGGGTGTTGCCGTGCAGGGCGATGCCGTTCATGGCCGCGGCCATGGAGTGCTCGCGGATGCCGAAGTGGATCGTCCGGCCGTACGGGTCGGCCTCGGGCAGCGGGTTGCCGGCCGGGAGGAACGACGACGTCTTGTCGATCGTGGTGTTGTTCGAGCCCGCCAGGTCCGCGGAACCGCCCCACAGCTCGGGGATGACCCCGCCGAGCGCCTGCAGGACCTTGCCCGAGGCGGCACGCGTGGCGACCCCGTGGCCCGCCTCGAAGACGGGGAGCTTCTCCTCCCAGCCGGCGGGCAGCTCGCCCGCGGAGATGCGGTCGAAGTCGGCGGCGCGCTCCGGGTTGGCGGTGCGCCAGGCGGCGAAGCCCTTCTCCCACTCGGCCTTGGCCTCGCGGCCGCGGTCCAGCGCCTCACGGGTGTGCGCGATGACCTCGTCGGAGACCTCGAAGGTCTTCTCCGGGTCGAAGCCGAGGACCCGCTTGGTGGCCGCGATCTCGTCGTCGCCGAGCGCCGAGCCGTGCGCGGCCTCGGTGTTCTGGGCGTTCGGGGCGGGCCAGGCGATGATCGAGCGGGCCGCGATGAACGACGGGCGCTCCGTCTCGGCCTTGGCGGCCTGCAGCGCGCGGTAGAGGCCTTCGGGGTCCAGGTCGCCGCTGGGCAGCTGGTCCACGCGCTGGACGTGCCAGCCGTAGGACTCGTAGCGCTTCAGCGTGTCCTCGGAGACCGCGGTCTCCGTGTCGCCCTCGATGGAGATGTGGTTGTCGTCCCACAGCAGCACCAGGTTGCCGAGCTTCTGGTGACCGGCCAGCGAGGACGCCTCGGCGGAGATGCCCTCCTGGAGGCAGCCGTCACCGGCGATGACCCAGACGGTGTGGTCGAACGGGGAGGTGCCGGGGGCCGCCTGCGGGTCGAAGAGGCCGCGCTCGTAGCGTGCGGCCATCGCCATGCCCACGGCGTTCGCGACGCCCTGGCCCAGCGGGCCGGTCGTCGTCTCGACACCCGTGGTGTGGCCGTACTCCGGATGGCCCGGCGTCTTGGAGCCCCAGGTGCGGAAGGCCTTGAGGTCGTCCAGCTCCAGGCCGTACCCGGCGAGGTAGAGCTGGATGTACAGCGTCAGGCTGGAGTGGCCCGCGGACAGTACGAACCGGTCGCGGCCGGTCCAGTCCGCGTCCGCCGGGTCGTGGCGCATCACCTTCTGGAAGAGGGTGTACGCGGCAGGAGCAAGGCTCATCGCCGTACCCGGGTGGCCGTTTCCGACCTTCTGTACGGCGTCCGCTGCGAGGACGCGGACGGTGTCCACGGCCCGCTGGTCCAATTCGGTCCACTGGAGGTCTGTGGTGGTCGGCTTGGTGCTCACCCTGAGTCAGGGCTCCTCTCCACTGTTCGTAAACCGGTGACTGGTTACCGCACCGGGCATTGTCGAGCCTACCCCCGTCGGAAGGCCGTACTTCTGCCCTTTCCACAGTGCGGGCGACCTGCGGAGTTCGCCTCCCGTATGAGCGCTCCCGTTCACTTCTGCGCCACCCCAACACGACCCCACCCCCGCGAAGAGCGGCGTATGCCCAACGTCTACAGTGGTCTGGTTCGCGCAAGTCTTTACCGGGCCTTCCTGCCCGGAGCTTGCTGGGATTTCTCTGTCAGGGGTGTGCGTGACGGCCGTCGAGTCCCGACCCGCAGGGGTCGCCTTGACTCCGAGCCCAGGGGGCCATCGCCCGTTCGGGGCCCGCATCAAGGCATTCGTGGCTCTTACCAAGCCGCGCATCATCGAGCTGCTTCTGATCACCACCGTTCCGGTGATGTTCCTCGCCGCTCAGGGCGTGCCCGATCTTTGGCTCGTAGTTACCACCACCATCGGCGGATATCTCTCCGCGGGCGGTGCCAATGCGCTCAACATGTATATCGACCGTGACATCGACGCGCTGATGGACCGCACGTCGCAGCGTCCGCTGGTCACCGGCATGGTGAGCCCACGGGAGTGCCTTGCCTTCGGAATCGCCCTCGGGGTGATTTCCACGGTCTGGTTCGGCCTGCTCGTCAACTGGCTGTCCGCCGCTCTCGCGCTCGGCGCACTTCTGTTCTATGTCGTCGTCTACACGATGCTGCTCAAGCGCCGCACCTCGCAGAACATCGTCTGGGGCGGAATCGCCGGCTGCATGCCGGTGCTCATCGGCTGGTCCGCCGTGACCGATTCGATGAGCTGGGCCGCGGTCATCCTTTTCGCCGTCATCTTCTTCTGGACGCCGCCGCACTACTGGCCGCTGTCGATGAAGGTCAAGGAGGACTACGCCCGGGTCGGAGTCCCCATGCTCCCGGTCGTCGCCTCCAACCGGGTGGTGGCCCGCCAGATCGTCCTCTACAGCTGGGTGATGGTCGGCGTCTCGCTGCTGCTCACCCCTCTGGGCTACACCGGGTGGTTCTACACCCTCGTGGCCTTGCTGACCGGGGGCTTCTGGCTCTGGGAGGCGCACGGCCTGCAGAACCGGGCCAAGTCCGGCGTCACGGGCGCGAAGCTGAAGGAGATGCGGCTGTTCCACTGGTCCATCACCTACGTCTCGCTCCTCTTCGTCGCCGTCGCGGTGGACCCCTTCCTGAGGTAGTCCCGCACGCACCGGAGCTCCGCCGACGGGCGGGGGACGTGGCCGACGCCACGCCCCCCGCCCGTCGCCAGTTGATCTACCCGTCGGTAGCATCCTGTTCATGGCAGAGACGGCAGAGCCCCAGACGCAGCAGACGGACGACAGCAGGCACGCGGCCCGCGCGGAGCGCAGGGCCGCGAAGCTCGCCAAGCAGATCGGCGCCTTCGCCAAGGCGCACGGCGGCGCCGAGGGGCAGCTCGCCTATCTCGGCCAGACGGGTACCCGCATCGTCCTCGTCGGCCAGGACGGCGGCTGGGGCGACCTCGTCGCGCCGTCGTACGCCGTCGCCGAGAGCGCCACGCGGAAGGCGGGCATCACCGTCCACGAGGACTTCGACGGCGAGTTCGCGGCCAAGGTCCGCACCGGGCCCTACGAGTGGTCCCGCATGGCCGGCATCCAGGTCGGCGGCCCGTCCAACGACAACGCCTGAAGCCCCGGCGGTCCCGCGCGCCCAGGCCCCCGCACCCCGTGCGCAGGAGCACGTCACGGGAGGCTGCGGCGTGCGGCAGCACGCCTGCCCGGCGGTCCCCGGTCGTCCCCCGGGCGCGGAGCGGACGCACGTCCGCCCCGCCCTCCCCCGGAACGTACGCGGTCGGTGACCGGACCGGGGGAGGGCGGGGCGGAGACGTCACGGGGGAGCGGCCGCACCCGGGCGGGCCGGGCCGCGGTGGCGCTCCCGCTCAGCGGGCGGCGGCGTGCTCCGGCAGATCCGCGGCCGCCGGCGCCGGGAGGCCGGCCCCGGCCACCGGGCGCTCCCGCAGCGACAGCCACAGGCGCAGCACCGCGATCCACAGCAGTGCCGAGCCGAACATGTGGATGCCGACCAGGATCTCGGGCACGTCGCTGAAGTACTGGACGTATCCGATGGCGCCCTGCGCCAGCAGCACGACCAGCAGGTCACGGGCACGAGCCCGGGTGTCGGTGGGGGCGTCGACGACGCGCAGGGCGAACCACATCGCGACGGCCAGGGCGCAGACGACCCAGGCGGCGATGGCGTGGACATGGGCGGCGGCGCTCCAGTCCCACGGCATGCGCGGCACGTCGCTGCTGTCACCGGCGTGCTTGCCGGAGCCGGTCACGGTGGTGCCGAGCACGATCAGGACGGCCGTGGTCCCGACGACGGCCCAGGACAACTGCCGGACCGGGCGCGGGGCGCGCGGGCGCGGCGCGCCGTCACCCTCGCCGATCCGCACCCAGGTGATCACGGCCACCGTGAGCAGGCAGTTGGCGAGCAGGAAGTGTCCGGCCACCGACCACGGGTTGAGGCCCGCCCAGACGGTGATGCCGCCGATGACCGCGTTGCCCATCACCAGCCAGAACTGGACCCACGCCAGACGGGTGAGGCCGCGTCGACGGGGCTTGAGGGAGCGCGCCGCGATGATCGCCCAGCCGACGGCGGCCGACAGGACGTAGGTCAGCATGCGGTTGCCGAACTCGATGGCACCGTGCAGACCTTGCGCCGGCGTGGCGAACAAACTGTCGTCGGTGCACTTGGGCCACGTGTCGCAGCCCAGGCCGGAACCGGTCAGCCGCACCGCGCCGCCCGTGATGATGATGAACACGGTCATCACCACCGCGGAGAGTGCGGCGCGCTTGGCCGTCTTCACGGACGGTGTCCAGCGCTTGGCGATGTAGGAGAGGGGGGTTTCCACGCGTCCTACTGTAAGGAACGGCTTGTGCAAGTTTTCACGAGGGGTGGGCGTTCCGCCCGGACCGGACATCCATGGGACGTCCCCGGCCGCTCACTCCCAGCGGAAGAACCTCGCCGCGGCGCCCAGCCCCAGGATCGCCCAGACGGCCAGTACCGCCGCGTCGCCCCAGGGCATCGCCGCGCCGTGCTGGAGTACGTCGCGGAGGCCGCCGGAGAGCGCGGCGATCGGAAGCAGGCCCAGGACCGGCTGCGCCGCCTCCGGGAACCTGTCCAGCGGCACGACCACCCCGCCGCCGACCAGCAGAAGCAGGAAGACCAGGTTGGCCGCCGCCAGCGTCGCCTCGGCCTTCAGCGTCCCCGCCATCAGCAGGCCGAGCCCGGAGAAGGCCGTGGTGCCCAGGACGAGGAGCAGCAGCACGGCCGCCGGGTTGCCCTCGGGCGACCAGCCCAGGGCGTAGGCGATCACCGTCAGCAGGACGATCTGCAGGACCTCGGTGACCAGCACCGAGAGGGTCTTCGCCGTCATCAGGCCCCAGCGGGGCAGTGGTGAGGCGCCCAGCCGCTTGAGCACGCCGTAGCGTCGTTCGAAGCCGGTCGCGATGGCCTGGCCCGTGAAGGCCGTGGACATCACCGCGAGGGCGAGGATGCCGGGCGCGAGGAAGTCGACCGGATCGCCCGCGCCCGTGTCGACGACGTCGACCGCGCTGAACAGCACGAGCAGCAGCGTCGGGATGACCACCGTCAGCAGCAGCTGCTCGCCGTTGCGCAGGAGCATCCGCGTCTCCAGGGCGGCCTGCGCGGCGATCATGCGGGGCAGGGAGGCCGCGCCGGGGCGCGGGGTGTACGTACCGGCGCTCATGCGCGCAGCTCCTTGCCGGTCAGTTCCAGGAAGACGTCCTCGAGGGTGTGCCGCTCCACCGCGATGCCGTCCGGCATCACGCCGTGCTGGGCGCACCAGGAGGTCACGGTCGCCAGCAGTTCCGGGTCGATCCGCCCGGTGATGCGGTAGGCGCCGGTGGCCAGCTCGACCGCCCGGCTGCCGTCGGGCAGGGCCTTCAGCAGGGAGCCGAGGTCCAGGCCGGGGCGGCCGGTGAAGCGCAGGGTGTTCTCCGCGCCGCCGCGGCACAGTTCCTCCGGGCTGCCCTGCGCGATGACCCGCCCCGCGTCGATGACGGCGACGTCGTCGGCGAGCTGTTCGGCCTCGTCCATGAAGTGGGTGGTGAGGACGACCGACACCCCGTCGGCGCGCAGTTCCCGGATCAGGTCCCACGTCGAGCGGCGGGCCTGCGGGTCGAGGCCCGCGGTCGGTTCGTCGAGGAAGACGAGCTCGGGACGGCCGACCACGGCCATCGCCAGCGCGAGGCGCTGCTGCTGGCCGCCGGAGAGCCGGCGGTAGGTGGTCCTGCCGCAGCCGCCGAGTCCCAGACGTTCGACGAGGGCGTCGACGTCCAGCGGATGGGCGTGGAGCTTCGCCATGTGGCGCAGCATCTCCTCGGCGCGGGCGCCGGAGTAGACGCCGCCGGACTGCAGCATCACGCCGATACGGGGGCGGAGCGCGGCGGCGTCCGCGACCGGGTCGAGGCCCAGGACCCGTACGGTCCCCCCGTCCGGCCGGCGGTACCCCTCACAGATCTCGATCGTCGTGGTCTTGCCGGCGCCGTTGGGGCCGAGGACCGCGGTCACCGCGCCCGCCGTGACCTCCAGGCCGAGGCCGTCGACCGCCCTTCTGGTGCCGTACCGCTTGACAAGGCCCCTGGCCTGTACGACGGGCTCGCTGCTCATGACGGGCAAGTCTAGGCTGGCAGGTGAGGGGCCCGGCGCGCCGGGTTCCCCCGGCTTCCCGGAGCGTTCCCGGCGGCCCGTCAGCGGTCCGGCCCGCGCGTCGCCCACCTGCGACGGCCTGCGGCGATCGCCCGTTTCCGCAGGTCAACTTAGGTTCGCCTAAGTGATGTAGGGCACCGTGCCCGGGCCCGGGGCGGGTTGTCACGCCCGGAGGAATTACGCAACAATGGCGTTGTGAAATACGTTGGCGGAGCTCCTCAGGAGGAACTCGCGACCGGTGAGCGCTCGACGCGCAACCGGGTCGCGCGCTCCATCCTGGACCACGGCCCGTCCACCGTCGCCGATCTCGCGAAGCGCGTAGGCCTGACCCAGGCGGCCGTGCGCCGCCATCTCGACGCCCTCGTCTCCGACGAGGTGGTCGAGGCCCGGGAGCAGCGGGTCTACGGGGCGCGGACCCGGGGCCGTCCGGCCAAGGTCTTCGCCCTCACCGACTGCGGCCGGGACGCCTTCGACCAGTCCTACGACAAGCTCGCGGCCGACGCCCTGCGCTGGATCGCCGACACGGCGGGGGACGAGGCGCTGATCGCCTTCGCCCGCGCCCGGATGGCCGCCCAGTCCGAGACGTACCGCGCGGTGGTCGAGGCCGCGCCGCCCGAGGCGCGCACGGAGGCCTTGGCCAAGGCCTTGTCGGCCGACGGGTACGCTGCTACGGCGCGCAGCGCGCCGGGCCCCCAGCAGGGCGAACAGCTCTGCCAGCACCACTGCCCGGTCGCGCACGTAGCCGAGCAGTTCCCGCAGCTGTGCGAGGCGGAGACGGAATTCTTCTCCAGTCTGCTCGGGACCCATGTGCAGCGTCTCGCCACCCTCGCCCACGGCGACGGGGTGTGCACGACGTACGTTCCGCGCGGCAGCCCCACGGCACCACAGGCTTCACAGACCACCCATTCAGTATCTGCAAGTACGGCCGGGAGGAACCCCGCATGACGCTCCCCACGGAGACTGCCCACCCTGAGCTCGAGGGCCTGGGCACGTACGAATTCGGCTGGGCCGACTCCGACGCGGCAGGCGCGGCGGCGAAGCGCGGCCTGTCCGAAGCTGTCGTCCGCGACATCTCGGAGAAGAAGAACGAGCCGGAGTGGATGCTGAAGCTCCGGCTCAAGGGCCTGAAGCTGTTCGGCAAGAAGCCCATGCCGAACTGGGGCTCGGACCTGTCGGGCATCGACTTCGACAACATCAAGTACTTCGTGCGGTCCACGGAGAAGCAGGCGGAGTCCTGGGAGGACCTGCCCGAGGACATCAAGAACACGTACGACAAGCTCGGCATCCCGGAGGCGGAGAAGCAGCGCCTGGTCGCCGGTGTCGCCGCGCAGTACGAGTCCGAGGTCGTCTACCACCAGATCAACGAGGAGCTGGAGGCGCAGGGTGTCATCTTCATGGACACCGACACCGCGCTGAAGGAGCACCCGGAGCTCTTCAAGGAGTACTTCGGCACCGTCATCCCCGTCGGTGACAACAAGTTCGCCTCGCTGAACTCCGCCGTGTGGTCCGGCGGCTCCTTCATCTACGTGCCGAAGGGTGTGCACGTCGAGATCCCGCTCCAGGCCTACTTCCGTATCAACACGGAGAACATGGGCCAGTTCGAGCGGACGCTGATCATCGTCGACGAGGACGCCTACGTCCACTACGTCGAGGGCTGCACCGCTCCGATCTACTCCTCGGACTCGCTGCACTCCGCGGTCGTCGAGATCATCGTGAAGAAGGGCGGCCGCTGCCGCTACACGACCATCCAGAACTGGTCGAACAACGTCTACAACCTGGTCACCAAGCGTGCCGTGGCGTACGAGGGCGCGACCATGGAGTGGGTCGACGGCAACATCGGCTCCAAGGTCACGATGAAGTACCCGGCCGTCTACCTGATGGGCGAGCACGCCAAGGGCGAGACGCTGTCCATCGCCTTCGCGGGCGAGGGCCAGCACCAGGACGCCGGCGCCAAGATGGTCCACATGGCGCCGAACACCTCCTCCAACATCGTCTCCAAGTCGGTGGCGCGAGGCGGTGGCCGCACCTCCTACCGCGGTCTCATCGAGATCGGTGAGGGTGCGCCGGGCGCCAAGTCCAACGTGCTGTGCGACGCGCTGCTCGTGGACACGATCTCCCGCTCCGACACGTACCCGTACGTCGACGTCCGCGAGGACGACGTGTCGATGGGGCACGAGGCGACCGTCTCCAAGGTCTCCGAGGACCAGCTCTTCTACCTCATGAGCCGTGGACTCACCGAGTTCGAGGCCATGGCGATGATCGTGCGCGGCTTCGTCGAGCCGATCGCCAAGGAGCTGCCCATGGAGTACGCCCTGGAGCTCAACCGGCTGATCGAGCTGCAGATGGAGGGTTCGGTCGGCTAGGAGGGCCGCGCGCCTTCCGCCGACCGGATCCCCCGAGAGTTCTTGACTGAGAAAGCGAGCACTACGACAGCCATGGCTGAGGCTCAGAACATCCCGGCGGGCTCCACCACCGCCGGTTCCATCGCGGTGGCGGCCGAGTCCACCGTCGCCACGCGCATGAGCGCGCCCCCGTCCTTCGACGTCGCGGACTTCCCGGTCCCGCACGGCCGCGAGGAGGAGTGGCGGTTCACGCCGCTGGAGCGGCTGCGCGGCCTGCACGACGGCACCGCCGTCGCCACCGGTGACGGCGTCAAGGTCGTCGTCGAGGCGCCCTCGGGCGTGACGGTCGAGACCGTCGGCCGCGACGACGCGCGGCTCGGCAGGGCGGGCACCCCGGTGGACCGGGTCGCCGCACAGGCCTACTCGTCCTTCCAGCAGGCCTCGGTCGTCACGGTCGCGAAGGAGGCCGTGCTCAGCGAGCCGGTCCGGATCACTGTGCACGGCGAGGGCGGTGTGGCCTACGGCCACCAGGTCATCGAGCTGGGCGCCTTCGCCGAGGCCGTCGTCGTCATCGACCACACCGGTGACGCCGTGCTCGCGGCCAACGTCGAGTACGTCCTGGGCGACGGTGCGAAGCTCACCGTCGTCTCCGTCCAGGACTGGGACGACACCGCCGTGCACGTCGGCCAGCACAACGCGCTGGTCGGCCGCGACGCGTCCTTCAAGTCGATCATCGTGACGTTCGGCGGGGACCTCGTCCGTCTCCACCCGCGCGTCGCCTACGCCGCCCCCGGCGGCGAGGCGGAGCTCTTCGGCCTGTACTTCACCGACAAGGGCCAGCACCAGGAGCACCGGCTCCTGGTCGACCACAACACCCCGCACTGCAAGTCCAACGCGGTGTACAAGGGCGCGCTCCAGGGCGACGGCGCCCACGCCGTGTGGATCGGTGACGTCCTCATCCAGGCCGCCGCCGAGGGCACCGACACCTACGAGATGAACCGCAACCTGGTTCTCACCGACGGTGCCCGGGTCGACTCCGTGCCGAACCTGGAGATCGAGACCGGTGAGATCGTCGGAGCCGGCCACGCCTCGGCGACCGGCCGTTTCGACGACGAGCAGCTGTTCTACCTGCAGTCCCGTGGCATCCCGGCCGAGGAGGCCCGCCGGCTCGTCGTGCGCGGCTTCTTCGCCGAGCTGGTCCAGCAGATCGGCCTGCCGGACGTCGAGGAGAGGCTCCTCGACAAGATCGAGGCCGAGCTGAAGGCTTCGGTCTGAGATGGCCTTCGTCAAAGCCTGTGCGCTGAGTGAGCTGGAGGACGACACCCCCAAGAGGGTGGAGCTCGACGGCACTCCGGTGACCGTCGTCCGCACCGAGGGCGAGGTGTTCGCGATCAACGACGTCTGTTCGCACGCGAACGTCTCGCTGTCGGAGGGCGAGGTGGAGGACTGCGCGATCGAGTGCTGGCTGCACGGATCGAGCTTCGACCTCCGCACCGGCAAGCCCTCCGGCCTTCCCGCGACGCGCCCCGTCCCCGTATACCCCGTAAAGATCGAAGGGGACGATGTGCTCGTCTCCGTCACCCAGGAGTCCTGAGTCACCCATGGCAACGCTTGAAATCCGCGACCTGCACGTCTCCGTCGAGGCCGACAACGCCACGAAGGAGATCCTCAAGGGCGTCGACCTGACCGTGAAGCAGGGCGAGACCCACGCCATCATGGGCCCCAACGGGTCCGGCAAGTCCACCCTCGCCTACTCGCTCGCGGGTCACCCCAAGTACACGATCACGAGTGGCACGGTGACCCTGGACGGCGAGGACGTCCTGGAGATGTCCGTGGACGAGCGGGCCCGCGCCGGCCTGTTCCTCGCCATGCAGTACCCCGTCGAGATCCCCGGCGTCTCGGTCTCCAACTTCCTGCGCACCTCCGCCACCGCCGTCCGCGGTGAGGCCCCCAAGCTGCGGACGTGGGTGAAGGAGGTCAAGGAGACGATGGCCCAGCTCCAGATGGACCCGGCCTTCGCCGAGCGCAACGTCAACGAGGGCTTCTCCGGCGGTGAGAAGAAGCGCCACGAGATCCTGCAGCTGGAGCTCCTCAAGCCGAAGATCGCGGTCCTCGACGAGACCGACTCCGGTCTGGACGTCGACGCGCTGAAGACCGTCTCCGAAGGCGTCAACCGGGTGCGCGAGACCGGTGAGGTCGGCACCCTGCTGATCACGCACTACACACGCATCCTCAAGTACATCAAGCCCGACTACGTGCACGTCTTCGCCAACGGCCGGATCGCCGCCTCCGGTGGCGCCGAGCTCGCCGACCAGCTGGAGAACGAGGGCTACGAGGCCTACACGAAGGGTGGCGCTTCCGCGTGACTGACGCCCGACAGGGGCTCTCCGGCCTCCTCGACACCGAGGCGATCCGCAAGGACTTCCCGATCCTGGACCGCACGGTCCACGACGGCAAGAAGATCGTTTACCTGGACAGTGCGGCGACCTCGCAGAAGCCGCGCCAGGTCCTCGACGCGCTCAACCAGTACTACGAGCGGCACAACGCCAATGTGCACCGCGGTGTGTACACGATCGCCGAGGAGGCCACCGCGCTGTACGAAGGCGCTCGCGACAAGGTCGCGGCCTTCATCAACGCACCCAGCCGCAACGAGGTGATCTTCACCAAGAACGCCTCGGAGTCGCTCAACCTCGTCGCCAACATGCTCGGCTGGGCGGATGAGCCCTACCGGGTCGACAGCGACACCGAGATCGTCACCACGGAGATGGAGCACCACTCCAACATCGTGCCGTGGCAGCTGCTCTCGCAGCGCACCGGCGCGAAGCTGAAGTGGTTCGGCATCACGGACGACGGCCGGCTGGACCTGTCCGACATCGACGAGATCATCACGGAGAAGACGAAGATCGTCTCCTTCACCCTGGTCTCGAACATCATGGGCACGGTCAACCCGGTCGAGAAGATCATCCGCCGCGCCCAGCAGGTCGGCGCGCTGGTCTGCATCGACGCCTCGCAGGCCGCCCCGCACATGGTGCTCGACGTGCAGGCGCTGCAGGCCGACTTCGTGGCCTTCACCGGCCACAAGATGGTCGGCCCGACGGGAATCGGTGTGCTCTGGGGACGGCAGGAGCTCCTGGAGGACCTGCCGCCGTTCCTCGGCGGCGGCGAGATGATCGAGACGGTGTCGATGCACTCCTCGACGTACGCCCCCGCTCCGCACAAGTTCGAGGCGGGAACGCCCCCGATCGCGCAGGCCGTGGGCCTCGGCGCGGCCGTGGACTACCTCTCCTCGATCGGTATGGAGAACATCCACCGCCATGAGCAGGCCATCACCGCGTACGCGGTGAAGCGGCTCCTGGAGGTCCCCGACCTGCGGATCATCGGTCCGGCGACGGCCGAGGACCGCGGTGCGACCATCTCCTTCACGCTCGGCGACATCCACCCCCACGACGTGGGCCAGGTGCTCGACGAGCAGGGCATCGCCGTCCGGGTCGGACACCACTGCGCACGACCGGTCTGCCTGAGGTACGGAATTCCTGCGACGACGCGAGCGTCGTTCTACCTGTACTCCACGCCCGCCGAGGTCGACGCCCTGGTGGACGGCCTGGAGCACGTGCGGAACTTTTTCGGTTAGACGGCAGAGGGTTGACTGGTGAAGCTTGATTCCATGTACCAGGAAGTGATCCTGGACCACTACAAGCACCCCCACGGGCGTGGCCTGCGGGACGGCGACGCCGAGGTGCACCACGTCAACCCGACGTGCGGCGACGAGATCACGCTCCGCGTGAAATACGACGGCGAGACCATCGCCGACGTCAGTTACGAGGGCCAGGGCTGCTCCATCAGTCAGGCCAGCGCCTCGGTGCTCAACGAGCTGCTCGTCGGCAAGGAGCTCGGTCAGGCGCAGAGGATCCAGGAGACCTTCCTGGAACTGATGCAGTCCAAGGGCCAGCTGGAGCCGGACGACGCGATGGAGGAGGTGCTGGAGGACGCGGTCGCGTTCGCCGGTGTCTCCAAGTACCCGGCCCGGGTCAAGTGCGCACTGCTGAGCTGGATGGCGTGGAAAGACGCGACGGCGCAGGCGCTGTCCGAAGGGAAGACGGCATGAGCGAGAACGAGACCCTCACGACCAAGCCGGCCTCCGAGGAGGAGGTCCGCGAGGCGCTGTACGACGTGGTCGACCCCGAGCTGGGGATCGACGTCGTCAACCTCGGCCTGATCTACGGCATCCACATCGACGACGCGAACATCGCGACGCTCGACATGACGCTGACGTCCGCGGCCTGTCCGCTGACCGACGTCATCGAGGACCAGGCGAAGTCGGCGACCGACGGCATCGTCAGCGAGCTGCGGATCAACTGGGTCTGGATGCCGCCGTGGGGCCCGGACAAGATCACCGACGACGGTCGTGAGCAGCTCCGCGCGCTCGGCTTCAACGTCTGATCCGATTCTCACGCTTCGAACGGCCGTGCCCGCCGGTGCTCCGGCGGGCACGGCCGTTCGGCGTCGATGCCCGTCACCTCCGGCAGGGTGCCCCGTTCCTCCGGCGGTCCGGCGCGCCCCGCCGGGACCGCGGCCGGTGTCCCGGGTCCGTGGCACGCGGCCCGGTCACCACCGTGGTGCGCCGCCCGTGTACGGCGGGGGCGCGTAGGGGCCCTGGGCGGGGACGCCGGCGGCCTCGGCCAGTACCGGGCCGAGGTTCTCCGTCCGTATCCGCCGGTCGACGTAGAGCAGGCCGGTCGCCAGCTGAGGGAACGTCGTCGAGATGATCTGGCTGACCAGCTGTCCCAGCAGGGTCGCGATCAGATATCCGCTCATCGCGACCAGCACCGCCGCCGGACTCGGGTCCTCGTCCAGCGACGCGGTCCCGATCATGCCGGGAAAGACGCCCAGGACCGAGAACGGCATCTGGACGACATAACCGGCCACGGCCGCCATCAGGCCGGCGAGCAGGGTGATGCCGAAGATCCGCCACCAGTCGCCGCGCACCAGCTGGGACGAGCGGCGCAGCGCGGCCACGGGGCCCTGGCCTTCGAAGACCACGACCGCGGGGGCCAGGCAGACCTTTATCCAGAGCCAGACCGCCAGCGGCCCGGTCGCCAGGGCGCCGACGACGCCCAGCGTGACGGCGGTGGCGGTCCCGCCACCGCTGTCCATGGTCAGCAGGCCGATGATCGCCCCCGCGAAGGCCGCCATGAGGAGCAGCACGGGTACGACCGCGACCAGGCCGGTGAGGATCAGGGTGCCGACGACGGGGGCGACACGGGACCAGGCCCTGCTCCACACCGTCGCGAAGGCGACAGGCCTGCCCAGGACCGCCTCCTGCAGCACGGCCGGGACCGCCGCGTACATCAGGCCGGAGACGATCGCCATGGTGGCGATGCCCAGCAACGCCAGGACACAGCCCGCCGTCACCAGCGGAACGACGTCCGCGGACGAGGCCGATTCGTCGTAGTCCAGGGAGACCACCCGCTCCAGGTGGTCGGAGACGGCGGAGTAGGCGACGGCGACCGCCGCCCCCATCAGGAGCGCGGCGCCGCCATAGAGGACGGCGGCCATGCCGAACAGCTGCTTCCAGTACCTGCCCATCGTCGAGAACGCCCCGCCCAGCACGTCCCCCAGCCCCAGCGGGGCGAGCGGTATCACCCCTGGCTTCGGGGGCGGGGCCCAGCCGCCCCAACCCGGCGGCCCCCCGTACGGACTTCCGCCGTACGGCGCGCCCCCGTAGGCGCCCCCGCCCCACCCTGCGTCCTGCGCCACCACTGCTCCGTGTGTTCGTATCGTCCGGTTGTCATCCGGTCCTACCGGTGCGGACACCGTAGCGTCCCGGAAGGCGTCCGAATCCCGTGCCGGCCCGTACTCCAGGGGCGCCCACGCGTTGCGTACACCCGTACGCAACGATGTGTACGCTAGTACGCATGGGATACGGAATGCTGGCCGCGGCCATCGCGGCGGAGGTGGCCGGGACGACGGCCATGAAGTACAGCGAGGGGTTCACCCGGATGTGGCCCTCGCTGATCACGGTCGTGGGCTACGTGCTGGCCTTCGCACTGCTGGCCCAGACCCTCAAGACGCTCTCGGTAGGTACCGCCTATGCCATCTGGGCGGGGGCGGGCACCGCGGCGGTCGCCGCCATCGGCATTCTCTGGATGGGCGAGTCCGCGGGCCTCGTCAAGCTGGCCGGCATCGCGCTGATCATCGCGGGGGTCGTCGTCCTCAACCTCGGCGGAGCCCACTGATGGTCCGGCGGTACGACCCCGAACGTCGCGAGCGCATCATCGACGCGGCCATCCGCGTCGTCGCGGACCGGGGCATCGGAGGGCTCAGCCACCGGTCCGTGGCCGCCGAGGCCGACGTGCCGCTCGGCTCGACGACGTATCACTTCGCCTCGCTGGACGAACTCCTGGTCGCCGCGCTGCGCCGGTGCAACGAGAGCTTCTCGCGGACGGTGCGCGAGAGCCCCTACTTCTCCGATCCCGCCGTCCCGCTCGCCGACGAGCTGACCCGGCTGATGGGGGAGTGGTTCGCGGCGGGACGCGGGCCGCTCGCGCTGGAGTACGAGTTGTACCTCGCGGCCCTGCGCCGGCCCGCCCTGCGGCCGGTCGCCGCCGAGTGGGCCGACGCCCTGGCCGTCCTGATCGCCGACCGCACCGACCGGGCCACCGCCCGGGCGCTCACGGCCCTGCTGGACGGGATCAGCCTCCAGGTGCTGCTCACCGGGAGCGCCTTCGACCCCGAGTACACCCGGGAGATGCTGGCGAGGGTCGTGGACGGGGCCGGCCGCTGAGCCGGTCGGACGGTTCCGGCGGGGCCGCCGGAGCGGCACACGCGGTCGCCCCCCACGTCCGTGACGGTGTACCACGCCTCGCCCACCCTCCGGTCCCGCCGCACCCGCCACCGGCTCAGCCGCCCCCGCCGCCGTCCACCGTCCGCCGTCCGCCGGCCGGCGGACGGCCTCCGGCAGCTGAGACCGGTTCGCCCGCGCGGGGCCCGGACGGTTAGGTTTCTGTCCATGACCGACACGACTTCCCAGGGCCCCGCCCGTACCACCGGCGCCGTCGCCGCCGGCCTCGCCACCATCGCCGGTGACGGCACCGTCCTCGACACCTGGTTCCCCGCCCCCGAGCTCGCCGCCGAGCCCGGCCCCGCCGGCACCCAGCGGCTGAACCCCGACGAGGCGGTGAACCGTCTCGGTGAGGGCGCCGCCAGGGCCATCGGTGTGGACGCGCGCCGTGGGGTGGAGGTCGTCGCCGTGTCCACGGTCATCTCCTCGCTCGACGACAAGCCGCTCGACGCGCACGACACCTACCTGCGGCTGCACCTGCTCTCCCACCGTCTCGTGCGGCCCCACGGGCAGAACCTCGAAGGCATCTTCGGCTTCCTCGCCAACGTCGCCTGGACCTCCCTGGGCCCGGTCGCCGTCGACGACCTGGAGAAGGTCCGGCTGAACGCCCGCGCCGAGGGACTGCACCTCCAGGTCACCTCGGTGGACAAGTTCCCCCGGATGACGGACTACGTCGCCCCCAAGGGCGTGCGGATCGCCGACGCCGACCGGGTACGGCTCGGGGCCCACCTGGCGTCCGGCACGACCGTGATGCACGAGGGCTTCGTCAACTTCAACGCGGGCACCCTCGGCACCTCCATGGTCGAGGGCCGCATCTCCGCGGGCGTCGTCGTCGGCGACGGCAGCGACATCGGCGGCGGCGCGTCCACCATGGGCACGCTCTCCGGCGGCGGCAAGGAGCGCATCGCCATCGGGCAGCGCTGCCTGATCGGCGCCGAGGCCGGCGTCGGGATCGCGCTCGGCGACGAGTGCGTCGTGGAGGCCGGGCTCTACGTCACGGCCGGCACCCGGGTCACCATGCCGGACGGCCAGGTCGTCAAGGCCCGTGAGCTCTCCGGCGCCTCGAACATCCTCTTCCGCCGCAACTCCGTCTCCGGCGCCGTCGAGGCCCGCCCGAACAACGCGGTGTGGGGCGGGCTCAACGACGTCCTGCACAGTCACAACTAGCCGGCAGCGGCGAGGAGCTCCTCGTACACCCCGCGCAGCCCGTCGGCCGCCTCACGGCCGGCGGGCTGCAGTGGTTCACGGACCGGTCCCGCCTCCAGCAGCGCCTTCGCCGTGACCGTCCCGGGCAGCCCGCCGGCCATCATGGCCTCGACCAGAGGGGCGACGAGGCCGTTGAGGCGGGCCGCCCCCGCGGTGTCACCGGCGTCGAACGCGTCCAGTACGGCGCGCAGCTGGCGCGGAGCCGCGTTGGCGACCGTACTGACGTAGCCGGCCGCGCCGAGCGCGTACAACGGGAGGTTCAGTTCCTCGCAGCCCGAGTAGTACGCCAGCGAGGTGCGCGCCATCACCCCGGTGGCCGCGAGCAGGTCGTACGAGCAGTCCTTGACCGCCAGGACGCGCGGGTGCCCCGCCAGCCGCAGCAGTGTCGCCGGTTCGATCCTGGTGCCGGTGCGGCCGGGGATGTCGTAGAGCATCAGCCCGATGCCCGTCGCCTCCGCCACCCGCAGGAAGTGGGCCTCCACCGCCGCCTGCGGCGGGCGGCTGTAGTACGGGGTGACCACCAGGAGCCCGTCGGCGCCCGCGGCCTCCGCCTCCCGCGCGAGCCGGACGGTGTGCCGGGTGTCGGAACTGCCGACCCCCGCGACGAGCGGGACCGAGGTGCCGACCGCCTCCCGGACGGCCCGCAGCAGCGCGGTCTTCTCCTCGTCGGTGGTGGTCGGCGACTCGCCGGTGGTGCCGCTGAGCACGAGTCCGTCGCAGCCGTCCGCGACGAGACCGGCCGCGTGCCGGCGGGCCGCGTCGAGGTCCAGCTCACCCGCCGCGGTGAACGGTGTGATCATGGCGCAGAGGGCGCGGCCGAAGGGCCTGGCCGTGTGGGGTGTCATCTCCGCAGTCTCGGTGCCCGGTCCGCGCGGGTCCACTTAGATCTGCTCGGGGTGACGGGCAAGAGACGCTGAACGGTCGGTGGCGTCTGGCATGATCGAACAGAGTGGCGACGGACCGTTCCGGGGTGGGGTGTACGGCATGCGCGTACGGAAGATGATCTCGGCGGCCGTGTCCACGGCGGCCACGCTCACCCTGTCCGGCTGCGCCGGCTTCCTCGTCCCCGCGGGCGAGGGGGAGCCGGACCCGGCTCCGAGCCGCAGCGGCACGGCACGGCCCGTGCCGTCCGCGCCCGCGCCGGGGACCGGGCCCACGACGGACGCGCCCGCCCAGGGCGCCCCGAGCCCCTCGGCGTCGGACGGAGGCTGCCCCGCCTCCGGCGTGGTGGTGGACATGGGCCCGGTCGAGACGGCGATGTTCCACCGCGCCGTCACGCTCACGCTCACCAACTGCGGGAAACAGCCCTACCGCGTCCACGGCTACCCGTCCGTGCGCGCGCTGGGCGGCGACGGTGAGCGCATCGCCGTCCCGGTGAACGCGGGCGGATCGATGTTCGGCAACGACGAGGGGCCGGCGGAGGTCGTGCTGAAGCCCGGCGGGACCGTCACGTCGACGCTGGCCTGGGTCTCCACCAAGGAGGGGGGCGATCTCATCGAGGGCGACGCCCTGGAGATCGCCGCCGCCCCCGACACGGGGGCGCGGATCTTCCCGTTGGAGGGCCACGACCTACGCCTGATGGACGAGCTGAACACGACGGCCTGGCGCACCGCGGCCCGCTGACCCGGCCGTTGACCTCAAGCGGGCTTGACGTATCAGGGTGGTGAGCGAGGTGCGCCGCAGGGGGGCGCCCGGAGAGGATCCCGCCATGCCGTCCGTACGGTTCGAATCCCGCCCCGACCTGACCCGGCCCGACGCGGGCCTCGTCGAGGTCGGTACCTGGGACGTCGGGAGCCCGGAACGCCAGCGGCGGACGGTCGAGGCCGTCCGGGAGGCGTGGGGGCGTCGCGACTGGCCGCTTCCCGGACTCCTCTCGCACACCGTGCACACCGGTGAGGACGGCAGGACGCTGCTCCTCTACTCGCAGTGGTCCGGTGAGGAGGCGTACGAGCAGTTCGCGCGGAGCGGCCGTCACCCGCGCGACGCGGAGGTCGACGCGGCCGTTCCCGGGATCGGGCGGACGGAGCCGCACACCTTCGAGCGGTACCGTTCGGGCGCCCTGGGAGGCGGCACCCGGGAGCCGGGCTGCGTCGTGATCGTCGACGTCGAGTTCGCGGGGCCGGACCCCGCCCGCCAACGGGACTGGGTCGACGCGGTGTTCGAGGCCCTGGAGAGCGAACCGGAACCGGTGCCCGGCGGTCTGACCGCGCACTTCCACCTCGGTACGGCGGGGGACCGTGTGCTCAACTACGCGGAGTGGGAGACCGCGCAGGCGCACGTCGACGCGCTCGCGTCGGGCGGGGAAGGCGTCGGAAGCCCGGCACCGCAGTGGGAGAGGGTGCAGAGCTATCCGGGCATGACCGGCGGCGGCGTACACCGCTACGCCCCGGCGCTCAGCCTCGCGCCGGGCCTGTAGGAGAACCGGGCGGCACGGGACGAAATGCGTCTACGCTGGGGCCGCGGCCAAGGCCCCGTCACCCGTCGGGCCGGCCCCTTGCACACAGCCCGCGCACGCCCCGAGGAGAACCCCCTGATGTCCGCAGAGCGCCCCTCCCTGCCGCCGGTGCGGCTGCACACCGAGGCCGAGCTGGCACGGGACGCGCTGGCCGCTCCGCTGCTCGCCCGCGCAGTCCGGCTGGCCCGCTGGGCGGGACCCGGGACCCGGGTGGGCGCCGGCGGCGAACTCGTCGAAGCCCAGCTGCCCGAGGCCGCCCGGCACCTCGGCCTCGGAGACGACGAGGACGGCACGGCGTACGCAGGCGAGGCCTGGCGTCTAGCCGTCGACACGGGCCTCCTGGACTTCGAGGACCCGCAGGACGCCGACGACGCCGGGAGCGACGACGCCGAGGGGACCGTCACGGTCGGCGAGAACCTGGCCCTGCTCACCTCCGGCTCCCCGCAGGACGTCCTCGCGATCTGGCTCGACGGCCTGGAGGCCGTGCACGCGGACGCCACCGCCCCGGCCTTCGACGACTTCGCCGACCTCATCGGCGAGGACGGCACCGTGGACTTCGACGCCCTCGACTGGGACCCGGAGGAGGAGGCCGAATTCCTCGACGGGGTGCTCGGCAACCTCTACCTGCTGACCCTGTCGGAGGCGGGCCCCGCCGACGGTCCCGTACCCCTGCCCGCCCTCGCCGCCTCCATGGTGGTGCCCGAGGACATGGGCGAGCCGTCCGACGACGTCCTGGAACAGGTCTCCGAGGTCATGATGAGGCTGGACGACCAGTTCCGGGTCCTCGAACCCATCGGGATCGTCGAATACCGGCCGGTGGACGAGACGTTGCTGACCGAGGAGGGCGAGGCGGCGAACCCGCCCGCGGACGACGACGACGTCACCCGCTACGGCATGGTGAAGCTGACCCCGCTCGGTCTCTACGGCGTCCGGGAGCGGATGCTGGAGGCCGGTGTGGACGCCCCGGCAGTGGGCGACCTGGCCGACAAGGGGGCCGACGTCCTCCTCGACGGCATCGCGTACTACCCCGAGGAGGCCGCACGCACCGAGGTCGGCCTGTGGCTCGGCAGGCGCGAGGCGGAGGGGGCCGAGTCCGCCGCGGCGGAACTCCTGGGCGCCGCCCGCGGCGCCGACCTGCGCGCCCCGCTGCGCAGGCTCCACTGCCAGCAGGCCCTCGCCCTGGTCGGGCCGGAGGCCGAGCCCGCGGTACGCGCGGTGCTCGACGACCCCGAACTCGGAGGGCTGGCGCGGGTCTGGCTCGCGGAGCGCGGCGCGGCGGACGTGCCGGCGCCGCCGGAGACGATGATCTTCTGGCTCGCCGTGGACACCATCGCCGCGCAACTGGACGCCGACGGCGACCTGGACGAGCTCCAGGAGCTGGTGGAAGGGCTCTCCGGGCAGCACAGCGGCTTCTTCGACCAGGCGTGGCGGGTGGAGCACCCCGCCACGCCGGAGGTGCTCGAAGCAGTCGGACGCCTGCACCGGAACCGGAAGATCGCGAAGGAAGCCCGTAAGGCCGCCTTCAAGGCGCGGTCCCGGCAGAAGGGCTGAGACGCGGGCACGGGGCGCGGCCACGGCGGAACACCCGCCGCGCCCCGTCGGCCCGCGCCGTGCGAATCAGCCGGCGCCCCACTCGCACGGCCGTCCCCTGCGGGACCGGCTCGTTCCGGCCACATCGCGGCCGGTCGCGGCAGGTCGCGACCGGTCCTCCGCACCGGTTCCTCCTGGTACGGGGAGCGGGTTGAGGTACAGGCCCCCGGCGCGCCGGGTGGCGTTCATCCGGCGTTGGTACGCGGGAGGGAACGTGATCCCGCCAACCACTCGGCCATGTCGCACCTGGAGTCCTCGATGTCCTTCACCCGCAGGGAATTCACCAGATCGTCCGCGCTCACCGGCGCGGGCATCGCCCTCACCGGTGCCGTCGGGGCACTGGCGACCGCCCCCGGCGCGCTGGCCGCCGAGGACGGCAGGCACGAGCACGGCCACGAGGGCCACGGGAACGGCCACGGGCACGGGCACGGCAAGGAGTTGGGCTACGGCCCGCTCATCGACGACCCCGAGGGTGTCCTCGCGCTGCCCGCCGGGTTCTCGTACCGGATCGTCACGCACAGCGGTGTCACCAAGCTGGAGACCGGGGAGTTCACCCCCTCCAACCACGACGGCACGGCCGCCTTCGAGGGCCCCCGCGGCGTCACCCTCCTGGTCAACAACCACGAGCTGAGCGGCACCCGGGCCGGCTGGGAGTACCCCGTACCGCTCACCGAGGGCCTCGTCTACGACCCGGTCGCGGCCGGCGGCTGCACGGTCGTGGAGACCCGCCGCGACGGCCGCACCGCCGAGTGGGTCGGCATCGCCGGCACGTCGACCAACTGCGCGGGCGGCAGCACGGAGTGGGGTACCTGGCTCACCTGCGAGGAGACCGAGGACAGGGCCGGCAAGAACGGTCTCCTCAAGGACCACGGCTACGTCTTCGAGGTCGACCCGTACGACAAGCGCGCCAACCGTGACCCCCGCCCCGTCAAGGCCTTCGGCCGGTTCGCGCACGAGGCCGTGGTCATCGACCCGAAGCGAGGGCACGCCTACCTGACCGAGGACGCGTCGGGCCCGAACGGCCTGCTCTACCGCTGGGTCCCGCCGCACGGCTTCAAGCACGGGCGCGGCAAGCTGCGCACCCTCGCCGACGACGCCGGTGTCCTCCAGGCCACGAAGTGCTTCGACAAGAAGGGCGCGTTCGTCGACGACCTGTCCCGCGCCACGGAGATCGGCACGGTCTACGGCGTGGACTGGGTCGACGTGCCCGACCGCGACGCGAGGACCGTCTCCGTGCGCAAGCAGTTCACCGACGGCCAGGTCACCCGCGCCCGCAAGCTCGAAGGCATGTGGTGGGGCGACGGCGGCGCGTACTTCGTCTCCTCGTTCGCCCGGGGCGAGAGCCCGGTGGCCCACGACGGCCAGGTCTGGTTCTACGATCCCAAGCGCCGGACCGTCACCCTCAAGGTCCTTCTCGGCGTCAACCCGGACGCGGCCGTGGACGGCGCCTTCGACGGTCCGGACAACATCACGGTGTCCCCGTACGGCGGCATCGTCATCTCCGAGGACGGCAACGGGATCCAGCACCTCTTCGGCGCCACCGACAGCGGCCGGACCTACCCCATCGCGCGCAACGACCTCAACGCCGGCACGGAGGAGGACCCTTCCTACAGCGAGATCGCCGGGGTCACCTTCTCCCCGGACGGCAGGACGCTGTTCGCCAACATCCAGAGCCCCGGCATCATGCTCGCCATCACCGGGCCGTGGAAGCGCCAGCCGGACAAGCGCTGACACCGTGAGTGCGGCGCGTCAGGGAAATCCCTTCGCGCGCCGCACAGCTGTTCTCCTAGAGTCATGGCCATGCACCTCCCGGTGCGAAGGCAGCGGCTACTTCCTTTCCCGAAACACGCCGCAGCCGCCCTGATCTCGGGAGGCACAAGCGCCGGGGTGCCCGGTGCGCAGGCGACGGATACTTCTCTGATCCGAGGGTTGCGGGTTCGAGTCCCGTCCGGTCACGGCCGGTAGCTCAATGGGCAGAGCATCGGAATAAGCACCGCCGCCGACTCCTGATCTCGGGCACCCCTTCTCCCGCTGTGTCCTCCCGCCCTGCATGGAATTCGGGGGAATTCACATGGCCCGCTTCAACACCCGGTTCACGCGTCCCCGCGTCACCTCGCCCGTGCGGTCCACCGGGCGCACCGCGCCCAACCACCAGGGCGCCCTGGGACACCTCCGCGACAGCCGGTCCGAACTCTTCCTCCTCGCGGTCGCCAATCTCGTCTCCCAGGACACCTTCCACGAGGACGGTGAGGGACGCGACTCCCGCTTCGCCACGCTGGTGCGGAAGCTCGCCGTCGAGGACCCCGACTGGACGGCGGGGCTCCTGCGCTGGCTGCGCCGCGAGGGGCAGATGCGCACGGCGTCGGTCGTCGGTGCCGCCGAGTACGTGAAGGCGCGGCTCGACGCCGGGGCGGTGGAAGGTCCGTCCAGCCGGCAGGTCGTGGACTCCGTGCTGCTGCGTGCGGACGAACCCGGTGAGCTGCTCGGCTACTGGACGTCGCGGTACGGCCGCTCCGTGCCCAAGCCGGTCAAGCGAGGGATCGCCGACGCCGTGCGCCGGCTCTACAGCGGCAGGGCGATGCTGAAGTACGACACCGGGTCCAAGGGCTACCGCTTCGGCGACGTCCTCAACCTGGTGCACGCCGCGCCGGACCCGGCCAAGCCCTGGCAGGGGGATCTGTTCCGGTACGCGCTGGACCGCAGGCATCATCCCGAGGACGCGGTCGCGCCCGCGTCGAACCGGACCCTGACCGCTCACCAGGCCCTGATGGCGGTACCCGTCGCCGAGCGCCGCGCGCTGATCACCGGCCCCGGCGGCGCGGACCGGCTGGCCGAGGCGGGCATGACGTGGGAGGCGCTGGCGGGCTGGCTGCAGGGGCCGATGGACGCCGCGGCCTGGGAGGCCGTGATCCCGTCGATGGGTGCGATGGCGCTCGTGCGCAACCTGCGCAACTTCGACGAGGCGGGTGTCCGGGACACGGTCGCGGCCGGGGTGGCGGCGAGGATCAGCGACCCGGAGGCCGTCGCGGCCTCGCGGCAGTTCCCCTTCCGCTACCTCGCGGCCTACCAGCACGCGCCGTCGCTGCGGTGGTCCTACCCGCTGGAGCAGGCGCTCGGACACTCACTGGGCAATGTGCCCGCGCTGCCCGGCCGGACCCTGATCCTCGTCGACCGCTCCGGCTCGATGTGGTCGCCGCTCTCGGACCGCTCCCTGCTGAACCGGGCCGACGCGGCGGCCGTCTTCGGCGCGGCGCTGGCGGTGAGGGCCGCCGACGCCGATCTGGTGGAGTTCGGGACGAGCAGCGCGGCCGTGAAGTACCGCAGGGGTGAGTCGGTGCTGAGGATCCTGGGGCGCTTCGGCAATCTGGGGGGCACCGACACCGTGCAGGCGGTGCGCAAGCACTACCGCGCACACGACCGGGTGCTGATCGTCACCGACGAGCAGGCCTCGTTCACGCACTACGGCGACGTCACCGGGGGCATCCCCCTGACCGTACCCGTCTACACCTGGAACCTCGCCGGATACCGGACGGGGCACGCGCCGTCGGGAAGCGATAACCGCCACACCTTCGGGGGTCTTTCCGACGCGGCGTTCCGCATGGTCCCCCTGCTGGAAGCGGGCAGGAGCGCGGACTGGCCCTGGAACCGCTGATTACGAATGCGGCACTACTGCCCGCTCCGGAGCGGTCGGGCATGGCGTCGGGCGCTTACAGGGCGCATACTCGACCGTAATGAAACAGTCAGCCGGTTCCCGGCGTCACCTGCCTTCCAGTCCCTTCAACCGCCCGGCCCAGGCGGCCCCACCGGTCGAATGCTTCGATGTGGGCGACAGGGTGTCGCACGACCAGTTCGGACTCGGCCGAGTCCTCGCTGTCGAGGGCGACAACGACGCAGTGCTCATCGACTTCTCGGGGCGACAGGGGAGGATCCTGAGCCCGTATTCCAAGCTGACCAAGCTCTGAGAGAGCGGACGAGCACGCACAGCGTCCCACCGGAGACTCTCCGGATCCGGGGCACCTGAGGGGAAAGTCCCGTCGGGTGCCCCGGAAGCCGTTCCGGCCAGGCCGGTGGCGGCGCTACAGGGCCTTCGCGGCCGGCTTCACCATGCCCCGGACGGTCCGCGACTTCACGAACTCGCCCATTCCGGTCATTTCCCACTCGCCGGAGAACTGCTTGATCAGCTTGGCCATCATCACGCCGGTCTGCGGCTCGGCGCCGGTCAGGTCGAAGCGGACCAGCTCCTCGCCGGTGGCCGCGTCGATCAGGCGGCAGTAGGCCTTGGCGACCTCGGTGAACTTCTGTCCGGTGAAGGAGTTGACCGTGAAGACCAGGCCCGTCGCGTCCGCGGGGATGCGGCCGAGGTCCACGACGATCACCTCGTCGTCGCCCGCGCCCTCACCCGTGAGGTTGTCGCCGGAGTGCTTGATCGCGCCGTTGAGGATGGAGAGCTTGCCGAAGTAGCAGCTGTCCAGGTGATTGCGGTTGGGGCCGAAGGCGATGACCGAGGCGTCGAGGTCGATGTCCTTGCCGCGGAACGCGGGCTCCCAGCCGAGGCCCATCTTCACCTGCGAGAGCAGTGGCCTGCCGCCCTTGACCAGGGACACCGTCTGGTTCTTCTGGAGGCTGACCCGGCCCTTGTCGAGGTTGATCTTGCCGGAACCCGCGGCGGCGGGCGGTGCGGGCGGTGCCGGGGGTGCCGGCGGGGCGATCCGGGGGTCCACGGGCGCGGCCGCGGGCGGCGCGACCGGCGGCGCGACGGGTGCGGCGACAGGCGCGGGCGGTGCTGCCGCGGCCGGCTCCTCCACCGAGACGCCGAAGTCCGTGGCGATGCCGGCCAGGCCGTTCGCGTAGCCCTGGCCGACCGCGCGGGCCTTCCAGGCGCCGTTGCGCAGGTAGATCTCGATGACCACCAGGGCCGTCTCGCCGCCCAGCTGCGGCGGGGTGAAGGTGGCGAGCGCGCTGCCGTCGTCCGCGTTACGCACGGTGGCGGTGGGCTCGACGCCCTGGAAGGTCTGGCCCGCGGCGTCGGGACTCGCTGTGACGACGATCTTCTCGATGCCCGGCGGGACGGCCGTGGTGTCCACCACGATCGCGTCGGGCGCGGAACCGCCGCCCGAGCGATAGGTCACGCCGGGGCCCGAGGGCTGGTTGTAGAAGATGAAGTCGTCGTCGGAGCGCACCTTGCCGTCGGCGGTGAGCAGCAGGCCCGAGACGTCGAGCCGCACGGGTGCGGCGACGTCCACCGCCACGCGGGCGGCGGAGAGAGGGATGTTCGAGCCGGGGGTCATTGCGGTCATGCACGGGGTAACGAACGACCCGGCTTTGCCGTTCCCTTACCTTCGCGGGCTTGCGCCGTACGGCTCAGCGCCCGCCCCGCGCCCGGTTGCGCGGGTGCTCGCGGGCGGCGCGCTCGTTGCCGTGCCTGTACGCGCCCGTCCAGCGCGCCATGACGAGCTGGGCGTCCCCGGACTCCACCTCGGCCAGGAACTTCTCCGCACGGCCGCCGCGCAGGGTGCCGGCGGGGCGGCCGTGGTGGGTGAGCGTCACGCTCGCGTCGCCGTGCGACTCGTACTGGAATCCGGAAGGTTTCGGCATGCTCGTATGGTGTCCCTCCCGCGGCGGCGCGTCACACGAGTTTCCGGCCGGCGGCCCGAGCCCGGCGGCCGGGATCAGTAGGGCCAGATCGGCGGGTTCGTGACGAAGTGGCCGCCGAGGCGGGCGTGGTCGGGATTCGCGGGGTCCAGCTCGCCCTGCTCCGCCACGAGCTTGTCCGCGTACTGCTCGGAGTCGTCCTGCGGCTCGTAGCCGAGGGACCGGGCGGTCGTCAGGTCCCACCACAGGCGGGTGTTGTCGGACGAGCCGTAGACCACGGTGTGCCGCACGTCCTCGGCGGTGAGGGCCGCGTGGAAGAGGCGGGCGCCGTCGCCGGGGCTCATCCAGACGGACAGCATCCGCACCGACGTCGGCTCCATGAAGCAGGAGCCGATGCGCACGGAGACGGTCTCCACGCCGTGCTTGTCCCAGTAGAACTGGGCGAGGTCCTCGCCGAAGGACTTCGACAGGCCGTAGAAGGTGTCGGGGCGGCGGGGGGTGTCGACCGGGATCAGCGGGTCCCCGTCGAGCGGGCGCGGGGTGTAGCCGATGGCGTGGTTGGAGGAGGCGAACACGATGCGCCCGACGCCCTCCTCCCGTGCCGCCTCGTAGAGGTTGTACGTGCCCTCGATGTTGGACCGCAGGATCTTGTCGAACGAGGACTCCAGGGAGATGCCCGCGAGGTGGATGACCGCGTCGACGCCCCGCACGGCCTCCCGCAGCGCGGCCTTGTCGCCGAGGTCGGCGGTGACGGCGCCGGGTTCGCCCTCGATGGGGGCGACGTCGAAGAGCCTGAGGTCGTAGCCGTACGCGGGGAGCAGTCCCCGCATCAGGGTGCCGAGGCCGCCGGCGGCGCCGGTGAGAAGGACGGTGCGGGGAGCTGGCATACGGGTTCTCCTCGGTGCGGGCGCGCGGGGCGCGGGCGCGGTGTGCGCGGGCGGTGCGGTGCTGCGGGGGGCCGGACCTACGGACAGCAAGGTACGCGTGGCACGCAGATGTCACGCAACCGCCCGAAACCGTCAAATCCGTGGACGGCATTCACATGCGTGGACACGCTAAGAACATGCGGCGGACCTCGTCAAGTGCCGACCGGTGTCGAAGAGTCGGTCCGGGGTCGGCCACCCGCGCCTTGACCGGTGCCGCGAAGCTGCCTTAGCGTGGCGGCGTTCAGAAATATGGACACCGATCATAATTGTGCACGCCTGAACCAGCTCAGGGAGCGCCCGTGACCTCAGCCCCCCTTGCCGCCCGACTCACCGATGTCGCCGGGCCGCTCTTCTTCCCCGTCACCCCCTACGGGCCGGACGGCACCGTCGGTCTCGACGTCTTCCGCGCGCACGTGCGCGCGGGTGTGGACGCCGGTGCGGCAGCCGTCTTCGCCTGCTGCGGCACCGGCGAATTCCACGCGCTGACACCGGAGGAGTTCCGGCTCGTCGTGCGGGCGGCGGTCGAGGAGACCGCGGGAGCGGTGCCCGTCGTCGCCGGCGCCGGCTACGGAACGGCGCTCGCGGTCCAGTACGCGAAGCTCGCCGAGGAGGCGGGAGCGGACGGGCTCCTCGCCATGCCGCCCTACCTCGTCGTCGCCGGCCAGGAGGGGCTGCTGGCCCACTACACCGCCCTCGCCGGGGCCACCTCCCTGGAGACGGTCGTCTACCAGCGGGACAACGCCGTCTTCACCCCGGAGACCGTCGTCGCGCTGGCCCGCACCCCCGGAATCATCGGCCTCAAGGACGGCTACGGCGACCTCGACCTGATGCAGCGCATCGTCAGCGCCGTGCGCACCGGACTGCCCGGCGAGGACTTCCTCTACTTCAACGGGCTGCCCACCGCCGAGCTCACCGGACTCGCCTACCGGGGCGTCGGTGTCACGCTCTACTCCTCGGCCGTCTTCGCCTTCGCGCCCGACATCGCCCTCGCCTTCTACCGGGCCATGGACTCCGGCGACGACGACCTGGTGAACGCGCTGCTCGACCACTTCTACCGGCCGCTCGTCGAGCTGCGGGCCAAGGGCCGGGGCTACGCGGTGTCGCTGGTGAAGGCCGCCGTCCGGCTGGAGGGCCTGGACGTCGGCCCCGTCCGCACCCCGCTCACCGAGCCGACGGCCGCGCACATCGAGGAGCTGACCTCGATCATCGCGAACGGCCGCGCGCTGCTGGAGAAGTACCGCGTGCGGGAGGCGAAGTGAAGGCCTCAGCCTTTCTCTACCCCTGGGACGTCGTCGGGGACCCGGACGCCGCCGCCCGCCTGGCCGCCCTGGGCGTCCAGCAGGTGACGCTCGCCTCCGCCTACCACTCCACCCGCGCGCTGACCCCGCGCCACCCCGGCCGCCGGATCGTCACCGCCGAACACGCGGCGGTGCTCTACCCCCCGGACGCCACCCGCTGGACGGGGCGCGGCCTCCGCCCCCACGTCCAGTCCTGGGTGGCGGGGGACGACCCGTACGCTGAGGCGGCCGAGGCCCTGGCGGGTGCCGGGCTCCAGGTGCACTCCTGGGTGGTCCTCGCGCACAGCTCCCGCCTGGGCGCGGAACACCCGGAGACCTCCGTGGTCAACGCCTACGGCGACCGCTACCCCTGGGCGCCGTGCATCGCGCAGCCCGCCGTCCACGCGTACCTGGTGGACCTGGCGGCGGAGGCGGCCGTGCGCCCCGGGGCGTCGGGCACCGAGCTGGAGTCGTGCGGCTGGTACGGCTTCGCCCATCTGCACGCCCACGACAAGACCTCCGGGGTCGCTCTCGGGGACGCGGCGCAGTACCTGATGTCGCTCTGCTTCTGCGCCGCCTGCCGGGCCGGCTACGCCGCCGGGGGGCTGGACGCCGACGAACTGGGCGCCCGCGTGCGCCGCGCCCTGGAACCGGTCTGGGCCGGATCCGGGTCCGGCGGGCAGGGCTGGGCCGGCGTCGAGGAGCTTCTCGGCGCCGGCCTCGCCGAGGCCACCCTGGGGTGGCGCCGGCAGGTGGCCCGGGGCCTCCAGGAGGCCGCTGTGGCCGCTGTGCGGGCCGCCGCGCCGGGACCGGACTTCCAGGTCCTCCTGCACGCCGACCCCGCCTCCTACCGCACCGGGGCCAACGTCGGGACGGACCCCGCCCACATCATGTCCGTCGCGGACGGTGTCGTGCTGCCCAGCACCGGCGGCGACGCGGCACGGGAGGCCGTGCTCGGTCCGTTCGCGGGGCTGTCCGGCGTGCTCGCGGCGAACTTCAACGTGGTCAGCGGTATGGGCGGCAGCCCCGGCACGCTGGAACGGGACGCCGCGCACGCGGCCTCGCTCGGCGCGGACGAACTGCGCCTGTATCACGCGGGCCTGGCCTCCGATCCGGATCTGAGCGCCGTCACGAAGGCCCTCTCGGCCCTCGGCGCCCGCTGATCCGGGAGCGGTTCCCCTCCCGTCACCGCAGGTCCCCGGCGTGCAGCCGGGGGCCTGCGGCCGTTTCGGCCCGGATGCGCCGGACGGTGCGGGGCGGCCCCCCGCGATGCCCGCGTTCCATGTTCGCCGAACTTCTTCTGTCAGAAGCGTTGACGAAACATCCCTGCCGCTCTAGCTTCATCGCGTCGTACTTCGTACGTCATATATGAGACGCGATACGCCAGATGGAGAGCTCCTCACCCATGACCTTTGCGCCTGCCCCGATTCCGTCCAGGACCCAGTACGTGCTGGAGGCGATCAAGCACGCCATCCTCACCGCACAGCTGACCCCGGGACAGGCGCTCGTGGAGACGGAGCTCGCCGCACAGTTCGGGGTGTCGAAGACGCCCGTGCGCGAGGCGCTGAAGACGCTCGCCGGCACCGGGCTCGTCGTCATGAGCCAGTACAAGGGCGCCACCGTGCGGCTCGTCGACGCGGCCATGGCCCGCGAGGTCTACGACGTACGCCTCCTCCTGGAGCCGGAGGCGCTGCGGCGCTCCATCACCCGCAAGGTCTCGCTCGAGGCGGCCCAGGAGGCCCTGGAGCGGTCCGACTCGGCGATCGACAAGGCGGACAGGTCGCTCGCCAACCGCGACTTCCACCGGGCCCTCTACCTGCCCTGCGGCAACCCGCTGCTCGCCCGGATGCTCGACGAGGTCCGGGACCAGGCCGCACTCGTGTCGACCGTGGCCTGGTCGGCGATCCCGTCCTGGGAACGCGAGGCGGCCGAGCACCGCGAGATCCTGCGGCTCGCCCTCGCCGACGACGCGGAAGCCGCCGCAGGCGCTCTGCGCGACCACATCGCATCCTTCGTACGCCGTGCCTTCCCCGACGACGAAGACGGGGGTGACACGACGTGAACCACCAGCTGGACACGGCTCACCAGCACCTCGACGAAAGGCTGGTCCGCATGGACCTCACCCCGCTGAAGGCGGCCCTCGCAGACGTTGTGGCGATCCCTGTCACCCCGTTCACCGAGGACGGGAGCATCGACGTCCCGGCGCACCGCGCCCTGCTGCGACGGCTCCTCGACGGCGGTGTCCGCATCGTCACCCCGAACGGCAACACCGGTGAGTTCTACGCGCTCACCCCCGACGAGCGGCGTGCCGTCACCGAGCTCACCATCGAGGAGGTGCGCGGCCGGGCCACCGTCCTGGTGGGAGTCGGCCATGACGTGCCGACCGCCGTGGCCGCCGCCGAGCACGCCAGGGACGCCGGGGCCGAGATGGTGATGGTCCATCAGCCGGTGCACCCCTACGTCTCGCAGGACGGCTGGATCGACTACCACCGGGCCATCGCCGAGGCCGTACCCGGGCTCGGGGTCGTCCCGTACGTCCGCAACCCGCTGCTCGCCGGCGAGCGTCTCGCCGAGCTCGCCGACAGCTGCCCCAACGTCATCGGCGTGAAGTACGCCGTCCCGGACGCCGCCCGCTTCGGCGCGTTCGCCCGCGACGCGGGCCTGGAGCGCTTCGTGTGGGTCGCCGGGCTCGCCGAGCTGTACGCCCCGTCCTACTTCGCTACCGGCGCCACCGGATTCACCTCCGGGCTCGTCAACGTCGCCCCCGGTGTCTCGCTGGCCATGCTGGAGGCGCTGCGGGCGGGCGACTACCTCGCGGCGATGAAGGTCTGGGAACAGATCCGCCGCTTCGAGGACCTGCGCGCCGACCGGCAGTCCGCCAACAACGTGACGGTCGTCAAGGAGGCCCTGGCCTCGCTGGGGCTCTGCCGCCGCGACGTACGCGCGCCGAGCCGGGCACTGCCCGAGGACCAGCGCGCCGAGGTCGCCGGTCTGGTCGCCGGGTGGTCCGTATGAGCGACACCGGCACGGCAGGCCGCCGCGCAGCTCCCGAGGAGCTGCGCAGTCACCAGTGGTACGGCACGGACGGGCTCCGCTCGTTCAGCCACCGCGCCCGCACCCGGCAGCTCGGCTACCTCCCCGAGGAGCACCTGGGCAAGCCGGTCATCGCGATCCTCAACACCTGGTCCGACATCAACCCCTGCCACGTCCATCTGCGTGAACGGGCTCAGGCGGTCAAGCGGGGCGTCTGGCAGGCGGGCGGCTTCCCGCTCGAGTTCCCGGTCTCCACGCTCTCGGAGACCTTCCAGAAGCCGACCCCGATGCTCTACCGCAACATGCTGGCGATGGAGACGGAGGAGCTGCTGCGCTCCTACCCCGTCGACGGCGCCGTGCTGCTGGGCGGCTGCGACAAGTCCACACCCGCGCTGCTCATGGGCGCCGCGTCCGTCGACCTGCCGACGGTCTTCGTGCCCGCGGGGCCCATGCTGCCGGGCCACTGGCGCAACGAGGTCCTGGGCTCCGGCACGGACATGTGGAAGTACTGGGACGACAAGCGGGCCGGCCTGATCGGCGACTGCGAGATGGCCGAGCTGGAGAACGGGCTGGCCCGTTCGCCGGGCCACTGCATGACGATGGGCACCGCCTCGACCCTGACGGCCGCCGCCGAGGCGCTGGGGGTCACGGTGCCGGGTGCCTCGTCCATCCCGGCCGTGGACTCCGGTCACGACCGGATGGCGGCACAGTCCGGGATCCGGATCGTCGAACTGGTGTGGCAGCAGCTGAAGCTGTCGCGCATCCTCACGGCGGACGCCTACGAGGACGCGGTCGCCACCGTCCTCGCCCTCGGAGGCTCCACCAACGCCGTCATCCACCTGATCGCGATGGCGGGCCGCTCCGGGGTGAAGCTCACCCTGGACGACTTCGACCGCATCGCCCGCACCGTGCCCGTCCTCGCCAACCTCCGCCCCGGCGGCAAGTACCTGATGGAGGACTTCCACTTCGCCGGAGGGCTGCCCGGCTTCCTGGCGCAGCTCACCGACGTGCTCCACCTGGACCGGCCCACCGTCACGCACAGCACGATGCGTGAACAGCTCGACGGGGCGCTCGTCCACAACACCGACGTCATCCGCGAGCGTGGCAACCCGCTGGCGGAGGAGGGCGGTGTGGCGGTCCTGCGCGGCAACCTCTGCCCGGACGGCGCGGTCATCAAGCACATCGCCGCCGAACCGCACCTGCTGCGTCACACCGGGCCGGCGGTCGTCTTCGACGACTACAGGACGATGCAGAGCACCATCAACGACCCGGCCCTGGCCCTCACCCCGGACCACGTGCTGGTGCTCCGCAACGCCGGTCCCAAGGGCGGCCCGGGCATGCCCGAGTACGGCATGCTGCCGATCCCGGACTACCTGCTGAAGCAGGGTGTGCGGGACATGGTGCGGATCTCCGACGCCCGCATGAGCGGCACCAGCTACGGCGCCTGCGTCCTGCACGTCGCCCCCGAGTCCTTCGTCGGCGGTCCGCTCGCCCTGGTCCGCACCGGTGACCTGATCACGCTGGACGTCGAGGCGCGGCTGCTCCACCTCGACGTGTCCGACGAGGAGCTGGAGCTGCGCAGGTCGCGGTGGACCGAGCCGCCCGCCCGCTACGGACGTGGCTACGGGGCGCTCTACCAGGACCAGATCACCCAGGCCGACACCGGCTGCGACTTCGCGTTCCTGGCCCGCCAGGGAGAAGTGCCCGACCCGTACGCGGGCTGAACCGGGCGAAGAGAATTCCGCGCGCCACCCCGTCCGGGTCGCCGAACGGCAAATGGTAAGCGCTTGCACCACGCACCGAAAGAACGGCACATCCAGCACTTTCCAGAGATCGGAGACGCGTCATGGCCCAATCCGCAGCCGTGGCCACACCGCCCCCCAAGGGGAAGGCGTCCAAGCGCCGCTCAGCCACACCACGCCGCCTGCCGTATCTGCTGATCGCGCCGGCGGGCCTGCTGATGCTGGGCTTCATCGCCTACCCGGTGATCAGCGTCTTCTACTACAGCCTGCAGAACTACAACGTCACCAAGCCGTGGCGGAACGGCTTCGCCGGCTTCGACAACTTCACCCGCATCTTCACCGAGGACGAGCAGTTCTGGCCGACGCTCACCTTCAGCGCCCAGTGGGTCTTCACCCAGGTGACGCTGCAGCTGGCACTCGGACTCGCCCTCGCCCTGATCGTCAACCAGACCTTCATCGGCCGCGGCATATCCCGCGCCATGGTCTTCTCGCCCTGGGCCGTCTCCGGGGTGCTCACCAGCACCATCTGGATCCTGCTCTACAACTCCTCGACCGGCTTCAGCCGCTACCTCGCGGACGCCGGGATCGGTGAGTACGGCACCTCGGTCCTCTCCGACACCGGGACCGTCTTCTGGGCGGCGACCATCACCGAACTGTGGCGCGGAGTCCCCTTCTTCGCCATCCTCATCCTCGCCGACCTGCAGTCCGTCTCCAAGGAGCTGTACGAGGCGGCGTCGGTGGACGGCGCGGGCCGGATGCGGCAGTTCTTCCACATCACGCTCCCGCACCTGCGCGACGCGATCATCCTGGCCACCCTGCTGCGCGGGGTCTGGGAGTTCAACAACGTCGACCTGCTCTACACCCTCACCGGCGGCGGGCCGGCGGGCGAGACCACCACCCTGCCGCTCTACGTAGCCAACACAGGCATCGAGGGCCACGACTTCGGATACGCGTCCGCGCTCACCACCGTCGCCTTCGTGATCCTCCTCTTCTGCTCGATCGTCTATCTGCGCCTGAGCAAGTTCGGAGGCGACAACAAGTGACTGCCGCACTCGTGGAGAAGAACGGCGCCCGCACGCCGGGACCGTCCCGGGGGAACTCCGCCCCGCCGCCCTCCTCACACCGCCGCGCCAAGCGCGAGCGTGCCTTCGACGACGTACCGCGCTGGCAGATCTACGTGCCCCTCGGCATCTACCTGCTCTTCACGCTCATACCGTTCTACTGGATGCTCCTCTTCGCCGTACGGCCCGCAGGCTCGACCTCGCTGGTGCCCTGGCCCATGACGGGGGAGCACTTCTCCAAGGTCTGGAACGAGCGGAGCTTCGCCGTCTTCTTCCAGAACAGCATGATCGTCGGCGTCGCCACACTGATCGCCACGACCCTGGTCGCGCTGGCCGGCGGATACGCCCTGGCCCGGTTCGACTTCAAGATCAAGGGCGCCTTCATGCTGGCGCTGCTCTGCTCGCAGTTCATCCCGGGCGCCCTGATGCTCGTGCCGCTCTTCGAGATCTTCAAGAACCTCCAGATGATCAACTCCCTCGGGAGCGTCGTCATCGCCGAGACCGTCTTCCAGCTGCCCCTGTCGATCATCCTGATCAGCGGCTTCATCAAGAACGTCCCGGTCTCCCTCGAAGAGGCCGCCTGGGTGGACGGCTGCTCGCGCTTCAAGGCCTTCTGCGCCGTCGTCCTGCCGCTCCTGCGCCCCGGACTGATCGCGGTCGGATCGTTCGCCTTCGTCCACAGCTGGAACCACTTCCTGTTCGCCCTGATGTTCCTCAGTGAACAGGACAAGCAGACGATCCCGGTCGGCCTCAACACCCTGATCGGCGCCGACAGCGTCGACCTGGGGGCACTGGCCGCGGGCGGAGTGATCGCCGCCGTGCCGGTGGTGATCGTCTTCGCCTTCATCCAGAAGTGGCTCATCACCGGCTTCAGCGCCGGCGCCGTGAAGGGATGACGCAGATGACCTGGAAGCTCCGCCCCCGTACGACGCGCCGCGCCGCCGCCGCGCTCGCCCTGCTGCTGGGCAGCCTGGCCCTCCAGCCGGGCGCCCGGGCGGCCACGACCTCGCCCGGCACGGCGCCGGAGGCTTCCGCGCCCGGCCGTGACCTCGGCCGGGAGGTGCTCGCCGACAACGACGGCTGGGCCGCGGAAGGCACGGGAACGACCGGAGGCTCGGCCGCCGACGAGGACCACGTCCTCACCGTGCGCAACCGTGCCCAGCTCGTCGCGGCGCTCGACGGCGGCAGCTCCGTCCCCAAGATCATCCGGGTGGCGGGCACGATCGACGCCAACACCGACGACCGGGGGCGGCGGCTCGACTGCGCCGACTACGCCACCGACGGCTACCGGCTCGACGCGTACCTGGCCGCCTACGACCCCCGCACGTGGGGCGGCGCCAAGCCGGCCGGACCGCAGGAGGACGCCCGCAAGGCGTCCGCCGCACGCCAGGCCGAGCGCGTCGAACTGCCGGTCGGGTCGAACACCACGATCGTCGGCATCGGAGCGAACGCCGTACTCAAGGGCGCGAGCCTCCAGGTCAAGGACGCGGACAACGTCATCATCCGCAACATCGAACTCCGCGACGCCTACGACTGCTTCCCGGCCTGGCAGCCCAACACCGGGGGCCTCGGCGACTGGAAGACCGCCTACGACACGCTGTGGCTGCGCGGCGCCACCCACGTCTGGGTCGACCACGTCACCGCCAGCGACAAGGGCCACCCGGACGACCGGGAGCCCACCCACTTCGGGCGGAACTACCTCCGCCACGACGGGCTCCTGGACATCACCAACGGCTCCGACCTCGTCACCGTCTCGTGGAGCCGGTTCGCCGATCACGACAAGGCGATGCTGATCGGTAACGGCGACGGCGTGACCACCGACCGGGGCAAGCTCCGCGTCACCCTGCACCACAACGAGTTCCACTCCGTCGTGCAGCGTGCCCCCCGGGTCCGGTTCGGCCAGGTGCACCTCTACAACAACCGCTACGTCATCCCCGGGGACGGCGACCACCGCTACTCCCTCGGGGTCTCCACCGAGTCCCGGATCGTCGCCGAGAACAACGCCTTCGAGACCCCGGGGCACGTCGAGGCCGCCGACCTGGTGAAGAGCTGGAACGGCAGCGCCCTCACCCAGCGGGGCACCGTGTTCAACGGGTTCCCGGTCGACCTGGTCTCCCTCTACAACTCCTACAACTCGGGCAGCGAGACCGATCTCGCCAGCGACACCGGCTGGACGCCCACTCTGCACGGCCCGGTCGACAGTGCCCAGGACGCCGCCGCCGACGTGGCCCGCGGGGCCGGAGCGGGGAGGGCCGGCCGATGAGCGCCACCACCCCCGTGCCCCTCGTCCTGGCCGGCGCCCGCGGCCACGGCCGCTGGCACCTCGCCAACATCCGCAGGCTCCAGCACCAGGGCCTGGTCAGGCTGGCCGGAATCTGTGAACTGAACCCGCTCACCGATGCCGAACTGGAGATGTTCACCGGGGAGATGCCCGAGCAGTCCGCCGACTTCGGGGCCCTCCTGGACTCCACCGGCGCGCGCGCGGCCGTCGTCTGCACCCCCATCCCGACGCACACCACCCTCGCCCTGACCGCCGCGGCCCGGGGCGTCCACCTCCTCCTGGAGAAGCCGCCCGCCGCGACGTGGGCCGACTACGCCCGCATGGCCGAAGGCGTGCGGGAGGCGGGCGTCGCCTGCCAGATCGGCTTCCAGTCCTTCGGCTCGCACGCCGTGCGGGCCATCCAGGACCTCGTACGCTCCGGGGCCATCGGTACCGTCCGGGGCGTCGGCGCCGCGGGTGCCTGGGTCCGCGACGACGCCTACTTCAGGCGGGCGCCCTGGGCCGGGCGCCGCAGGATGGACGGGACGGACGTGGTCGACGGGGTGCTCACCAACCCGCTGGCGCACGCCGTGGCCACCGCGCTCGAACTCGCCGGCCGGGGGACGGCCGAGGACGTGGCATCCATCGAGACCGAGCTGTTCAGGGCCCACGACATCGAGTCCGACGACACCAGCTGCGTCCGCGTCACCACCACCGACGGCCTTCCGGTGACCGTCGCCGTCACCCTCTGCGCGGAGGAGGCCGGGGAGCCGTACGTGATCGTCCACGGCGACCGGGGCCGCGTCACCTTCTGGTACAAGCAGGACCGGGTCCTCGTCCAGCGGGCCGGGCACGGCCCCGACGAGGCAGTGCACGGACGGACCGACCTCCTGGAGAACCTCGTCGACCACCTGGAGCACGGCACCGCGCTCCTCGTACCGCCGGAACGGACCGGCGCGTTCATGCGGGTCCTGGAGGCCGTACGCACCGCCCCCGAACCCACCGCGCTGCCCGCCACCGCCTGGCACACCCGGCCGGCCGACAAGGGCGACGGGGTGCGGCGCATCGTGCGCGGCATCGACGGGACCGTCGCCGCCGCCGCCGACACCCTCACCCTCTTCTCCGAACTAGGCGCGTCCTGGGCGCGCCCCAGCGAGGTGAGCACACCGTGACCACCGCACTCCTCAGCTGCGCCGGACGCCCCGTCGGCCGCTACAGCCACCGGCCCGGGCCGGCGGGCCGGCCCTTTCTGCACCCCGTCACCACCCTCGCCGGCACTCCCGTGACCGAGGAGCGCCCCGCCGACCACATCCACCACCTGGGCGTCTCCGTCGCGGTGCCCGACGTGGCCGGACACAACTTCTGGGGCGGACGGACCTTCGTCCGCGACCAGGGCCCCACCTGGCTCGACAACCACGGGACGCAGCGCCACCTCGGCTGGAAGCTGCGCGACCCGGACGGCTTCGTGGAGGAGCTCAGCTGGGAGGCCGACGGCGCCGAACTGCTGCGCGAGCACCGCACCGTCGCCGCGAGCGAACTCTCCGACACGGCCTGGGCGCTGGACTTCTCCTTCTCCCTCACCAACCGCGGCGGCAGGGACCTCTCCATCGGCAGCCCCGCCACCAACGGCCGTCCCGGCGCCGGATACGGCGGCTTCTTCTGGCGCGCCCCCAAGGAGAGCGCGGCACCCGCCGTGTTCAGCGGAACGCTCGACGGTGAGGACGCCGTGCACGGCAGGACCGCCGACTGGCTGGCACTCGCCGGGGACGGCTGGACGCTCGTCTTCGCCGGCGCGACCGACGAGACCCGGCGCGACCCGTGGTTCGTGCGGACCACCGAGTACCCGGGGGTCGGCTCCTCCCTCGCCGCGGAGCACAGGCTCCCCGTCCCCGCGGGAGCCACCGTCGTGCGCCGCGTCGTCACCGTCGTCGCCGACGGACGCTTCGACCGGGACGCCGCGGCGGCCCACGTCCGCAAGGCGGTGACCGCATGACGATGCCCTGGACGGCCGACCTCGGGGACGGCACCTATCGCAACCCGGTCCTGAACGCCGACTGGTCCGACCCGGACGTCGTGCGCGTCGGGGAGGACTTCTACCTCACCGCGTCCAGCTTCGGACGCGTCCCCGGCCTGCCCCTGCTGCACTCCCGCGACCTCGTCAACTGGACCCTCGTCGGCCACGCCCTCGACCGGCTCGGACCGGACGCCGACTTCGCCGTCCCCCGCCACGACTGCGGGGTCTGGGCGCCCTCGCTGCGCCACCACGCCGGGCGCTTCTGGATCTTCTGGGGGGACCCGGACCACGGCATCCAGCAGATCAACGCCGAGGACATCCGCGGCCCCTGGAGCGCCCCGCACCTCGTGAAGGCGGGCAAGGGCCTGATCGACGCCTGCCCGCTGTGGGACGAGGAGACCGGCGAGGCCTACCTGGTGCACGCCTGGGCGAAGTCCCGCTCCGGCATCAAGAACCGGCTCACCGGCCACCGGATGAGCGCCGACGGACGCGAGCTCCTCGACGAGGGCACCACCCTCGTCGACGCCGACACCATCCCCGGCTGGTTCACCCTGGAAGGCCCCAAGCTCTACAGGCACGACGGCTGGTTCTGGATCCTCGCGCCCGCCGGGGGAGTGGAGACCGGCTGGCAGGGTGCCTTCCGCTCGCGCACGTTCGCCGGGCCCTACGAGGAGCGGGTCGTCCTGGAACAGGGCAGCACCGAGGTCAACGGCCCGCACCAGGGCGGCTGGGTCCGGACCGCCGCCGGCGAGGACTGGTTCCTGCACTTCCAGGCCCGTGGCGCGTACGGCCGTGTGGTGCACCTCCAGCCGATGCGCTGGGAGGGGGGCTGGCCGGTCATCGGCGACGACGGCGAACCCGTCCTGGCGCACCGCCGCCCCGAGGCCCCGGAGCAGAGCGCGGGGGCACCCGCCTCCAGCGACGACTTCCCCGGCGGGCGGTACGGCCGCCAGTGGCAGTGGACGGCCAACCCGCGGCCCGGCTGGACCGTCGGGCACAGCGGCGACGGCCTGCGCCTGAGCTGCGTACGGACCGCGTACGCGCACGATCTGCGCGCGCTTCCCAACGTCCTGGTCCAGCGGCTGCCCGCCGAGGAGTTCGTCGTCGAGACCGGCATCACGCTGGACTCCGGGGAGCCGGGGGCCAAGGCCGGGCTCGCCGTGCTCGGGGACGCGTTCTCGTGGATCGGCCTGGAGAACGGGGCCGACGGGACGGCCCGGCTCGTGCACCGGTACGCCGAGACCGTGGCCGAGCACGAGCGGGACGCCGAACACGCCCGCCCCGCGCCGGACGCCGCCGTCCGCGTCCGCATCGAGGTCACCCGGGGCGCACGCTGCCGCTTCTACGCCGACACCGGCGACGGGACCGGCTTCAGGGCGTCGGGCCAGGTCTTCGCCGCCACCCCCTGGCGCTGGGTCGGCGCGCTGCTCGGCCTCTTCGCCACCGCGCCCGCCGGTGACGCGCCGTCGGGAACAGCCGGCTTCACCACGTTCCGCACCACCGCCCGCCGCGCCACCGGAAGACCTCCTACCACCTGACCCCGCACCGCTGTATGGGAGCCGCAATGACGCACCTCCGTACCGAGCGCACCAGAGCGAGAACGCTGTTCACCGCGTTCGCCCTCGCCACCGCCTTCCTCCTGCCCGCCGCCCCGGGCGGGGCGGCGGCGGCCCCAGGGGCGCAGTCCGCCGCGCACCACGGCGGAGGCGCCTCCGGCACCCCGCACGGCTTCGCCTCGCTGGCGGGCGGCACCACCGGGGGCCGGGGCGGCGAGGTGGTCACCGTCACCGACCAGGCGGGCCTGGAGAAGTACGCCGGTGCGGAGGAGCCCTACGTCATCCGGGTGGCCGGCTCCATCGCCGTCGAGCCCTTCGGCGCCGACATCGAGGTGGCGTCGGACAAGACCATCGTCGGGGCCGGCGACACCGGTGAGATCGTCCACGGCGAACTCCACCTGAACCCCGGCACCAGCAACGTCATCATCCGCAACCTCACGATCCGCGACTCCTACGTGGAGGGTGACTGGGACGGGAAGACCACCGACTTCGACGCGATCCAGATGGACTCGGCCGACCACGTCTGGATCGACCACAACCGGCTGACGCGCATGGGTGACGGACTGCTCGACATCCGCAAGGACAGCCAGTACATCACCGTGTCGTACAACCACTTCGACAGCCACAACAAGGCGCTCGGCATCGGCTGGACCGAGAACGTCACCACCCAGATCACGATCGACCACAACTGGTTCAGCGGCACGAAGCAGCGCAACCCGTCCGCCGACAACTGCGCCTACGCCCACCTCTACAACAACTACCTCTCCGCCCAGGTGGCCGACGGGGACCCGTTGTGGACGTACGGGAACTGGGCGCGCGGCGCCACCAGGATGGTCATCGAGAACAGCTACTACCGGGACGTCCAGCATCCGTACCAGGCCGACGCCACGGCCGAACTGGTGCAGCGCGGATCGATCCTGGAGAACACCACGGGCCGCACCGACGCCTGGGGTGCCGCGTTCGAACCGCGTGACTTCTACCCGTACACGCTGGACCGCGCGGCCGACGTACCCGAGCGCGTGACCCGGCAGGCGGGTCCGCAGAAGTACATCGGCGCCGCGCCGCACCGCACACACCACTGACCTCCCCCCACGTACGCGTAAAGATCCGAGAGAGAAGAGCCGACATGAACATCTCGAAGACGCTCCGGGGGCGTGCCGCGACCGCGGTGTCCCTCACCGCGGTCCTGGCCCTCGGGGCCACCGCCTGTGGTGACGACGGCAGCGACGCCGGCACGGAGGGCAGCGGGAAGGGCGAGATCACCTTCTGGGACAACAACGGTGGTCCGCGCACCGCGATCTGGACCGAGATCATCAAGGACTTCGAGAAGAAGAACCCGGACATCAAGGTCAAGTACGTCCCGATCCCGATCGCCGACGTCCAGTCCAAGTACGACACGGCCATCGCCGGTGGCGGGCTCCCGGACGTGGGCGGCGTCGGCACCGCGTACCTGGCCAACATCGTCTCGCAGGAAGCCCTGGAGCCGATCAGCGACCGGCTGGAGAAGTCGCCCCTGAAGGGCAAGCTCGTCGAGAGCATGGTCCAGAGCGTCAGATCCGCGGCCGGCCGCGGCGACGACATGTACACCGTGCCGACCTCCGCCAACAGCGGTGTGCTCTGGTACCGCACCGACCTGTTCCAGCAGGCCGGTCTGAAGGCGCCCACCACCTGGGCCGACTTCTACAAGTCCGCCGACGAGCTCACCGACGCGAAGAACAACAAGTTCGGCTACACCATCCGCGGCGGCGCCGGCTCCATCGCGCAGGCCCTCGACGCGGTCTACGGCCAGAGCGGCATCACGGACTTCTGGGACGGCGAGAAGACGACCCTGAACGACCCGAAGAACGTCGCGGCACTGGAGAAGTACGCCGCCCTCTTCAAGAAGACGACGCCGGCAGCCGACGTCAACAACGACTTCACCAAGATGGTCGCCCAGTGGGACACCGGCACCATCGGGATGCTGAGCCACAACCTCGGCTCCTACCAGGACCACCTGAAGGCGCTGGGCGAGGACAAGTTCGCCGGGATACCCGCCCCCATCGGGGACGGCGGCACGCGCGTCCAGGTCTCGAACCCCGTCGACGGTCTCGGCCTCTTCCGGTCCAGCAAGAACAAGAACGCGGCCTGGAAGTTCATCGAGTTCGCGGCGTCGCACGAGTCCAACAGCAAGTGGAACGAGTCCGCGGGCGCCATCCCGGCCAACACCGACGCGGCCAAGGACCCCTGGATCAACGAGTCGGAGCCGACCTCGCTCGCCGCGAAGGCCCTCACCGACGGCTCCACCAAGATCGTCGACCTGCCCTACTACCTGCCCGACTGGAACAACATCAGCAAGGCCGACAACGAGCCCGAGTTCCAGAAGCTGCTCCTCGGCAAGGTCACGGCCAAGGCCTTCCTGGACAAGATGGCCGATGAGCTGAACGCCGCCCAGAAGGAGTGGAAGGAACTGGGCAACGGCTGACCCGGCCGTCCGTCACGGCCGGCACCCCCGGTGACCGGGGGGCCGGCGGCGGTCCGGGTCGCACCCCGCCGCCGGTCCCCCTCCCCGAGCAGCACCTCACGTTTGTCCTCCGAGAGGCAGTCATCCCGTGTCACTCACCCGCAGACGGACAGCAGCCGCGCTCCTCGCGCTGCCCCTCGCCCTCAGCGCCACACCCGCACTCGCGCACGGCGGCGGCCGGGGCAGGCCCCGGCCCCGGACCCTGCACATCGCGGGCGACTCGACGGCGGCCCGGAAGTACGCCGACGCGGCGCCCGAGACCGGCTGGGGCATGGCCCTTCCCTTCTTCCTCGGCCGTGCCCTCGACGTCGCCAACCACGCGATGAACGGCCGGAGTTCGAAGAGCTTCATCGACGAGGGCCGCCTCGCCGCCCTCCTGGACGGCGTCCGCCCGGGCGACCTCGTGCTCATCCAGTTCGGGCACAACGACGAGAAGACCGAGGACCCCGCCCGCGGCACCGACCCCTACACCACGTACCAGGAGTACCTGCGCCAGTACGTCAAGGGCGCCCGCGCCCGGCGGGCGGAACCCGTGCTGATCACTCCGGTGGAGCGCCGCCGCTTCGCCGAGGACGGCACGGCGAAGCCCACCCACGGGGAGTACCCCGCCGCGATGCGCGCCCTGGCGGCCGAGGAGGACGTGGCCCTGCTCGACATGCAGGCGCTCTCCCTCGCCCGCTGGCAGGAACTCGGACCCGACGGGACCCGGGCGTACTTCAACTGGCTGGAGCCCGGCGAGTCGCCGAACCATCCCGACGGCAAGCAGGACAACACCCACTTCCGGCCCGACGGCGCCGTCGACGTGGCCAGGACCACCGCACGCGCCCTGCGGGACGCGCGCGTGCTCAGCCCGCGCGACCTGCGCCGCCTCGACGAGCCGGTGCCCGGTACGTGGATCACCTGGCCGCAGGCCTGATCCCCGAGTCACCGCTCCCTCCGCGCGTCCTCGCGCCGACCACCGCACTCCTTCGCGTACGACACCTAAGGATTCGCCATGCCCGCACGCATGAGACATGTCCGCGCCACCGCCGTGGTGACGGGTTGCGCCTCCCTGGCGCTCGCAGTGAGCCTGCCCGCCCAGGCAGCCCCCAGGCACCACGGCAAAGGCATCGAGCGCTCCGTACTCCCGGCGGGCGACGGCTGGGCCGCCGCCGAGGGCTCCACGACGGGCGGAGCCGGGGCCACCCCCGACCACGTCTACACCGTGACCAACAGGGCCGAGCTCATCGCGGCCTTCGAGGACGCAGGGGACGCGCCGAAGATCGTCAGGATCGCCGGCACCGTCCACGGCAACTCCGACGCCGCAGGCACCCCGATCGGCTGCGAGGCCTACCAGCAGGACGGCTACACCCTGGAGAAGTACCTCGCGGCCTACGACCCGGCCGTCTGGGGCACCGAGGAGGTCCCCTCCGGACCGCTGGAGGACGCCCGCGCCGCGTCCGCGAAGCTGCAGGCCGCCGCCGTCAACGTGAACGTCCCGTCCAACACCACGCTCGTCGGTGCCGGCAGGGACGCCACGATCATCGGAGCCAGCCTCCAGGTGAGGAACGTCTCGAACGTCATCATCCGCAACATCTCCTTCGAGGACACCTACGACTGCTTCCCCCAGTGGGACCCCACCGACGGTGACACCGGCGCCTGGAACTCCGAGTACGACAACCTGGTCGTCCACGGGTCCCGCCACGTCTGGGTCGACCACAACACCTTCAGCGACGGCGACCGCCCCGACGCCGCCCAGCCCCACTACTTCGGGCAGGTCTACCAGCAGCACGACGGCCTCTTCGACATCGTGCGCGGAGCCGACCTGGTCACCGTGTCGTGGAACGTCCTCAAGGACCACGACAAGACCATGCTCATCGGCAACAGCGACGGCGCCGGCGCGAGCGACCGCGGCAAGCTCCGCGTCACGCTGCACCACAACCTCTTCAAGGACGTGAAGGAGCGGGCGCCCCGCGTCCGCTTCGGCCAGGTCGACTCGTACAACAACCACTTCGTGGCGACCAAGGGCGCCGCCTACGGCTACACGTACGGCATCGGCGCCGAGTCCAAGCTCGTCGCCGAGCACAACGCCTTCACCGTGCCCAAGGGCTTCGACAAGGCCACCATCCTCAAGAAGTGGTCCGAGTCCTCCCTCACGGCGGAGAACAACTACGTCAACGGGCGGAAGACGGACCTCGTCGCCGTGCACAACGCGGGCGTGCCCGCCGAGCAGCTCACCGAAGGCGCCGGCTGGACCCCGGAACTGCGTACGAAGATCAACCACCCGCTGGCCGTCCCGCTGCTGGTGGGCCTGGGCGCGGGCGCCGGCAAGCCGTCGGTCCGCTGACCCACCCCGAACCGGCCGGAGCGGCACCGCACCCTTCCACCACCCCGGAAGGCGCCGCTCCGGCCTGCCTCTCTTCGCAAGGAGTACCGCCATGCCCAGCAGACGCAGCGCGCTGACCCTCCTCGCGGGTGCGGGCGCCGCCCTCGCCCTCGGCACACCCGCCGCCCAGGCCCGCCCCGCCCGCTCCCGGCCGTTCGGGCGCCACGGTTCGCCGGCCCGGCGGCTCGACGCCCTGACGCTGTACGTCGACCCGCACGGCAGGGGCGACCACACCGACGTACAGTCCGCGGTCGACGCCGTATCCGGCGCCGGGCACACCCTGGTGCTCGCCCCCGGCACCTACCGGGGCACGGTCCTCGTCACCGCCGCCCGGACGGAGCTCACGCTGATCGGCGCGAGCGGTGACCCCCGCGACACGGTCATCGTGTACGACAACGCGGCCGGCACACCGAAGCCCGACGGCTCCGGCACCTACGGCACGAGCGGCTCGGCCACCGTCACCGTCCAGGCCGCCGGGTTCACCGCCCACGACGTGACCTTCGCCAACGGCTGGCTGCGCTCCGACAACCCCGGGTACACCGGCACCCAGGCCGTCGCCATCAAGGTGCAGGGCGACCGTTCGGCGTTCTACGGCTGCCGCTTCCTCGGGCACCAGGACACCCTGTACGCCGACACCCCCGCCCTCACCGCCTTCGCCCGCCAGTACTACCGCGACTGCTACGTGGAGGGGGACGTCGACTTCGTCTTCGGCCGCGCCACGGCCGTCTACGACCGCTGCCACTTCCGCGCCCTGACGCGCACCGACCTGGCCTCGGCGCCGTACGGCTTCGTCTTCGCGCCCAGCACCGCCGGGGCCAACCCGCACGGCTACCTCGTCCTGCGCTCCCGGATCAGCAGCACCGCCCCCGACGCGTACTACAAGCTGGCCCGCCCCTGGGTGCCGTCCTCGGACCTCACCGCCCACCCGATGCTGACCGTCAGGGACAGCCACCTCGGCGCCGGCATCGACGCGGTCACGCCGTACGGCACCATGTCCTCGGGCTTCCCCTGGCAGGAGCAGCGCTTCGCCGAGTACCGCAACAGCGGTCCCGGCGCGCGGGTCACCGTGCCCGCCAACCGTCCGCAGCTGACCAGGTCCGAGGCCCGCGCGCACACCGCGGCCGGCTGGCTGGGCGACTGGCACCCCCACGCGTGACCCCGGGGGGCGCCCGTGGGCCGCTCCCCGCCGTCCACCGGCGGGAGCCCGGCCCGCCGCCCGTTCCCACGGGCGCGGACCGGGCCGCGGCCCCGCGCCGGGAGGCCGCCTCCCGGCGCGGGGCTCCCTCAGCTCTCCGTCACGCCACCGTGGGCACCGCGCGCGTCCCGCCGTCCAGGCCCACCGGGTGGTGGCGCAGCCCCGTCGGGGCCAGCCAGTCGAACGGCTGGTAGACCGCCGGGCCCAGCCCCAGGCCCTCGGCCAGCTGCTCGCGCAGGCGGTTGGAGGCGAAGGCGCCGATGACGTTCATCTGGGCGTCCCGGTAGTGGCGCTCCACCTCGTGGCCCTGGGTCACGCCGAACGCGCCGTGGATCTGCACCGCCCGCTGGGTGATCTCGACGGCGAGCTCGGTGGCGTACACCTTCAGCATGCCGATCAGCTGCCGCGCCGGGCTGCCCGCGGCGCGCTCACGCAGGGCCCGGCGCGCGAGTACCCGGGCGGCGTCCAACTGTGCGCGTGAGTCCGCGAGCTGAGCCTGCACTCCTTCCATGTGCGCCAGTGCGCGTCCGAAGGAAACCCGCGCCTGGGCGTGGCGCACCGAAGCGGTCAGGGCCGCCTCGGCGGTCGCGATCGCCGCGATCGAGACCAGCAGCCAGCCCCACGTCATGCCGTCCGACAGCGCCTGGAACGGGACCGGGACGACGTCCGCCTCGGGAACGTACGCGTCCGAGAGGACGAGCCCGCCCCACGGCATCGCGCGCAGGCCCATGTGCGGGGTCTCGTAGCGCTGCACCCCCGGCTGGCGCAGGTTCACGAAGGCCAGGCACCAGTCGGGGCCGTCGTCCCCGGGACCCTTGTCCCGGCGGGCCAGGGTCACGGACAGGTCCGCCGTCGGGGCGTTGGTGATACGGGACTTCTCGCCCCGGATGACGTACCCGCCGCCGGGCCGGCCCGACGGGCGGACCGTGGTGCGGTACGTGCTCGCGTCACTGCCGGCGGTCGGCTCGACGATGCCGAAGCACGCCGTCCGCTCGCCGGACAGCAGCGGGCGCAGCAGCCGCTCGTGATCGCGGAGGCTTCCGTACGTGGCGATGAGACTGCCGCACAGCAGTGCGGACACCGTCGCGGACCAGTACGTGCCGGAACAGGCCCTGGCCAGGGCCTCCATGGCGTCGAACTGCGCGTCGGCGCCGGCGTCGGAGCCACCTGCCTCCACCGGATGGAACAGTCGCAGATAGCCGCTGTCGACCAGTTCGTCCCAGTTCGCGGCCGGTATCCGGCCCTCGGCGTCGGTGGCCGCGGCCCGGGACGCGATGCCCGGGAAGGCCGGTGTGCTCTCCGGGGAGCGGGGTCGGTCGTTCATGGTCCTCACCTTCAGCCGAGTCCGAGCATGGAGGCAGCGACGACCGGGCGCAGCACCTGCGCGCCGCCGCCGGTGCGTGACAGGAACAGCGCGTCGCGGTGCGCCCGCTCGGCGAGACCGTCACCGGTCCCGGCGAGCGGACCGGCCAGGCCGGCCGCCGCCCGGGTGACCCGGTCCGCCGCGTCGGCGACGAACAGCCGTGCCGCGGCCGCCTCCTGGAGCGGGAGGGCGCCGCCGTCGTCGAGCCGGGAGGCGGTCCGGCGTAACAGGCCCTCGGCGAGTTCGACCCGGGTGGCGAGGTCGGCGAGCGTGAAACGGGTGGCCTGGTCGTGGGTGAGCGGACGGCCGAACAGCTCCCGGCCGCGCGCGGCCTCCAGGGCGTCCCGGGCAAGGGCGCGCATGAGGCCGAGCCAGGGTGCGCCGCAGTAGACCCAGTCCAGAACCGCGAGCAGTGGTTCCACCTCGGTCGCGGCGCCCTCGACCGTGCCCAGGACCGCCCCGTCGTCCACGGGGGCGCCGTCGAGCAGGAGCTGTCCCCACGGGCAGGTGTGCATGGCCGCCGGACCGCCCTCGGCGACCAGCAGGCCCGGCGTGGCCCTGTCCACCAGGAAGGCGGTGCGGCCGCCGCCCTGGTGTGCGGCGACCACCAGGAAATGGTGGGCGACGGGCGCGCCGGCCACCAGGTCCAGGCGGCCGGTCAGCAGCCAGCCGCCCCGCCCGGTGGGTGCGGGGCGCGCGGTGACGGCGGGGGCGACGGCGCCGCCGTGCGTCTGGCGCAGCGACAGCGCGCCGAACCACTCGCCGGAGGCCATGCGCGGCAGGTAGCGCTCGCGCTGGCGCGGCGTGCCGTGGGCGCGCAGGGGGACGGTGGCCAGCACCGCGTGGACGGCCACGGCCAGGGCCAGCCCGGGATCGCGGGAGCCCTCGGCGAGCCCTTCGAGCAGGGCCAGTGCCTCGGCCGCGGTGCTGCCGCCGCCGCCCAGGGGCGCGGGCACCAGGGGGCCGGCCAGGGACGGGCCGGGTTCCGCTCGTGCCAGTGCGGTGAACAGTGCGGGGTCCCAGGTCCGGTCACGGTCGCGTTCGGCCGTGGTCGGCCAGGCGAGCCGGCCGGCCAGCTCCCGGGAGCGTTCGAGCGGACCGGCGCCGGGGCCGGTGGCCGCCTCCGGGTCCGTACGGAGGCCGGGCTGTGCGAGAACCATTGGATCTCCCCTCGTTCACGGGGCCTTTCCGGCCCCGGCGTGCACGGGTTTCGAAAAGGACGTCCTTGAATTCACGTACGTGGCATTCCCGGTCGGCGACGAATTCCATGCCTACGCGTCATGAGAACGGGCGGTCCGGGAATGCGGTCACCATAGTCGGGTGCCGGCGGGCTTCTCCGGCCCGGGCGCCGAATTATCGGACGAATGCGCGAAGTTTCACTCAACTCGACGCTGCGTCAACCAGGTTCGAGAGGTGCCGACCTGACCTGACGTTCCTTGGCGCGACTTGACACGACGTGCATTGCCCCAGCCCACCGCACCCTTGCATCATTTTCTCAGCGCTCCACGGCGTGCCGCTCCGGAGAGATCGTCCGCACGGTTTCCGGTGGCCGCCGATTCAGCATCACGCCAGGGACGGTCCGCAACAACACCGTTCCGAACAGCCTGAAAGAGAGGAACGCGCCATGACAGTCACCCCCGCAGACGCAAGACTTCCCGAACCACCCCATCTGTCCGACGCGACCCTGCGCGACTCCGCGCACATGGCGGGCGTCGAATTCACCCCCCGCGACGCGGCCGAGATCGCCCGCCTTCTCGTCAGGACCGGCATCGACCTCGTCGAGGTCGGCATGGTCTCGGGCCCCGGCTCCAAGGACGCCGCCCTGATCGAGGCCACGCACGAGGCGATCGGCCCCGAACGCAGCATGACGCTCGTCGTCGTCCGCGACCGTCATCAGGTGGCCACCGCCCTCGACGAGGCCGCACGTCTGGGCGTGCGCCACATCATGTACTCCATCCCCACCTCGGAGCAGCACGCCAGGCTCAAGCTGGACTCGCCCAGCGCCAAGTTCCTGCACGTGGTGGCGCGGTCGGCGATATCCCAGGCCAAGGACCGCGGCTTCCACGTCACGTTCAGCGGCGAGGACGGTGCGCGCACACCCAGGGAACGGCTGGTCCCGTACGTCGAGGCCGGCTTCGCGGCCGGCGCGGACCGGTTCCGGCTCGCCGAGACCGTGGCGTACCTCTCGCCGTGGCGGATGGAAGAGGTCATCTCCGACCTCACCGTCATCGACGGCTCCGAGATCGAGATCCACTCGCACAACATGCTGGGCATGGCCGTGGCCAACTCCCTGGCCGCGGTACGCGCCGGCGCCCGCTGGATCTCCGCCACCGTCGGCGGCATAGGCGAGCGCGGCGGCAACGCGCCGCTCGCCGAGCTGCTCACCGCGCTGCGCGTGATCCACGACGACCGGCGCTTCGACCTGACCCACCTGACCGAGCTCTCCCGCATCGCCCTGCGCGGCGCGGGCCTGGGCGAGGCCTTCCAGTCCGGACCGACCACCCCGCACGCCTTCGCGTACGAGCTGCCCGGCCAACTGCTCCACCCCGAGGCCTACGAGACGCTCCCCGCCGAACTCGTCGGGAACACACGCGAGCTGAAGGTCAGGACCCGGCTCACCGGCGCCCTGGTGCGCTGGGCGCTCGACGACTCCGGAGTCGTCGTCGACGTCGACGCCTTCACCCCCTGGCTCGTGGCCCGGCAGGAAGCCGGGGGCGCGCCGCTGCTGGACCGTGACGCGATCCGCAAGGCCGCGGTCGATTTCCGGTCCGTCTGAGCCGTCCCCGCACCGCCCGTACGAGCCGCACCGCCACCCCCCGTACCCGTAGAGGAGCCCACCCATGACCACCGCCACCCTGACCGGCGTCTGCCCGGAGTGCGAGACCGGCCTCACCCTGCCGCCGATGCTCGTCGGCGAGACCCTGTCCTGCCCCGAGTGCATGCTGACGCTGCGTGTGGAGGCCATAGCCGACGGCAGGCTGACCCTCGAGATGGTCGAGGTCACCCTGCGCGACTGGGGCCAGTGAGATGGGCGGAAAGGTCGCTGTCGTCGCGGACCGGGTCGGGTGGGAGGAACGCCAGCTGATGCGGGCGGCCCAGCCGGCCGGTCTGCACATCGACTGGGTCAACGACGAGGACCTCAGCCTCGGATCCGCCGGCTCCTCCCCGCTCGCCGGCTACGACGCCGTCCTGGTGCGCAGCCGCAGCTACACCCGCGGCGGACTCATCGCCACCCTCGCCGAGGCGGACGGCACCCCCGTCCTGAACACCGCCGCCGCCATCCACGCCTGCGAGAACAAGCTGGTCCTGCGGGCGGTCCTGCGGGCAGCGGGTGTCCCCGTAACGGACTTCCGCCTCGTGCTGTCCCGCAAGGACTACGCCAGGGCGCTGGCCGACCTCGGCACCCCCGCCGTGCTCAAGCCCGTCTACGGCGGCATGGGCAAACGGGTCACCCTGGTCCGCGACGCCGACCTCGCGCACTCGGTGTACGACTACGTCGAGGACCTGGGCCACGCCTTCGAACAGGCCTGCCTGCTCGAGCCCTACCTCGGCGGCGGCTCCGTGCGCTGCCTGGTGGTCGGACGGGAGATCGTCGCGGCGGCCGAGTTCGAGAGCGCCGGCGCCGACTGGCGCAGCAACGCCGCACTCGGCAACCGGAGCCGCTCACTGGCGCACGACCCGGACGTGGCCAAGGTCGTCGACGCGGTCGTGGACCGGCTCGGCCCCGGCATCTACGGCGTGGACCTGTTCCGCACCGATTCGGGCCACCTCGTCAACGAGGTCAACCACGCGCCCGCCTGGCGCGGGGTCGCCTCCACCACGGACACCGACATCTCGTCCGCCGTCATCCGCCACGTACAGGAGACCCTCGAATGATCCGAGCGGGAATCGTCGGAGCCTCCGGACTCGCCGGCGGTGAACTCATCCGGCTCGTGCTCCAGCACCCGGAGCTCGAACTCGCCTACCTGGGCGGCAACTCCAGCGTGGGCCGCCGCCCCGCCCAGCTGCACCCCGGGCTGCGCCTCGACCTCGGGCTCAGCGTCGAAGCGGTGGACGCCGACCGCATCGCCGAGACCTGCGACGTGGTGTTCCTGTCCACGCCCGCCGCGGTCTCGGCCCGGCTGGCCGCCGAGCTCGCCGACCGCGTCGCCTGCGTGATCGACCTCAGCGGGGCGTTCCGGATCCGGACCCCGGAACTCCACCGGCGCTGGTACCCCGGGGTGCCGCGTACCACCGAACTCGCCGACCGCTTCGTGTACGGGGTGCCCGAACTGATCGGCGAGAGCCTGGAGCACGCCGCGCTGATCTCCGTGCCCGGCTGCTACGCCACGGCGCTCACGCTGGGACTCGCGCCCCTCACCCTGGGGCTCGGCCTGCCTCTGAAGACCGTCGTCGTGGACGGCAAGAGCGGCTCCAGCGGTGGCGGGCTGCACCTGCGGGTGCCGGACCTGCACCCGCTGCGCAGCGGCGCCATCGCCCCGTACGCGCCCACCGGGCACCGGCACGCGGCGGAGGTGAGCGACTTCCTGGAGCGCAGCAAGCCCGGTGAGGTGGGCTCGCTGTCCATGTCCGCCTACGGCGTCGGTCACGTGCGCGGCCTGATGACCAGCGCGTACGTCTTCACCGACGCGGAGGTCACCGAACGCGAGCTGCAGCGCGCGTACACGCGGTTCTACAGGGGCCACCGGTTCGTGCGGGTGCGGCGCCACACCGAGACGCTGATCCCGGTGCCCGACCCGCAGGCCGTCATCGGCTCCAACTACTGCGACGTGACGGTCCTGCACGACCCCGAGGGCGGCCGGATCGTCGTCCTGTCCGCCCTGGACAACCTGCTCAAGGGAGCCTCCGGGCAGGCGGTCCAGGCCCTCAACCGGCGCTTCGGCCTGCCCGAGGAGACGGGCCTGACCATGCAGCCGGTGATGCCGACATGACCACCGACGGCCTCAGAACCGCCCCCACCGTCGTCAAGCTCGGCGGCAGCTGCCTGGAGGACCTGGCCGGCAGCTGGTGGGACGACCTCGCCGGACACAGCGCGACCCGGCCCCTGGTCCTGGTGCACGGCTGGTCCAGGCCGCTCAAAAAGCTCGGCCCCCGCTACCGGGAGCCGTCCGCGATCCTGCGCGACCGCTACGGCAACCAGAGCCGCTGGACCACACCCGAGGTCATCGCCGACATCAAGACCGTCAGCGCCGAGCTCGGCGAGGACGTCCTGGGCCGCCTGGAGGCGCGCGGCATCACAGCCGAGCGGATCCTGGGAAGCGACGGCCTGGTCACCGCCGGGCCCGGCGAGCGCTTCTGGTGGAAGGACAAACAGCTCGTCGAGCTGGAGAACCTCGTCGGCCCCATCACCGGCGTGGACCCCTCCGCCCTGAAGAACCTCCAGCCCGGCCACGCCTACCTGGTCACCCCACTGGCCAGGGACGCCCAGGGGCGCGAGGTCAACACCGACGGCGACCGGGCGGCCGCCGCCGTCGCCGGGGCCGTCGGCGCCCGGGACCTGGTCCTGGTCACCGACGTCGCCCATCTGCTGATCGACGGGGAGCCGGTCCGCGAGATCACCGCGGGCGCCGCGGCGGCCTTCCGCGACAAGGGCGCCACCGGCGGCATGCGCAAGAAGCTGCGCGCCGCGGGCGAGGCGCTCGAGGGCGGGGCCGGACGTGTCGTCATCGGAAGCGCCCCCGTCAGCGAGCTGCTCGCCGGCCGTGCCGGAACCGCCATCACGTGAACCCGAGGAGACCGACGTGGCGAAACCCCGCGTGCTCGTTGTCAACAACGGGACGCTCTCGCTCAAGCAACTGCGTGCCCGGCTGGAGGAGCTGGGCTCCGACACCGACCCGGTGACGGTGGCCGGCCTCCCCACCGGCCTGGGCGGCCGCTACCAGGCGATCGTGCTCAGCGGCACCAAGGTCCGCGCCTACGACCAGGAGCACTACAAGCCGCTCGTCGACCTGGTCCTCGGCTCCGGCGTCCCCGTCTTCGGCATCTGCGGCGGCATGCAGATCCTCGCCGTCTCCCAGGGCGGCGTCCTGGCCGAGGGGCCGCAGCGCGTCGGCGGCTTCGAGGTGCGGGTCGACAAGGAGGAACCGCTGTTCACGTACGTCAAGCCGACGGTGACGGTCTTCCACCGGCACACCCTCTACCTCCAGCAGGCCCCACCCGGCTTCCGGGCCATCGGGCGCTCCGAGCACGCCCCGGTGGAGTTCCTGAGCTCCGACGACGGCCGGATCCTGGGCGCCCAGGCGCACCTGGAGTTCCGGTCCGACGGCCGGGAGATCCTGCGCGGATTCACCGACCTGTTCCGCTGAGCACACCCCGTACCGCTCCACGCACCCACACCTTCTTGCTCACCATTGGGGAAGACACATGACTGACTGGGAAGCACGCGAGCCCGCCCTGACCACTCACCTGAACGGCGCGGGCGGCGACATCAAGGGCTGGGTCGTCGTCGACTCGCTCGTCGACGGCCTCGCCATGGGCGGCACCCGGATGACGCCAGGGGTCACCGAGGCGGAAGTGGCCGGTCTGGCCCGTGACATGACCGTCAAGTTCACCCTCGCCGGCCTGCGCATCGGCGGTGCCAAGGCGGGCATCGTCGCCGACGGCTCCGACCGCGCGACGACGTTCCGCACCTTCGGACGCACCGTCAAGCCGCTGCTGCACGGCGGCATCCACCTCGGCATCGACATGGGCGTCACCCCCGCCGACCGGGCGGTGTTCTTCGAGGAGGCCGGGTACGACCCGCGGTTCCGCCCCGGCGCTCCCGACATGCCGATCGACTGGCGCACGTACTACGAGCCCCTGATCGACTGCACCGGCCACGGCGTCGGCGTCGCCGCCGTCACCGCACTGGAGGCCGGCGGGCGCACCGGGCCCGCCCGGGTCGTCATCCAGGGCTTCGGCGCGGTCGGCCGCGCGGTCGGGCGCTATCTGGAGGCGCGGGGCCACGTGGTGGTCGCCGTCGCCGACGTGGCCGGCACCCTCAGCGCCGACCGGCTCCCGGTGGACGATCTGATCGCCGTCACCGACGAGTTCGGCGCCATCGACCGTACCCGGCTGCCCGCCGGCGTCACCGTCCGCACCGACGCGGACGCCTGGCTCGACGTCGAGGCAGACCTGCTCATCCTCGCCGCCCAGAAGTACGCGCTCAACGCGGAGAACGTCCACCGCCTGCGCGCCGGCCTGGTCGTCGAGGGCGGCAACATCAGCTCGTCCGACGAGGCCCGGGACAAGGCGGCCGCCGCCGGGATCCCGCTCGTGCCCGGCGTCATCGCCAACATCGGCGGTGCCGCGTCCGCCGCGCTGGCCGTCACCCGCGTGGTGCCCTTCGAGCTGGAGGCCGAGGCGCGCAGGGCATGGGTCTTCGACTGGGTCGGCGACCGGGTCCGCCGGAACACCCGCGACCTGCTCGACATCGCCGGTGCCACGGCGGGCAACCCGCTGCCGGAACTCCTCGGGACGCGCCGCGAGGAGCTCGCCCGATGACGTCGACCACCGCCGCCTTCCTGGCCAACGCGTCGGCCGCGGACCGGATGGCGGAGTACCGGCGGCGTGGCTGGTGGCGCGACGAGACGTTCCTCGACGACCTGCGCGCCCAGGCCCGCCGGCGGCCCCGCAAGCTCGCCATCGCGGGCCGCCGCCTGGACGAGGCCCGCACCGACACGCTGGACTACGCCGAGCTGTCCCGGCTGGCCGACCGGTTCGCCGGAGGCCTGCTCGAGCTGGGCGTCAGGCGCGGTGACGTGGTCGCCGTGCAGCTGCCCAACCGCTGGGAGATGGTCCCGCTGATGTTCGCCTGCATGGCGGTCGGCGCGGTCATCTGCCCCATCGCGCCCGTCTGCCAGGCCGAGGAACTGCGGCACCGCCTGGCGCTCACCGAGGCCAGGGTGTGTGTCACGCTCCCGGAGTGGGAGGGCTACCCGCTCGCCGAGACCATCTGCGACCTGTCAGGGGAACTGCCCCTGGAGCACGTCGTGGTCGTCGACGGGCCGGGCCCCGAGGGCACGGCCGACTTCCATGAGCACTTCGTCTCCCAGCACTGGGAGGAGCAGCTCATGGGCGACCTGGAGGGCCGCCAGCTCCGCCCCGACGAGCCGTTCGTGGTGCTCTTCACCTCCGGCACGACCGGGTTCTCCAAGGGCGTGGTACACAGCCAGAACACCGTCCACTCGGGTGTGCGGGGGTACGTCGACACCTTCCTGCTCCGCGACGACCTGGTGGTCGCGGTCACCACCCCGCTGGTGCACTACTCCGGCTTCGGCCAGGGTGTGCTCGCCGGAGTGATGCTGGGAGGCACCATCGCCTTCCAGGACGGCCCCGACCACGCCGGCCTGCTCGACCTGGTCGAGCGGTACCGCGCCACCCTGCTGTACGGGCCGCCGCCCACGCTGTCCGGCGTCGCCCATGCCCAGAACACCGACCCGCACGACGTCTCCAGCCTGCGCCACACGGTCACCGGCGCCGCGCCGGTGCTGATGGAGCTGGTCGACGAACTGCGCGAGACGTTCGGCGCCCGCACCTACTCGGTGTGGGGCATGTCCGAATTCGGCCCGGTCACCATCAGCCGCCTGGACTACAACCAGGACTGGGCCGCGCACAGCCACGGACGGCCGATCGACTCCATGGAGATCCGGATCGACGTGTGCCACGACCCCAGCCGGCGGGCCTCGGTGGGACGGCTGCGGGTGCGGGGCGCGTCGCGGGCGCTGGGCTACTTCAAGCAGCAGGAGCAGTTCGACGCCGATCTCACCGACGACGGCTGGTTCGACACCGGGGACGTGGCCCGCGAGGACGGGCGCGGCGGCATCCGGATCCTGGGCCGCTCCAAGGACACGATCCTGCGCGACGGGATCGTCGTCCCGATAGCGGAGCTGGAGGCGATCATCTCGCGCCACCCGAAGGTGGTCGAGGCGTCCGTCGTCGGACCCACCGGCCAGCTCGACGACCCGATCCTCGCGGTCGTCATCCCGGTCGACGGTGCCCGCCCGACGCTGGAGGAGATACGTGCCCACCTCCGCCGGGCCGACCAGGACGACCGGTTCCTTCCGGACCGCCTGGAACTGACCGGCACGCTGCCCAAGACGCTCACGGGCAAGGTCCGGAAGATCGAGCTCAGAAAGCTCTACGCCCACTCCTGAGCTCACCGCCCGCCTGCCTTCACCCCCGCCCTTCCTACCCGTTGGAGCCCCGGATGCCTCATCCAGCGCCGGTGACGATGTCGCCGACACTCGCCGCCGACGAGGCGCTGATCCGCCGCCGGCTGGCCGGTGAACAGGTCCTGTCCCTGGCCAGTGGGGAGATCGGCCTGCCGGTCCTGCCCGAGCTGGCGGAACGGCTCGCGCTCGCCGCGGACCGCAACGCCTACGGGCCCGTCGCCGGGAGCCCGGCGCTGCGCGCCGCGGCCGCCGGCTACTGGGAGCGGCGCGGCCTGGCCACGGCCCCGGACGCGGTGGTGGCGGGCCCGGGCAGCAAGCCCCTGCTGTTCGCGCTGATGCTGGCCGTCGGCGGAGACGTCGTGCTTCCGGTGCCGAGCTGGGTCAGCTACGCGGCCCAGGCCCGGCTGGGCGGACTGCGTCCGGTCCCGGTCGCCACCCGGGCGGGTGAGGGCGGCGTCCCGGACCCCGGGCGGGTCCGGGAGGCGGTACTCCTCGCCCGGGCGGCCGGGCACGATCCGCGCTGCGTGGTGGTCACGCTGCCCGACAACCCCACGGGCACGATCGCCTCGCCCGCCACGGTCGAGGAACTCGCCGGGGTCGCCAGGGAGCTGGACCTGGTGATCGTCTCCGACGAGATCTACTGCGACCTGGTCCACGAAGACGCCCGGCCGGCGGTCTCCCCGGCCGTGTTCGCTCCCGAGCGCACGGTCGTCACCACCGGACTCACCAAGAGCCTGGCGGTCGGCGGCTGGCGCCTGGGGGTGGCCCGGCTGCCCGAAGGACCGCTGGGCGAGCGGGTCAAGGGGCGGCTGCTCGGTGTGGCAAGCCAGATCTGGTCGAGCACCGCGGCACCCGTGCAGGCGGCGGCGGCCTGGGCGTTCACCGAACCGCCCGAGGTCGTCGCGCACGTCGCCGCCGGCCGCAGACTGCACGGGACGGTGGTCCGCGCCGTGGGCTCGCTGTTCACCGCGGCGGGCGCCGGACTGGCGCCGGTCCGCGCGACCAGCTACCTGTACCCCGACTTCGAGGCCGCACGGCACCACCTCACCCGGGTCCACGGGATCCAGGACGGCGACGGCCTGGCCGCCACGCTCGGCGAGCGCTACGGCGTCGGCGTGCTGCCCGGCTCCGCGTTCGGCGAGGCCCCGGGACCGCTGCGCGTCCGGGTGGCCACCAGCGGCCTGTACGGGGAGAGCGACACCGAACGCACCCGGGCCCTGCGCGCAGCCGACCCCCTGAGGCTGCCGTGGATCAGCGCGTCCCTGGAGCGCGTCGCCGAAGTCCTGACCGACCTCACCGGGGTGCACGTCGCCCCGCCCGCTCGCTGAACCACCCGCCGGCCCGGCCGCGCACCACCGACCCCTCTCTTCTCTCCCAGGAGGCTCCTTCCATCATGTCCATCCTCTTCGAAGCCGAGTACCGAGGACGCCGCTACGCGGGAGCCGGAATCCCCGAAGCCGGCCGGCCCCACACCCTGCACGCCGTCGAGGACGGGCAACTGAGCGCCGCGTTCCTCGCGGGCGGGGCCGAAGCCGCGCTCGCCGCCGCCACGAGCGGTGCCGAGACCGTGTCGGTGACCCTCGGCGACCCCGGACTGAGGCTGCTCCCACCGCTGCTGCCCACCGCCACCAACAACGCGCTGGTCAACGGCTTCATGGGAACGCACCGCTCCAAGTTCGACCACGATCCCGAACCCGACGAGGAGTTCGTGGCACCGAACTACTACATGAAGGGCTTCGGCTCCTGGCTGCGCGTGTCCGACGAGCCGCTGACCACCCCCGCCGACCCGGTCTGGCTGATCGAGGAGCCCGAGGTGGTCCTGGTGTACGTCAACGCCGAGGACGGCACCCCGCACTACGCCGGTTACACCTTCGGCAACGACCTGAACGACATCGGCCTGCACCTCAAGAACCCCTGGGCGTACACCCCGTACGCCAAGCTCTGCGAGACCTCGGTGCTCCCCTGGCTGTTCCTCGACGAGCCGCCTCAGGACGTCACGGGCCGGGTCGTCGTCGAGCGGGACGGCGCCACGGCGTGGGAGGGACCGTTCTCCTGCGGGGCCGACTCCATCTACCACCGGTTCGAGGACATGGCGGAGCACCTGTTCTCGTACCCCCTGCTGCGCCAGGCCGGGCTGGTCACGTACACCTTCCTCGGCGCCGACAAGGCCACCTACCACGCCGGGTTCCGCGTCGAGGACGGCGACCGCCTGGTCCTCGACGTCACCAGCCACGGTGTGGTCCTCGCCAACACCGTGCGGTACGGAACTCAGACCGCGACCGACTCCGAGGGCCCGCACCTTCCGCCGTCACGGCGTCCGTCCGTGTCGCGCACGGCGTCCAGGTAACCGGCGATCGCGTCCCGGTTGCGGGTCAGGCACCGGATGCGCTCGGTCATCCGGTCCCGCTCCCGCTCCAGGAGATCGATGGTCTCCGGCGCGGCGTCCGGCACGTGGATCATCCGCGGATCACTGATGCACGGCAGGATCTTCTTGATCGCCCGCGTCGGCAGTCCGGCCTCCAGCAGGCCGCGGATCTGCAGGACCCGGTCCACCGTGCGCTCCGCGTAGTCGCGGTAACCGTTGGGCGTCCGGCCCGGTACCAGCAGGCCCTGCTCCTCGTAGTAGCGGAGCAACCTCCGCGGGGTCCCGGTGCGCTCAGACAGTTCCCCGATGCGCATGCGCCCCTCCCTTCTTCCCGTCCACCCGACCGACTTGACATTCACATCAATGTGAGGGTTTGAGGATTCAACCATGTCGACATCCCCACCAGAACTGCTGGACAACACCTCCCCGGCACCCGGGCAGCGCAAGCTGCCCATGTCCCCGCTGCTGGCGCTCGCCACAGCGGCGTTCATGGGCATTCTGACGGAGGCACTGCCCGCCGGCGTGCTTCCCGAGATGGCCCGTGACATGTCCGTCAGCGAATCGGCCATGGGCCAGGCGCTGACGATCTACGCCATCGCGACCGGTCTGTCGGCGATCCCGCTGGCCATCACCACCGCCACCTGGAACCGCAAGAGGCTCCTGCTGCTCTCCGTGACGACCTTCGCCGTCGCCAACACGGTCACCGCACTGTCCTCGAGCTACGCGCTGACCATGGGATTCCGGCTGATCGCCGGTGTCGCCGCAGCGGCCGTCTGGGCCGAACTGGTCGGCTACGCACGCCGGCTGGCGCCGCCGCACCTCCAGGGCAGGGCCATCGCCATCACCATGGCGGGCGTACCACTCGCGCTCTCGCTCGGCATCCCCGTCGGTACCTTCCTGGGCGGCCTGTTCGGCTGGCGCCTCACCTTCGGGCTGGTCACGGTCGTCTCCGTGGTCCTGCTCGGCTGGATCTGGGCCACCGTCCCGGACGCCTCCGGCCAGAAGCCCGGCGCCCGCGAGCCGATCCTGAGGGCCCTGCGGCTGCCCGGCGTCGCCGCTGTCCTGTTCGTGGTCGCGGCCTACGTGCTCGCGCACAACATCCTGTACACCTACATCGCCACCTTCCTCGACACGTACGACCACGGCGACTCCCGCGACACCGTACTGCTGGTCTTCGGCATCGCCTCCGTGGTCAGCATCTGGGTCACCGGCGCCCTGGTGGACCGCAAGCTGAGGATGCTGACCGTCGCCAGCTCCGGCCTGTTCATCGTCGCCTCGGTCATGCTGGTGATCCTCGCCGCCGACCTGTGGGTCGTCTACGCCGCGATGATCCTGTGGGGCCTGGGCTGGGGCGGTGTCACTACGCTGCTCCAGACCGCCGTCACGGACGCGGGCGGTGACCGCGGACAGGCGCTCCTGGTCACCACCTGGAACTCCTTCATGGCAGGAGGGGGCGCCGTGGGCGGCATCCTGCTCGACATGCACGGCCCCAAGTCCTTCCCCTGGAGCGTCCTGGCCCTGATGGTGCCGGTACTGCTCGTCGTGGTCCTCGGCCGGCGGCACGCCTTCCCCGCGAAGCGCCCCAGCTCCGGCTGACGCCCGCCTTCCCGGGTGGACGCTCCGGCCCCGTCCGGGGCGTCCACCCGGCTCCGGACGCACCACGGCCCGAACCGCCTCCGCATCCCCCGTCCGGCGGGCGGGCCACGGCGCCCGGAAGGCCCCGTTCTCGTGATCCGAGAACGGGGCCTTCCCGCTGCCGCGGGGCGGTGGCGCCCGGTCAGCCCAGACCGATCTGGAACCCGACACTGCGCACGGTCAGGATCCAGTCGCTGGAGCCGAGCTTGCTGCGCAGGTTGCACACATGGGTGTCCACGGTCCGCCGGGACCAGGAACCGCCCCAGACCTCCTGCATGATGCGGCTGCGGGAGATGACGTCGCCGGGGTTGCTCGCCAGCAGATACAGCAGGTCGAACTCCTTGCCGGTCACCTCCACCCGGCGCCCCGCCACGGCGACCCTGCGCGACTCGCGGTCCAGCAGCAGGTCGCCGTGCGCCACCACATGACCCTCCTGGCGGGGCAGGCGCGGCCGCACCCGGCGCATCACCGCGCCCATGCGCGCCATCAGCTCCGGGAATCCGTACGGCTTGACCATGTAGTCGTCGGCACCGGCCTGCAGGCCGAGCACCCGGTCGAGCTCCGAGCCCCGCGCGGTCAGCGCGATCACGGGGGTGTCGTCGAACTGCCGGATGGCCCGGCACACCTCGATGCCGTCCAGGTCGGGCAGTTCGAGGTCGAGCAGGACCAGGTCCGCCTCGCCGTAGGCACGTAACGCTGCGACGCCGGTCTCCGCGCTGGTCACGGCATGTCCGTGGCGCTGCAGTCCGCGCACCAGGAGTTCGGTGTCGGCCGGGTCCTTCTGGACGACCAGTACGTTCCAGCCCCGGGGTTCGTCGACCGTGCGCATCGCGCCACTTCCTCGCCCTGCGGGGCGCGCCCGCGTGTGCAGGCCGCGCGCCAGCAGGCCGGCCGGGTCGGTCATAGCCCTTCCCCCCTCGGATCCTCGGCTTTGACTCAACGTCGCATCAAATTCAATACCTGCAAGGATGTTTCTGTCAAAGGGTTCACAGAAGATGAGATGCCCAGTTTAAGGATGTTATGAGGCGCTCTGTGATGCCGAAGCGGTGCGTAGTGGTAGCAGTGCGCTTACGGTGGCATGTTGACACGCGCGGATAAGGGGGGCATATCGGCCAGCGAAGTTAACTCACTGGTGAAAATTGATTCTCCTGGGTATTTAATGGCTCCATGTCTTCGTCCCAGCCGCAGGCCTCTTCGCAGGGGTGCTCGACTGCGCATCCGCCGTCCGTGGTCTGCCGCACCCGTAAGCAGGAGCGTTCCGTCCGCACCCGAAGAGCCCTGGTCCACTCGGCGGCCGAGCGGTTCGAGCGCCACGGATACGAGCGAACGAAGCTGAGTGAGGTGAGCGAGGGGGCCGGAGTCACCACCGGCGCCCTGCACTTCCACTTCCGCAACAAGGCCGACCTGGCCGGGGCCGTGGAGCAGGCGGCCATCCGCAACCTCTACCGCGTCGCCCGCCGGGCCCAGTGCCAGCAGACCGACGCCCTGACCGAACTGAGCGCCCTCTCCTACGCGTTGGCTCACCAGCTGCACCAGGACGTGGTGTCCCGGGCCGGCTTCCGGCTCAACTACGAGACGTCGGGCCGCACCCGGCTGAGCATCCATCAGGAGTGGCAGAGCTGCGTCCAGAGGCTCCTCGTCCAGGCCGGCGAGGAGGAGGGGGCGCCGATCGGCGCGCTGCCCCTGTGCGAGCTCACCGACACCGTGGTCGGAGCCACCACCGGCTTCGCCCTGCTCGCCCGCGACAACCGCGTCTGGCTGTCCCCTGAGGTGCTCACCGGCTTCTGGCGCGCCGTACTCCCTTGCTGCGCACTGGAGTTGGACGGTGACGGAGACAGTTGAACTCGGGGACGACCCGCGCGTATCCTGCGGTTGTGGAGATTCTGTGGAGACGCGCTCCGTGGGTGTTCCGGACGCATGCGCACGACCGGTGCGCAGAACGTTCTTCCAGGTACGTTCCGCGATCCGGCGAACTCGAGCCGCCGTTTCCGTAGTCCAGCGGCAGACGCCCCACCCGCGGTGAGCCACGCGGCCCTCACCGGCCGCCGCCCCCCAGGCCGGGGGGAACGACGGCCGGACGCCTCCCGACCGCCCCGGGCTCCTCGTGGGCGCGGGCGCGCGCACGCACCGGTGGAGCGGTGTCCGTCTCGTCGAAACGCCCTTCAGGCTCCGGACATCACCCCGGCCGGTCACTGACCCGACGCCCCACCCCGGATCCGAGCCACCGCGACGGTCCGGGCCGGCACGGCGCGTACCGACCCGTACGCGCCGTCCCCGCCGCACCCACGCGGAAGCGGCGACACCCGTGCTCCGAGGGGCGGCCGTGAGGTCAGCCGCACGTCAGTACGTCAGCAGTGCCACCCCGGCCGGCCGGTGCCGCGCGATGCCGCGCTGCATCGCGGGCGGACCGGTACGTCCACGCGCGGCACTCGCGGACCGACCCGCCCCGCCGCGTTCCTCCCTTCGCCCCACCCCGCCCCGCGCCCGCCACGGGACCCCTGCACCCGGCCCGTGGTCGAGCCCCGAACCGAGAGGTTCCGAACCATGAGCACGCGAACCACGGCGACCACGACCTGCCCGATCACCCTCGACGCCTCCGGCGCCGACCCGCACGACGAGATCGCCCGCATCCGCGAACAGGGTCCGGTGGTCCGGGTCGCCCTCCCCGGAGGCGTCCTGGCCTGGTCCGTCACCAGCACGGAACTGCTCAAGCGGCTGATGACCGACCCACGGGTCTCCAAGGACGCGGCACAGCACTGGCCGGCCTGGACGCGCGGCGACATACCCGCCGACTGGCCGCTCGCCCTGTGGGTCTCCGTCCGCAGCATGATCACCGCATACGGTGAGGACCACGTCCGGCTGCGCAAGCTCGTCGCCCAGGCCTTCACCGCCCGCAACGTCAGCGTGCTCCGGCCTCGCGTCGAGGAGATCACACGGGGGCTCCTCGACCGCCTCGACGAGGTACCCCGGGGCACCGAGGTCGACCTGCGTGCCCGGTTCGCCGTGCCGCTCCCCGTCCAGGTCGTCTGCGACCTCCTCGGCATTCCCGAGGAGATGCGCGGACCCCTGCAGGAGACGATCGGCCTGACCTTTCTCACCTCGGTCGGACCGGCGGCGAACGAGGAGAACATCCGCGAGCTGTACGGGGTACTGGCCGCGCTCGTCGCCGCCAGACGTGAGACGCCCGGCGACGACCTGATCACCCGCCTCGTCGCCGCACGCGACGAACGGAACGGAACCGGCCTCAGCCAGCCGGAGCTCCTCGACACCCTGCTGCTGATGATCTCGGCCGGTTACGAGACCACGGTCAACCTGCTCGATCACGCGGTCCACCGCCTGCTGAGCAACCCCGCCCAGCTGGAACTCGTCCGCTCCGGCCGCGCGACCTGGGAGGACGTGGTGGAGGAGACCCTGCGCTGCGAGTCCTCCGGCTTCCACGTCCCGCTGCGTTACGCCGTCGAGGACATGGAACTCGGCGGCGTGGACATCGCCAAGGGCGACCCGATCCTGGTGTCCCTGGCCGGCGCCGGACGCGATCCGCGGGTGCACGGACCCGACGCGGCGGAGTTCGACATCACCCGGCCCACCCGCCGCGAGCACCTCACCTTCGGCCACGGCGTCCACCACTGCATCGGCGCACCGCTGGCGCGCATGGAGGCGGCCGTGGCCCTGAAGGCCCTCTTCGGCCGTTACCCCGACCTGCGCCTGGCCCGCCCCGGTGAGGATCTGCCGCTGCTGCCGAGCTTCATCACCAACGGCCACCGGGAGCTGCCGGTCCGCCTGAGGTGATGCCGGAACGCCGGCCGGCGTCGCACCGCAGGGTGCGACGCCGCTCGGTCCGGCCCGCGGAAACATATCGGTGCGTACGCAGTACAGGGGAGCGCCCGCCACACGGGGGAGCGGGCCCGGGAGAACGGGTCCCGCCTCCCGGGCGGCGGGCCGCCGGCCCGCAGGGGAAGCAGTGCGCGTGGTCGTGGGCCCAGCCGCGGAACGTCCCCGCCGCACGGCCCGTCAGCGGGGCGAGCGCGTCGCCGCGCAGCGTCTTGCCGCCTCCGGCCTGCAGGGCCGCCCGCGTCAGGAGCGCCTCGACCACGGGGGGCGGGTACCTGTGTGCCCAGCGCTCGCGCGCCTCCTGGACCGTCCACTCGGTGAACCGCAGCGGGCGCCCGAGCACGTCGCCGAGGATGTGCGCCTGCTCGCGGGCGCTGAGCCTCTCGGGACCGACGAGCGTGTAGGTCCGGCCCGTGTGCCCTCGCTCCGTGAGCGCCCGCACGGCGACCCGGGCGACGTCACGCGGGTCCACCGGAGCGTTGCAGGTGGTGCCGTACAACGCGCCCACCGTGCCGTCCCGTTCGATGCAGCCGGCCCAGGACAGCGTGTTCGACATGAACGCCCGCGGGCGCAGCAGGGTCCAGGCGAGCCCGCAGGAGCGCACCTCGTCCTCCATGGCCCTCTGGCGCAGGGTGAGGAAGTCGTCGGTGTCGTCCTCGACGACCGCGGCCGACAGCTTGACCACGTGGCCGACACCCGCGGCGGCGGCGGCTTCCAGGAAGCGCTCGTCGTGGGGCTCGACCGGATGGCTGGTGACCAGGAACGCGGCCCGCACCCCGCTCAGCGCTCGTGCCAGCGAGCCGGGCCGGGTGAAGTCCGCGACGGCGGTCTCCACCCGGGGGCCGGACACGGCGGGGCGCGCGGGGGAGCGGCTCATCAGCCGTACGGCATGGTCCGCCGCGAGCTGCCGCGCCACCTCCCGCCCCACCGTGCCGGTGGCACCGGTGACCAGGATCAAGGCAGTCTCCGGGGCTGCCCCGCCGAGAAGACCGAGGTGAACACGGCTTCCCCGTCCTGGTGTCCGGTGACCTTCATCGTCCAGTCGGCGCCTGACAGGGACACGTCGGTGACCTCCATGAGCAGCGGCCGGGAGAACTCCGCGTACCGGTGGAAGGTGTTGTCGCCGGTCCAGGGCGCGAAGGCGGAGGGGCCGATGGTGGCGTGGGCGGCCTGGCGGGCGGCCTCGATGAGGACCATGCCCGGCACGTGGTCCTTGGGCCCCTGGTAGAGCGTGCGGTGACCGGTGTCGATCTTGAGGATCCAGTGGCCCCAGATGCCGGTGGGAAGGAGCAGGACGTCCTCGGAGCGCAGCCTGCCCACGAGTTGGGGCGGCACGTCGGGTGCGTACTGGCGGGGTACGGGCTGCTGTGCGACGGCGCCCCGCACACGGCGGTAGGCGCGGGCGCTGATCAGGTTGATGTGACTGACGCCGGTGCCGGCCTCCCGGCCGTCGCGGGCGACCGTGACCGTGGCACGCATACCGGCCAGCATGCGGCCGCGGTAGGTGAGTTCGTCGAAGACGACCTCGATCTCGACGCCCGGCTTGTAGCCGACGAGAAGGTGCTGGGGCCGGCAGGTGAAGTCCAGCGAGCGCATCAGGTACTGCGTGTCGAGTGGGACGTCGTAAGCGGCATGACCGAGCAGAATCGTGCTCTGACGCATGGATTCCACCAGTAACAGCGGATCGTGGTATCCGCCGACCGGCGCGAAGAACGGGTGCTCCTCGGGCCAGTTGCCTTCGACGAGGAAACGGTGCTCGGAGAGGCGTTTCCAGTGCGTCGGTACGACGTCCTGCGGTCTCTCGCGGTGGGCCCACTGCATGGGCACGGAAGCGGGCTTCCGGATGCCGGCGTTCGTGATGTCTAGCACGATCCCCCCAAGGAAACGTTGGTGGCGCAACGTTACGTACCCCAGGATATTCTTTTCAACGCCTAGAAGTGTGACGCGAATCACATCGCCAGGAACCGAATAAGCGCAGGTCAAAAGTGATCTAGAGGCGATCTTACGGTTCGTGAATGCTTCAGGCGGGCTGGAAGGTGCGCCTCCGGGAGGCGCGGGATCGCCTTCCCGGCGAAAGATTCGTACGTTAACGTTTTTCTCGCTTCCGGAGCACAGAGCGAGGGATGAACGTGACAAAACAGGACCGGGCTGCTCGAACCCGGCAGAAACTCATCGAGGCCGCCGCGATCGTCTTCGACCGGCGCGGCTACGAGGCAACCACCCTCGGCGAGATCGCCACCGCGGCCGGAACGACCAAGGGAGCCATCTACTTCCATTTCAGGAACAAGGACGACCTGGCCCAGATAATCCTCGCCGAGCAGCAGCAGACCGAGGAACACGCGCTGAGACCGCAGCCCGTCAAGCTCCAGGAGCTCGTCGACTCCGGGATGGTCTTCGCCGAACGCCTGCGCACCGACCCGCTGGTCCGTGCCAGTGTCCGGCTCAGCCTGGACCAGCAAGCCACCGACATCGACCGCGGCGGCGTGTTCCGCGCCTGGCGGGACGCCAACCTGACCATCCTCGAGGAGGCGCAGGAGCGCGGTGAACTCCGTTGCCACATCGATCTGCTGGCGACGGCTGAGCTGTTCGTGGGCACCTTCGCCGGCCTCCAGCAGATGTCGCAGCTACTCAGCGACTACGACGACCTGCCGGACCGTGTGACGGTGCTGCTGACGCACCTGATGCCCAGCATCGCCGTGCCCCCGGTGCTCGGTGTGCTCGACATGTGCGCGCAGCGCGGCGCCCGCCTGATTGCGGCAGCGAAGCCGGGGGGTGGCGAGGACACCGCGGGGGTGGAGGAGCCGGCAGCGGCGCAGGGCTGACGGCCGGCGGTCGCCGGGGCGCGGGCGGAGCCCGCCCCCGTGCGGGAGCGGGGCGGGGCCGGGGGAGCGGCACAGCCGCAGCAGAGGGCGAGCATGCCGGGAGGCCCCGGCCGGCCGGGGCGCGGGCGGCCACAGCCGCCGGGGCGCGGGCGGAGGCCCGGCGCCTTCTCGGCCTCGGCCCGTGCGGCCGCGGGCGGTCCTCCTCCGCACGGCGTGGTCCGCCCCGCCGGCCCGGTACGACGGGCGGGGGGCGGACCACGCGGGACGTGCCGGCCGGTCCCTAGTCGTAGCTGAGGTCCGACGCGGTGTAGCGGCAGTACGTGCCGTCCGGACCGCTGCCCGTCTCCTTCGGCTCGGCGCCCGTGTTGTTGCCGGTGTAGCGGACGCACGGCTTGATCTTCTTGCCGCTGTCGCCGTGGATCCGCACCGAACGCAGCGCGGCCGTGTCCCCGTAGTTGGTGTTGATGCCGACCAGGGACTTGCCCGGCGCCGTGATGTCGACGTCGTTCACGATGATGTCCCGCTTGTACTGCTTGGAGCAGTTGCCGCAGGACCGGACGAGCTTCCCGAAGTTGGCGACCTGGAACTTCGTGATGACCAGCTTGCCGGCCCCGTTGAACTGGAAGACCTTGTCGGAGGCCTTCCTGGCGCCACCGCCGTACACCGTGTAGACGGAGCCGGTCGACGTGCCCTTGAAGGACGCGGCGTCCTCGCCGACGTCCTCCCACCAGACGTTCTGGATCGTGCACGTGCCGGAGCAGTGGACGCCGTCGGCGGCGGGCGAGCCCAGGATGACGTTCTTGAGCGTCGCCCCGTCGGCCAGCTTGAAGAGGGGGTCCTGGCCCTCGTCCTGGCCGTCTCCGCCGAGGTCGCCGCTTCCGTGGAAGCGCTTCAGGGATCCGTCGTACGTCCCCGAGACCTCGATGGTCTTCGGGACGGCCTGGGTGCCGGTGGCGCTGGGCCAGGCGGGCACCGCGGCCGCCGCCGCGCCCGCGGGCTGCAGCATCACGTTGGTGGCCAGAGCGGCGCCGGTGAGACCCAGGGCAGCGGTCAGGGCGGCGGCCATGCGGCGCCTGCCGGGCCTGCGCCGGTGCTTGTGCGCTCGTACGCTCATGTTCGTTGGTCCCGTTTCCTAGGGGGTGGGGGGGGTGTCGCGCTCTTCAGTCGCCACCACCCGGGGAGGGGGTTGCCGTGTTCCGGACATGTTTTCTCCGCCGGACCGGTCCGTACCGCTGCCGGCCGTGGCCCGGGACGGCCGGGAGCCGCCCGGCCCACGCGCCCCGCGCTCAGTGCGTGTCCGTGAAGACACCGCCCACGGAGACCTGTTCGCCCCCCACGAGCCCGCGTGCCGTGTAGTCGTCCCGCCCGGTGTCCCGGGCGCCCTCCGCGTGGTTGTACTGCCCCGCGAAGGTGTGCGTGCCGGCTGGCACGCTCCGTCCGGGCCTGAGGCTCCAGCGGTAGACGAGGAAACCGTCCTCCTCGCGCGCCGACGCCGCGAAGTCCTGCTCCGGGAGGGAACGCCAGGAGCCGGTGGTGTTCACCCCGCCGTTCAGCGCTATCCGCAGCTCCACGGTGAGCGCGGACAGCGGCCGGTCCGTCCTCACCGTCACTTCGCTCTGCGCCCAGTAGTCGTTGCTGTTCGGATTCAGTGAACCGTCCGACCACAGCGGTCCCTTCCCGGCGGGCAGCGCGCCGCCCCGGTCCTGGGACGGGGCCACCCGGCCGGGGGAGGTGGGCTCGGCCGCCACCCGCTGCCCGGCCGCCGGCTCCGCCTGACCCGCCGACGTGACCGCGAACGCGACCGCCGCCAGCACCCCGCACACCGCCACCGTCGCGCCGGCGACCCGCAGCCACGGCATCGGCGTCCGTGGGGCGCGCGCGGGGCGGGCCGGCGGCTCCTCCGCCATGCCCCGCTCGATCCGGGCCAGCATCCGGGCCCGGTCCGGGCGGTGCGAAGCGGCGGCCGTGCGCAGCCGCTCCCGCAGGTCCTCGTCCATCAGTGCCTTCCTCCGGTGCGCTGCCCGGCAGCCGCCACCTGTACCTGTGCCGCCGGGGTCCCGGGTCCGAGCAGCCGCTGGAGCTCCGCCACACCGCGCGAGGTCTGGCTCTTCACCGTACCCACCGAGACCCCGAGAACCAGAGCGGTGTCCCGTTCGGACAGGTCGAAGGCGTGCCGCAGCACCACGCACGCGCGCTTACGGAACGGCAGCCGCCGCAGGGCCCCCTGGACGTCCACCACGGCCGACACGTCAGGTCCGTCCGCCGCGTAACCGTCCCCGGCTCCGCGAGGTGCCCAGAACAACGCGACTCTCCGGCGTTCACGCACCGCGCTGCGGATACGGGTACGGGCCAGGTTGGCGACGACCCCCCTCGCGTAGGCCGCCGGGTGGTCGGCGTCCCTGACCCGGTCCCAGCGGTGCCACAGCGCCATGAGCGCGTCGGCGGCCAGGTCGTCCGCCGCATCCGCCTCCCCCGTCAGCAGGTGCGCGAGACGGGCGAGTTCGGCGTAGTGCGCCTCGAAGAACGCATGGAACTCGGCGGCAGCAGCATCATCCACGACTGTGCCCACGGGTACCTCTTCTCTGCACTGGGATCACTGCGCGCTGGAACGGGTTGTGTACGTTCCCACATCCGTTCGCGGAGCGGGAGCGTACCAATGCGTAGCCCGGAAGCGCTTCGACGCGTGCGTCTCCCAGTAAGGCGTAACGCGGCGAAAACCTGAACCCCCGTGCGCCAGGCGGCGGTTCCCCGGACTTCTCCGGGTCGCCCCGCCCCGCCTCCGCTCCTCCCGGCCTCCCGGAGGTCCGGCGGCCTTCCGTGCGGCGGACGTGGCCTCGTCCGCACCCGCCGGAGGCCGGTCGGATCCGGGCTTCCCGCCGCCCGGGGCCCCCGGGCCGGGTGCCGCTGGAGCCCGTGTCGCGCACCGCCGGGGTGACGGCGACGAGTGTGCCCTGCGCCCTGCGCCCTGCCGTCGGAGGACGACCGGGCGCAGGGCCGGTGCCGAGTGCTCCCCGCGCCTACTCGATGTCGAGGTCGATGACCTGGTAGAACGCCTGCGCCGTGTCCGCCACCTCCCACACCGACAGGAGCACGTGGTAGCCCCGGCGGTCCCCGGGAAGGGTGACGCTGTGGACGGTCGGGTCGGCCGGGACGAGGTCGTCCGCCGACCAGTACGGCTGGCCGCTGTTCTGGTACGTCGCGATCGGTGCCGGGTCGAACTGGGCCCGGGCCAGCGGCTTCGACGGGTCCCAGCCGTCCTTGGTGAGGAAGTAGTTCCACCGGCGGGTCTTGTGCGGGGCGTGGTAGGCCCAGGTGATGTCCAGGGCCTCGCCCGCGCGCACCGGGTGCTTCTGCCAGCCCTGCTGCGAGTCGGGCTCGTCGAGCTTGGCGGCGAAGTCCTTCCCGGCGCTGGCGATCCGGCCGTCCTCGGGGGGCTGCGCGTTCAGGACGTCGTCCGGTGCGTACGGGTCCCGGCGGCCGGCTTCCGTTCCGGGGAAGAACTTCCCTGCCTCCAGGCCCGCGGCCTGCCAGTCCGCGAGGTGCAGTTGAGCCCTGGACTCGGGCTGGGTGACCGCACCGTGCCGCGCTTCTCGTTCCACGGATCTCTCCTTGAGCTGAAGGGCGCCCTGTCGGGGCCCTGTGCGCCCAAGGTATCCATCCGATTACTCAGAGTGAAGATGTGATGCTCCTGATCACTCCATGGAGTGGGTAAGCCGATCATCACTCCGCGGCGTCCGTACCGGCGGACCGGAGCGTCCGTCCGGCGGGGGAACGGGTCAGCGCCCGAGCGCCGCCTTCATCATCTTCTGCGCGATCGGCGCGGCCAGCCCGTTGCCGCTGACCTCGGACCTCGCCGCTCCTGAGTCCTCGACGACCACCGCGACCGCGACCTGCTTGCCGGTGGAGTCGTCCCGCGCGTACGAGGTGAACCAGGCGTAGGGCGTGTTGCTGTTGTCCACGCCGTTCTGCGCGGTTCCCGTCTTGCCGCCCACCTCGGCACCGTCGATCCTCGCGTTGCTCCCGGTCCCCTCCTCCACGACGGTGACCATGGCGCTGCGCAGCTGCTCGGCCGTCGACTCCTTCACGACCCGCCGGCTCTCCCCGTCCGGGAACTCCTCCAGTGTGGAGCCGTCGCCACCCGTCACCTTCGAGACCATGTGGGGCGAGGACAGCTCGCCACCGTCGGCCAGGGCGGCCGAGACCATGGCCATCTGCATCGGGGTCGCGGTCACCTCGAACTGCCCGATGCCGGTCAGTGCCGTCTGTGCCTTGTCCATACCGGTCGGGTACACGCTCTGCGACGCGCGCACGGGCACGTCCAGGTCCTCGGTGCCGAATCCGAACGCGTCCGCCATGGCCTTCAGCCTGTCCTGGCCGAGATCCGCCGCCACCTTCGCGAAGACGTTGTTGCACGAGTACTGGAGCGCGGTCCGCAACGTGGCGTTCTCGCACGGGGCCGAGGGGTTCTCGTTGGAAAGGACCGTGCTCGTGTTCGGCAGGGTGTACGGATCAGGGCTGTCCGTGGGTTCGTCGACCGAACCGTACAGTCCGTTCTCCAGGGCCGCCGAGGCCACCACCAGCTTGAACGTCGAGCCGGGCGGCAGCGGCTGCCGCAGCGCCCGGTTCACCATGGGCTTGCTCTCGTCGTCGAGGAGCTCCTGCCAGGCGTCTCCGTCGCCGGTCCCGCTGATGTCGGAGGGGTCGTACGAGGGGGAGGAGACCATTCCGAGGATCCGCCCGGACTCCGGATCCATCGCGACCGCGGCGCCCCGGTCGTCCCCGAGCGCCTCGAAGGCCGCCTTCTGCACGTCCGGATCGATGGTCGTCAGCACGTCGCCGGGGGCCGTCCGCTCACCCGTGAACAGATCCGCCGGGTCCTTGAGCCGGTCGTCGGTGCCGTCGAGGACATCGCTGTAGATGCCCTCCAGCTGGGTGGCGCCGTAGGCCTGCGAGCTGTAGCCGGTGACCGCCGCGTACAGCTCGCCCTGGGTGTAGGTGCGCTTGTACCGCAGGTCGTCGCCGTCCGTCTCCTTCGAACCGGTGACCGGGGAGCCGGCCACGATGATGTCGCCGAGCGGCTGCGCGTACTGCGCGATCGTGTTCCGCCGGTTGTGTTCGTCGTCTGCTAGCGCCCGGGCCTCGTAGGCCTGCACCCAGGTCGCCCGCACCAGCAGGGCGAGCACCATGAGCAGACAGAAGACCGAAGCGCGCCTGATCGTCTTGTTCATCCCACTGGGGGACGAACGGGACGGCCGGGGACGTTCCCGTCCGTGTTCCTTCTCACCGGTTTCTCAGGTGCGCTGCCCGGGGTGCTCCGCACCGCCGGGCGGGGCCCCCTGGAGCTCAGAGCCTGCGGGTCGCGAGGGTGAGCCGGTCGCGGGCGTCGAACAGGGCGTCCTTGACCATCTGCTCGTGAGCCGGGGTGAGCCGGGCGACCGGCACCGAGCAGCTGATCGCGTCGCGCGCCGGTGTGCGGTAGGGGATGGCGACGCCGAAGCAGCGCAGGCCCAGGGTGTTCTCCTCGCGGTCCACCGCGTAACCCTGCTCGCGGATGAGGTGCAGCTCCTCGATCAGCTTCTCGCGGTCGGTGAGGGTGTGCTCGGTCAGCGCCGGGAGCGTCTCGGGGAGCATCTTGCGGACCTGCTCGTCGCTGTGGGTCGCCAGCAGGGCCTTGCCGAGCGAGGTGGAGTGCGCGGGCAGCCGGCGGCCGACGCGGGTGAAGGGGCGCAGGTAGTGCTGGGACTGCCGGGTGGCGAGGTACACCACGTTCGTCCCGTCCAGGCGGGCCAGGTGGATGGTCTCCGTGGTGTCGTCGGAGAGCCGGTCCAGGGTGGGCCGGGCGGCGGCGACGACCTCGTCACCGTCGATGTACGAGGTCCCGACGAGCAGGGCGCGCACACCGATCCCGTACCGCGTGCCCGTGGCGTCGGTCTCCACCCAGCCGAGCTCCACCAGGGTCCGCAGCAGCATGTAGAGGCTGGACTTGGGGTAGCCGACGGCCTCCTGCACCGCGGCCAGCGAGTGCATGCCGGGGCGCCCCGCGAAGTATTCGAGGAGTTCCACCGTCCGTACAGCGGACTTGACCTGTGCCCCACCGGACTCGCCTACCGACATGCCTGATGCCCCTTCCAGCCTTCTTGTACGACCCTGCGACTTCTTGCCACCACGAGCGCCCGGAAATAGAGTTCCCCGTGTATTCACGTTCAGGAACGCTGTTCAGAATACCGAACAACTTCTCCTGTGTGGCAGTGGACCGGAAGGAAATACGGTGGCAGCAGCACCAGTCTGGAGCGTCGACCCCCGAACGGGGAACCCGCGTGAGCAGGTCGCGGTGGAGGCTACAGCGGAGGAGGTCGACCGTGCGGTCCGGGCGGCGCACGCCGTCCGCGGAGCCCTGGCCGACCGCACCGTGCGCGCCGCGTTCCTGCGGACCGCGGCCGACCTGCTCGCCGAGGCCCAGGAACACGTGATCGAGGCGGCCGACGCGGAGACCGCGCTCGGCCCCGCCCGCCTGACCGGCGAACTCGCCCGCACGGCAGCCCAGCTGCGGGCCTTCGCCGAGGTCGTCGACGAGGGTGCCTACCTCGACATCCACATCGACCACGAGGACGGCAGCAGGACTCCGCCCTGGCCGGACCTGCGCCGCTACAAGATCCCGCTCGGTGTCGTCGCCGTCTACGCCGCCAGCAACTTCCCGCTCGCCTTCTCCGTCCCCGGCGGCGACACCGCGAGCGCGCTCGCGGCCGGCTGTCCGGTCGTCGTCAAGGCGCACCCCGACCACCCGGCGACCTCCGAGATCTGCGCCTCGCTCCTGCGCAGGGCGGCGGCGCAGCACGGCCTGCCCGAGGACGTCCTGACCGTGGTCCACGGGTTCGAGGCGGGTGTCGAGCTGGTGAAGCACCCGCTCGTCTCCGCCGCCGGCTTCACCGGCTCGATCCGCGGCGGCCGCGCCCTCTTCGACGCCGCTGCCGCCCGCCCCACCCCCATCCCCTTCCACGGCGAGCTCGGTTCGCTCAACCCCGTCGTCGTCACCGAGGCTGCGGCCGCCGAGCGCGGTGAGCAGATCGGCGCCGGGCTCGGCGGCTCGATGACCATGGGGGCCGGACAGTTCTGCACCAAGCCCGGGTTCGTGTTCGCCCCGTCGGGCGAGGCCGGTGACCAGCTGCTGAAGTCGCTGACCGAGACGGTGAGCGGTACGGGGGCCGGGGTCATGCTCGACCACCGGATGCGCGACGCCTTCGTCCAGGGGGTGGCCGAACGGGCCGCACTTCCGGACGTGGAGGCCCCCGTCACCCCCGGCCCGGGCAGCGAGCACACCGTCTCCGCGGGCTTCTTCACCGTGCCGGCGCAGCGGCTCGTCCAGGAGGGCCCGCACGACGCGCTCCTGGAGGAGTGCTTCGGGCCGGTCACCGTCGTCGCGCGCTACGACTCCGCCGACGAGATCACCGCCGTGCTCTCCCGGCTGCCGGGCAACCTCACCGCCACCCTCCAGATCGCCACGCAGGAGGCCGACGGCAGCGCCGCCGGTCTGCTGGCCGAGCTCACCCCGGTGGCCGGACGCGTCCTGGTCAACGGCTGGCCGACCGGCGTCGCCGTCGCCCCCGCCCAGCACCACGGTGGCCCCTACCCGGCCACGACCTCCACCTCCACGTCGGTCGGCGCCACCGCGATCGAGCGCTGGCTGCGCCCGGTCAGCTACCAGTCGACGCCCGAGGAGCTGCTGCCGCCGGAGCTCCGCGAGGACAACCCGCAGAACCTCCCGCGCCGGGTCGACGGGCGCCGCGCGTGACGGCGCTGCGGCTCCCGGAGCTCCCCTTCGCCCTGGATGCCTCCGGGCCGGATGGCGGATGGACCTACGAGGGCGGTGTGCTGACCGGCTCGGCGGGTGCGAAGCAGGACCGTTTCGTCCCGCCGGGCGGTGACACCCAGGAGCCCGCGAGTGACGCGCCGCGTCTGCTCGGGGCAGCCCCGGAGGGCGACTTCCAGCTGATCGCCCGGGTGCGCGTCGGCTTCGCCGCCGCCTTCGACGCCGGAGTCCTCTACCTCCACGTCGGGGAGCGGGAATGGGCGAAGCTCTGCCTGGAACTCTCCCCGGACCGCCCCACGGTCTGCACGGTGGTCACCCGGGGCCAGTCCGACGACGTGAACTCCGCCGTGGTGGAGGGGGACAGCTGCTGGCTGCGGCTCAGCCGCACCGGTGGCGCCTTCGCCTTCCACGCCTCGGCGGACGGCGAGCGGTGGACCTTCGTCCGGCTGTTCACCCTCGGCACGGAGGAGCAGCGGGCGGCCGCCCGCATCGGCTTCCTCGTGCAGTCGCCGACGGGCGACGGCTGCTCGGCGGCGTTCGACCGGATCACCTTCCGGCCCTCCGGCCCCGGAGACATGCGCGACGGCAGCTGAAGCACCGCGCACCCACGTGGTGGGCCCGGACCCGACAGCTCGGGTTCCGGGCCCACTGCGCGCCAGGCGGCCGACGTCGGCCAGTGACGACCGGCAGGTCTCCGCGACCTCCCGGACCTCCGCGTGCTCCACCCTGCCGCGCCCAGGAGCGTCCAGGTCGTCACGCCGTCCGGTCGTACGGCGTGAGCCGGCAGCACCCGCCCCCGATGGACACGGCGTACGCCGCCGGTCGCAGGTCCGTCCCCGGAGGCTACGCGCGCACCCGGGACGCCCGTCGGCTCTACGACCGCCGCGCGGTGCTGTTCGCGCCGTCGATCGACTCCCGGATGATGTCCGCGTGCCCGGCGTGCTGGGCGGTCTCCTGGAGGAGATGCAGAAGGATCCGGCGTACCGGCCAGTGGTGCACGGCCCCGGGCTCCCAGGGCGTCTCCGGCAGGCGGGCCTCCGTGTCCGGGTCCGCCTCCGCGGCGGCTTCGTCCGTGGCGCGGGCGGCCGACTCGTAGGCGGTGCGGAGGCCGGTGACCGTGGCGCCCTCCGGTGACCGGTACTGCTCCATGTCCCACATCCCGTCAGGGGTCCGGCCGGTCGTGTCGGTGAGGATGTGCGTCCAGACCCGTTCACCCCGGGCGAGGTGGTTCAGGATGCCGCCGAGGGTCAGCTCACTCACGGTGGACCGTTCGGTGAGCTGTGCGTCGGTGATGTCCCGCACGGTGATGAGGAGCAGTTTCCGGGCCTCGCGCAGAGCGTGCAGGGCTGTTCGCCGCGCGTCGAGCGAGCCCGAGCTCCGGGTCGCCGGGGCCGCAGCTGCGTGGGCGGCGAGGTGGCCGGCGGCCGGAAGGGCGCTGCCGCGCGACGGCACGATGCCGACGCGGACGGTTCAGAGCTGGTTGGACTCGAGGTCGAAGAAGGCCACCACAGGCTCGTCGATGCCGCTCTCCTCACTCGTCGAGACCACCACGCGACGGTAGATCTCCTGCCGGGTCTCCTCGGATTCGACCAGAACGGTCCCCTCGAAGGTGCGCGGGCCGACAGAGCCCCCTTGCAGCGTGATGATCCAGTGAAAGACCTTCGGCGGTCGCATCTCACTCCCTCGGTGTTCGGTGGCTGAGCTGGGCGGCGGCGCCGTCCGTGGCAGGTGCGGGGCCCATCGCGGTGAAAGCCGTGCCGCTCGGACGGCCGGCGCCGGAGCAGCGGTACGGCGGGAACCGCTGAAGACGCCCGAGCCGGTGCCCGACGCGCGGAACAAGTCCGGTGACGCCGTCGGCGTCACCACCCGGCCCTGTGGCAGGGCTTCATGCCCGACACGACGTCCCGCACGGGCGCGACAGTCCTATCCGTGCTCGTACAAGGGCTGGGAGAACAAGGTCCATAACGTCCGGGCCGAGCAGCCCTACCGCCTTCCACGACGTGCACCAGAACAGCACGGTAGGCGCTTTGCGCTGTTCCGCACGGAGAACACGCGTCACGGGCGCCCGCCGTACCTGTACGGCGCTCAGCCACGCGCGCCCGCGCCAGGACTCCCGGGCGCGAAGGCTGACACCACGGTGACGGTGACCTGACATCGGGGGCCGATCGCGTCATAAGACCGACGCCCCCCTCGTTCTCTGTGCACACGCATCAGGCCCCGGCCGAGGTGGACGTCGGTCGGGTTGATCGTGTGGGGATCACTGCCGTGGTCCCGGTCCTCGACCGGCAGCCAGTTGCGTGAGGCACCGTCACACTCCCACTGGTCGGTGCAGCCGGGTGGTCGTGCGCCGACGGGCTGCCAGGGCGGGAGACACCGCTTCCACGTCGAGGGGGCGTGGCGGGGTGGTGCGGGTCATGGGGGCGCCTTCCATGTGCGACCGGTGGGGATCTCGAACAGCTTTGATCATGCCGACGAGCGACACGACGCCCCAGCGCCCACGTGCTGCGGCCGTGGGCCCCGTCCGGGCCGTCCCGGCCGGGACCCAGCCCGGGTGAACCGGCCCGCCCAGGGAATCAGCTGCTCCATCCGTACGTTGAAGCGGCGGCGGAGGCTCCCTCCGCCCCGGACACAGCAGAGCTGGAGAACAGAAGAGTCATGCGCGTCGAGATATGGAGCGACATCGCCTGCCCGTGGTGCTATGTCGGAAAAGCGCGGTTCGAGAAGGCGCTGGCCGGCTTCGCCCACCGTGACGGGGTCGAGGTGGTCCACCGCTCGTTCGAGCTCGACCCCGGACGTGCCAAGGGCGACATCGAGCAGGTCGTCGACATGCTGGCACAGAAGTACGGGCGCACCGTCGAGGAGGCGCGCGGCATGGAGGCCAACGTCGCGGCGAACGCGCAGGCCGAAGGGCTCGGCTACCGCACCGAGGGGCGTGACCACGGCAGCACCTTCGACATCCACCGGCTGCTCCACCTCGCCAAGGCGCGCGGACGTCAGGACGAGCTCCTCACCCTCGTCTACCGGGCGAACTTCGCCGAGGAGCGCTCCGTCTTCGACGACGCGGTGCTGGCCGGCCTCGCCGTCGAGGCGGGCCTCGACGGCGACGAGGCGCGTGCGGTGCTGTCCGACCCCGGAGCGTACGCCGAAGACGTGCGGGCCGACGAGCGCGAGGCCGCCGAGCTGGGTGCCGACGCCGTGCCGTTCTTCGTGTTCGACCGGCGCTACGGCATCTCCGGAGGGCAGCCCGCCGAGGTCTTCACCCAGGCGCTGGAACAGGCGTGGAAGGACCGCGAGGTCTCCGCCCTGACCCAGGTCGGAGGGGACGCGGCGGCCTGCGACGCGGACGGTGCCTGCGAAGCGCCCCGGGCTGAAGTGTCCGACCAGCGCGTATAAGGACGTCTTGGGCGCGCCGCTCAAACTCACGTGATTGACGTGAGGTTGGGCGGCCGTCAGGCTGTCCCGCATGGAGACTTCTGCGATCGACCAGGCCGTGGCCACCGAATTCGCATGCGAGACCACCTATCTGAACACCTCCACCTGCGGGCTGCTGCCCCGTCGTGCCGTCGACGCCGTCAAGGCGCTGGCCGACGAGGGGGCCGCAGGGGTCAGGGGCGGGGCGGGAAACGTCGACGCGGTGGACTCCAGCCGTGCGGCCTTCGCCGGGCTCGCCGGTGTCACGCCCGCACGGGTGGCTGTCGGCGGCTGCGTCGCGGCCCATGTCGCACTCGTCGCCGCGTCCCTCCCGCCGGGTGCCGAAGTCCTCGCGCCGACCGGTGAGTTCAGTTCCGTCGTCAGCCCGTTCGCCGTACGCGGCGATCTGAGGATGCGCTACGTCCCGCTGGCCGAACTGGCCGGCTCCGTACGGCCGGAGACCGCGCTCGTCGCCTTCTCGGCCGTCCAGTCCGCCGACGGCCGGGTCGCCGGTCTGGACGCGGTCCGGGCGGCCGCGGCCACGCACGGGGCCCGGACGATGCTCGACGCCAGCCAGTCGGCCGGATGGCTGCCGCTGGATGCAGGAGCGTACGACTACACCGTCACCGGCGGGTACAAGTTCCTCATGTGTCCCCGGGGCGCGTCCTTCCTGACCGTGACCGAGGAGGCCCAGCAGACCCTGCCCACGCTCTACGCGGGCTGGGTGGCGGCCGAGGACCCCTGGAGCAGCACGTACGGGCCGGTCGAGAAGCTCGCCGCCGACGCCCGCCGTTTCGACCAGCCGATCGCCTTCCTCGCCTATCACGGCGCCGAGCGGTCCCTGGGTCTGCTGGCCGAGGTGGGGGTGGACGCCGTGTACGCCCGTGCCACGGCGCTCGCGGCCCGGTTCCGGGAAGGGCTGGCGTCGATCGGGCACGAGGCGGTGCCCGGCACCTCCGCGATCGTCGCCGTACCCGGCCTGGGCGGCCGGGAACCCGACCTGGCGTCGGCCGGGGTGATGGTCTCCGCCCGAGCGGGCAATCTGAGGGCGGCCTTCCACCTGTACAACACCGAGGCGGACGTCGACCGCGCCCTGGACGTGCTGTCCGGCTGAGCCGGGGCCCCGGTTATCGCGTGGGGCAGTCCACGCTTTCCTGGCAGAGGTTCTCCTCCACCTTGGCGAGCAGCCGGGTCAGCTCCGCGCGCTCGGCCGGGCCCAGCCCCACGAGGGTGTGTTCCTCCAGGTCCGCCCATGCGGCACGCACCTGGGTGTGGAGTGCGCAGCTCTGCTCCGTCGCCTCGACCAGGACGGCCCGCCGGTCGTCCGGGTCGGGGCGACGGCGCACGTGACCGGCCTGTTCGAGACGCTGGAGCATCTTGGTGACGGTGGACGGGTCGAGGTCCATGGCCCTGATCAGTTCGGCCTGGCGGACCGCTCCGGTGTCCCAGAGGTGCATCATCAGGAACTCCTGGCCCGGGTAGAGCCCCAGCCCCCTGAGGAGTCGGCCGGCCGTGATCCTGTGCAGCCTGGCGACTCGGGAGACGGCGTGGCTGACGGGGCCGCCGAGGGCCGCGCTCGGCGGCCCGCCGACGCAGGCGGCATCGGCGGGGGCGGTGCTGTCGGCCTTCATCGGGACTCCTCGGTGCGATGGCGCGGGCCGGTCGGAACCGGGGTTCGTGACGTCCTCGTGAACTTTACCTTGGTCGGCCAATTAATGGGTTACAGTGACGACGGTCGGTTACTTGGCCGACCACATAAATGGCCTCGGAGGCTTACATGACCACCGCGTTCGATCCCGTCGACCTCTCCGGTACGCAGCTCTCCAACCGCATCGCCCTCGCTCCGATGACCCGCAGCCGGGCCGGTGCGGGCGGCACGGCCACGGACCTCACCGTCGAGTACTACACCCAGCGCGCCTCGGCGGGGCTGATCATCACCGAGGGGATCCAGCCCTCCGTGGTCGGCCAGGGGTATCCGTCCACCCCCGGCCTGCACAGCGCCGAGCAGGTCGCCTCCTGGCGCAAGGTCACCGACTCCGTACACGCGGCGGGCGGCCGGATCTTCGCCCAGATCATGCACGCGGGCAGGATCGGCCACCCCGTCCTGCTGCCGGACGGGCTCACTCCGGTGGCGCCCTCCCCGGTCGCGGCGCCCGGTCAGGTCCACACCCACGTCGGGCCCAGGGACTTCGTGGAGCCGCACGAGCTCACCGATGCCGAGATCCGTGCGACGATCGCCGACTTCGTCACGGCCTCCCGCAACGCGGTCGAGGCCGGATTCGACGGAGTCGAGCTGCACGGTGCCAACGGTTACCTGATCCAGCAGTTCCTGGCGCCCAATACCAATCTGCGCACCGACGAGTGGGGTGGCTCCGACGAGGCCCGCATCCGCTTCGCCGTGGAGGTGGTCAAGGCGGTCGTGGCCGAGATCGGCGCCGAGCGCACCGCGTTGCGCATCTCGCCCGGGAACCCCTACAACGGCATCGAGGAGCCCGAGCCGGACGCCGTCTACACCGCGCTCGTCGCGGAACTGGAGCCGCTCGGGCTCGCCTACCTGCACGTGCTGGAACAGGCCGGGACCCGCGAGTTGACGCTCGCTCTGCGCAAGCAGTTCACCGGGACCCTCGTCATCAACGTGTTCTCCGAGGGGCCGACCGGTCCCGGGCACCACACGGTGATCGACGACGGCATCGCCGACATCATCGCCTACGGCGCGCTGTTCCTCGCCAACCCCGATCTCCCGGCCCGGCTGAAGGCCGGCGGGCCCTTCAACACCCCGGACCCGTCCACCTTCTTCGGTGGTGGCGCGAAGGGTTACACCGACTATCCGGCCCTGGCGGTCTGAAGGCGCGTCCCGCAGGGGCGGGGTGGTGGGCCGTTCGGGCCGGGAGAAAAACAGTAGCCATGGACATAGTAGCCATGTACTCTGTTTCCCATGAGCAACGGTCCGCGTCCTCCCGGTCCCACGCCGGGCTTCCTGGTGTGGCGGCTCGCCAACAAGTGGCGCGTCGCGGTCGACCGCGCGCTGGCCCCGCTGGGGCTCACCCACGCCCAGTACGCGCTGGTCGCCTCGCTGTACGGCATGCAGCGCGCGGGAGAACGACCCAGTCAGCGGCGCCTCGCCGACCACACCGGCCTGGAGGCGCTGTACGTCTCGAAGCTGGCGCGCGCCCTGGAGACGGCCGGCCTGATCGGGCGGACGCGCGATCCCCGTGACCCGCGTGCCGTGCAGCTCGCCCTGACCGAGCGGGGCGAGGTCGTCACACGGCAGGCGATCACGGTGGTCCAGGAGCTGCACCAGCAGTTGCTGGAACCGCTCGGTGGCCTCGACGCCCCCCGGACGCGCACGTTCACCGACGAGCTGAGGACCCTGCTCGACGCACCTCTCGCTCCATCCGTACCGCACGACGAGAGCACACAGGGGACAACGCCATGACCACCACCGAGTCCACCACCGCGTCCACCGCCGGACCCGTCGCCGACGCCCGCGTGCTCGGCCTGGCCCACTACGCCGCCCGCGGCGTCCTGGAGCACGCCCTGGCCCGGCACGGCGCCACCTTCCAGCAGCAGATCACCCTGCGCGCCGCAGCCACCGCCGAGGCCCCGCAGACGGCGGACCAACTCATCGCCCAGGTCAGGGGCCACCTCAAGGCCGATCCGGCGGGGATCCGCGTCACCCTGGACGAGCTGCTGGCCAGGCGGCTGCTCGTCGAGGACGGCGCCTGCCTGCGCCCCACGGCTGCCGGGCGCGAGCTGCTCGCCGCCGTCGCCGCCGAGACCGCCCCCGTCTCCGCCCGCATCTGGGGCGGCATACCGGCCGAGGACCTGGCAGCCGCCGGCCGCGTCCTCACCCTGGTCACCGAGCGCGCCGACGCGGAGCTCGCGGCGCTGACCGCCTGACCCCCCACGACGTGCGGCGGTGCCCCGCCCGCCAGGGTGCCGCCGCACGCCGTGTCGCGGAGGTCTAGGCCGAACCCCGGCGCACCAGCTCCGTGGGGAGGATGACCGCGGCGGGGTCCTCCCCGCCGATCTGCGCCAGCAGCACGCGCACCATCTCGGCGCTGATCCGGTCCCACGGCTGGCGGACCGTCGTCAGCTCGGGGCGCCCGGCGAGTGCCGCGGGCGAGTCGTCGAAACCACCGACCGCGATGTCCCGCGGCACCTGCCGTCCCGCCTGCTCCAGCGTGCTCAGGACGCCCTGCGCCATCAGGTCCGACGCGACGAACACCGCGTCCACGTCGGGTGCCCGCTCCAGCAGCAGCGCGGCCGCCGCCGCACCGCCCGCCCGGCTGTAGTCGCCCGGCACGATCAGGGTCTCGTCGACGGGCAGCCCGCACTCGGTGAGCGTCTCGCGGTAACCGGCCAGCCGGTCCACGCCGCCCGGGGTGTCCAGCGGGCCGGTGACCGTGGCGATCCGGCGGCGCCCCGACTCGTGGAGGTAACGCACCATGTCCCGCGCGCCGTTGCGGTCGTCCGCCGCCACATAGCTGACCCGTGACCCCTGCCCGAGCGGCTTCCCGCAGGCCACCAGCGGAACACCGGCCTCGTGCAGCTGGGCGGCGACCGGGTCGCCGGAGTGGCTGGAGACCAGCAGCACCCCGTCCACGTGCCCGGCGATGTAACGCATGTTGCGCCGGCGTTCCGCCTCCGTGCCCGCGATCATCAGCAGCAGCGGGATGTCGTGCGCCGCGAGCGCGGTGGTGCAGCCGCGCAGCAGCACGTTGAAGTTCGGGTCCTCGAAGAAGCGTTCCTGGGGCTCGGTCAGCAGGAACGCCACCGAGTCGGAGCGTCCGGTGATCAGGGACCGGGCGTGCCGGTTCACGGTGTAGCCGGTACGGCGGATGGCGGACTGGACCGCGTCGAGCGCGGCGGAGCTCACGTTGTGACCGCCGTTCAGCACCCGGGAGACCGTGCCCCGGGAGACCCCGGCCTCCCGGGCGACGTCGTGGATCGTCGGCGGCCTGCGGCGTCCCGCGCCGTTCTGTTCTGTGCGGCTCATGGTGCTTGATCTTTCATGAAAGGACGCCCTGTCGAGGAGCAGTCAGGACTTTACGGCGCCGGAGAGCAGGTCGAGGCTCCAGAACCGCTGGATCGCGAGGAACAGGGCGATCAGCGGGATGATCGCCAGCAGCGCGCCGGTGATGACCAGCGTGTAGAGCGCCGGGGTGTTCGAACCCTGCTGGAGCAGTGTGTAGAGGCCCAGCGTGACCGGGAACTTCTCGTCGTCGCCGAGCATGATGTAGGGCAGCAGGAAGTTGTTCCAGACCGCCACGAACTGGAACAGGAACACCGTCACCAGCCCCGGCAGCATCATCGGCAGCGCGATGGTCCGGAAGATCCGCCACTCGCCGCCGCCGTCCATGCGCCCCGCCTCGATCACGTCGGCGGGGACGGCGGCGGCCGCGTAGATCCGGGCCAGGTAGACGCCGTACGGGGAGAGGATCAGCGGCAGCAGTACCGAGAGGTAGGAGTCGGTCATGTCCACCTCGGCCAGCAGCAGGTACTGCGGTACGGCGAGGATCACCGGAGGCATCAGCACCCCGGCGAGCAGGATGTTGAAGACGGTCTCCTTCCCGCGGAAGCGGTACACGGCCAGCGCGTACCCCGAGACCGCGGACACCGCGGTGGACAGCAGGGCGCCCGCCCCCGCGTAGAACGCCGAGTTGGCCATCCACCTCCAGTACACCCCGTCGCGGTACGCCGTGAGGTCGGTGACGTTGTCGGTGAAGCCGGAGCCCGGCAGGAAGGTGAAGGTGGAGAACAGCTCGCTGCCGGACTTCGTCGACGCGACCAGGACCCAGGCGACGGGCAGCAGGCAGTAGACGGCGCCGAGAAGGAGCGCGGCGGTCGGGACCAGCGGCGGCCGCCGGCGGCCGGGTGCGGCGAGGGGCTGGGTGCTCATCAGGAGTCTCCCTGCTTCGTACGGGAGTTGGCCGCCTTGAGGAAGCCGAAGGACAGGCCGAGGGTGGCGAGGGCGATGATGACCGCCTGGGCGGCCGCCGCATGGACGTCGTTGTTGACGAAGGCGTCCTGGTAGACCTTCATCAGCGGACTCCAGGTGGTGGAGAGCGAGTTGGTCAGCGGTTTCAGCGTGGTGGGCTCGCTGAAGACCTGGAGCGTCGCGATGATCGAGAAGAAGAAGGTCAGGATCAGCGACGGCGCCACCATCGGGATCTTGATCCGCAGCGCGATCTGCAGCTGCGAGCAGCCGTCGAGCCGCGCGGCCTCGAAGATCTCGGCGGGGATCGCCCGCAGCGACGTGTAGATCACGATCATGTTGAAGCCCGTGCCTCCCCACACCGCGATGTTGGCCAGGGAGAGGTACAGCGGCCCGCCGTCCAGCAGGTCGGGCTGCGGGAGTCCCACCGCGTCGAGCACGTACAGGAGGGGGCTGACGTCGGGCAGGTACAGGAAGCCCCACATCAGTGCGGCGATGACGCCCGGGATCGCGTACGGCAGGAAGATCGCCAGCCTGCTGAAGCCGCGCGTGCGAAGCCCGTCCGTGTCCAGCAGCAGGGCGAAGAGCAGGGCGAGACCGAGCATCACCGGGACGACGATCGCGCCGTAGCCCAGGATGCGCAGCGCCCCGTGCAGCAGCTCGGAGTCGGAGAGCGCGTCCGTGTAGTTGGCGAGGCCGGCCCAGATCTCCTCCCGCGCGCCCTTGCCGAGGCCCAGCCCCTTGACCTCGGTCCTGCGGAAGCTGAGGTACACGGCGTAGCCGATGGGCAGGGCGAAGAAGAGCAGGAAGAGCAGGGTGGCGGGGATCAGGAAGACGTACGGGGCGCTCTTGACCCCGTACGCCTTGCCGCGGGATGCGCGTGTCACTCCGAGACCCCGAAGCCCTGCTTCTTCAGGTCCGCGACGGTGGCGTCCTGCATGGCGGTCAGCGCGGACCCGAAGTCCGACTTGTTCTTCGCGGCGGCGGCGAAGTTGTCCTTGAAGGCGCTGTACGCGACGTTGACGTTCGGGCCCCAGGCGGCGGGAGCGGTGCCCTGGGCGATTCTCGCGGCCTCGGTGTAGAAGCCGGGCTGGTTGGAGAAGTAGTCCGGAGCCTTCGCCAGGGCGCCGCCGGTCTGGGCGGACGTCGCGGCGGGGTAGATACCGCTCTCCTTCACCAGTGCGGCGAGTGCGGCGGGGTCCGTGTTCAGCCACTTCGCGAAGGTGGCGGCGGCCTTCTTGTTCTTGGAGTCGTTGGTGACGGCGGTGGAGGAACCGCCCCAGCTTCCGGTGACGTTGTCACCGGCCTTCCACTGGGGGAGCGGCGCCATGGCCCACTTGCCCTTGGTCCCGGGTGCGGCAGTGGTCAGGGTGCCCGGCGCCCAGACGGCGCTGACCCAGGCGGCCTGCTTGCCCGTGTTGAGCGCCTTGTTCCAGGCCGGGGTGTACATCGGCTGGTTGTCGACGGCGCCCTCCTTGACCAGTCCGCCCCAGAAGTCGGCGACCTTCTGCGTCGCCGGGTCGTCGATCGCCACCTTCCACTTGTCGCCGCCGGTGGTCCACCACTTCGCGCCCGCCTGCTGGGCGAGGCCCGCGAAGAGGCCCGAGTCGTTGGACGAGAAGGTGGTGAGGGCCTTGTCCGGCGCCTTCTTCTTCAGCGCGCGTGCGGTCTCGGCGAACTCGTCCCAGGTGGTGGGCACGGTCAGGCCGTACTGCTCGAAGAGGTCCTTGCGGTAGTAGAACATCAGCGGGCCCGAGTCCTGCGGCAGCGCGTACAGGGCGTCCGAACCGAGCGTCGCCTGCTGCCAGATCCCCTCGGCGAACTCGCCCTCGGCGTCACCCGCCTCCTCGGATATGTCGGCGAGCACGTCGTTGGAGACGAGGGTGGGGAGCGCCTGGTACTCGGCCTGGACCAGGTCGGGGGCCTTGTGCGCCTTCGCCGCCGTGATGATCTTGGTGACCAGGTCGTCACCCGAGGCCTGCTTCTTCACCGTGACGGTGATGCCGGCCTCCTTGCCCGGGCCCTTGTTCCAGATGTCCGCGACCTTGTCCAGTCCGGGCGCCCACGCCCAGTAGGTCAGGGAAGCCGGACCGGAGGCTGCCGGCTCGTCGCCCCCGTCGTCCGAGCCGCAGCCCGAGAGCAGGGCGCCGGCGGCGAGTGCGGCGGCGGTGGTCACCGCGACGGTGCGGTATTTCATGGTTTCTCCCCTGACGAGACGAGCAGACGCATCGGCGGACTGGCCGGTATGGCGCTGTGAGCGTTCACAGTAGAGAAACGAAACCGACACTTGTCAATGGTTGTTGCTGTGCGGTTATGTTGACCCTGCGCCGCCGAGAGCGTGTGTGCACGTTCCCAGAAGTTGTCCCGAAGAGCCAGGAGCTGTCCATGCCGCACTCAGAATCCACTGCCTATCCGGTCGGCCTGCACAAGCTGGCCTTCGGCGGGGACTACAACCCCGAGCAGTGGCCCGAGGAGGTCTGGCACGAGGACGTCCGCCTGATGCGCGAGGCCGGCGTGACCATGGTCAGCGTCGGGATCTTCTCCTGGGCGCTGCTGGAACCCGAGCCGGGCACCTACGACTTCGGCTGGCTCGACCGCCTCCTGGACCTGCTGCACGTCAACGGCATCCGCGCCGACCTCGGCACACCCACCGTCGTGCCACCCGCCTGGTTCTACCGCGCCCACCCCGAAGCGCTGCCGGTCAGCCGCGACGGGGTCCGCTACGCCTTCGGGGCACGCGGCGCCATCTGCCACAGCTCGCCCGCCTACCGCGCGGCGGCGGCGAGCATCACCGAGCAGCTCGCCCGCCGCTACGCGAAGCACCCCGCCCTCGCGATGTGGCACGTCCACAACGAGTACGGCGTCCCGGTCAGCGCCTGCTACTGCGACGGCTGCGGCGCGCACTTCCGCCGCTGGCTCGCGGACCGGCACGGTTCGGCCGACGCGGTCAACGAGGCCTGGGGCACCGCCTTCTGGGGCCAGCGCTACCGGAGCCTGGAGGACATCGACCCGCCCCGCACCGCCCCGACCGTCGGTAACCCCGCCCAGCAGCTGGACTACGCCCGTTTCGCCGACGCCACCATGCGGGAGAACTTCACCGCCGAACGCGACATCCTGCACCGGCTCGCCCCCGGCGTCCCGGTCACCACGAACTTCATGACCGCCCTCAGCCAGTGCGCATCCGTCGACTACTGGGCCTGGGGCCGCGAGGTCGACATCGTCTCCAACGACCACTACCTGATCACCGACGGCCGCCGCACCCACGTCAACCTCGCCATGGCCGCCGACCTCACCCGCTCGGTCGCGGGCGGCGCGCCCTGGCTGCTCCTGGAACACTCCACCAGCGGCGTCAACTGGCAGCCCCACAACCCCGCCAAGCAACCCGGCGAGATGGCCCGCAACAGCCTCGCCCACGTCGCCCGGGGCTCCGAGGGCGCCATGTTCTTCCAGTGGCGGCAGTCCCGGCGCGGCGCCGAGAAGTTCCACTCCGCGATGGTCCCGCAGGCGGGAACCGACTCGCGGATCTGGCGCGAGGTGAGCGCGCTCGGAGCCGGGCTCGGCCTGCTGGAGGGCATCCGGGGCACCCGGACCGTGGCAGACGTGGCGATGCTCTGGGACTGGCAGTCCTGGTGGGCACAGGGCCTGGAGTGGCGCCCGAGCGAGGAGCACGACGCCCGGGAGCGGGCCGACACCTTCTACGCCTCGCTGTACGACCGCCACCTCACCGTGGACTTCGCCCACCCGGACGCCGACCTCTCCGGCTACCCCCTGGTCGTCGTGCCCGCCCTCTACCTGGCCACCGAGGAGACCGGCCGCAACCTGCGCCGGTACGTCGAGGACGGCGGCACCCTCGTCGTCTCGTACTTCTCCGGCATCGTCGACACCGACGACGCGGTGCACCCCGGGCCCTACCCCGGTGCCCTCCGGGACGTACTCGGCCTCACGATCGAGGAGTTCGCCCCGCTCCCGGTGGGCGGGAAGGTCCGCCTGATCACCCCCGAAGGTGCTCCCGAGGGCCCGGAGCTGACCGGTGACCTCTGGTCGGACGTGGTGGTCCCGCGCGGCGCGGAGACCGTCTGGTCGTACGCCGACGGCCTCCCGGCAGGCCGCCCCGCCGTCACCCGCAACCGGCTCGGCGAGGGCACAGCCTGGTACATCTCCACCCGGCTCTCCGGCCCGGACCTGGACGCCGTCCTGGACCGCGCCGCGACCGACGCGGGCGTCGAGGCGCGCACCGGCCTGCCGCACGACGTCGAGGTGGTGCGCCGCACCGGCGGAGGCGGCACCTACCTGTTCGCGATCAACCACAGCGACACCGAGGCCGGAGTGGCGCTGGACGCCCCCGGCACCGAACTCCTCACCGGCGAGCCGGCCGTGGACGAGCTCGCCGTTCCGGCGGGCGAGGTCCGCGTCGTACGGCTCGACGGCTGAGGCGCCCATCCGTGAGCCGCACAACTGTCGAAGGGACATCGACGATGTACGGAACGACGCACACCCGCGCGAAGGCGGCCGGGGCGGTGGCCGCACTCTCGGGCCTCGTCCTCGCCGCGCTCCCCGCGCAGGCCGCGCACGCGGCCACCGCCCCCGTCAACACCGGCTTCGAGTCGGGTGCCACCGGCTGGTCGACCTACTCGGCCGGGGGGCAGGACGCCGCCTCCTTCACCGAGGCGGGGGGCCACGGCGGCAGCACCCGGCTCAGCCACTGGTCGGCCTCGGCGTACAAGGTCGAGACCTACCAGTACCTGAGCGGCCTCGCCGACGGCAGGTACACGCTCAGCGCCTGGGTCCGCTCCGGCGGAGGCCAGAACTCCGCCTACATCGCCCTGCGGAACTGCGGCTCGGCCGAGCAGCGTACCGACCTGCCGCCGACCGCGGACGGCGACTGGATCCGCCTCGTCACCTCGGTCGAGGTGACCGGCGGTTCCTGCACCATCAGCCTCAACTCCGACGCGCACGCGGGGGAGTGGGCCAACTTCGACGACCTCACCTTCGGCCGGGGAGGCACCGGGCTGAGCGTGAAGGGAGGTGACCTCTCCACCCTCCCGAAGAACGAGGCGTACGGCGCGGCCTACCGCGACGCGGGCGGCAGGGCCGGGGACGCCATGAGCATCCTCCGGAACTCCGGGATGAACTACGTACGCCTCAAGGTCTGGGTGAACCCGGCCGACGGGTACAACGACAAGGCCCACGTCCTGGCCATGGCCAGGCGCGCCAAGGCCCTCGGCATGAAGACCCTCGTCGACTTCCACTACTCCGACGCCTGGGCCGACCCGGGCAAGCAGATCAAGCCCGCCGCATGGGCGGGACACAGCTACAGCCGGCTGCGGACCGACGTCCACAACCACACCTACGACGTGCTGAACGCCCTGAAGGCCCAGGGGACCACGGCCGACATGGTGCAGATCGGCAACGAGACCAACGCCGGGATGCTCTGGCCCGAGGGATCCACCGACAACTGGTCCCAGCTGGCCGGCCTCCTGACCTCCGGAGCGAACGCGGCCAAGGCGGTGTCCTCCGGCACGAAGGTGGTCCTGCACCTCGCCGAGGGCGGTGACAACGCCGGCACCCGCTGGTGGTTCGACAACGCCGTGGCGCACAAGGTGCCGTTCGACGTCATCGCGCTCTCCTACTACGGCTACTGGCACGGCTCGCTGTCCGAGCTCCAGACCAATCTCGACGACGCCGCCGCCCGCTACGGGAAGCCGGTGCTGGTCGCCGAGACGGCCTACGCCCACACACTCGCCGACGACGACGGCCTGGAGAACAACGTGGCCACCGCCGGCCAGCTGGTGAGCGGCTACCCGGCGACCCCCGCCGGCCAGGCGGCGAACCTGCGGGACGTCATGAACGTCGTCGAGGCCGTCCCGAACGGCCGAGGGCTGGGCGCCGTGTACTGGGAGCCCGCCTGGACCGCCGTGAAGGGCAGCGGCTGGGACCCGGCCGACCCGTCCTCGGGCAACGCATGGGAGAACCAGGCCGTCTTCGACTACAACGGCAGGCTGCTCCCGGCGGCAGCCTGGTTCTCGCACAGGTAGGCGGCTCCGCCGGTCCGGGACGCCCGCGGCGGCCCGGACCGGCGGGACCGGCCGGCGGTGGGAGGCGTCAGACGGTGCGCGGGCCCTCGACGTTGGCCACCATCGTCCGGAGCACCTTCAGCGCGGCCACGTACTCCGCGTCGCTGATCCCCCGGTGGACCTCGGCGCGGAGACCGGTCACCAGCTCGCGCAGCCGCACCCGGGCGGCCTCCCCGTCGTCCGTGAGGCGCAGCCGCTGCCCGTCCTGGCCGAGCCAGCCCCGGTGGAGCAGCTGGTCGACGACCCGGGAGATGTCCCGCGGTCCGTCGGCGAGGGGGCCGAGCTGTGCGACGACCTCCTCGCGGGTGGGTCCCGCGGCCCCGCCGTGCACCCGGTTGAGCACCCAGTACTGCGGCTGCGTGACGTCGATCCTGGCCATGGCGTCCCGCAGACGGCGCGTGACGGCCGTGTGGGCCAGCCCGCTCCAGTACCCGATGGGCTGTGTGGCCAGCATGTCGTCGGTGGCCGCCGGGTCCGCGGGTGCCTGATCGGTGAGCGGGGTGCGCGTCTGCTGCTCCATGGCCGCGACGCTACCGGCTCATCCCCGGCAGGCTCCCGCGGACCGTGGCAACCGGCCACGTCCTGGCCGGTATCCGTCGCCGGCGCGCAGCTCAGGGGGCTCGCCTGTGGGTCACCGGTCCAGCGGCGCACCGTGCCACTTCCACGACGTCACACGGCCGCGGCCCGGCAGGCCGGCGCGGCCGGTGCACCACAGCAGCACGGTCCACCGGTCGTCGTCGTCCGGGGCGTCGGGGAAGAGCCGTGCCAGCACGCGGTCGCAGAGGTCCCCGGGCGGGGTCCAGGGGAGCGACAGCCCGACGGCGACGTCGTGGGTGTGCACCAGGGTCTCGACGATGCCCATCGCGGCGAAACCCTCCGGGTCGGAGAGTCCGTACACGTGGTGGGAGCGCACGTCCGAGGGGCTCGTCCGCACCATCGCCGTCAAAAGGGCGCCGCTCGCCTCCAGTGTCCGGAGCAGCCCGGCGGTTCCCGCCTCCGGGTCGGCGAATACCGAGTTCGCCGGACCGCCCTCACGTGCGGACGCGTACCGGTACGGCACCTCGCGGTCCTGCGGGGGCGTGCGCCCGCCCAGCTGGACGGCGTACGCGAAGAGGTCGTCGCTCAGGTGCTCCACGGTCTCCCAGCAGTCCCACTCCAGCGTCCCCGCCGGTATCCGCCAGTCGTCCGCCGGGGACGTGGCGAGGGTGTCCACCGCGAGCCGTACCGCCGTCGTGACGTCGTCGGCGGTGACGGGCAGCCTGGCACCGGTCAGCGCGGCGCGTTCCCGCGCGCCGCACTCCACGCAGAACTCGTTGCCCTCGGGGTCGGCCAGCGTCACCCAGCCCCGGCCGTCCGGCTTGCGGTGGTCGGCGACCGGAGTGGCGCCGAGGGCGAGCAGCCGCTCGACCTCCTCGTCACGGGTGCGGTCCTCGGGACGGACGTCCAGATGGACCCGGTTCTTGGTGCTCTTGGACTCAGGCACGGTGACGAAGAGCAACGCGGCCCCCGGTGCCTCCACGAGAGCCTCGGGATCGCCGGGCGCGTCGTCGTCGGACACGGGCGAGCCGAGCACCTCGGCCCAGAAGCCGGCCAGCTTGTAGGCGTCGGCGCAGTCGACGGTGATGTGCTGTACGAGCGAAGTCATGGGCGCCACTGTCGCCGCTGACCCGGGCCGGGGTCCAGCGAGTTGCGCGGCCGGGCGGGCTCAGGCGCCCGGCGCGGAGGCGGCCCCGGCGGCGGGCAGCGCGGCTCGGACTGCGGCTCGTGCCAGAGCAGTGCTGTCCCGGAGGGTCTCGACCGGGAGCGGCTGGGTGGCGAGAACGCCCTCGTGCAGCACGAGGAGCTGGGTGGCGAGAGTGGAGGAAGCCGAGCAGCCCGCCGCGGTGGCGAGTTCCTCGAACAGGTTCATCAGCCAGAGCTTCTGGGCGGCGGCAACGCGGTGGGCGGGGTGCGACGGGTCAGGGAGTTCGGCGAGCGCGTTGATGAACGCGCATCCACGGGTGTTGGTCCCGCTCCACGTCCGCAGCGCCTCGAAGGGGCCGGTGACGGCCTCGACGACGTCCTCGCAGGCGTCGACGGTGGCGCGGACCAGTGAGCGCCAGCGCTGGTCGCGTTCCGTGAGGTAGGCCGCCACCAGATGGTCCTTGGAGCCGAACCGGTTGTACAGGGTCCGCTTGGTCACCCCCGAGCGCTCGGCGATCAGATCCACGCCGACCGCCGTGATGCCGCGGTCGTAGAAGAGCTCTTCGGCAGCCGCCACGACGCGCCGGCCGGCCGGCGTCATGGGCCGTGCTTCCTGCACGCGGCGCTCCTTCACTGATCGGTGTACCGTGGAAGATGTTCACAGATCAGTATACCTAATGGAGGAGGTCGAGCGATGGGTGGGACCGAGACCATGCGCGCGGTGCGGATCACCGGGCACGGCGGGCCGGAGGTTCTTGAGCTGACGGACGTGGCGGTGCCTCTCGCGCAGCCGGGGGAGGTGCTGGTGCGGGTCGGCGCGGTGGCGCTGAACAACACCGACCTGTGGACCCGGGAGGGCGCCTACGGCCGACCGGGAGACCCGGAGGCACGGTCGGGATGGCGGGGCCCGGTCGACTTCCCGCGCATCCAGGGCGCCGACGTGGCGGGCCGGGTCGTGGCGGTCGGCGCCGGCGTGGACGGAGGCCTCGTCGGCCGCAGGGTGGTCGTCGACCCGGCGGTCTACGACACCGGAGGGCCGGACGCGAACCCGGTGGGCCTGATGGGGAGCGAACGCGACGGTGGCTACGCCGAGTACGTGACGGCGCCGGCGGAGCAGGTGCACGACGTGACGGAGTCCCCCCTCACCGACGACCAGCTCGCGACGCTGCCGACCGCCTACGGCACGGCGCTGGGCATGATCGAGCGGGGCCGGCTCAAGGCGGGGGAGACCGCCCTGGTCTCGGGAGCGTCAGGCGGCGTCGGCATCGCGCTGATCCAGATCGCCCGTGCGCGCGGCGCGAGGGTGCTCGCGATCAGCAGCGGAGCCAAGGCCGGTGCGGTGCGCGAAGCGGGCGCACACGAAGTCCTCGACCGCGCCCGGGACATCACCGGCCAGATCCGCGCCGCCGCCCCGGAAGGCATCGACGTCGCCCTCGACGTCGTCGCCGGGGACCTCCTGAGCGAAGGGCTGCCGCTCCTGCGCGAGGGCGGCCGGTGGGTCGTGGCGGGAGCGCTCGGCGGATACGGCGTGACCTTCGACGTGCGCCGCCTCTACCTGCACAACGCCCAGGTGATCGGCTCCGCGATGCACACGCCCACCCACTTCGCCCTCCTCATGGACCTGGCTCGTCGCGGCGGGATCCAGCCCGTCATCGCCGCGACCTTCCCTCTGGACCAGGCCGCTCGGGCGCAGGAGGAACTCGCTCGCAGGGTGCACGTGGGAAAGATCGTCATGCATCCCTGAGGGGCGGGGAGGGCCCCGCCCCTCAGACCGCGCCGAACGCCCCGTCCCTGACGCCCGTCACGAAGGAGGCGAAGGAGGCGGCGGCCAGGTTCAGTACGGGGCCGCCCGGGTTCTTGGAGTCGCGGACGGGCACCACGCCGTGCGGGACGGCGAGGTCGGCGGCCACCTCGACGCAGGCGCCGCCGTTGTCGCTGTAGGAGGACTTGGTCCAACGGGGGGTGTCGGTCGTCACGGAACGCCCTTTCGCAACTGGCTGATCATGGCAACGGATGCCGCCTGAGGCATCGATTCGGCCTGTAGTTGATGGTAGGCCGTCAGCATGGGCAGGACAGACGTGCTTTCGCGTTCCAGCTGACCACGCTGGGCCGACTCGGCGTAGGACATGAGTGAGCGGTCCGGCATCGTCAGGACGTACAGAGGCAGGTTGAACGTGCGGCGTGCTCCCATGGAGTAAGGCGCGATCTGAAGCACGGTGTTCGGCAGCTCGGCGAACTCGATCAGTCGTGCCAACTGCACGTCCCAGGCCTCCGGTTCGCCGATCGGCCGACGGATGCAGCTCTCGTCCAGCACTGCGAGCACCATCGGTGCGATGGGGCGGGACACGGCCGCCTGCCGCTGCTCGATGATCTGCACCCGCTCATATGCCTGCTCAGGGGTGATGGCCCCGCGCTTGACGGCACTGTCCGCCAGTTCTGATGCGTACGCCGGTGTCTGAAGGAGGCCAGGGATGACCCCGATCTCGAACAGGCGGATCTCCGACGCCCGGCCCTCGAACCCGACATACTCCGGAAACCCCTCCAGCAAGGCGCCGTTGCGCATGGAACGGAACAACCGTCCGAACGACTCGCCGGTACCGAGCACCTTGTCGGCCCTCTCCGCGAAGCGAAGAGTTGGCGGCTTGCGATTGGTTTCGACAGCCGAGACGTGCGTTCCGGAGTACCCCATCGCTCTGGCCAGTTCGTCTTGTGTGTATCCATGTCCGTCCCTCGACCTGCGCAGGCGTTCGCCGAACGCTGCGGATGCCGAAACGTCAGGGTCGAGCTCCTTGCGGTTCAACGGCGTCCCTCTGACTCTTCCTTCGACTTCCACCAGTTGAAGACATGTCGACCCTAGGGCACGGTGAAGCCTCCCCGTAGCGGATCAGCTACAGAGAGGAGTTGTTCTGTGCCTGGAACGAATGGTCTTCGCGGCGGGCAGGAAGCCCCACGCCCCCCGGCCCCCGGCACCCTCGTCGTGGACACCGCCCGTGATGACCGGGTGGGTGAGTTCCGAGGAGTCGCGGGCCCCCGCTGGTCGCTGCGCCCGGTCCGGGGCGGGGCCGAATGGGAGGTGGACCCGGCGTGTGCACGGCTGGCGACGCCCATAGAGCGCCTCCGTGCGGAGAACGCACGATGCAACGCCCGGAGTGAAGGGCGCCTCCTGTGAGCGGAGTCGACCCGCGCCTCGCTCGTCAGGACGGCGACCCGTTCGTCTCGTTCCCTCTGCGGGCTCCGGAGCCCGTGCCCGGGTGTCCCGAGTGCGACCGTCTCGTGTGCGCCGAGAAGCGGGCCGACCGGCGGGCCGACCCCTCGAGGGCGACGGACGAGCGTGTCAGGCTCCGCGCGCACCTGGTCGCGGCGCACCGCGTCCCGGCCGGTCCCCAGGCGGTGCGGGGCACGTGAGCGGAAACAGACAGGTGGGGCGGGACGCCTGTCGCGTCCCGCCCCACCTGGCCGTCGTATGCCCCTACTTCACCGGTGTGAAGTCGCGGGCTCCGATGAACTCGGGCCGGCGGATCGGGGCGGCGAAGGGTTCCTGCGCCGTGTTCTCCACGCTGTTGAAG
>NZ_JBISCE010000036.1:0-1215 GCF_044385685.1 Streptomyces sp. ALB3 | reverse complement strand
ACGATGAAGACGTTGCTGCGGGCGTAGGGGGTGATGTTGTCCCCGGAGCCGTGCATGGCGTTGCAGTCGAACCAGGTCGCCGAGCCGGCCTTGCCGGTGAAGAGCTTGATGCCGTGGCGGTCGGCCATCTTCGTCAGCGCCTCGTCGGAGGGGATGCCGGCGTCCTGCATCTGGAGGGACTTCTTGTAGTTGTCCTTCGGGGTCTCGCCCGCGCAGCCGACGAACGACTTGTGGGACCCGGGCATGATCATCAGCCCGCCGTTGGTGTCGAAGTTCTCGGTCAGCGCGATCGAGACGGACACGGTCCGCATGCGGGGCAGTCCGTCCTCGGCGTGCCAGGTCTCGAAGTCGGAGTGCCAGTAGAAGCCGGAGGCGCCGAAGCCGGGTTTGACGTTGATCCGGGACTGGTGGACGTACACGTCGGAGCCGAGGATCTGGCGGGCGCGGCCCACCACGCGCTCGTCGCGGACCAGGCCGGCGAAGACCTCGCTGAGTTTGTGGACCTCGAAGACGGAGCGCACGCTCTGCGACTTCGGCTCGATGATCGAGCGTTCGTCGGCGCGGACCCGCGGGTCGTCGACGAGCCGGTCCAGTTCCGCGCGGTAGACGGCCACCTCGTCGGGGGTGATGAGCTGGTCGATGGCGAGGAACCCGTCGTGTTCGAAGGACTGGAGGTCCTTCGCGGCGATCGGTCCCGGGGCGCCCGGCGCGGACCAGATGACCGGGTCCTGGCGGGGAGTGGTCATCTCGGCGGCGCCGCGCGAGGGGTACAGGTCGGCGCGTACGTCCACATCGGTGGTCATGGTTCAGCCCTCCTCTGTCAGCAGCGGGTATACACCGTTCTCGTCATGGTCCTCCCGTCCGGTGACGGGGGGATTGAAGACGCACACGCAGCGGAAGTCGGTCTTGGGCCGCAGCGTGTGGTGCTCGTGCCCGTCCAGCAGGTACATCGTGCCGGGGGTGATCCAGTGCTTCTCGCCGGTCTCGTCGTTGGTGAGCTCGGCCTCGCCCTCGGTGCACAGCACGGCCTCGATGTGGTTGGCGTACCACATCGACGTCTCCGTGCCCGCGTACAGCACGGTCTCGTGGAGCGAGAAGCCCACCTTCTCCTTGGCGAGCACGATGCGCTTGCTCTCCCAGGTACCTGAAGCGGACCTGACGTGCCGGTCGGTGTTCTCGATGTCACTGAAAGATCGGACGATCACGGTGGGGTGG
>NZ_JBISCE010000035.1:0-65419 GCF_044385685.1 Streptomyces sp. ALB3 | reverse complement strand
GCGGTCGAACACCGCGGGCCAACTGCGGCAGTAGCTGCGTACTTCCGACTCAAGGCTCTCGAAGACACTCAGGGCGGGCGGGGTGATGGTCACAGCTGATCTCCTGCTCGAGGGGGGTGTGACGGGCGGCGGGTCAGGCATGCCCAAGGAAGCCGCGCCCGGGCGGGGCGCGGAGAAGTGCTGGGGGCCCTAGAAGGGGCCGATGCGGTAGAGGACCTCCGGCAGGTGCGGCCCGTCGGGGAACAGGTCCCCGTCGAAGAGCACCTCGCGCTCCAACGGCACGTCGTGCCGCTGCGCGAAGGAGGTGAACAGCCGGTCGGAGGCGGTGTTGTCCGGGGTGATGGTCGTCTCGACCGATGCCAGCCCCTGGTCGGAGGCGACACGGGTCGTCAGCGCGTCCAGCAGCGTGGCAGCCAGTCCCTTGCCGCGGTGGGCCTGGTCGACGGCCACCTGCCAGACGACGAGCGTCTCGGGGCGGTCGGGGCGGATGTATCCCGTCACGAAGGCGATCGGGTCGCCGTTCTCGTCGCGGGCGACCACGGAGGTCGCCGCGAAGTCACGGCACCACAGCAGGTAGCTGTACGAGGAGTTGAGGTCCAGAACCTCGGAGTCGCGGGCTATACGCCAGATCGCGGCTCCGTCCTCCACTCGCGGGGTGTCGATACTGAGGAATTCGCTTCGGGCACGTGCAAAATCTGCTGGTGCGGCGGTCATGCGAATTGAATTTACCCAGCAAAAATCAAAATTGCATCGCCGCAAGGGGTTGGGTGAACGAGCCGGATGTGTTATCACGCGGGCGCGGACCAGGCTCAAAGCAAGGAAGATTTCCGCCAACTTGTCCGGAATTTAACAGTCAAAACGGACTTGATGTGGGGTCGGTCACATGGTTGTAACTCTCGTGACACGTGCTCGGATTGTGCGACCCCGGCCACCTGGAACTGCTGTGTTTAGGCTCGGAGAACGGGGGAAGAAGAATGCGGGGAGCTGCTCCCGATAAAGCAGCTCCCCATTCTCGTCGAATAAATGGCGGTGAGGATGGGGCCGCGATTAATTCAGTTGCCCGGCCAGGTTTCCGCGACGGCTTCGCGGGCAGTATCGACATCGGCCTCCCGGCCCGCCCCGGCCAGCGCGGCGCCCAGGGCGGCCAGCGAGGACAGCACCGCCTCGCGCGTGGCGTCCGGACCGTAGTGGTTGACCCGGATCATCTCTCCGGCCAGCGCCCCGCCCCCCGCGATCAGCGGCAGCGACGGGTCGGCCGCCAGGGCGTGCGCGACCAGTTCCGAGGCGTCGACACCGGCCGGGGTGCGCAGCGTCGTGGCGACGGGCGCGGCGTCACGGGCGTCGTGGACGTACGGCTCCAGTCCGCCCCCCAGGGCTGTGGCGCCCGCCCGGGCCGCCGCGGCCGCCGACGCGTGCCGCGCCATGACGGTGTCCAGGCCGTCCGCCTCGATCCGCTCCAGGCACGCGTCGAGGGCCAGCATCTCCAGCTGGGCCGGAGCGTGCGGCAGCGCCTTCCGGCCGCCGTCGATCCAGCGGGCCTTCCAGTCGAGCAGCGAGAGGTACGACTGGCGCGGGGCCTTCGGGTTGGCGGACATCCGCTCCCACGCCCGCGCGCTCACCGAGACGGCGGACACCCCCGCGGGGCCGCCCATGGCCTTCTGCGCGCCGATGACGCACAGGTCCACTCCCCACTCGTCCACCAGCAGGGGCTCCGCCCCCACGGACGCCACGGCGTCCACCATGAACAGCGCGCCGTGCGCCCGGACGACCTCGCCGATCTCCGCGACCGGGTTGGTGTTGCCGGTCGCCGCCTCGGCGTGCACGAGCGAGACGAAGTCGATCTCCGGGTGCTCGGTCAGCGCCTGCCGGACCTGCTCCGCGGTGACGGCGGAGTGGAAGGGGACCGCGAGGTCGACGACCTCGGCACCGCAGTCGCGCAGCCAGTTGCCGAAGGTCTGGCCGTACGGCCCGGTGACGATGTTCAGGGCGGTCGAACCGGGCCGGGCGCCGCCCCGGATGCAGCCTTCGAGGGGCAGGAGCGCCTCGCCCTGCATGATGACGACGTCCTGCTCGGTGGACAGCAGGCCGGCCACCCGCCGCTCGATCGCTGCGAAACGCGCGGCGGTGAGCGGGGCGAGGTCGAGGAACGGGTGTGTCACGGTGGAGCTCTCTTCGGGTCGGCCGGTGCGCGGTCAGCGCCTGCGTCGAGGGTACCCAGCACCTCACGGACCCCTGGGGCCCCTGTGCCGACCGCCTCGTACAGTGCTGCCCATGAGTGATCACGAGGTGGCGCCGGTGCTGCGGATCCGGGGGCGGGTGCTCGTCGGACCGGACGAGGTGAGGGACGGACTCTGGGCGGTCGACGGGCGGATCACCTACGAGAGGCCCCCGGGCGCCGACGACGCCGTGACGCTCACCGGATGGGTACTGCCCGGGCTGGTCGACGCCCACTGCCATGTCGGCCTCGGCCACGACGGGCCCGTCGACGCCGCGACCAGCGAGGAGCAGGCGCTCGCCGACCGGGAGGCCGGCACGCTGCTCATCCGGGACGCCGGATCCCCCTCCGACACCCGGTGGACGGACGAACGCGAGGACCTGCCGAAGATCATCAGGGCGGGACGGCACATCGCCAGGACCCGTCGCTACATCCGCAACTTCGCCCATGAGATCGAGCCCGGCGACCTCGTCGCCTACGTCGCCAGGGAGGCGCGGCGCGGTGACGGCTGGGTGAAGCTGGTGGGCGACTGGATCGACCGGGACGCCGGCGACCTGACCGCCTGCTGGCCGCGCGGCGAGGTCGAGGCCGCGATCAAGGAGGCGCACCGGCTCGGTGCCCGGGTCACCGCCCACTGCTTCGCCGAGGACGCGCTACGGGATCTGGCGGAGGCCGGGATCGACTGCGTCGAGCATGCGACGGGGCTCACCGAGGACACCGTTCCGCTCTTCGCCGAGCGGGGTGTGGCCATCGTCCCGACCCTGGTCAACATCGCCACCTTCCCCGGCCTCGCGGCGGCCGGCGAGGCGAAGTTCCCCCGCTGGTCCGCGCACATGCGGCAGCTCCACGCCAACCGGTACGACACCGTCCGTGCCGCGTACGACGCGGGCATCCCGGTCTTCACCGGCACGGACGCGGGCGGGTCGCTGGCCCATGGGCTGATCGCGGCGGAGGTCGCCGAACTGGTGAAGGCGGGGATCCCGGCCCTCGACGCCCTGTCCGCGACGGCCTGGGGCGCGCGGCGCTGGCTCGGCAGGCCGGCCCTGGAGGAGGGGGCCCCGGCGGACCTGGTGGTGTACGACGAGGACCCGAGGGCGGACGTACGGGTGCTGGCCTCCCCACGGAGGGTGGTGCTCAACGGACGGGTGACGGGCTGACCGCCGTCGACCCCGGCGTGGGCGTCGTGCTGACCGGCGTGACCCAGGGCGCCGCCCCTCGTGGCTGACCGCCGCACCGCGAGCGGTGCCCCGCCACACGGGACACCGCTCCGCGCGTCCGGAGAACCGTCAGCCGACGGCTCTCCGGGGCAGCCCCTGCAGAGCCAGGTCGAGCGCCTGCAGAAATCTGTTCGTCGTCACACGGTCGCGCACGGCGAGCCGCAGCCACTCGCTGCCCAGCCCGGGGAAGGTGTCCCCGCGCCGCGCCGCGAATCCGCGCGAGCGCAGCAGCTCCCGCACCTCGTCCGCCCGCTGCAGCCGCAGCAGCACGAACGGCCCGGCAGCCGGTTCCACCACCTGCACCTCGCTGAACTCCGCCAGACCGGCCAGCAGATGGGCCCGGTCCACCGTGAACCGGTCCGCCGCGTCCGCGGCCTCGACCAGCGCGCGCGGCTCCATGCACGCCTCCGCCGCCGCCAGCGCCGGGGAGGACACCGGCCACAGGGGCTGCGCCTCCTTCAACAGGCCGACCGTGGCCGGATCGGCCAGTACGTAACCGATCCGCAGGCCGGCGAGGCCCCAGGTCTTGGTAAGGCTGCGCAACACGACGAGCCCGGGGACGTCCTGGCGATCGCACAGCGCCTCGCGTTCTCCCGGGACGGCGTCCATGAACGCCTCGTCGACGACCAGCGTCCGCCCCGGCCGCGCCAGCCGCTCCAGTACGCCCGCCGGATGGAGCACGGACGTCGGGTTGGTCGGGTTGCCGACCACCACCAGGTCCGCGTCCTCGGGTACCGCCGCGGGATCCAGCCGGAAGCCGTCCTCCGGGCGCAGCACCACCCGTCCCACCTCGTGGCCCGCCGCGCGCAGGGCGGCCTCGGGTTCGGTGAACTGCGGATGCACGACGACCGGCCGCCGGGCGGGCAGCGCCCGGGCTATCAGCACGAACGCCTCGGCCGCGCCCGCCGTGAGCAGGACCCTCTCGTCGGGCAGCCCGTGCCGTCCGGCGACCGCCGCCCGCGCCGGCCCCCCGTCGGGATAGGCGGCCAGCGAGCCCAGCGACGCGGCTATCCGCCGGCGCAGCCAGTCAGGGGGCGTGTCGGTCCTAACGTTGACGGCGAGGTCGATCAGATCCAGGCCGCGTACTTCCGCGTCGCCGTGGTGCCGCAGATCGGGCCCGGCGCTCTCGCTGTGCTTCGTGGGGGGCAGCATGGCAGCCATGGTGAACGGCTCGGCGCCATTCGTCGATGCCGAGGTGTCCCCGGGCTTTCCCCGGCGGGCCACCGCGCAGGTCGCCGACGCCGATTTCCGCTTGGGGACCAGCAGTTCACCGGCGTTCACGAGCGCGGCGGCCTCCGCGACCGACCCGGTGGCCACAGCCCTGCGGGGCGCCTCGGCGGGGTTGGGTACAGGGACACCGGCCAGTGCTCCGGCCGTGTACGACCGCACGGGCACTCCGAGGCGCGCCGCGGCAGCGACGATCCCCGGCTCGTCCGCCCTGGTGTCGAGCGTCGCCAGCTCGGCCACGTCACCGGCCGCCGGCCCGGCCTCGTCGAGCGTCCTTCGGATCAGCGCGAGCAGTTCCTCGGGAGGGACGCCGCGACGGGCACCGACACCGACGACCAGTGCGGCTCGGGTCATGGGGGGAGGTCCTTTCGGGGACACGGATGAGACGGAGGGATGCGCGGGCAGGGGCGGCCCGGGGTGCGGGAGGAGGGGTCAGTCCGCTAGCAAGGGCCCATGGCGGTATTCGTCGCGCTCGGCGCGTTCCTGATGACCCTGGCGGGCGGCTGGGTCGCGCAGCGGGTCAGCGACCGCCGGCACCTCGTGCTCGGCTTCGCCGGCGGACTGATGCTGGGTGTCGTCGGCCTCGACCTGCTGCCCGAGGCGGTGGAGGCCGCGGGCGGCGTGGTCTTCGGCGTCCCCGCGGCGCTGCTGCTCTTCGTGGGCGGCTTCCTGACGGCCCATCTCGTCGAGCGTTCGCTGGCCGTACGCCAGGCGGCACACGGGGCGGGCGAGGAACGGGTGCCGCAGGTCGGGATGACGGCGGCGGCCGCGATGGTCGGCCACAGCCTGATGGACGGCATCGCACTCGGCGCCGCGTTCCAGATCGGCGGCGGGATGGGAGCGGCCGTCGCGCTCGCCGTCATCACCCACGACTTCGCCGACGGCTTCAACACGTACACGATCGCCAGCCTCTACGGGAACGCCCGCCGCAAGGCGCTCCTGATGCTGTACGCGGACGCCCTGGCCCCGATCGTGGGCGCGGCGACCACCCTGCTGTTCACCCTTCCGGAGGAACTGCTCGGCTGCTATCTCGGTTTCTTCGGCGGAGCGCTGCTGTATCTCGCCGCGGCCGAGATCCTTCCCGAGGCGCACCACGACCATCCGGCCCGCTCCACGCTGCTGTGCACGGTCACGGGGGTGGGCTTCATCTGGCTGGTGGTCGGTATCGCGGAGTGACGTCACCCCCGCCTCCCGTACGGCACGGCAAAGCGGTCTCACCCCCGGCACTGCTCCACGAAGCGTCTGGCCACCCCGGGTTCCGCCGCCCAGTGGGTGTGCAGATAGCTCGCGTGCACGCCCCGCTGCACGAAGCCCTCCACCCGCCGCTCCGGCTGGTGCAGCCCCCAGGCGGGCGTCGCACCGGCACCCGGTTCCAGCACCGTCCGGTGGAACTCGTGGCCGCGCAGCCGCGTCCCGGCCACGGCCAGCACGCTGTCGGACACCGCCACCGCCTGCCGGTAGCCGAGCGTCAGCCGCTCGGACATCCGGGCCGAGGCGTCGAGTACCCCGCACATCGGCCGGCCGTCCAGCTCACGGGCCAGATAGAGCAGCCCCGCGCACTCCGCCGCCACCGGGGCGCCGGACCGGGCCAGGTCCGTGACCGCCCGGCGCAGCGGCTCGTTCGCCGAGAGCTCCGGTGCGTACACCTCGGGAAAGCCGCCGCCGATGACCAGCCCCGCCGTGCCCGCCGGCAGCTTCTCGTCGCGCAGGGGATCGAAGACGACCACCTCCGCGCCCGCCGCCGTCAGCAGCTCGGCGTGCTCCGCGTAGGCGAAGGTGAACGCCGCGCCACCCGCCACGGCCACCACGGGCCGGGCCCCCGGCGAGGGGTACGCCTGCGGCGCCCACGTCTCACCGGACAGGCCGGGTGCCGAGCGGGCCAGCGCCAGCAGGGCGTCGAGATCGCAGCCCTCCCGCACACGGTCACCCATCGCCCGTACGGCTTCGACGGCGTCGGTCTGCCGCTCGGCCACGGGGACCAGGCCCAGATGACGCGACGGGGTGGCGACCTGCGGCGCCCGCCGCAGCACCCCGAGCACCGGGAGGCCGGACTCGTCGAGCGCCTCCCTGAGCAGGGACTCATGGCGGTCGGACGCCACCTTGTTCAGGATCACCCCGCCGATCCGCACCTCCGGGTCCCAGGAGGCGAAACCGTGCACGAGGGCGGCGACCGAACGTGACTGCGAGGAGGCGTCGACGACCAGCACGACGGGCGCCCGCAGCAGCTTGGAGACCTGGGCGGTCGAGGCGAGTTCGCCCTGCCCCGAGGCGCCGTCGTACAGCCCCATCACCCCCTCGACGACCGCCAGGTCGCAGCCGCTCGCACCGTGTGTGAACAGCGGGGCGATCAGACCGGGCCCGCACATGTACGCGTCGAGGTTGCGCCCCGGCCGGCCGGTGGCCAGCGCGTGGTAGCCCGGATCGATGTAGTCGGGCCCCACCTTGTGCGGGGACACCGCGAGGCCCCGCCCCGCGAACGCCGCCATCAGGCCGGTGGCGACCGTGGTCTTGCCACTGCCCGAGGCGGGTGCGGCGACGACCAGACGAGGAACACTCACCACTCGATGCCTCTCTGGCCCTTCTGGCCGGCGTCCATCGGGTGCTTGACCTTCGACATGTCGGTCACCAGGTCGGCGGCCTCGATCAGCTTCTGCGGCGCGTTCCGCCCCGTGATCACCACGTGCTGCGTGCCCGGACGGTCACGCATCACCTCGACGACCTCGTCGGTGTCGATCCAGCCCCAGTGCATCGGGTAGGCGAACTCGTCGAGCACGTACAGCTTGTACGTCTCGGCGGCCAGGTCGCGCTTGACCTGCTCCCACCCCTCGCGGGCCTTCTCCTCGTTGTCGGAGTTGTCACCGTGGATGCCGCGCTGGACCCACGACCACCCCTCGCCCATCTTGTGCCAGGCGACGGTGCCGCCCTCGCCGCTCGCCCCCAGCACCTTCAGCGCGTTCTCCTCGCCGACCTTCCACTTCGCCGACTTCACGAACTGGAACACCCCGATCGGCCAGCCCTGGTTCCAGGCCCGCAGCGCCAGCCCGAAGGCCGCCGTCGACTTGCCCTTGCCGATGCCCGTGTGGACGAACAGCAGCGGGCGGTTGCGCCGCTGGCGTGTCGTCAGTCCGTCGTCCGGTACCGATACCGGCTGTCCCTGTGGCATCAAGCGGCCCTTCCCGTAGCGGTGATGTCCTTGACCAGCCCGGCGATCGAGTCGGCGCGCAGCTCGTCGAGCGTGACCGCGCTGCCCCCCAGATCCCGTGCGAGCTGTGCGGCGAGGCCGAGGCGTACGTACCCCGACTCGCAGTCGACGACGACGGACGCGGTGCCCTCGGCGGCGTGCAGCCGACCGGCCCGTGCCGCCAGCGCCACCGGGTCGACGCCCCCGGTGGCCCGCCCGTCCGTGACCACGACGAGCAGTGCCCGCCGCGAGGGATCGCGCAGGCGCTCCACCCGCAGCACGTCGTGCGCCCTGAGCAGCCCGGCGGCCAGCGGGGTGCGCCCGCCGGTGGGCAGCGTCTCCAGGCGCGCGGCCGCCGCGTCCACCGACGAGGTGGGCGGCAGCACGACCTCGGCGTCCTTGCCCCGGAAGGTGACCAGGCCGACCTTGTCCCTCCGCTGATAGGCGTCCAGCAGCAGCGACATCACCGCCCCCTTCACGGCACTCATCCGCTGCCGGGCCGCCATCGACCCCGAGGCGTCCACGACGAACAGCACGAGGTTGCCCTCGCGCCCCTCCCGAGTCGCCTGCCGCAGATCGTCACGCCGTACGACGAGGCCGCGCCCCGACCGCCCGCGTGCCCGCTGGTGCGGCGCCGCCGCCTGGACGGTCGCCGCCAGGTGCAGCTTCGTCAGCGCTCCCTCGGGCCGCCGTGACCCGGTGGTCCGGCCGTGCTCGGTACGGGCCCGGGACCGGCGGCCGGCCGCGCCCTCGCCCAGGCCGGGGACGCTGAGCATCTTCGTGCGGAACGGCTCGCCCGCCCGTACGGGCTGCCGCTCCCCGCCACCGCCGCCCGGCGCGTCACCCGTCCCGGTGTCCTCCCGGCCAGGTGCGCCGGCCCCGCCGTCGTCGGGCCCGCCCGTGTCCGTGCCGCCGTCGTCGGGCCCACCCGTGTCCGTGCCGCCGCCGTCGGGCCCGCCGCCCTGCGGAGGGACCCCGCCGCCGGGCCCGTCGGGGTCCGGATCGTCGTCGCCCCCGCCCTGGTCCTCCGCCGCGTCCCGCAGGGCCTCGTCCAGCTTGTCCTCGTCCAGACCGGGCGCGTCGAACGGATTGCGCCTGCGCCGGTGGGGGAGTGCCAGGAGCGCGGCCTGCCGCACGTCGTCGGCGACGACCTCCTCGCGGCCCGCCCACGCGGCCAGCGCCGTCGCGGTGCGGGCCATGACGATGTCGGCACGCATCCCGTCGACCTCGAACGCCGCGCAGGTCGCCGCGATCTGCCGCAGCACCCCGTCGCCCAGCACCACGCGGGGGAGCAGGGCGCGCGCGGCGGTGATCCGCTCGCGCAGCGCGGCCTCCTCGCCGGCCCACCGCGCGGCGAAGGCGGCCGGGTCGTCGTCGTAGGCGAGCCTGCGCCGCACGACCTCCACACGCAGGTCCGTCTCACGGGAGGCCGCGACCTCGACGGTGAGCCCGAAACGGTCCAGCAACTGCGGCCGGAGCTCGCCCTCCTCCGGGTTCATCGTCCCGACCAGCAGGAACCGGGCCGCGTGACGGACCGAGACGCCTTCACGCTCGACGTACGAGGCGCCCATGGCGGCCGCGTCCAGCAGCAGGTCCACCAGATGGTCGTGGAGGAGGTTGACCTCGTCGACGTACAGGATCCCCCGGTGGGCGTCGGCGAGGAGCCCCGGCTCGAAGGCCTTCACACCCTCCGAGAGGGCCCGTTCGATGTCGAGGGCCCCGACGAGCCGGTCCTCCGACGCGCCGACCGGCAGCTCCACGGTCCGCGCCGGACGCGACACGCCCGTCCCCGCCTCGTGGGGCCCGTCGGGACACGCCGGATCAGGGGCTCCCGGGTCGCACGAGAAGCGGCACCCCGCCACGACGGACACCTCGGGCATGAGCGCGGCCAGCGCCCGCACGGCGGTGGACTTGGCGGTGCCCTTCTCGCCCCGGACCAGGACTCCGCCGACGGCGGGACTGACGGCGTTGAGCAGGAGCCCGAGCCGCAGATCGTCCTGTCCCACGATGGCGGTGAAGGGATACGGCGTACTCACGGAGCCTCCTCTGTTGCGATGACGTCTGTACGGTCAGGTCCCGCCCCGGCGAGCGCGCCCGGCGCCCGAGGGCCCTCGGGCGCCGCGGGGGCGGGTGCGGGGGCCCGCACCCGGCCGGGCACGGGTGGCGCCCCAGGAGCGAGGAACGGCAGCCCCTGCGGCGCGCCGTCCTCGATCAGCCGCCACAGCGCGTCCGTGTCCGCGTGCTCCTCGATCAGATCCCCGAGCCGGTCGAGTTGTTCCTCCCGCAAGGCCCCGAAGCTGGTGCCGGGCGCCGCGGTGAACCGCCGCCCCGCGGCCCGCGCCACCTCACCGAGGAACGCGCGGCGGAACGCGTCGCTCTCCAGCGACCCGTGCCAGTGCGTCCCCCAGACGGAACCCACCCGGCACCCGTCCAGGAACGGCTCGCCGCCGCGCACCTCGGCGACCCCGTGATGGATCTCGTATCCCTCCACGGGCTCCCCGAGGGCCGTCCCGACCGGCCGCGCCAGGACCTTCTCCCGGCCGAAGCGGACCCGTACCGGCAGCAGGCCGAGCCCCTCGACCAGACCGGCCCGCGACTCGACGTCGTCCTCGACGCGTTCTCCCAGCACCTGGAACCCGCCGCAGATACCCAGCACCGGCCGCCCCTCGGCGGCCCTGCGCGCCAGTTCGTCGGCCAGCCCGCGCTCCCGCAGCCAGGCCAGTGCCTTCACGGTGCCCCGCGTCCCGGGCACGATCACGAGGTCCGCGTCGGCGAGCTCCTCCGCCCGGTCCACGAACCGCACCACCACGCCCGGCTCGGCCGCCAGCGCGTCGACGTCGGTGAAGTTCGACATCAGCGGTACGGCGCACACCGCGACCCGCAGTACGTCCTCGCCGTGCGGCGGCGCCACGACCGACTCCCGCACGGCGCCCCGCATCGACACCCGCAGCCCGTCCTCCTCGTCGATGCCCAGCCCGTGGGCGTAGGGCAGCACCCCGTACGTCCGCCGCCCCGTGAGGCCGAGCAGCATGTCGAGGCCGGGCTCCAGGAGCGACACGTCACCCCGGAACTTGTTGACGAGGTAGCCCGCGACCAGCGACTGGTCCTCGGGGCTGAGCAGCGCCGTCGTACCGAAGAACGAGGCGAACACACCGCCCCGGTCGATGTCGCCGACCACCAGCACGGGAAAGCGCGCCGCCCGGGCGATGCCCATGTTCACGATGTCCGTACGCCGCAGGTTGATCTCCGCCGGGCTCCCCGCCCCCTCGCAGATCACGGCGTCGTACGTGGCCCGCAACTGCTCCAGACAGTCCGTGACCGTCCCCAGCAGAGCCTCCTGCCGCCCCCCGTGGTAGCCGCGCGCACTCATCTCGCCGACCGGCTTCCCCATCAGGACGACCTGGCTCGACCGGTCGCCTCCGGGCTTGAGGAGCACCGGGTTCATCAGCGCCGACGGCTCCACCCGGGCGGCCTGCGCCTGCATCGCCTGGGCGCGGCCGATCTCCGCGCCCTCCCGGGTGACGAAGGAGTTCAGCGACATGTTCTGCGCCTTGAACGGCGCGACCTTCACCCCCCGGCGCACCAGCCACCGGCAGATCCCCGCGGTGACGACGCTCTTGCCCGCGTCCGACGTGGTTCCCGCGACCAGCAGCCCGCCGCTCATCCGACTCTCCGTCCCATGGCCAGCCGTCCCGCCGCACACACGGCGAGGGCCAGCACACTCACACGGCGCGACAGCCGCACCGCGCGTTCGATGTCCGTGACCCGCACGTCCCGGCCGGCCTCCCCGTTGAGCACCGGCCGGTGCTCGACCCGTCCGCCGTAGGCGAGGGTGCCGCCGAGACGCACGCCGAGCGCCCCCGCGAACGAGGCCTCCACCGGACCCGCGTTGGGGCTGGGATGCCTGCCCGCGTCGGCCCGCCAGGCCCGGACGGCCGCACGCGGGCGCCCCCCGGCGGCCACGGCGAGCACGGCGGTGAGCCGGGCCCCGGGCCAGCCGGCGACGTCGTCGAGCCGGGCCGAAGCCCAGCCGTAGCGCCGGTAGCGGGGCGACTTGTGCCCGACCATGGCGTCGAGCGTGTTGACGGCGCGGAAACCGACGAGTCCGGGCACACCGCCGAGCGCCCCCCACACCAGGGCCCCCACCACGGCGTCGGAGGTGTTCTCGGCGACGGACTCCACCACCGCGCGGGCGATCTGCCGCTCGTCCAGCGCCTGCGGGTCACGGCCGCACAGATGCGGCAGCCGCTCCCGGGCGAGCCCGACGTCCCCGGCGGCCAGGGCGTCACCGATGGCACGGGCCTCGCGGCCCAGCGACGTGCCCCCGACGACGGCCCAGGTGGCGGCGGCCGTCAGTGCCACGGAGGCGGCGGGACGGTCGCGTACGGCACGGGCGGCCAGCGCGGCGGCGCCCGTCGCGCCACCGGCGCAGACGAGCGTGTGCAGGGCGCCCCAGCCGCGGTGATCGCGCCACAGCCGGTTCTCGGCGCCCGCCGCCGCACGCCCGAAGGCCGCGACGGGGTGGCCCCGCCGGGGATCACCGAGCAGCAGGTCGCCGATGAGACCGGCGGCGGCGCCGTACGCGAAGATGCGGTCGGCTCGCACGGCTCAGCCGGCCGTCGCGCCTCGGCGGGCCTTCGCGGAAGAAGGTGGTACGACGACCGACAGGGGGCAGCCAGACATGGCGTTATGTCCTCACTCAGGGTCCGCGCCCTGGTTCGACGTGACGGCGACGAGAGTCTCCTGGCTCCCCGGATCCGCAGTTCCTCCGGCCTTCCAGTCCGCGGCGGCGGACCGTGACTTCCGTATGGAGGCTGCTCCCCGGTGACAGTGGCGGGACCGCGCCGGATTCGCACCGGCTTCCTCTCCTGTCGCCGTAATGGCTCCGGCAGTCCACCATGCCCCGCGAACGCCCGTCAACCTGCCGTTGACCTGCGAGGCTCAGTGTGCCCGGACGCACACCGGGCCGGACACGAGGTGTGTCCGGCCCGGTGTGCGTGTCCCGCGCGGGGTCAGGCGACGATCAGGTAGATCCCGTACGCGACCGCCGCCGCGCACAGCCCGAAGCAGAGGTACGCGCCACTGCGCACCAGGGCGCTCGAGCCGCCCCCCTGCGCCGTCGGCACCTGCCGGGCCAGGCCCGTGATGCCGAGGGTGAAGAGGCCGACCAGTGCGACGGTGACCACGAGGCTGACGCCGAAGACGGAGGCGAGGGCTGCCCAGTCGATGTTCATACGGATCTGTCCTTACACCGTGGCCGGGTCGGCCGGGGTTCCGGCCGTCGGAGCCGGGGCCGGGATGGTGGTCTTGAGTTCCGGTGCGACGGTACCGGCGGGCGGCGGGCTGACCGCCGAGATGGCGGTCGTGACGACGCCGGCGGGCTCGGTGTCCGCGTTCACGTTGGTGTGGTCGACCGGCTTGCGGCGCGACAGCAGCCAGATGGCGGCGGATCCCGCGACGAGGATCACGGCGACCACCCCGACGCCCCAGGGGCCCTGCTTGGTCAGGAACTCCGAGCCCGCACCGATCAGACCGGCGGCGGGAAGGGTCAGGCCCCACGCGACGAACATCCGGGTGGCGGTGGACCAGCGGACCGTGCCGCCCTTGCGTCCGAGACCCGCGCCCATGACGGCGCCCGAGCACGACTGCGTGGTGGAGAGGGAGAAGCCGAGGTGCGAGGAGGCCAGGATGACCGTGGCCGCACTCGTCTGGGCGGCGAAGCCCTGCGGCGGGCGGAGGTCGGTGAGACCGCTGCCCATGGTGCGGATGATGCGCCAGCCGCCGAGGTAGGTGCCCAGCGCGATGGCGATACCGGCGGACGCGATGACCCAGACCGGCGGGTTCGAGCCGGGGACCAGGACGCCGCCGGTGACCAGGGCCAGGGTGATGATGCCCATGGTCTTCTGCGCGTCGTTGGTGCCGTGGGCGAGCGACACGAGACCGGCCGAGGCGATCTGGCCCGCGCGGTACCCCTTGGCGGTCGACTTCAGCTGCGCCTCGTCGGTGATCTTCCGGTTGAGGCGGTACGTCAGCTTCGTGGCCAGCAGCGCGGCGACACCGGCGACGAGAGGCGCGGCGATCGCGGGCAGCAGGACCTTGGTGACGACGGTGCCGCCGTCGATCGAGGACCACCCCGCCGACATGACCGCGGCGCCGATGAGGCCGCCGAAGAGTGCGTGGGAGGAACTGGAGGGCAGGCCGACCAGCCAGGTCAGCAGGTTCCACAGGATCGCGCCGACGAGCGCGGCGAAGATGACCTCGGTTCTGAGGCCCTCCTCGTTGATGATCCCGCCGGAGATGGTCTTGGCCACCTCCACCGACAGGAACGCGCCGACGAGGTTGAGAACGGCGGACATGGCCACCGCGGTCTTGGGCTTGAGAGCGCCGGTCGAGATGGTGGTGGCCATCGCGTTGGCGGTGTCGTGGAAACCGTTCGTGAAATCGAACACGAGAGCTGTCACGATCACGATCGCGAGCAGCAGCGTGATGTGTTCCATTTACCCAGGCAATCGTTCGACGTCATTGGCACGTGGAACGTAGGCAACCAGGGTGAACGGAAGGTGAACTGGGCAGGGCGGCATGGTGACCCCAACCGCGTACGCTCGTTCCGCTTGTGTGCGTGCCGGGTGCGTCGGACGCGTCAGGACCGGTGGGGGGACCGGCCTCCGCCCTGGGCGCCTCCCCGCCTCCGCCCGCTGCGGGCCGGTCCACCTCCTGCCCGATGTGTCCCTCCAAAGAGACAACAGTCACGTGACCCTAGGATCCCCGCATGAGCGATGCGGGCGAGGACGAGATCGAACAGGCGTGGAACGGTGTCGTGGCCACGGCCCGGCGGACGGCGGCGGAGGGGCTGGTCGTCGGCACCTCGGGCAACGTGTCGGCCCGGGTCGGCGAGATCGTCCTGGTCACGCCCAGTGGAGTGCCCTACGACCGGCTCGGCCCCGGGGACGCGGTCGGGGTCGACCTCGAAGGACGCCAGGTCCTGGGCGACCTCGTCCCGACCAGCGAGCTCCCGCTCCACCTGGCCGTCTACCGCGCCACCGACGCCGCCGCCGTCGTGCACACCCACGCCGTGCACGCGACGGCCGTCTCCACGCTCGTCCCCGAGGTGCCGCTCGTCCACTACGCCGCCGCCATGCTCGGCGGCCCCGTGCGCACCGCCGCCTACGCGCGCTACGGGACGCGGGAACTCGCCGGCAACATGCTGGCCGCCCTCCGCGACCGCACCGGCTGCCTGCTGCGGAACCACGGCACGGTCACCTACGGGAACACCCTCGACGAGGCCTACGACCGCACCGCCCAGCTGGAATGGATGTGCCGGCTCTGGCTCACCGCGAGCTCCGTGCCCGGCCGCCGGCCCTCGCTCCTCACCCCGGCCCAGCTGCGCGAGGTCCAGGACGCGCTGAAGGGCTACGGCCAGCCGGGCTGAGCCCGGCTCCGCACCGGACGGCCGTTGCCCACTGGCCGTCCGCGCGGACGGCCAGGACACTGGAGCCGTGCGCCCGGCAACAGCGGCGGCAGTGGCCGCCTCCTCGATCCTCGGCGCCGGCGCGGCAGCGGTCGCCGCCGGCCGCTACGCCAGCGACGCCGCCCTCGGGGCGTCCTCCCCCCGGCCCTTCCCGGCCGACCGCCGCCTCACCGTCCACGCCGTCACCCCCGGGCACGTCACCCTGACCCGCTCCTTCACCGCGCTGCGCCCCGGCACGTACGGGCTGGCCGGGCGCGGGGTCCACGCGGTGGCCGGCCCGGTGCTCGAACAGCGGCCCGGCCGGCCCGCGGCCTCCGCCGACACCGTCGTCCGCCGGCTGGAAGGCGTGACCCTCGGCAGCCTGAAACGGGGCGTCAAGGTCCGCCTCACCCCGGAACTCCACCGTGGCGACCCGCTCGCGGCACTCGGCCTCCCGTACAAGGAGGTCGAGGTCCCCGGTGAGCTGGGCGCCCTGCCCGCCTGGTTCGTCCCCGGTGCCCGCGACACCTGGGTGATCACCGTGCACGGGCTCGGCACCACCAGGAACCACCCCATGAACGTGATGGGATTCCTCCACTCCCAGCAACTCCCCGTGCTCGACCTCGCCTACCGCGGTGACGCGGGCGCTCCCCGGTCCCCGGACGGGCTCACCCACCTCGGCGAGTCCGAATGGCGCGACCTCGACGCGGCCATCCGCCACGCCCTGCGCTACGGCGCGGAGGACGTCATCCTCCACGGCTGGTCCTCCGGTGCCTCGATGGCCCTGCACGCGGCCGTCAACTCCGCCCTCCGCGACCGCATCCGCGGCCTCGTCCTCGACTCCCCGGTCATGGACTGGAAGGTCACCCTGCGGGCTCTCGCCTCGGCCCGGGGCGTCCCCTCCGCATTGCTGCCCCTCGCCGTGCGGGCGGCCCAGGGCCAGACCGGGCTGCACGGAGCTCCGCTGCTGCGCACCTCGGTGCCGACGGCGCTGCGCGCGCCCACTCTCATCTTCCACGGACCCGACGACGCCCTGGCTCCCTGGCAGCCGTCCCGGGAACTCGCCGAACGCCGCCCCGACCTGGTGAGCCTGCACGCCGTCCCGCAGGCTCCGCACGGGGCGATGTGGAACGCCGACCCGTCCGGCTACGAAGAGGCACTCCGGCGCTTCCTCACGCCCCTGATGTGAGCTGATGGGGCGGAACCGCCCGGTTGGTGCCCGCCCCGGAAGCCCTCCGGACCCCGGTGAGACAGCTTCCGTTTGGGCTTTCGGCCCGTCAGAGGCAAGACTGCTCCCCGTGACGTCCCGTACCCCGCGCGACTCCAGGCTGCGACTTGTCCGCCCACGACCCCAGGCGACCGCCCGCAAGGCCGTGACGACCCGGCGCACCAGGCCGGCCCCCCGCCCACCCGAGGGCACACCACCCCCGGCGGAACTGGCGCGGCAGGCCAGGGCCGTACTGGCCGATGCCGTGCGGATCGCGCACTGGGCCGCAGGCGGCACGAGTCCGGGTTCCGCCCCGCTCGCCGCCCAGGTCCGGGAGCGGGCCGCCGCCGCGCTCGGACTGTCCCCGGCCCAGGTGCGTGCCGGCTGGGACCGGGCCAGGCTGGCCGGGCTCATCGAACTGCACGGCGACACCGCACGTCCCGGCTGGCGGCTGCGCGCCTGGGACCGCGACGACTCCGCCGTCCTCCGCGGCTGGGTGGCGCTCTTCGACGCATGGTCCCTCGTCCACGCCTCACCCGAGGGCATCGAGGCCACCGCGGTGGCCGAGGCCGTCGAGGCGGTGCCCCAGGTGCTCTCCCTCCTCCAGCTCTCGGCGGGGCCGGTCACCGTGCCCGCCCTCCTCGACCTGCTCGGACAGCGCGTCGCGGAACTGCACGAGGAGCGGTGCGAGGTGCCGTACGGGCCGCAGGAACAACCGGTCCCCGCCGGAGGCCGGCCGGCCGAGCTGAACGCGCTGCTGCTCGACTGGGCTCTGGAGGGTCTCGCCTCCGTCGGCGCCCTCACGCTGGGCGAGGGCCACGCCACCCTCACCCCGCTGGGCAACTGGGCGGTCTGGGTCAAGCTGGAACAGATCTGCGTCGCCGCCCAGAGCCCGGCCGGCAACATCGAGCAGCCCGCGGCCGACATGCTGCTCGGCTGCGCGCGGCTCACCCCCGGCCCGGCCCGCGCCGAGTACCGGGCCTGGCTCGCCGCCCGGACCGTCGGCAGCGCCGTGGCCGAGCTGCTGGCCGTCGCCCGTGGCGAGGACGCCCTGTTGCGGGGTCTCGCCTTCGAGGCGCTCCGCGTGGTCGGCGCCCCGGCGGAGCCCGTCGTCCGCTCCGTCGTCACCGAGGCGCCGCTGCGCCCGTACGCGCTGCTCTGGCTCGCCGAGTACGAGGGGACCGACCCGGACGACGCCCAGGACGTCCTCAGCCGCGAGGAAGCCACCTGGCTCTGGGTCGACACCGCCGCGGCCGTGGCCGACCACGGTGAGACGGGTCTGCTGGTCCGCCACCTCGACTCGGCGGTCCAGGGCACGGTCCCCGCGCTCCTGGACGAGGTGCGGGCCGTCGGACACCCGCGGACCGTGCAGGTGCTGGTCGCCCTGGCCGCCGCCCACCCGGACCCGGCCCTCGCCAAGGCCGTGCGCCGCGCCGCCTTCCAGGTGCACAACGGCGGGGTGTGACCGGGCGGTCCCGCGCAGCCCCGGGGTGGTCAGTCGGCGGACCCCGGGGCGTACGTCCCGAAGCTCCAGACGTTGCCCTCCGGGTCCCGCGCCATGTAGTCGCGTGAGCCGTAGTCCTGGTCCGTGGGCGGCATCAGGATCTCCACCCCGTGCTCCACGGCCCGGGCGTGGTGCCCGTCCACGTCGTCCACCACCACGTAGACCCCGGCGGGCCCGGCGCCGGCCATCGCCTTGGCGAAGACGCCGCCACGTCCCCGGGAACCGAGCATGACCCGGCCGTTGCCGCACGACAGTTCGGCATGGAGCACGCTGCCCTTCTCCCCCTCGTACACCGCCTCCTCGGTGAACCCGAGGGCCTGCGTCAGCACCCTGATCGCCGCCCTGGCGTCGTCGTACAGAATCGTCGGGTAGATCGTGGGAACGCCGTCCGTGCCCGCCATCACGCTCACCTCTCCCAGTCACACGCACCGTTCGGGTGTGATCTGTGTCTCAGTCTTCCACCGGATGCCGACGGCGTCAGCGGAGGGCGGGGTGCGGCCCGGGTCACCGGCGCGCGCCCACGGCGCGGATCACCGCCTGCGCCCTGCGGGCCCGGCCGCGCCGGCCGACGGGGCCGCTCAGGCCGACGGGGAACGTCGCGGGGGTCCGGGGAGGCGCCGACGGAGACGGGGCCGTCACCCTCCGCGCCCGCTGATCCACCGCGCGTGCGCCGGCCCGTGCCGGTCCTCGTCCTCTTCGCCGGGGTGTGCCCGGCTGTGCGGCGCGCCACAGGGGCGCGGTCGCGGGGCCGCAGCATGAGGAGAACCAGGTGGACACCGCCAGTAGACTGAGTCCCATGGCAATTCTCCTTGTGCATTAGACGGCGTCGAGTCGTGAGCCCGCTGTCCCTCCGCCGTCCATACCGCCCTGGAGTTTTTCCGTGATCACCGCCTCCGGCATCGAGCTGCGCGCCGGCGCCCGCATCCTCATCGAGTCCGCCTCGTTCCGTATCGCCAAGGGCGACCGCATCGGCCTGGTCGGCCGCAACGGTGCGGGCAAGACCACGCTCACCAAGTGCCTGGCGGGTGAGGGGACCCCGGCCGGCGGCACCATCACCAACAGCGGCGAGGTCGGCTACCTCCCGCAGGACCCGCGCACCGGCGACCTCGACGTCCTGGCCCGCGACCGCATCCTCTCCGCCCGCGGACTCGACGAGATCCTGCGCAAGATGCGGGAGAACGAGGAGCGGATGGCGAACGGCAAGGGCGCCACCCGTGAGAAGGCGATGAAGCGGTACGAGCGCCTGGAGACGGAGTTCCTCACCAAGGGCGGATACGCCGCCGAGGCGGAGGCGGCCACCATCGCCGCCGCCCTCAGCCTGCCCGACCGTGTGCTCGGCCAGCCCCTGCACACCCTCTCCGGCGGTCAGCGCCGTCGTGTCGAGCTGGCGCGCATCCTGTTCTCGGACGCCGACACCCTGCTCCTCGACGAGCCCACCAACCACCTCGACGCGGACTCGATCGTCTGGCTGCGTGACTACCTCAAGACGTACCGAGGCGGCTTCATCGTGATCTCCCACGACGTCGAGCTCGTCGAGACCGTGGTCAACAAGGTGTTCTACCTCGACGCCAACCGTGCGCAGATCGACATCTACAACATGGGCTGGAAGCTCTACCAGCAGCAGCGCGAGGCCGACGAGAAGCGCCGCAAGCGCGAGCGCCAGAACGCCGAGAAGAAGGCCGCGTCCCTGAACTCCCAGGCCGACAAGATGCGCGCCAAGGCCACCAAGACCGTCGCCGCCCAGAACATGGCCAAGCGCGCCGAACGCCTGCTCTCGGGGCTGGAGGCCGTGCGGGTCTCCGACAAGGTGGCGAAGCTGCGCTTCCCCGAGCCGTCCCCGTGCGGCAAGACCCCCCTGATGGCCGAGGGCCTCTCCAAGTCCTACGGGTCGCTGGAGATCTTCACCGACGTGGACCTCGCCATCGACAAGGGCTCGCGCGTCGTCATCCTCGGCCTCAACGGCGCGGGCAAGACCACGCTGCTGCGACTCCTCGGCGGGGCGGAGAAGCCCGACACCGGGCAGATCATCGAAGGACACGGCCTCAAGCTCGGCTACTACGCGCAGGAGCACGAGACCCTGGACCCGGAGCGCACCGTCCTGGAGAACATGCGCTCCGCGGCTCCCGACCTCGATCTCGTCGAGGTGCGCAAGACCCTCGGTTCCTTCCTCTTCTCCGGCGACGACGTGGACAAGCCCGCCGGAGTGCTCTCAGGCGGTGAGAAGACCCGGCTCGCCCTGGCGACGCTCGTCGTCTCCTCGGCCAACGTGCTGCTGCTCGACGAGCCGACGAACAACCTCGACCCGGCCAGCCGCGAGGAGATCCTCGGGGCCCTGCGCACGTACAAGGGCGCCGTCGTCCTCGTCACCCACGACGAGGGCGCGGTCGAGGCGCTCCAGCCGGAGCGGATCATCCTGCTGCCCGACGGGGTCGAGGACCTCTGGGGCGCTGACTACCGGGACCTGGTCGCCCTCGCCTGACCCGGGCGAGGCCCCTCCTGCCGTCGCGGAGGCCCGGATCACGGGCCGCCGGGCCGGAGCCGGGCCCGGTGATCCCCCGCGTATGGATCATTCGGCCCATCGGTGATCCATCATCTGGATGAGCGCGTCTCATACCCCGGCGCGGCGCCCGGCAGATAGCTGCCGGGCGCACTCATTTCCGGCCATCCATCCCGTAAGGCCCTGACCTGGCCGTTCTTCCGACGGTTCGCTCCTCGGAGCGCCGGGACCTGCTGGAACACCTGATTCCATTTGCGCTGGACCCCTTGAGGGCGGGGAATCCCGTCGTACGGACCTTGCCGAATGGGTGGCCAGGAAGCCCTGGAGGGGTGATCATGAGAGTCCAGAGCGCACTTCCTTGAGGAGGCACGGGTGGCCGAGACTCTGAAGAAGGGCAGCCGGGTGACCGGCGCCGCGCGCGACAAGCTCGCGGCAGACCTGAAGAAGAAGTACGACTCCGGTGCGAGCATCCGGGCGCTGGCCGAGGAAACCGGCCGCTCCTACGGATTCGTCCACCGGATGCTCAGCGAGTCCGGAGTCACGCTGCGGGGACGCGGCGGAGCGACTCGCGGCAAGAAGGCCGCTTCGGCCTGACGGCGGGCAGCGGTCAGGGGCCGGCCCGGCCGGCTCCGGAGCTCACCGGAACACCGGGTGGCCACCCGGCCGATCGTCAGGTCGTCCGGGTGGTTACTGTTCAGTTACTTGCCAGTAAGTGCTGACTGCACCCGATCCGGAGGCGCTCCATGACCTCGCTCGACTCTGTGCTCGACAAGGACGGCGTACGGCTCACCGTCGAAGACGCGGTTGCCACGGTGACGCTCACCAACCCGGCCAAGCGCAACGCTCAGTCTCCCGCTCTGTGGCGGGCGTTGGCAGAGGCCGGACGGGCGCTCCCCGGCAGCGTGCGGGTCGTCGTGCTGCGCGGCGAGGGCAAGTCCTTCTCCGCGGGCCTCGACCGGCAGGCTTTCGCACCCGGGGGATTCGACGGCGAGCCGTCCTTCCTCGACCTGGCGCGCGGCTCGGAGGAGCAGCTCGACGCGACCATCGCCGAGTACCAGGAGGCCTTCACCTGGTGGCGCCGCAACGACATCGTGTCGATCGCCGCTGTCCAGGGACACGCGATCGGCGCCGGCTTCCAGCTCGCACTCGCCTGTGATCTGCGGATCGTCGCCGAGGACGTGCAGTTCGCCATGCGTGAGACCAGCCTCGGTCTCGTCCCCGACCTCACGGGCACCCACCCCCTGGTCAACCTGGTGGGATACGCCCGCGCGCTCGAGATCTGCGCCACCGGGCGCTTCGTGCACGCCGAGGAGGCCGAGCGCACCGGTCTCGCCAACCTGGTGGTCCCCGCCGACCAGCTCGACGCGGCAGGGAGCGACCTCGCCGCGGCGCTGCTCGCCGCCCCGCGCGACGCGGTCGTCGAGACGAAGGCGCTGCTGAGCGGCGCGCTCTCGCGGACGTACGAGGAGCAGCGCACCGCGGAGCGGGCCGCCCAGGGCCGCCGCCTGCGCGACCTCGCCGGACTCGCCGACTGAACGCACGCGGCCCCGGCGGCCTCGCCCGCCGGACGCACGCGACCCCGGCACGCACTGCCCCCGCCGCCCGGCGGGGGCGCTGTCAGTCCTGGTCCACCACGGCCGTGACCAGCACGGCGACGGTCGGGCGGCCTTCCACCGCCTGTGTCACCGCTCCGCGCACCGCCTGCGCCACATCGAGCGCCCGGTGTCCGCCGGCCGTCGCGAGTTCCACCCGGACGTGACCCTCCGAGTGCTGTACGGCGCTGCCCAGCGTCCGTGTCAGCGACACGACGCCCGGAACACCCGCCGCCGCCGACGCCGCGGTGCCGTCCGGCTCCGCCGCCCGCACGTCGGCCGGCGGCTCCGTCACCGGCTGCGGCTCCTCGTCCAGCAGGCCGGTCACCCTGAGGTCCACCTCGTCGACCACCAGGCCCAGCCGCTGGGCCGCCGCCGCCAGCAGAGCCGCGCGCAACGCGTCCGCGGTGGCCGTCAGCGGCCGCCGCGCCGTCGCGGAGAAGCCGGCCTCGATCCGCAAGGGGCCCGGCGGCAGGGCGCTGGGAGGTCCGGGTACCACCGGGTCCGGGGCGTGTGCCTCGTCCGCGGGGGCGATCCTGAGCGTGCCCAGGACCGCCCCCGATCCTGCTGCGGCGCCCCGCAGCACCGTCGTCGCCGCCCGTTCCGCGATCCAGGAACCATCCGCCGGGCCGCCCAGAGGGAGCAGTCTGCCCAAGCCGAGCCGTTGGCGTACCGCAGCGGCCCATCCGTCGGCCCCGTGCGGGCTGTCAGCCGTAGTCATTGCTCCACCCTGCCGTATCCACGGCGCGGGACCGGGCAAGCGCACTTACTGTGGGCGACGGAAGTTCAACCCGCCCCGAAGGGAAGAGCGGCGATGACCGAGAGCCCGCAGCGGAACCGGCCCGACAGCCCCGGCAGTGTGTACGGCGGGGAAGACGGCAGGCAGAGCCAGTTGAGCAAACGAGGCGGGGGAGCGCCCGGCACCCGGGGCCGCACCACCATCGCCGACGGTGTGGTCGAGAAGATCGCCGGAATGGCGGCACGTGACGTCGCCGGTGTCCACGCGATGGGCAGCGGCCTCTCCCGGACGTTCGGCGCGGTCCGCGACCGCGTCCCCGGCGGCAACAAGTCCGTGTCCCGGGGCGTCAAGGCGGAGGTCGGCGAATCGCAGGCCGCCCTCGACCTGGAGATCGTCGTCGACTACGGCGTGGCGATCAGCGAGGTGGCCCGCGACGTGCGCGAGAACGTCATCGCGGCGGTCGAGCGGATGACCGGCCTCGAGGTCGTCGAGGTCAACATCGCCGTGACCGACGTGAAACTGCCCGACGAGGAGGACGACGAGGACGAGTCGGAGTCCCGCGTCCAGTAGACCTCTCACGTCCGGCAGTTGAGGAGCACACGATGAGCATGGCTGTGGTCGGCCTGGTGGCCGGCATGGCGCTCGGTTTCGCCGGGTACTTCGGCGGGTTCGGGGCCTTTCTACTGGTGGCCGCGCTGGGCGCGGTCGGCTTCGTCGTCGGCCGCTTCCTGGACGGCGACCTGGAACCCGGCGACTTCTTCCGGAGTCGCGAGCGCGGCGACCGGCGACGGTGACGGACATGACGGGCCGGGTCGAAGCCGCCGGGCGCGGGCAGACCCGGATCGCCGACCGGGTCGTCGCGAAGATCGCCGCACAGGCGGCCAGGGAAGCGGTCGACGAACGGCCCGAGGACGCCGCCGCGCCGCGCGCCACCGTCACCGTGCACCGGGACACCGCACGGGTGAGGGTCAGCCTCGACCTCGCCTACCCCTGCGACATCGGCCGGGAGTGCGGCGCGGTGCGTCGTCGCGTGGCCGAGCGGGTAAGAGCCCTGGCGGGGATGGAGGTGCCCGAGGTGACGGTGCAGGTCGAACGGCTGCACCCGTCCCGAGCCGGCACCGCACCGGAGGGGAGCATCCGATGACCGAACCCCAGGACCCGGAGAACAGCACACGGCGCCTGCCCACCGTCGAGTCCGGCCCACCCGGCGGCGTGCTGGAGAGGGAGCGGTCGGCGTCGGGCTCGTCCTACGAACCCGCCCGCGCCCCGGAGCGGCCGGGCGGCAGAGCGGGCCGCTTCTGGTCCGGCCGGAGGATCCCCGCGGCCCTGCTCGCCCTGATCGTTCTCGGCGGCGCGGGACTCCTGCTCTACGACATCGCGGCCGTGCGTGCCGACCACCCGGCCATGCAGTGGCGGCGCTCCGCCGCCGACGGCTTGGCGACCCGTCACCTCGACGACGTCTGGGTCCTGGCGGGCTCCGCGCTGGCGGCCGCACTCGGCCTCTGGCTGCTCCTCCTCGCCCTCACCCCAGGGCTGCGCGCCCTGCTCCCCATGAGCCGTCATCACACCGGCGTACGGGCCGGACTCGACCGGACCGCCGCCGCCCTCGTCCTGCGGGACCGGGCCGTGGAGGTGGCCGGTGTGCAGTCCGTCCGGGTGAGAGTGAGCCGGCGCAAGGCGAGGGTGCGGGCCCTCTCGCACTTCCGCGAACTCGACGACGTCCGGACCGACCTGGACACCGTCCTCGGTACCGCCATCAGCGAACTGGGCCTGGCACGGCCGCCCGGCCTGTCCGTGCGCGTGCGCCGGCCGGCGAAGAAGGGGTGACCCCGTGATCAGAACCGTCAACCGGGTCCTGCTCGGCCTGGCCGGGCTGGTTCTCGTCGTCGTCGGCGGCGCCGTCCTCGCCACGGGGCTCGGCCTGTCCGCGCCCTCCTGGTGGCCCTTCGACGGCAGGGACGACGTGCTGCTCAGCGAGGCCGACCGGACCAGGTGGAGGGACGAGGGCTGGTGGTGGCCCACCGTCATCGCGGTGCTCGCCGTCCTGGTGGTCCTCGCGCTGTGGTGGTTCCTCGCCCAGCTGCGCCGCGGGCGCCTCTCCGAGGTGCTGGTCGACAGCGGCGACGGAGAGGGAGCGCTGCTGCGCGGGCGGGCCCTGGAGGGTGTGATCGCCGACGAGGCGGGAGCCCTGGACGGCGTGTCCGACGCCAAGGCCGCGCTGACCGGCCGGCGCACCGCCCCGCGGGCCCGGGTCCGGATGCTGATGGAGCCGCACGCGTCCCCGGCGCTGGCGCTGCGTGGTCTCGCCGAAGGGGCGCTCACCCACGCGCGGTCCTCGGCCGGGCTGGACGAGCTGCCCGCCGAGGTCCGGCTGAGGGCGGTCAAGCACCGCGCGGAGCGGGTGAACTGACGACCTCGCGCGGACGTGCCCGTCACGCCGGGGGCGTCAGGAAGCGTGCCGGGGCGTCAGAAGCCGTGCCGGGCCCCGCCGTCGACGGGCACCATGATGCCCGTCAGATAGGAGGCGGCCGGGGAGAGCAGGAAGGCCGAGGTCTTCCCGAACTCCTCCGGAGTGCCGTAGCGGCGCAGCGGGATACGCGCCTCGTTGGCCGTGCGGGCGGCCTCGGCGTCGCCGGACAGCGCGTCGAGTTCCCGTACCCGGTCCGTGTCGATCCGGGACGGCAGCACCCCGACGACCCGGATGCCGCGCGGGCCGAGCTCGTCGGCGAGGGACTTGGCGAAACCGGCGAGGCCCGGACGCAGTCCGTTCGAGATCGTGAGGCCGGGAATCGGCTCGTGCACCGATCCGGACAGGACGAAGCCGATGACACCGCCCTCTCCGAGCGCGTCCGCCGTCGTGCGGGCCAGTCGCACGGCACCGAGGAAGACCGACTCGAAGGCCGACTGCCACTGGTCGTCCGTGTTGTCCGCCAGGTAGCCCGGCGCGGGGCCGCCGACGCTGATGAGGATGCCGTCGAGCCGGCCGAAGCGCTCCTTCGCGGCGTCCACCAGGCGCCGGGCGGCCAGCGGGTCGGCGTTGTCGGCGGCGATCCCGACCACGTCGGGTCCCAGTTCGGCGGCGGCGTCGGCGGCGGCCTTCTCGTCACGGCCGGAGATGACCACCTTCGCGCCGTCGGCGGCGAGCGCGCGCGCGGTGGCGTTGCCCAGCCCGCGGGTCGCGCCGGTGACGATGTAGACACGGTCCTTCAGTCCAAGATCCATGGCCCTATCCTGCCAAGTCCTCACCGGCGAGGTCGACCGCGCTGTTCACCAGGCCGATGTGGCTGAACGCCTGGGGGTAGTTGCCGAGCTGGCGCCCTGCCACGGGGTCGTACTCCTCGGCCAGCAGCCCCACGTCGTTGCGCAGGTCCAGCAGCCGGTCGAAGAGCACCTCGGCCTCGTCCCGGCGGCCCGTCCGCAGCAGGGCGTCGACCAGCCAGAACGAGCACGCGAGGAACGCCCCCTCGTCACCGGGCAGGCCGTCCACCGACGCGCCCTCGGTGCTGTAGCGGCGGATCAGACCGTCGTGGGCGAGCTCGTCCCGCACCGCGTCGACGGTCCCGGTCACCCGGGGGTCGTCGGGTGGCAGGAAGCCGGTGCGCACGATGAGCAGCGTCGAGGCGTCCAGCTCCTGGGAGCCGTAGTACTGGGTGAAGGTGTTGCGCACCGGGTCGTAGCCCTTCTCGCAGACCTCCGCGTGCACGGCGTCCCGCATCGCCCGCCACCGGTCGGCGTCACCCGGCAGGCCGGGGTTCTCCTCCAGGGTGCGCACCGCCCGGTCGGCCGCGACCCAGGCCATCACCTTGGAGTGCACGAAGTGGCGGCGCTGCCCCCGGACCTCCCACAGCCCCTCGTCCGGCTCGCGCCAGGTGGACTCCAGGAAGCCGAGCAGACTGAGCTGCAGGTTCCAGGCGTGCGGCTTGTCGTCGAGCCCGGCGTCGCGGGCCACCCTGAGGGAGTCGATGACCTCGCCGTACACGTCGAGCTGCCGCTGCCGCACCGCCGCGTTACCGGTGCGGACCGGAACCGAGTTCTCGTAGCCGCTCAGCCACGGCAACTCCGACTCGGGGAGTCTGCGCTCGCCGGCGAGCCCGTACATGATCTGGAGGTCCGCGGGGTCACCGGCCACGGCCCGCAGCAGCCAGTCCCGCCAGGCGGCCGCCTCCTCCACGTATCCGGCCGAGATCATGGCGCCCAGGGTGAGCGTGGAGTCCCGCAACCAGCAGTAGCGGTAGTCCCAGTTCCGTACGCCTCCGATCTCCTCGGGCAGCGAGGTCGTGAGGGCCGCCACGATCCCGCCGGTCGGGGCGTAGGTGAGGGCCTTCAGGGTGATCAGCGAGCGGAGGACCGCCTCCCGGTGCCTGCCGTGGTAGGTGCAGCGCGCCGCCCACTTCGCCCAGTCGGTGAGGGTGTGCCTCAGCGACTTGTGAGGGTCGACCAGCTTCGGGCGGGGGGAGTGCGACGGGTGCCAGGTGAGGACGAACGCCACGGACTCGCCCTCGGTGACGGTGAAGGAGGAGCACGTGCTGAACTGCTGGCCCCACGTCTTGACCGGCGGCTCGCTGCGCAGCCAGACGGAGTCGGGGCCCGCGACGGCCACCCGGTGCCCGTGCGAGCGGCGCATCCACGGGACCACGGAACCGAAGTCGAACCGCAGCCGCAGCACGGAACTCATGTCGACGCTGCCGCTGACGCCCTCGACGATCCGCATGACGTCGGGTGCCTTGTCGCGCTGCGGCATGAAGTCGATGACCTTCACGGTCCCGGTCCTGGTCTCCCAGTACGTCTCCAGGACCAGGGAGTCGTCCACGTAGGCGCGCCGGGTGCAGGTGTCGGTGCTGTCCGTGCCCTGGGGGGCGATGCGCCAGTGGCCGTTGTCCTCGTCACCGAGCAGGGCCGCGAAACAGGCGCCGGAGTCGAAGCGGGGCAGACACAGCCAGTCGACTGAACCGTTCCTGCCGACCAGGGCGGCCGTCTGGAGATCGCCGATGATGGCGTAGTCCTCGATACGTGGGGTCACGCTGTGGCGTCTTCCCGAACCTCGGCCCCGCTAAGCAGGGGAACCGGCGTGAACACGCCGGGCGCCACGGACTCAGGCGGTCGCCGGTTCCGGCTGCGCCGTCGTCTCCCCGTCCTCGGCGGCCTCTTCGCGGTCGCGCTTCTCACGGCGTACGAGGACGACCCAGCCGACGGGCACCCCGGCGGCGAAGAGCCACCACTGGACGGCGTACGCCATGTGAGGACCGATGGAGCCGTCGTCGGGGGCGGCGATCGTCTCGGGGCTGCCGCCGTCAGGCTCGGGGCCGGTCAGCTCCAGGTATCCGCCGAGTACGGGACGGCCCAGCAGGTGCGACTGCTGGGAGCTGTTGATCAGCATCACCTGCCGGTCCGGCAGGCCCTCGAGGTCCTTGATGCCGCTGGCGCTCGTCGTCTCGTCCGCCTTGAGCCGGCCCGTGACGGTGACCTCGCCGCGGGGCGGGGCGGGGACCTCCGGGTAGGCCTGCTGGTCGGCCGCGGCCGGGACCCAGCCGCGGTTGACCAGGACGGTGCCGCCGCCCTTGAGGTCCAGCGGGGTCAGGACGAGTACGCCGATACGCTCGTCCTGCGAGGTGCGGCGGCGTACGACCACCTCGTCCTCGGTGTCGAACGTCCCGGTGGCCGTCACGGCGCGCCAGTAGTCGGAGCGGGGCACCGTGTGCCCCGGAGAGGTGAGGCGGGTCACGGGGACCGGGGCCGCCTCCAGGTTGCGCGTGATCAGCGCGTTCTGCTCGACCCGGTGTTCGTGCCGGTGCAGCTGCCAGAAACCCAGCTCCACCATCGTGGGAATCATCGCGAGGACGAGGAGGGTGAGAATCACCCACTGCCGGGTCAACAGGAAGCGGTACACCCCATGACCGTACAACCGGGGCCATGGGGTGCGGCACGGAGGGTCCCCCGCGCGGACGGGTCAGCCCGTCATACTTTGTCCACGATGCCCGTCCTTCCCTCGGCGCGGGCGCAGTGGCCGCCGCAGTACCAGTGGCCGTCGACCTCGACGCCCTGGCCGATGACCTGGACCCGGCAGTGCTCACAGATGGGCGCCATGCGGTGGATGGCGCAGGAGAAGCAGTCGAAGACATGCACAGCACCCTGCGCGTGCACCTCGAAGGACATCCCGTAGTCGTTCCCGCAAACCTCACAACGTGCCATGCGCCACAGGGTGGGACGCCGGGCGGCGACGGGCGAGCCGGCAGCGGGCGAGTCGCCTCCGGTTCACTCCGATGACGGTGAGGGCTCCGGTGCGGCGCTCACTCCGACGCCGGTGAGGGCTTCGGCACGGCGACCGTCCTGGCCGGTGCCACGTCCCGCAGCAGATGGGTGAAGGCGCTCTCCTCCAGGATCGGGGTGCCGAACGACTTCGCCTTCACCGTCTTGGACGTGGCGGAGTCCGGGTCGTTGGTGACGAGCAGGCTCGTCAGCCGCGACACACTGGTCGCCACGTGCAGACCGGCTTCCACGGCGCGGTCCTCCAGGAGCTCCCGGTCGATCGAGGTGTCACCGGAGAAGGCCACCCGCATGCCCTGCATGAGGGGTTTGTCCGACTCGTAGCGCCCAGGGTTCGGATACGGGCACGCGGGGCGCTTGCGCGAGGGGCGCCAGCTGCCCTGGCCCTGCGACGGGCGGTAGCCGGCCCGAGGAGTGACCGGGGAGTCGGTCCACTCCGTCAGGGGCAGGCACTCCAGCAGCGGCAGCCGCACCCCGTCCCTGGCAGCCGCGTGCAGGCTGGGCCGGAAGGCCTCGGCCAGCACCCGGGCGTCGTCCAGGGCGTGGTGGGCTCGCTGCTGCACCACGCCGAAGTGCGCGGCCAGCGACTCCAGCTTGTGGTTGGGCAGGGGGAGCCGCAGCTCCTTGGCGAGCGCGATGGTGCAGAGCCGCTGCTCCACGGGAGCGACGACCGCCGCCCGTGCGTACTCCCGGGCGATCATCGACCAGTCGAACGCGGCGTTGTGGGCGACGAGCACCCGTCCGGCGAGCCGCTCGGACAGCTGCGCGGCGACCTCCGGGAAGAGCGGCGCGCCCTCCAGGACGTCGCTGGTCAGTCCGTGGATCCACACGGGGCCGGGATCCCGCTCGGGGTTGACCAGCGTGTACCAGTGGTCCTCGACGTCACCTCTCGCGTCCAGTCGGTACACGGCAGCGGAGATTATCCGGTCGTCGCGGGCGAGTCCGGTGGTCTCCACGTCGACGACCGCGTACCCCTGGGGATACGCGGCCGGCCACGGCACTGCGGTCTGACGGTCGTCGAGCATGGTCACAGAGAATACGGGCCGGGACCGACAGTGACCTATCCGGGCACCTCGGGCCGCGAACCCGGAGCCGCCGTGGCCCAGTTGGCCGGAGCGACGGACACGCGGGCCCGGGGATGCGCCGGGGGCGGGCCCGGTGAGACGCTCCCGGGGTGACGGACACAGAGGCGCGGCACCAGGACGAACCCCACAGGGGCGGGCTCGGCACCCGGCTCAACTGGCTGCGGGCCGCGGTGCTCGGCGCCAACGACGGCGTGGTCTCCACGGCCGGCCTGGTCGTCGGCGTGGCCGGAGCCACGGGGAACCGCTCCGTCCTGCTGACAGCGGGTCTGGCCGGACTGCTCGCCGGATCCATGTCGATGGCGGCGGGCGAGTACGTGTCGGTGTCCACCCAGCGCGATTCCGAGAAGGCCGCGCTGGCCCTGGAGAAGCGGGAACTCGAGGAGGCGCCGGAGGCGGAGCTCGCCGAGCTGACGGGACTGCTGGAGGAGAAGGGGCTGAGCCGCGGGCTCGCGCGGGAGGCGGCCGTCCAGCTCACCCGGCGCGACGCCCTGCGCGCCCACGCCGAGGTCGAGCTGGGCATCGACCCGGACGAGCTGACCAACCCGTGGCACGCGGCAGGGGCGAGTTTCCTGGCCTTCACCGCGGGCGCGCTGCTGCCGCTCCTGGCGATCGTGCTTCCGCCCGCCGCGCTGCGACTGCCCGTCACGATCGTTTCGGTGCTCGCGGCCTTGGCGCTCACGGGCTGGTGGAGCGCGCGGCTGGGGGAGGCGCCGGCGGGACGGGCGGTGCTGCGGAACATGGCCGGGGGAGCGGTGGCCATGGCGGTGACGTACGGGGCGGGGACGCTGCTGGGCGCGGCGGGGGTGTGAGCGCGGGGGGCCTGGCCGTCGCGCACCACGCGCCCGGGCGGGAAGCGGGCGGTGCGGTGAGGGCGGTCCCGGCGCGAACAGCGGCCCGAACCGGTGGGCGGTGTCGTCGCTGCCCTGGCCCCGATGCCGGCCGGCGCCACGTCGGCGCACGCGGAGAGCCTCCCGCGACGGGTCAGTTGGCGGAACCCGCCAAACGCTCATGACGCCGCGTCTCACATACTTGTCGGTAACAACGTCTATGCCCGGCGCCCGGGACGGCTCTACGGTGCTCGCATGGAGCCGAACCTGCCCGATGTCGTGCTGTGGTCGATCCCGGCCTTCGTCCTGCTCACCGTCCTCGAGATGGTGTCGTACCGCCTTCATCCGGACGACGAGGCCGCCGGATACGACGCCAAGGACGCCGCCACCAGCGTCACGATGGGGCTGGGCAGCCTGGTCTTCGACCTGCTGTGGAAGATACCCGTCGTGGCGATCTACGCCGCCCTGTACGAACTGACCCCGCTACGGGTCCCCGTCCTGTGGTGGACGGTCCTGCTGATGCCGCTCGCCCAGGACTTCTTCTACTACTGGTCCCACCGCGGCCACCACGTCATCCGCATCCTCTGGGCCTGCCACGTGGTCCACCACTCCAGCCGGAAGTTCAACCTCACCACGGCCCTGCGCCAGCCCTGGACCTCGCTCACCTCCTGGCCCTTCTACCTCCCGCTCATCGCCCTCGGCGTCCACCCGGCCGCGCTCGCCTTCTGCTCCTCGGCGAACCTCGTCTACCAGTTCTGGGTGCACACCGAGCGGATCGACAAGCTGCCCCGGCCCTTCGAGTACGTGCTCAACACGCCCTCCCACCACCGGGTGCACCACGCGTCCCAGGGCGGCTACCTCGACCGGAACTTCGGCGGGATCCTCATCGTCTGGGACCGGCTCTTCGGCTCGTTCGCCGCCGAGACCGAGCGCCCCGTCTTCGGCCTCACCAAGAACATCACCACCCACAACCCGTTCCGCGTCGCCACCCACGAGTACGCCGCCATCGCCCGCGACGTACGGGCGGCGGCCACCTGGAGCGAGCGGGCGGGCCGGGTCTTCCGCGGGCCGGGCTGGCAGCCGTCGAGCGCCGTCCCTCCCGCCGCGACCCTCCCCGCGCAGCCGCGCGCCGCCACCGAGCCGACCGGATGAAGCCCCGCGCGGGCTCGCCCCGGTTCGTACGACCGCTGCTCGCCGCCTTCCTCGCCGTCTCCGCCCTCCACCTGGCCGGGCTGCTCGCCGGCGCCGAGGCCGCCCACCTGGTCACCAAGCCGCTGCTGATGCCCCTGCTCGCCGCCTACGCCCTCGCCCGGAACGGCCCCCGGCTGCTCGTAGCGGCGCTGCTGTGCGGCTGGGGCGGGGACGTCCTGCTGATGCCCGGCGCGGATGCCGCCTTCCTCGCCGGGATGGGCTCCTTCGCCGTCGGCCACGTCTGCTACCTGTGGCTCTTCGGGCGTGCGCGCGTGTCCCCGCCGGCCGGCCTCGCGTACGCCGCCCTCCTCGTGGTCTTCGTCGGGCTCCTGTGGCCCGGTCTGCCGGCCGGACTGCGGATCCCGCTGACCGGCTACAGCCTGCTCCTCACCGCGATGGCCTGGCGTGCCGGCGCGCTCGGCCGGTACGCCGCACTCGGCGGCGCGCTCTTCCTGCTCTCCGACGCGCTGATCGCCACCGGTATCGCGGACTGGCCGCAGCTGCCGGCGCACGGCTTCTGGATCATGCTCACCTACCTGGCCGCGCAGTTCCTCCTCACCTGGGGGGCGCTCGGCGGACGAGTGGATTCCGCCGGCGGCGCTCCCGGGGCGTACGGTGAGAGGCGTATCAGAATCTGAGACGGCGAGGACGTCCCCGCATGCGCGCCACTGTGATCCACGCCCCCCACGACATCCGTGTGGAGGAGGTGCCCGACGCCACCGTCCAGCAGCCCACCGACGTGGTGCTGCGGGTGCTGCGCGCCTGCATCTGCGGCAGCGACCTGTGGGCCTACCGCGGCGAGTCGGTCCGGCAGCCCGGTCAGCGCATCGGCCACGAGTTCCTCGGCGTCGTCGAGGAGACGGGCCCCGGGGTCAACGGCTTCGCCGTCGGCGATCTCGTCGTCGCCCCCTTCGTCTGGTCCGACGGCACCTGCACCTACTGCGCCGAAGGGCTCACCACCTCCTGCCCTCAGGGCGGCTTCTGGGGATCGGCCGGTTCCGACGGCGGCCAGGGCGAGGCGGTCCGCGTCCCCTTCGCCGACGGGACCCTGGTCAAGCTGCCGGCGGCGGCCGCGTCCGACGACCGGCTGCTCACCGCGCTCCTGGCGCTCTCCGACGTCCTGGGCACCGGCCACCACGCCGCCCTCGGGGCAGGCGTGAGGCCCGGCAGCACCGTGGCGGTCGTGGGTGACGGCGCGGTCGGCCTGTGCGGCGTCATGGCGGCCAAGCGCCTCGGCGCCGAGCGCATCATCGCGCTCGGCCGGCACCAGGCCCGTACGGACATCGCCCGCGCCTTCGGCGCGACGGACGTCGTCGCCGAGCGTGGCGAGGCGGCACTGGCGGCCGTACGGGAGCTGACGCGGGGTGAAGGCGCCCACGGCGTCATCGAGGCGGTCGGGACCGAACAGTCGATGCGTACCGCCATCGGCGTCGTCCGCGACGGGGGCTCCATCGGATACGTCGGAGTGCCGCACGGCAGCGGCACGGGAGTCGACCTCGACGCGATGTTCGACCGGAACATCACCCTGCGGGGCGGCGTCGCCCCTGTGCGCACCTACATCCCGGACCTGCTCCCCGACGTGCTGGACGGCACGATCGACCCGTCGCCGGTCTTCGACCTGTCGGTCGGCCTGGACGGGGTGCCGGGCGGATACAAGGCCATGGACGAGCGCACGGCGCTCAAGGTGATCATCAGGCCGTAGCGGCGGCCGCACACACGGGAGGAGGGGCCGGGGACAGCTGTCCCCGGCCCCTCCTCCCTGACGCCTTACCTGCGGACCGCGTCCAGCGCGTCCACGACACCGGCTCCGTAGAAGCCGTTGTACTGCTTGCCGCCCTCGCAGACCGCGTCGACGGTGCCGTCACCGTCGATGTCGTACGGCGCGCCGCACGCGGTGGCGTCGGCCTGGTGCGTCAGCAGGGCCTTCACCCCCGCCGCCGAGGCGTACGGGTGGGTCGACTTGATCAGGGCGGCGACACCCGCGACGTGGGGGGACGCCATGGACGTTCCGGCCTTGTAGCCGAATCCGCCGCCGGGCAGCGTCGACAGGATCAGCCCGTTGTCGGCCGGTGCCTCCGGCGCCTGGTAGCGCGTCGAGTCACCGCCCGGGGCCGCCACGTCGACGACCCCGAGGCCGTAGTTCGAGTAGGAGGACTTGAGGTTCTTCGCACCGGTCGCGGAGACCGTCACGACACCCGGCACCATGGTCGGGATGTCGGGGCAGGCGCTCGGGTCGACCGTGCGCGTGACCGGCGTCGTGTCGTTGGGGCTCGTCGTGTCCTCGATGGCGTCGAGGGCCAGGTCGTGGTCGGAGTTCCCGGCCGCGGCGACGTTGACGACGCCCTTGCCCTCCGCGTAACGGGTGGCCCGGGTGACCGACTCGACCAGGGCGCCCTGGTCCGGGTCGTTCTTGCAGTTGAAGAGCCACGGGTCGGTGTAGTAGCTGTTGTTGGTGACGTCGACCCCGTGCTCGGCGGCCCAGACGAAGCCGCAGACCACTGCCTCGGTGTAGAAGAACCCGGCCGGCGTGGACACCTTGATGCCGGAGACCTTCACGCCGGGCGCGACACCGGTGACACCGGTGCCGTTCTTCGCCGCGGCTATGGTGCCCGCGACGTGCGTGCCGTGGTCGCTCTCACCGGCCGCGGGCCGCCAGGCGCCCTCCGTGGTGTCCGGGGCGCCCGACACGCAGTTGACCGAGGCCGCGCGGTCGAAGTTGGGGGCCAGGTCGGGGTGCGTGTCGTCCACGCCCGTGTCGATGACCGCGACCGTGACCTTGCTGCTGCCGAGCGACTTCTTGTGCGCCTTGTCCGCCTTGATGGCGGGCAGGTCCCACTGCAGGGGCTCCAGCGGGTCCTGGCCCGCCACCGCCTCCTGCGACGCGGCCCGCGCCTGGCCGGCGGTGAGGGGCTGCTCGACGCCGATGTCCTTCGTCGCCTGCGGGACGATCGGGCTGGTGCGCGTGGCGCCCGCCGACTGGACGCCCCTGGCCTTGCGGATCGTCGCGCCGAAGTCCGGGTTCTGCGAGTGGACGACGATGACGCCGATCTTGTCGTAGGACGTCACGACGGTGCCGCCGGCCGCGGATATCGCCTTCCGCACCTGCTTGACGGTGCCGTGACCAGGGCGCGTGTTGACGACGTACGACAACTTGGGGCCGTCCGCGCGGACCGCCGTCGCCGGCTGGTCCGCGGGTGCCGCGGCCGCGGTCCCCATCGGGAGGAAGCCGATCGAGGCCGTGAGCGCGAGTCCGACGGGCAGCGTGAGTACGCGAGTCCGTCTGGATGCCAGATGAGCCATGGGTTCTCCACATCATCCGTGCCGGTGGAGCCGGACACAGGCGTGTCCGGTCCGGTACATGACCAGTGAAGTTATCGCTGATCTTCCCGGCACATCAATGAATACGGGCAAGTGAGTTCGAGGTGTGACCTGTGGGAGTCGCGTCCACGGGAGCCGGCCGGAGAAGACCGAACCTGCGGTGAACCGCTACGCCGCGCTCTCCGTGCCGTTGCACAGGGAGTCGCGCACACCAGCCCCCACACCCGCGAACGCAGAGGACTCCCCGTGAAACCGACCGCTCCCACCACCGCACCCGCGTCGCGAGGAGAATCCGTGGCCACCGAAGCACCGCCGCCCCAGACCCCTGCGGACGGCAGTCCCGTCCAGCCCACGACCGAGGTGTTCCTCGAGGCACAGAACAGCGCGGAGTTCGCCGAGCTGCGCCGCGCCCACCGCTCCTTCGCCTTTCCGCTGACCGTCGGGTTCATTGCCTGGTATCTGCTGTACGTGCTGCTGTCCAGCTACGCCGAAGGCTTCATGAGCAAGATCGTCTTCGCGAACTTCAACGTCGCCTTCGTCTTCGGCCTCGCCCAGTTCGCCACCACGTTCCTGATCGCCTGGTTCTACTCGCGCCACGCCACGAACAAGCTCGACCCGCGGGCGGCGGCCATCAAGTCCCGTCTGGAGGCCGACGCATGAGCGCCGCGTACACCTCGCACCCCGTGATCCAGCTCGCCGCGTCGAACTCGACGACCGAACACCGGCCGCTGATCATCACCCTCTTCGCGGTCTTCGTCGCCGCCACCCTGGGCATCACCGTCTGGGCGGGCCGCCAGACCAAGAGCGCGTCGGACTTCTACGCCGGCGGGCGGCAGTTCACCGCCTTCCAGAACGGCCTGGCCGTCTCCGGCGACTACATGTCGGCGGCGTCCTTCCTCGGCATCGCCGGAGCCATCGCGCTCTTCGGCTACGACGGCTTCCTCTACTCCATCGGCTTCCTCGTCGCCTGGCTCGTCGCGCTCCTGCTCGTCGCCGAACCGCTCCGCAACTCGGGCCGCTACACCATGGGCGACGTCCTCGCCTACCGGATGCGGCAGCGGCCGGTGCGCACCGCCGCGGGTGTCTCCACCATCGTCGTGTCGATCTTCTACCTGCTGGCCCAGATGGCGGGCGCGGGAGTCCTCGTCGCGCTGCTGCTCGGGATCACCAGCGACGCCGGCAAGGTCCTCATCGTGGCGCTGGTCGGCGTACTGATGATCCTCTACGTCACCATCGGCGGCATGAAGGGCACCACCTGGGTCCAGATGGTCAAGGCCGTGCTGCTCATCGCCGGCGCGCTGCTGATGACCCTCATGGTGCTCTGGAAGTTCGACTTCAACGTCTCCGACCTGCTGGGCACCGCCGCGGAGAAGAGCGGTCACGGCGCGTCGTTCCTCGAACCCGGCCTCAAGTACGGCGCCACCGACGTGTCGAAGCTGGACTTCATCTCGCTCGGTATCGCGCTGGTGCTCGGCACCGCCGGTCTGCCGCACATCCTGATCCGCTTCTACACCGTCCCGACCGCCAAGGCCGCCCGCAAGTCCGTGAACTGGGCCATCGGCATCATCGGAGCCTTCTACCTGATGACGATCGCCCTCGGCTTCGGCGCCGCGGCACTCATCGGGCCCGAGGAGATCAAGGCGAAGAACCCGGCCGGCAACGCGGCGGCACCCCAGCTCGCCGAGTACCTAGGCGGGGTCGGAACCACCGGCGGCGCGATCATGCTCGCCGTCATCTCCGCCGTCGCCTTCGCGACGATCCTCGCCGTCGTCGCGGGCCTCACCCTCGCCTCCTCGTCCTCCTTCGCCCACGACATCTACGCCAACGTCATCCGCAAGGGGAAGGCGACCGAGAAGGAGGAGATGAGCGCGGCCCGCTGGGCCACCGTCGCGATCGGCGTCGTCTCCATCGGCCTCGGCGCCATGGCCCGCGACCTGAACGTCGCGGGCCTGGTGGCCCTCGCCTTCGCCGTCGCCGCCTCGGCCAACCTGCCGACCATCCTCTACAGCCTCTTCTGGAAGCGCTTCACCACCCAGGGCGCCCTCTGGTCCATCTACGGCGGTCTCGCCTCGTCCGTCGTCCTGGTCCTGTTCTCCCCGGTCGTCTCCGGGAAGGCCAGCTCGATGTTCCCGGACGTGGACTTCGCCTGGTTCCCCCTGGAGAACCCCGGCCTCATCTCCATCCCGCTGGGCTTCCTGCTCGGCTGGGTCGGCTCGGTCCTCTCCAAGGAGGAGCCGGACAAGGGCAAGTACGCCGAACTCGAGGTCAAGTCCCTCACCGGTACCGGCGCGCACTGACCCGCCCTCCCTGTGCCGGACCCCGGCGGGGCCCCGTCGTAGAGACCTACGACGGGGCCCCGCCGCACCTCGTGTCAACCGGGCCCCCGCGATGTCACAGCTCTCGCGTAGTCTCGGAGGAGTCAGAAGGAGTCAGAACCGCAACCGCGGACATCTCCGGGGGAGGGGGCCCACAGTGCTCGTCGACACCTACGGCCGGGTCGCCACCGACCTGCGCGTTTCACTGACCGACAAGTGCAATCTCCGCTGCACCTACTGCATGCCCGAAGAAGGCCTGCAGTGGCTTTCCAAGACCGAGCTGCTCAGCGACGACGAGATCGTCCGGCTCATCCGCATCGCCGTCACCGGTCTCGGCGTCACCGAGGTCCGTTTCACCGGTGGCGAGCCACTGCTGCGCCCCGGACTCGTCTCCATCGTCGAGCGCTGCGCCGCCCTGGAGCCCCGCCCCAGGATGTCGCTCACCACCAACGGCATCGGACTCAAGCGCACCGCCGCCGCACTGAAGGCGGCAGGCCTGGACCGGGTCAACGTGTCCCTGGACACCCTGCGCCCCGACGTCTTCAAGACCCTCACCCGCCGCGACCGGCACAAGGACGTCCTGGAAGGACTCCAGGCCGCCCGTGAGGCAGGACTCACCCCCGTCAAGGTCAACTCCGTCCTCATGCCAGGACTCAACGACGACGAGGCCCCGGAGCTGCTCGCCTGGGCCGTGGAGAACGCCTACGAGCTCCGCTTCATCGAGCAGATGCCCCTCGACGCCCAGCACGGCTGGAAGCGCGACGGAATGATCACCGCGGGCGACATCCTCGCCTCCCTGCGCACACGCTTCGACCTGACCGCCGAAGGGGACGAGGAGCGCGGATCGGCACCCGCCGAACGCTGGACCGTGGACGGCGGCCCGCACCGCGTCGGCGTCATCGCCTCCGTGACCAGGCCCTTCTGCCGGGCCTGCGACCGGACCCGGCTCACCGCCGACGGGCAGGTCCGCACCTGCCTCTTCGCCCGCGAGGAGACGGACCTGCGCGCCGCCCTGCGTTCGGACGCCCCGGACGAGGAGATCGCCGGGATCTGGAAGCTCGCGATGTGGGGCAAGAAGGCGGGTTCCGGACTCGACGACCCCGCCTTCCTGCAGCCCGACCGCCCGATGTCAGCGATCGGCGGCTGAGGACTCCCACTCGGCCAGCGTCACGACGTCCTTGAGGAAACCGCGCACCCCGAGGAACGACGACAGGTGCTCCCGGTGCTCGTCGCAGGCCAGCCAGGTCTTGCGGCGCTCCGGGGTGTGCAGCTTCGGGTTGTTCCAGGCGAGCACCCACACGGCGTCTGCGCGGCAGCCCTTGGCGGAACACACCGGTGCGCCGGTGGCGCCCAGGGCGGAGGTATCGGGGAAGTTCACGGCCTCCACCCTAAGCGCTCCGGGGCGAGGACTCCGCGACACATCCCCGCCGGAGAACGGCGACGCCGGGCAGCCACGGGGGGAGCTGCCCGGCGTCGGTCCGTCGCTCCGACGGGGGATGCGGAGCGCTCCCGAAGTATGCCATGGGGCCCGGGGTCCGGTGCACCGGAACGTCATGATTGATCTGAGCGCGGCCAACCGGCCGTCGCGGGCCGCCGCCGCTCAGTCCGCGGTGCGCGGATCGCCCGTCCGGCCGGCCGTCCCGGGGTCCGCGCCCGGCTCCGCGGGAGCGGCACCGGAGGCCGCTCCCAGAGCGGGCCGCATCGGTGCGGGCACGAACGTCGTGGGGAGCGAGGGGGCGTTCTCGCGGCCGGCGTTGGCGATGACCACCGCCACATACGGGAGCAGAACGCCCAGCGCGAGCGCCACCACCGCCACATGCCTCTCGACGTTCCACAGGGTCGCGGCCAGCACCACGGAGACGGTGCGCACGGACATCGAGATGATGTAGCGGCGCTGCCTGCCCCGCACGTCGTCGGCGAGACCCTGCCGGGCACCCGTGATACGGAAGACCTCCGTGCCGCTCTGCTTCCGCATCGTGATTCCACCACCAGATCTCTGTGCCGGACCTGCCCCGGACGGTGCCGCTCCTACGGTACGCCCGGTGTCCGCCGCATTCGAGACCGGGGCGCATCCCGTCCGCGCGGGTGCCGGCCGCCGTCCCACGTACGGCCCCGTCCGGCATGCGTCGTACGTCCGGCGGGCCGAGACTGGGCGGACGTGCGCACACCGCGCCGCACGAGGAGGCGATATGAGCTGGTTGTGGGCAATCATCGTAGGGCTGGTGCTCGGTGTGATCGCCCGGGCGATCCTGCCGGGGAAGCAGGACATCCCCCTCTGGCTGACGGTGGTGTTCGGCATCCTCGGCAGCATCCTCGGCAACGCCGTCGCGACCTGGATCGGTGTCAACGACACCAAGGGGATCGACTGGATCCGCCATGTGCTGCAGCTGATCGGTGCCGTGGCCGTCGTCGGCGTCGGGGACATGCTCTGGCAGTCGATCCGGGGCAAACGGGGCAGGCAGCAGAGAACCTGACCCGGTGCTGTGTGCGCCGGCGTCAGCCGGCGGCGACCTCGACGGCCGCCAGGTTCTTCTTGCCCCGGCGCAGGACCAGCCAGCGTCCGTGCAGCAGCTCCTCGCGCGCCGGTGCGCTCTCGCCGTCCGTGACCTTCACGTTGTTCACGTAGGCCCCGCCCTCCTTGACCGTACGGCGGGCGGCCGACTTGCTGGCGGACAGCCCGACCTCGACCAGGAGATCCACCACCGGCCCCAGCTCGGCGACCCGGGCGTGCGGCACCTCGGACAGGGCGGCGCTCAGCGTCGCCTCGTCCAGCTCGCCGAGCTCACCCTGGCCGAACAGCGCCTTCGACGCCGCGATGACCGCCGCGCACTGCGCGCCGCCGTGCACCAGCGTCGTCAGTTCCTCGGCCAGCGAACGCTGTGCCGAGCGAGCCTGCGGGCGCTCCTCGGTGAGCTTCTCCAGCTCCTCCAGCTCCTCGCGGCTCTTGAAGCTGAGGATGCGCATGTACGTCGAGATGTCCCGGTCGTCCACGTTCAGCCAGAACTGGTAGAACGCGTACGGCGTCGTCATCTCCGGGTCGAGCCATACGGCCCCGCTCTCGGACTTGCCGAACTTGGTGCCGTCGGCCTTCACCATGAGCGGCGTCGCCAGCGCGTGCACGGAGGCACCCGGCTCCAGGCGGTGGATCAGGTCGATCCCCGCCGTGAGGTTGCCCCACTGGTCGCTGCCGCCCTGCTGCAGGGTGCAGCCGTGGCGCCGGTACAGCTCCAGGAAGTCCATGCCCTGCAGGAGCTGGTAGCTGAACTCCGTGTAGCTGATGCCCTCCTGCGACTCCAGCCGGCGGGCCACCGAGTCCTTGGTGAGCATCTTGTTGACCCGGAAGTGCTTGCCGATGTCCCGGAGGAACTCGATCGCCGACAGGCCCGCGGTCCAGTCCAGGTTGTTGACCATCGTCGCGGCGTTCGGGCCCTCGAAGGTGAGGAAGGGCTCGATCTGCCCGCGCAGCCGCTGGACCCACGCGGCGACGGTCTCCGGGTCGTTCAGCGTGCGCTCCGCCGTCGGCCGCGGGTCACCGATCTGGCCGGTCGCCCCGCCGACCAGGGCGAGGGGCTTCAGCCCGGCCAGCTGGAGCCGGCGCATGGTGAGCACCTGCACCAGGTGGCCGACGTGCAGACTCGCCGCGGTCGGGTCGAAGCCGCAATAGAAGGTGACCGGGCCGTCCGCGAGAGCCTTGCGCAATGCGTCCTCGTCGGTGGACTGGGCGAACAGCCCACGCCACTTCAGCTCGTCGACGATGTCCGTCACGGTCTTTTCTCTCCTCTGCGGGTCCGACTGGGTCCGATCGGTCGTCCGGTCAGTCTAGGGGCGTCACACACCCCGGCTGACCGAGCTCATGTGGAAATCGGGGATGCGCAGCGCGGGCATCGCCGCCCGCGTGAAGTAGTCGCCCCACTCGCGCGGCAGCGTCTTCTCCGTACGGCCCGCCTCCGACGCCCTGGACAGCAGCCCGACCGGCGACTCGTTGAACCGGAAGTTGTTCACCTCGCCGAGGACCTCGCCGTCCTCCACCAGGTAGACCCCGTCCCGTGTCAGACCGGTCAGCAGCAGGGTGGCCGGGTCCACCTCCCTGATGTACCAGAGGCAGGTCAGCAGCAGGGCCCGGCCGGTCGTCGCGGCCACCATCTCCTCCAGGGACTGCTCGCCGCCGCCGTCCAGGACGAGGTTGTCCATCGAGGGTGCCACCGGCAGGCCGGTCAGCCCCGCGGAGTGCCGGGTCGTGGTCAGCCGCTCCAGCCTGCCGTCCTTGATCCAGTCGGTCGGGGCCAGCGGCAGTCCGTTGTCGAACACGGAGGAACCGTCCCCCGACGCGTGCGCGATCACGAAGGGGGCGGACTCCAGCCCCGGAGCGTGCGGGTCGCTGCGCAGGCTCAGGGGCAGAGCCGAGAGGGTCTCGCCGATCCGCGTACCGCCGCCCGGGCGTGAGAAGACGGTCCGGCCCTCCGCGGCGTCCCGGGCGCCCGCCGACCAGTACTGGTAGATCAGCAGGTCGGCCACCGCCGTCGGCGGCAGCAGTGTCTCGTAGCGGCCGGCCGGCAGCTCGATCCTGCGGTCGGCCCAGCCGAGGCGCTGCGCCAGCTCCGCGTCCAGAGCCGCCGGATCGACGTCCCGGAAGTCCCGGGTGGCCCTGCCCGCCCACGCGGAACGGGTCCGGTCGGGGGACTTGGCGTTCAGCTCCAGCGTCCCGTTCGGCTGGTCGTGGCGCAGCCGCAGCCCCGTCGACGTCCCCAGGTACGTCGAGTTCAGCTGGTGGTGGGCGAAGCCGTACAGCTCGCGGCCGCCCGAACGGGCCCGCGCGAAGGCGTCGCCGAGCGCCGGGGCGAAGCCGGCGAAGACGTCGGAGCCGGTCTCGGCCGGCGGTTCCGTGAAGCCGTCGGACACCGGGACCCCCGAGACGAGGGGCTGCGCGTCCTCGGCCGGTCCGGCGCCGCGCGCGGCTGCCTCGGCGGCCCGGACGAGCGGTTCCAGGTCGTCGGCGGTGACGGCCGAGCGGGAGACCACACCGGACGCCGTTCCCTCGGAGCCGTCCACGGTGGCGATCACGGTCAGGGTCCGTCCCCGCGTCACCCCGTTCGTGGTGAGCGCGTTCCCGGCCCAGCGCAGATTGGCGGAGGAACTCTCGTCCGCGATGACCACGCAGCCGTCGGCGGTGGACAGCTCCAGCGCGCGCTCGACGATCTCGTAGGGCTTGCTGACGCGGCTCATCGACCGGCCTCCTGCGTCGTGTTGAGGATGTTCACGCCCCGGAAGAGGGCGGAGGGGCATCCGTGCGAGACGGCTGCGACCTGGGCCGGCTGAGCCTTCCCGCAGTTGAACGCGCCCCCCAGCACATAGGTCTGGGGGCCGCCGACCTTCTCCATCGAGCCCCAGAAGTCCGTGGTCGTCGCCTGGTAGGCGACGTCACGCAGCTGACCTGCCAGTCTGCCGTTCTCGATCCGGAAGAACCGCTGCCCGGTGAACTGGAAGTTGTGGCGCTGCATGTCGATCGACCACGACCGGTCGCCGACCACGTAGATCCCGCGCTCCACCCCGCCGATCAGATCCTCCGTGGAGAGCCCGCCCGGATCCGGCCGCAGCGACACGTTCGCCATGCGCTGCACGGGTACGTGCTCCGGCGAGTCGGCGTACGCGCACCCGTTGGACCGGCCCAGGCCCGTCAGCTTCGCGATCCGCCGGTCCGTCTGGTAGCCCACCAGCGTCCCGTCCCTGACAAGGTCCCAGGACTGCGCCTCGACGCCCTCGTCGTCGTACCCGATCGTCGCGAGCCCGTGCTCCGCGGTGCGGTCGCCGGTCACGTTCATCACGGGGGAGCCGTACGCGAGCTTCCCCAGCTGGTCGAAGGTGGCGAACGACGTGCCCGCGTACGCGGCCTCGTAGCCCAGCGCCCGGTCCAGCTCGGTCGCGTGGCCGATCGACTCGTGGATGGTCAGCCACAGGTTGGACGGGTCGACGACCAGGTCGTACGTCCCCGCCTCGACGCTCGGCGCCCGCATCTTCTCGGCCAGCAGGCCGGGGATGCGCTCCAGCTCCGCGTCCCAGTCCCAGCCGGTGCCCGTGAGGTACTCCCAGCCCCGGCCCACGGGCGGGGCGATCGTCCGCATCGAGTCGAACTCACCGGTCGTCCCGTCCACGGCCACCGCGGTCAGCTGCGGATGCACCCGCACGCGCTGCTGGGTGGTGACGGTCCCCGCGGTGTCCGCGTAGAACTTGTTCTCGTGGACGGTCATCAGGGAGGCGTCCACGTGCGCGACGCCGTCGGCCGCCAGCAGCCGCGCGCTCCAGTCGGCGAGCAGCCCGGTCTTCTCGGTGTCCGGTACGCCGAAGGGGTCCAGCTCGTACGCCGACACCCAGGTCCGCTCCCCGTGCACCGGCTCGTCGGCCAGTTCCACACGCTCGTCCGAACCGGCCGCCGCGATCACCTTCGCCGACAGCTTCGCCATGGCGACGGCCTGCGAGGCCACCTTCGCCGCCGCGTCCATCGACAGGTCCACCCCGGACGCGAATCCCCAGGCGCCGCCGTGCACCACCCGGACCGCGTACCCGGTGTCCGTGGTGTCGGACGTCCCGGACGGCCGGGCGTCCCGCAGCCGCCAGGAGGCGCCGCGCACCCGTTCGAACCGGAAGTCCGCGTGTACGGCGCCGAGCGCGCGGGCGCGGGCGAGCGCCGCGTCGGCGAGGGCACGCAGCGGCAGCGCCAGGAACGACTGATCTACCTCGTGGGCCACGAAGGGCTCCCCTTCTCTCTGAGTACCTCGGAGTGAACCATGCGACGGAACGTCTCCGGGCGGCTACACGTCCGCCGGGGCGGCGGCGGACGCCGCGACTCCCCGGGGAGGGGCGCGGCCGTCGGTGATCCGCCCCTGGTCACGGTGCGCGGGGCCGGGGCACCGGCCACGGCCGCCGCCCCTGACCGAGCACTTCCCGGACGCGCCGTTCTGTAGGGATCCGACAGTCGCGGCCCGGCGGCGCTGTCAGAGGCCGATTCCCTGGATGCCGAGTGGTACCGATAGGTTTTCGATGTACCAGACCGCCAAGGAAAGGGTGATCCGTTGAGCCGCTCGGTTCTCGTCACCGGAGGAAACCGGGGCATCGGCCTCGCCATCGCCCGCGCCTTCGCCGACAACGGCGACAAGGTCGCCGTCACCTACCGTTCGGGAGAGCCGCCCCAGGCGCTCACCGAGGCGGGCGTTCTCGCGGTCCGGTGCGACATCACCGACACCGAGCAGGTGGAGCAGGCCTACAAGGAGATCGAGGAGAAGCACGGCCCCGTGGAGGTGCTGGTCGCCAACGCCGGTATCACCAAGGACCAGTTGCTGATGCGGATGTCAGAGGACGACTTCACGTCCGTGCTCGACACCAACCTCACCGGCACCTTCCGCGTCGTCAAGCGGGCCAACCGCGCGATGCTGCGCGCCAAGAAGGGCCGCGTCGTCCTCATCTCCTCCGTCGTCGGCCTCCTCGGTTCGGCGGGACAGGCCAACTACGCCGCGTCCAAGGCGGGCCTCGTCGGCTTCGCCCGGTCGCTGGCCCGTGAGCTCGGCTCGCGGAACATCACGTTCAACGTCGTCGCACCCGGGTTCGTCGACACCGACATGACCCAGGCGCTCACCGATGAGCAGCGCAAGGGCATCGTGTCCCAGGTGCCGCTCGGCCGCTACGCGCAGCCCGCTGAGATCGCCGCCGCGGTGCGCTTCCTCGCGTCCGACGACGCGTCGTACATCACTGGAGCCGTCATTCCCGTTGACGGCGGATTGGGCATGGGTCACTGATCACCATGAGCGGAATTCTCGACGGCAAGCGCATCCTCATCACGGGGGTGCTGATGGAGTCGTCCATCGCCTTCCACACCGCCAAGGTGGCCCAGGAGCAGGGCGCCGAGGTCATCCTCACGGCCTTCCCCCGGCCGACGCTGACCGAGCGCATCGCCAAGAAGCTCCCGAAGCCCGTCAAGGTCCTGGAGCTCGATGTCACCAACGACGAGCACCTGGAGAGGCTCGCGGGCCTGGTCAAGGAAGAGCTCGGCTCGCTCGACGGCGTCGTGCACTCCATCGGCTTCGCGCCGCAGGACGCCCTCGGCGGCAACTTCCTGAACACTCCGTTCGAATCTGTCGCCACCGCGATGCACGTCTCGGCGTTCTCGCTGAAGTCGCTCGCCATGGCGTGCAAGCCGCTGATGACGGACGGCGGCTCGATCGTCGGCCTCACCTTCGACGCGCAGTTCGCCTGGCCCCAGTACGACTGGATGGGCCCGGCCAAGGCCGCGCTGGAGGCCACCTCCCGCTACCTCGCCCGCGACCTCGGCGGCGACAGCATCCGCTGCAACCTGATCTCGGCCGGGCCCATCGGCTCGATGGCCGCCAAGTCCATCCCGGGCTTCGGTGACCTCGCGGAGGTCTGGAACACCCGCTCCCCGCTGGCCTGGGACATGGCCGACCCGGAGCCCGCCGGGCGCGGGGTCGTGGCCCTGCTGTCGGACTTCTTCCCGAAGACGACGGGCGAGATCATCCACGTCGACGGTGGCGTGCACATGATGGGCGCCTGAACCGCCCCCCAGCTCACCGACGGCCGCGTGCCCCTCACGGGGGTACGCGGCCGTCGCGTGCCCGCCCGCTCCCCGCCGCTCCCGGCGCTTCGGCGCTCGAGTCGAAAAGATGGCCGCCCCACCGCAGAATGTGGGGGAACCGGACTTCTGGTCAGGCTGCGGGGAGGAGAACGCCGTGCGCTCCACACGTCGCCGAACCTGGGCCCTGCTCGCAGCGGCGGCCGTCGTCGCCGGGCTCCTGGCCCCGGTGGCCGTGAGCGCCGCCAACCGGGCGGGAAGCGGGGCGGCGGTGCCCCTCGCGCCACGACCCGAGCCCTCGGGTGCCGAATGCCGTACGTCGGTCGAGGGCTCCCGGGTGGTCGCCTACTGCCACAACCCGTATCCCACGACCGATCTCGTCCGGCTCCACACCGAGTGCGCCCGCTGGTGGGACGTCGATGCCGACGGCAGCGCGGTCGTGGTGCAGCCCGGCCGGACGGTCAAGCTGGAGGACCGCTGCTGGAAAGAGGTCGGCTCGGCCTGGGTCAGCCACGCGGTGTCCTCCTGAATCACGCGCCCGGCCGGCCTCGGCCCGGACCGGCCTAGACCCTCTCCCGCAGGCAGTTCAGCGCGTGGGCGGCGGCCTCCGCGGCCGCGGTCTCCGCGTCGCCCGCCCGGATCGCCTCCACGAGCCGCGTGTGGTCCATGAGCTCCTCCGGCCTCAGTTCCGGGCCCACGTCGCCCCGCAGGTAGTCGCGGAGCAGGTCGTTCAGGTCGGCGTAGAGCTCGGTCAGGACGTCGTTGTGCGACGCGGCCACCACGGCGAGGTGCAGGGTCGTGTCGGCGGCCACGAACGCCTCCGCGTCACCGGACGCCCACACCGCCTCGCGCCGCGCCATCAGTGTGTCCAGCTGCCGCAGATCCCGGTCCGTGCGCCGGAGCGCCGCCAGCCGGGCCGCCGACGACTCCAGGGTGGAGCGCAGCTCGGCGACATGCCGGGGGTCGGCGTCGGCGAACCGGCGGTGCATGACCCCCGCCAGCTCGCTGGTCGCCACCACGTAGGTGCCGGAGCCCTGGCGGATGTCCAGCAGTCCGTTGTGCGCCAGGGCGCGCACCGCCTCGCGCACCGTGTTGCGCGCGACCCCGAGCTGCTCGACCAGCTCCGGCTCCGTGGGGATCCGCGCGCCCACGGGCCACTCACCCGTGGTGATCTGGTTCCTCAGCTGGGCAATCACCTGGTCGGCGAGAGCCGAACGCCGCGTGGACGTCAGCGCCATGGTGCTCCTTGCTCGTGTTCCGGGAGGGGTGCCCCGAAGGGGAGGTGCGGGCCCGTCCGATCGTCGTCCGGATTGTCTCAGGGCGAGCAACGGAGTGGACAGTCAATCATCCCATGATTCTATGATGGGCCCCATGCGTCACGACGAGACCCCGACCCTGAGCCCTCCCGCCGCCCCCGGCACCCCGCTGCCCGGTACCGCCGCGCCCGGGCCCTCCCCGTGGGTGCTGCGGATCGTCACCATCGGCCTGGTCCTCGCCGCGCTGAACCTCCGGCCCGCCATCACCAGCCTCGGCCCCCTCCTCGAAGAGGTCCGGGACGGGCTGCACATGAGCGGCAGCGTCGCCGGTGTCCTCACCTCGGTGCCGCCCCTCTGTTTCGCTCTGTTCGGCTTCATGGCGCCCCGGCTGGCCCGCCGGTTCGGTACCGGCGCCGTCGTCTGCGCGGGCATGGTGGCCATCGCCGCCGGCCTCCTGCTGCGCCCCTACGTCGGCGGCACAGCCGGCTTCCTCGCCGCCAGCGCCCTCGCCCTGATGGGCATCGCCGTCAGCAACGTCCTGATGCCGGTCGTCGTCAAGCGCTGGTTCCCCGACCGGGTCGGCACCGTGACCGGCCTCTACTCGATGGCCCTGGCCCTCGGCACCGCGCTCGCCGCCGCCCTCACCGTGCCCCTGACGGACGCGGTGGGCGGCAGCTGGAGGACCGGGCTGGTGGTCTGGGCGGGCCTGGCCGCCGTCGCGGTCCTGCCCTGGATCCCCCTCGTACGGGACCGCGGCCCCGCCTCCGGAGAGCCCGCGGGGGAGACCCGGCACCAGGCTCCCGCCCTGCGGATCACCCGCAGCCGTACCTCCTGGGCACTCGCCTGCTTCTTCGGCCTCCAGGCCACGGCCGCCTACATCACCATGCAGTGGATGCCCCAGATCTTCCGCGACGCCGGGGTCTCGGCCGGCACCGCCGGAGTCCTGCTCGCCGTCACCATGGCCATGGGCGTCCCGCTCGCCTTCGTCATCCCGCGGGTCGCCGCCCGCCTGAAGAACCAGGGGGCGATCGCCCTCGTCCTGGGAGGCTGCGGCCTCGTCGGCTACGCCGGTCTCTACCTGGCCCCCGCCGGCGGCGCCTGGCTGTGGGCCCTGCTGCTCGGCATGGCCAACTGCGCCTTCCCGCTGGCCCTCACCATGATCGGGATGCGTGCGCGCACCGGCGCCGGCGTGGTCCGGCTCTCCGCGTTCGCGCAGTCCACGGGCTACCTGATCGCGGCCCCCGGACCGCTGCTGGTGGGCGTGCTGTACCAGCACAGCGGCGGCTGGGGGCTGCCGATCTCCCTGATGGCGGGACTCCTGGTGCCCCAGATGGTGGCCGGGGTGCTCGCCGGGCGGGACCGGACGATCGAGGACGAGTGCTGAGATGCGAGACTGTGCGCATGCCAGTGCTCGATCCGAATCCCCAGAACGGCCAGAAGAAGCTTCTCCTCGTCTTCGGGACGATGCTTCTCATCTCCGTGGTCATCGGCGTGATCGCCACCATCGCCTCCCCCTGACCGGCCGATGGTGGGGCCCGCCCCACCATCCCCTAGGGGGACAGGTTCAGGGTCCAGTGGGTGGGTCACCGGATGGGACCGCCGCAGGCCGGCCCGTAGGTTCGGCGTAACACAGCCGAGGACCCACGGAGGCGGACATGTCGGCCCGTACACACACCCGGACCCACCGCCAGGCCAGCGACTCCGTCGAGGTCAGGCTGCCGTGGTGGGCCGTCGCGCTGCCGGCCCTCGCGTTCGCCGCGCTCCTCCTGCTGGTCGTGGAACCCGGCCGGGCCCAGGCGGCGGCCGGCGACCCCGCGATCGGGCGGCTGCTCCAGCACGTCCTGGGCCTGGTCTCCGTACGCTAGGCGCGCGCGCCCCCTCCGCCCGTCGTTCACCCCGGTGGGCGTGCACGTCAACACCCTGCGCCCGGAGGCGTGATTCGTGCGAAGCTGAGGTGTATGAGCGCCGATACACCTCGCAGGATCGTCCTTCTCAGGCACGCAAAGGCGGAATGGTCGCAGCAGTCCGACCATGAGCGGCCGCTGGCGGAACGGGGCAGGAAGGACGCCCCCGTCGCCGGCCGCAAGCTGGCCGACTCAGGAATCGACTTCGACCTGGCTCTGTGCTCGACGGCCACCAGGACCCGCGAGACCTGGAAGCTCGCGGTCCACGAGTTCGGACAGCGGCCCAGGACCGTGTACGAGGAGAGGCTGTACGAAGCCTCCATCGGGGAGCTGATCGCCCTGTTCGGCGAGACGTCGGACGACGTGCGGAACCTGCTGGTCATCGGCCACAATCCCGGCATGCACGGCGTCGCCGACGCACTCTCCGGAAGGGCCGACGGCAACGCGCTCGCCCGGATGACCAAGGACGGCTTCCCGACCGCCGCCTACGCCGTCGTCGAGTTCTCCGGCCCCTGGAAGGGCCTGGAGCACGGTGCGGGCAAGCTCGCCGAGTACTGGACGCCCAACGACTGAGCACGGTGCGTGAAGGGGCGCCGCACACCAGGTGTGCGGCGCCCCTTCCACGCGTACCGGCCCCGCGCGCTCAGTCCACGAGGCCGTCGGCGGCCTCGACCTCCTCGCGGGTGATCCCGAGCAGATACAGCACGGTGTCCAGGAACGGGACGTTCACGGCCGTGTGCGCGGCCTGGCGGACGACCGGCTTGGCGTTGAAGGCGACACCCAGGCCGGCCGTGTTGAGCATGTCCAGATCGTTCGCGCCGTCGCCGATCGCCACCGTCTGTGCCAGCGGCACCCCGGCCTGCTCCGCGAAGCTGCGCAGCAGCCGTGCCTTGCCCGCCCGGTCCACGATGTCGCCCACGACCCGGCCGGTGAGCTTGCCGTCGACGACCTCCAGCGTGTTGGCGGAGGCGAAGTCGAGCCCCAGACGCTCCTTGAGGTCGTCCGTGACCTGGGTGAAGCCGCCCGAGACCACGCCCACTTGGTAGCCGAGCCGCTTGAGCGTCCGGATCAGGGTGCGGGCCCCGGGGGTCAGCCGCACCTCCGCCCGCACCTTCTCCACCACCGACACGTCCAGCCCGGCGAGCAGCGCCACCCGGGCGTGCAGGGACTGCTCGAAGTCGAGCTCGCCCCGCATCGCCTGCTCGGTCACCGCGGCGACCTCGGACTCGCAGCCGGCGTGGGCCGCGAAGAGCTCGATGACCTCGTCCTGGATGAGTGTCGAGTCCACGTCCATGACGACCAGCCGCTGCGCCCGCCGGCTCAGCCCGGCCGACACGACGGCGATGTCGACGCCGATCCCGGCGGCCTCCGTCGCCAGTGCGGTGCGCAGTTCCTCGGTCCCGGTGCCGGACACCGCGAACTCGACGGCGGTGACGGGGTACTTCGCCAGGCGGAAGATCCTGTCGATGTTGCCGCCGGTGGAGGTGATCCTGGCCGCTATGGCAGCCGTGGACTCCGCGGTCAGGGGGTGCCCCAGCACGGTCACATGGGAACGGCCGTAGCCGCGGGGACGGTTGTCACCCGTACCCGAGATGATCTCGGCCTGCAGCTTCAGCGACTCCGCCCAGCTGTGCACGGTGGCCCGGAGGTCGCCCTCGGTCGTGCCGTCCGGGACCGGTGAGGTCACCAGCGCGCACAGGACGATGCGGCCACGGGTGACGACCTGCTCGATGTCCACGACGTCGACGGCATAGGCGGCCAGGGTGTCGAAGAGCCCGGCGGTGATACCCGGCCGGTCCTTTCCGAAGATCTTGACGAGAAGCGTGGGTGCGTCCGTGCCCTCAGGGGCTTCGGAGGGCTCAGGAGACCGGGGTGACCGAGGTGGCTGAGGTGCGCTCATGGTGGTCCCACCGTATAGGGCCCCGGGGCGGGCTCCGAAGCCGTCCCGAGTGGCGGACAGGCGGCGGACGGCCCCCCGGGGCCGTGGGGCCGGCGGACAGGCGCCCCGGATGGGATGGCTCGGGACCATTCCTCCCGACTCGGCGGAGGGGGTGCCGGGCCTCCGCGCCCTCTTCACGCCGCCCGGCTTTCCGTTACGGGACCGCTCCTGGAATAGTTCCCCACGATGTTCAGCATCCCTAGGCTCCCTGCGACGGGGGCAACTCGGGGGACGACTAGTGGGGCGCGGAGTGCCGGAACTCGTACTGGAATTGAATGGCAGGACCTGGGCGCTCGATCCGTCCAGGTCGTACACCCTCGGACGCGATCCGCAGGGTGACCTGATGATCGACGACGCCAGAGTGTCGTGGCGGCATGCCACGATCAGCTGGAACGGCCGCGGCTGGTCCGTCGAGGACCACGGCAGCACGAACGGCACCTACGTGCAGGGCCGGCGCATCCAGCAGATGGAGATCGCCCCCGGCACGTCCTTCCACCTGGGCAACGCCACCGACGGGCCGCGGGTGAGCCTCACGGCCGCGGCGGGCGCCGGGGCCCAGGGCGGGCCGGCGGCCGGAGCGCAGCAGGCGCCCGCACACCACGTGCGGCAGGCCCCGGCTCAGCAGCCGCAGCAGCAGGGCGCGGCGGGCTGGCCCGGCGGTCCCGCGCCGCAGCAGGCGGCCTGGCAGCAGGCACCGCAGCCGCAGCAGCCGCCGGTCCCGCACCAGCAGGGGCACGCCGACCCGCAGGGAGCGGGCGGGCACGGTGGCGCGGCGGGTGCGCCGCCGGTCTACGGCGACCGCAGCCCGACCACCTTCCACCAGCTGGACCTCGGCCGCGTGATGCGGATCGGCCGCGCGCTGGAGAACGAGCTGGTCGTCTCCGACCTGCAGGTCTCACGCCTGCACGCAGAGTTCCGGGCGACGCCCGACGGGCGCTTCGAGATCCGCGACCTGGGCTCGCACAACGGCACGTACGTCAACGGCCAGCCGCTCAGCAAGTCCGGCGCCGCGCTCATCGGCCCGAACGACATCGTCGGCGTCGGTCACTCGACCTTCCGGCTGGTCGGGGACCGGCTGGAGGAGTTCGTCGACACCGGCGAGGTCTCCTTCTCGGCCCGCCACCTCACGGTGACGGTCGACGGCGGCAAGGACATCCTGAAGGACGTCTCGTTCGGCGTCCCCGAGAAGTCGCTGATCGCCGTCATCGGCCCGTCGGGCTCCGGCAAGTCCACCCTGCTCAAGGCGCTCACCGGCTACCGGCCCGCCAACCAGGGCGACGTCCTCTACGACAACCGCAACCTCTACAAGCAGTTCGCCGAGCTGCGTCAGCGCATCGGCCTGGTCCCGCAGGACGACATCCTGCACAAGGAACTCACGGTGACCAGGGCCCTGCGGTACGCGGCCAAGCTCCGCTTCCCCGCGGACACCACCGAGGCCGAGCGCACCGCCCGGATCCACGAGGTCCTCGCCGAGCTCAAGCTCGACATCCACAAGGACAAGAAGATCACCTCGCTCTCCGGAGGCCAGCGCAAGCGCGTGTCGGTCGCCCTGGAGCTGCTGACCAAGCCGTCGCTGATCTTCCTGGACGAGCCGACCTCGGGACTCGACCCGGGCATGGACCGCGACGTCATGCAGCTGCTGCGCGGCCTCGCCGACGACGGCCGTACGGTCCTGGTGGTCACGCACAGCGTGGCCGAGCTGGCCATCTGCGACAAGCTCCTGGTGATGGCGCCCGGCGGGTCGGTGGCCTACTTCGGCCCTCCCGAGGAGGCCCTGAACTTCTTCGGCTACACCAGCTGGGCCGACGTCTTCTCCGCGTTCGAGAACTACCGCGACTACGACTGGGCGGGACGCTGGCGCGGCTCGCAGCACTACCAGATGTACGCCGCGGACATCGACGCGGTGGCCGCGCAGCCCGTCCACATGCCCTCGCCGCAGCAGATGCGCCCGCCGAAGCCGTCGGGCTGGGCGGCCCAGCTGTGGACGCTGATGCGCCGGTACGTCTCGGTGATCGCGTCCGACAAGGGCTTCCTCCTCCTGATGGTGCTGCTGCCGGCCGTGCTCGGCGTCGTCAGCGTCGTCATCCCGGCGGAGTTCGGCCTGGCGGAGCCGGATCCGCCCTCCCGGTTCAACGGCAAGGCCGGGACCATCATGCTGATCCTCGCGGTCGGCATGTGCTTCGCCGCCGCGGCCAACTCCGTACGAGAGCTGATCAAGGAGCGGGTGATCTACGAGCGGGAAAGGGCGACCGGCCTCTCACGGTCCGCCTACCTGCTGTCCAAGGTGATCGTCCTCGGTGTGATCACCGCCTTCCAGGGCGTGATCATCTGCGGGATCGGCTTCTCCACCCGCGAGCTGCCGGAGGAGGGCCTGTTCATGCCCCCCGCCGTGGAGATCTGCCTGTCGATCATCGTGCTCGGCTTCACCTCGATGATGTTCGGCCTGATGATCTCCGCGCTGGTCAAGACCGCCGAGAAGACCATGCCGCTGCTCGTCATGTTCGCCATCGTCCAGGTCGTCTTCACCGGCGTGCTCTTCCAGGTCTACGGGTCCCCGGGCCTCGAGCAGTTCGCCTGGCTGATGCCGTCGCGTTGGGCGGTCGCCGCGGCGGGCACGACGCTGGACCTCGCCCACCTGATGCCGCCGTGGGACCCGAAGAAGCCGGCCGACCTGGACCCGCTCTGGGAGCACTCGGCCGGCCAGTGGGGAATCAACATCACGGTGATGCTCCTCATGAGCGTCGTCCTCTTCGTCGCGGTCTCGCGGATGCTGCGCCGCCACGAGCCCGAGGTGATGCGCAAGTAGCGCCGCGGGGCCGCACCGGCCCGGAAACGCCCGAGGGCGGCACCCCGTGGGGTGCCGCCCTTCGGCATGTGCCGGCCGGTCACGCGACGCTGCGGACCGGCAGGTCAGCTCTGCCAGGCCTTGCTCGGTGCGAGGCTCAGTACGCGCTGTCGACGTTGTCGATGGAGCCGTACTTGTCCGCGGCGTAGTTGGCGGCCGCGGTGATGTTGGCGACCGGGTCGTACTGGTCGTGCTTGGTGCCCTTGACGTGGTAGAAGTCGAAGGTCGGCTTGATGACCTGCAGCAGGCCCTTCGACGGGACGCCGTTGATCGCGTTGATGTCCCAGTTGTTGATGGCGCGCGGGTTACCGCTGGACTCGCGGATGATGTTGCGGTGCAGGCCCTCGTACGTACCGGGGATGTTCTTCTTGTCCATGATGGCGAGAGCCTCACGGATCCAGCCGTCCAGGTTGTTGGCGTAGACCGGCTTGCGGTCGGCCGCACGGCTGGCCTTCTTGGCGGCACGCTTCTTGGCGTCGGCCTTCGCCTTGGCGGCGGCCTCGCTCCTGGCCTCGGCGACGGCCTTGGCCTTCGCCTCCGCCTTGGCGGCGGCCTTCTTCTTCTCGGCGGCGTCCTTGGCCTTGGCCGCGTCGGCGGCCTTCACCAGCTGCTCGGCCGTCGAGTTCTTCTCGATCGCGCCGGCCTGGATGCTCTTGGCCTGCGAGCCGGTGTAGGCCACCGGCGCGGCGGCCGAAGCAGCCTGCGGCTCGGTCGTGGCCGAGGCGTCGTCCGGAACGAGCGAGAAGGCGAGAGCGGCGGCGGCCAGGGTGGAGACCCCCGCGACGGAGAGCTTCTGCGCCTTGTTCAGGCGACGGTTACGGCTGGAGATGCGGGACACGGACATACAGTCGTACCTCTTCGAATTGCAGGGGGTCCTCGGCGAGGACGCGGACGGAAGAGCCGGGGGCATCTCCGTCGGGGACAGATGCAATTCTTAGCGCCAGCAAAATGGCGTGGCAAAGGTGTGACGTACGAAGCCGGGTAGTGGAGTGGGGTCTTGTTCATACCCCCTTGTCCGTTTTGAACCCTGGCGGATTGCCCGTTTTACTCCAACTATCCGTCTTCGTAAGTGACGTGGGTCCTATGCCTGGGCTCACATGGGAGCCCCTCCGTGCTCACGAAAAGTTGCTTCAGTAATGCGGAGCGTAAGGGGCTTATCGGGCATCGGGCGGCTGGGGCGGACGTCCGGGACCCCGTCCAGGCCCCGGCCCGGGCGCCGGTGGTCCGGGGCCGGGACCCGGACCGGCCCGGTGCCGGCGGGACCCCCGCCGGTACGGTGAGCCCATGAGTCATCGCCCGCCCTCGGGCCTCGCCGCGGTCAGCGCCGCACTGCTCGCCATGAGCCGGCACCTGGAGGTGCGGGACGTCCTCAAGACGATCGTCGCCTCGGCCCGGGAACTGCTCGACGCCGAGTACGCCGCCCTCGGCGTCCCGGACGACCACGGCGGTTTCGCGCAGTTCGTCGTCGACGGGGTCAGCGAGGAGCAGTGGAGGGCCATCGGCCCCCTGCCCCGCCAGCACGGCATCCTCGCGGCGATGCTCCACGAGCCGAAGCCCCAGCGGCTCGACGACGTCCGCGAGGACCCCCGGTTCGAGGGATGGCCCGACGCACACCCCGACATGTCGGACTTCCTGGGCCTTCCCATCCAGGACGGCGACGAGACCATCGGCGCCCTCTTCCTCGCCAACAAGCGCTGTCCCACGCCGACGGGCGGCTGCAACTTCACGGAGGAGGACGAGGAACTCCTCGGGATCCTCGCCCAGCACGCGGCGATCGCCCTCACCAACGCCCGGCTCCACGAACGCAGCCGTGAGCTCACGATCGCCGGGGAACGCTCACGGCTCGCCCACGAACTCCACGACGCCGTCAGCCAGAAACTCTTCTCGCTCCGGCTCACCGCCCAGGCCGCCGCAGCCCTCGTCGACCGCGACCCGGCGCGCGCCAAGGGCGAACTCCAGCAGGTGGCCGCCCTGGCCGGGGAGGCCGTGGACGAGCTGCGCGCGGCCGTCGTCGAGCTGCGCCCCGCCGCCCTGGACGAGGACGGCCTGGTCGCCACGCTCCGCACCCAGATCCAGGTCCTCGACCGGGCCCACAGCTCGCGGGTCACCTTCGAGAGCGACGGAGTGCGCGCCCTGCCCTCCGCGCAGGAGGAGGCCATGCTGCGGGTCGCCCAGGAAGCCCTGCACAACGCCCTGCGCCACTCTGGGGCCGGCCGGGTCGCCGTGACCCTCCGCCGCCACGCCTCTGGCACGGTGCTGCGCATCACCGACGACGGCCGTGGCTTCGACGTGGATGCCGTCCGGCGCGCCGGACGGCATCTCGGCCTCGTCTCGATGCGGCACCGGGCAGGCGGTGTCGGGGGCAGTCTCACCGTTGACTCGGAGCCCGGCGAGGGCACCACGGTCCAGATGGAGGTCCCCTGTGCCTGAGAAGATCATCAAGGTGCTGCTGGTCGACGACCACCAGGTGGTCCGGCGGGGACTGCGCACCTTCCTCGAGGTACAGGAGGACATAGAGGTCGTGGGGGAGGCGTCGGACGGGGCCGAGGGCGTCGCCCGGGCGGAGGAGCTGCGGCCCGACGTGGTCCTGATGGACATCAAGATGCCGGGCACGGACGGTATCGAGGCGCTGCGCCGGCTACGGGAGCTCGGCAACCCCGCCAAGGTGCTGATCGTCACCAGCTTCACCGAGCAGCGCACCGTCGTCCCCGCCCTCCGGGCGGGGGCGTCCGGCTACGTCTACAAGGACGTGGACCCGGACGCCCTGGCCGGCGCCATCCGCTCGGTCCACGCCGGGCACGTCCTGCTCCAGCCCGAGGTCGCCGACGCACTGCTGGCCCAGGAGACGGGGAACGGCCCGGGGCGGGGGAGCACCCTGACCGAGCGCGAGCGGGAGGTTCTCGGACTGATCGCCGACGGCCGCTCCAACCGGGAGATCGCCCGGGCGCTGGTCCTGTCGGAGAAGACCGTGAAGACGCACGTCTCGAACATCCTGATGAAGCTCGACCTCGCGGACAGGACCCAGGCCGCGCTGTGGGCCGTCCGGAACGGCGCGGCGGGCTGACGGGGCGGTCCGCCGCCGGGCGCCGGGCAGGCCGGCCCGCGCCGGACCGTGAGCGGCCTCGTCCGGGGGTACCGGTGCACGTGGCCGTCGGCACGGTCGACGCGGTGTCCCTGCGCGCCCCGGCCTCCGACGCCCCGGCCCGCACGGCCGGGAGACGCCCGCACACCGCCGGCCGGGGGCTCGCCGGGGCCGGGGCGCGACGGTGCTCCCGGCCGCCCGCCGCCGTGCGCGCCCGCCGGCCCCGCGGCGGCGCGCCCGGTCACCGCCCCCGCTCCTCCACGTACGCGTTGTACGCCGCGACCTGGGCCCGCCTGGCCACCCGCTCCACCGGGCGCAGCGCCTCGCTCCGGGCGGCGATCTCGGAGGCGCTCACCGCGCCGCCGTGCCCGTTCTCATGGGCCACCGAGATGAGCAGTCCGACCCGCTGAGCCAGTTCCAGCACCCGGACCGCCCGCGGCGGATAGCCCGGAGCCAGCACCTCCCGGCCCCGCTCCGCCCGCGCCCGGTAGGCGTCCACCGCGGCCTCCGCGACCGGACCGGACCCGGCGACATCCAGCCGGGACAGCACCGCGGTCGCGTCCCGCAAGGCCTCCGCGAGCTCCCGCTCCGCCTCGCTCAGCGACGGCACGTCGGCAGGCGGCGCCTCCCTGACCGGCAGACAGCGCCAGACCACTTCGACGTGCAGGTCCCCGGCGGGCCCCGCCTCGGTCACCTCCGGTACGAGCCCGTAGGGCGCCCCGGACGTGACCACCGCCTCCTCCGCCTCGAGCGCCCGGGCGTTGAAGTCCGGGGGGCCGCTGAGCCCGAGCGGATGCCCGGGCACCGGCAGCGCGACCCGGAAGCCGTCCGCGCCGAGCCCCCTCAGCCGTCCGAGTGCCAGCGTGAGCCCCACGGGCCCCGCCTCGCCCGGCAGACCCTCGACGCGGTGCACCGCGTCCTCGCCGACGATCGCGATCGCCGCGTCGTCCGGTGACACAAGTCCGGCCAACAGTGCGTTTCCCCATGCGGCAAGCCGCCCTGAGCGTGGTTCCGAAAGCATGGCAACAGCCTAGGGAACGGCCCCAGGGCCTGAGCACTCCCCGGGTGGCGTAGGTTTTCCCTGGGAGCTGTGCCCACAGGCACGCGACGATCTCGACACTGTATGGGGAGACAACGCGCCATGAGCGATGTACTGGAGCTGGTGGACGTATCCGTGGTCCGCGACGGACGCGCTCTGGTGGACGACGTCTCCTGGTCGGTCAAGGAGGGGGAGCGCTGGGTCATCCTCGGGCCGAACGGCGCGGGCAAGACCACCCTCCTCAACATCGCCTCCAGCTACCTCTTCCCGAGCACCGGCACCGCCAAGGTGCTCGGTGAGCGGCTCGGCGGGGTCGGCACCGACGTCTTCGAGCTCCGCCCCCGCATCGGCATCGCCGGCGTGGCGATGGCCGACAAGCTCCCCAAGCGCCAGACCGTGCTGCAGACGGTGCTCACCGCCGCGTACGGCATGACGGCCACCTGGCACGAGAACTACGAGGCCGTCGACGAGGACCGGGCCCGGGCCTTCCTCGACCGCCTCGGCATGACCGAGTACCTCGACCGCAAGTTCGGCACGCTCTCCGAGGGCGAGCGCAAGCGCACCCTCATCGCCCGCGCCATGATGACCGACCCCGAGCTGCTCCTCCTGGACGAGCCGGCCGCAGGCCTCGACCTCGGCGGACGCGAGGACCTGGTCCGCCGCCTCGGCCGGCTGGCCCGTGACCCGTACGCCCCCTCCATGGTCATGGTGACCCACCACGTCGAGGAGATCGCGCCGGGCTTCACCCACGTCCTGATGATCCGTCAGGGGAAGGTCCTGGCCGCCGGTCCCATGGAGACCGAGCTCAGCTCCCGGAACCTCTCCCTCTGCTTCGGCCTCCCGCTCGTGGTCGAGCACCACGGCGACCGCTACACCGCCCACGGGCTGCCCCTCGGCCAGTAGCCGCGCCCCAGCCAACCTCCTCCGCGCCCTGTCGGGGAAGGCACTCACGGTCCTACGATGACCATGTGGACATCGACGCGTGGGTGTGGTGGCTGATCGGCGCGGTGGGACTGGGCATCCCCCTCGTCCTGACCGCGATGCCCGAATTCGGGATGTTCGCCGTCGGAGCGGTGGCAGCCGCCGTCGTCGCGGCCCTCGGCGGCGGCATCGTCGCCCAGGTCCTGGTGTTCGTCGTGGTGTCCGTGGCGCTGATCGCCGCCGTCCGCCCGATCGCGGCCAGGCACCGCAGGGGCCAGATCACGCACGCCACCGGGATCGACGCCCTGAAAGGCCGTCAGGCCGTCGTCCTGGAACGGGTGGACGGCGGCGGCGGACGCATCAAGCTCGCCGGCGAGGTCTGGTCCGCGCGCTCGCTCGACGGCGAGCAGGTCTTCGAACCCGGCCGACAGGTGGACGTAGTGGACATCGACGGTGCAACGGCCGTCGTCATGTGAGCGAACCGGTCACACGGCAGGCCGCAGTCTGCCAAACTCGAAGTCGATCATCATGAGACCGCAACCATCGTAAGAAACGCGACCGTCATGACCGGTCGACCTCGATCACCGCGATCCGTCGGCAACCGAAGGGCACGAGGCACACGATGCAACCGATCATCATCGTCCTGATCATTCTGGTGGTGCTCGTCTTCATCGCCCTGATCAAGACGATCCAGGTCATCCCGCAGGCCAGTGCCGCCATCGTGGAGCGCTTCGGCCGCTACACCCGCACGCTCAACGCCGGGCTGAACATCGTCGTCCCGTTCATCGACTCGATCCGCAACAGGATCGACCTCCGCGAACAGGTCGTCCCCTTCCCGCCCCAGCCGGTGATCACCCAGGACAACCTCGTCGTCAACATCGACACCGTCATCTACTACCAGGTGACCGACGCCCGCGCGGCCACCTACGAGGTCGCCAGCTACATCCAGGCGATCGAGCAGCTCACCGTCACGACGCTGCGCAACATCATCGGCGGCATGGACCTCGAGCGGACCCTGACCTCGCGTGAGGAGATCAACGCCGCGCTTCGCGGAGTCCTCGACGAGGCCACTGGCAAGTGGGGCATCCGCGTCAACCGCGTCGAGCTCAAGGCCATCGAACCGCCCACCTCCATCCAGGACTCGATGGAGAAGCAGATGCGCGCCGACCGCGACAAGCGCGCCGCCATCCTCACCGCCGAAGGCATCAGGCAGTCCGCGATCCTCACCGCCGAGGGAGAGAAGCAGTCCGCGATCCTGCGCGCCGAGGGCGAGGCCAAGGCGTCCGCACTGCGCGCCGAGGGTGAAGCCCAGGCCATCCGCACGGTCTTCGAGTCCATCCACGCCGGGGACCCGGACCAGAAGCTCCTGTCGTACCAGTACCTGCAGATGCTTCCCAAGATCGCGGAGGGCGACGCCAACAAGCTCTGGATCGTACCCAGCGAGATCGGCGACGCGCTCAAGGGCCTCAGCGGTGCCTTCGGCAACCTCGGCAGCGGTGCCCCCGGCTTCAACACCGGCACGGAACGCCGGGAGCAGCCCCCGGTCGAATGACCGGGAAGCACCCTCGTGCATGATCAGTGAGGCCCCTCGACCTTCATGGCGGGGAGGCGTCACTGACCACCGAAGGAGATGGCTTTGTCCATCTGGGAGATTCTCGCGGTCTTCGCGGCCGGCGTCGGAGCCGGCACGATCAACACCATCGTGGGCTCGGGAACACTGATCACCTTTCCCGTCCTGCTCGCCACCGGGCTGCCACCGGTCACCGCGACCGTGTCCAACGCACTCGGCCTGATCCCCGGTTCCATCAGCGGCGCCATCGGCTACCGCGCGGAACTCACCGGCCAGCGGCGCCGCATACTGAAACTGGGCGTGGGCTCACTGATCGGCGGCCTCACCGGGGCCGCGCTACTGCTCGCCCTGCCCTCCACCGCGTTCGAGACGATCGTCCCCGTCCTGGTGGCCCTCGCGCTGGTGCTGGTCATCCTGCAGCCCCGCATCAGCAAGGCGGTCCAGCGCCGCCGCGACCGCACCGGCACCCCCGCCCGCCCCGACGGCGGGCCCCTGCTGTTCACCGGCCTGACGCTCGCCAGCGTCTACGGCGGCTACTTCACGGCGGCCCAGGGCATCATCTACCTCTCCCTGATGGGCATGCTGCTCGACGACACGATGCAGCGCCTCAACGCCGTCAAGAACGTCCTGGCGGCCGTCGTCAACAGCGTCGCCGCCCTCTTCTTCCTCTTCGTCGCGGACTTCGACTGGACGGCCGTCGTCCTGATCGCGGTGGGTTCCGCGATCGGCGGCCAGATCGGCGCCAAGGTCGGCCGCCGCCTCAGCCCCCGCCTCCTGCGTGCCCTGATCGTCGTCGTCGGGACCGCCGCCATCGTCCAGCTCCTGCTGCGCTGACGGAAGGAGCCCGCCCCCTCGGACACGGGGAAGCGGGCTCCGCATCACGTTCTCGTGGCACGGACGAAACGGTCACGCCGCCGAGCGCGCCAACCACTCGGGCAGCGCAGACCTGTCGCCGGCACCCAGCGCGAGCAGCATCGCGTCCGCCGGGGAAGGCACGAACGGCTGACGCAGCAGAGGCATACCCGCCTGCTCCGGCGTCCTGGCCGCCTTGCGGTGGTTGTCCTCCGCGCACGAGGCGACGGTGTTCAGCCAGGTGTCCTGGCCCCCCTGGGCCCGCGGCACGACATGGTCCACGGTGCTCGCCCGCCGGCCGCAGTACGCGCACCGGTGCTGGTCCCGTATGAGCACACCCCTTCTGGACCACGGGGCGTGTCTTCGGAACGGCACCCGCACGTACCGGCAGAGTCTGATCACCCGCGGGACCGGAAGATCCACGGCGGCACCCCGCATGCGGAGTCCGGGATGCGACTGCTCGACGACGGCCTTGTCCTGGAGGATCAGGACCACCGCACGGTTGAGCGTCACCGTCGACAGTGGCTCGAAGCTCGCGTTGAGTACAAGTGTGTCCCGCATCCTGCCCACCTCCCGTGTGCCGCCCGTCAGTCGGCGGGCCCGGAACAACTCTGTCCGGGCGGACCGTGATGGACAACGCAATAAAAAGTGCCCTGCCCTGATCTCTCCAAGACCAGGGCAGGGCAAACGGGAGGCGAACATTCAGCTTTCCGGGGCGGCGTACTCCCCGATCAGCTGAGCGCGGCCCAGCGTGTGGAACCGCAGGTTGAATCCGACCACCGCGGGCGAGGCGTCGCTGTCCGGCCCGAGCTTCTCGGTGTCCACCGCGTACACCGTGAAGACGTAGCGGTGGTTCTCACCGGCCGGAGGAGCGGCGCCGCCGAACTCCTTCGACCCGTAGTCGTTGCGGGCCTGCACGGCGCCTTCGGGCAGCCCCTCGAACGCCCCGCTCCCCGCACCGGCCGGAAGCTCCGTCACGGACGCGGGGATGTCGAAGAGCACCCAGTGCCAGAACCCGCTGCCCGTCGGCGCGTCAGGATCGAAGCACGTCACGGCGAAGCTCTTCGTCCCCGCGGGGAAGCCCTCCCACCGCAGCTGCGGCGAGGTGTTCCCCGCCGCGAACACCTGTGCGTCCGCCAGCACGGCCCCCGGCGCGAGATCGTCGCTCACCACGGTGAACGGGGGGACCTCGGGATGGAAGTCGTGCGGCAGCGGCGCCCTCTTCGGCTCGGTCACGTCAGCACCTCTCCTGATCGGTGTGCGATGTCTTCCCACCGACCCTAGGCGGTGTCAGAGCCAGTTGCGCTGGCCGCCGACCTGTGCGAGCCACTGGTTGAGGTAGGCCGCCCAGTCCGTGCCCTGGAAGTCGTTGAGACCCACCTTGAACGCGCGGTAGGAGTCGCTGCTCTCACTGAAGAGGCCCGGCTTCTTGTCCATCTCCAGGACGACGTCCATCTCGCGGTCGTCCGCGACGAACGTCAGCTCGACCTGGTTCAGCCCCCGGTACTGCTGCGGCGGGAAGAACTCGATCTCCTGGTAGAACGGCAGGCGCTGGCGGGTGCCGCGGATGTGACCACGCTCCATGTCGGCGCTGCGGAAGCCGAAGCCCAGCTGGCCGAACGCGTCCAGGATCGCCTGCTGCGCGGGCAGCGGGTGCACGTTGATCGGGTCGAGGTCACCCGAGTCCACGGCGCGGGCGATCTCCAGCTCCGTCGTCAGCCCGATGTCCATGCCGCGCAACTGCTGGCCGGCGAACATGGTGATCGGCGTCTCCCAGGGGATCTCCAGGCCGAACGGCACGACGTGGACCGCACCCGCCCGCACCTCGAAGGCCCCGCCGAGGCGCTGCTTGGTGAACTCGATGTCCTGCTTCGTCTCCTGGTCCCCGCCCTCCACCTCGACGCGCGCCTGGAGACCGACCGAGAGGCCCTCGATCTGCTGGTCCACGGATCCGCCCTGGATCCGCACCTCGCCCTGCACGACCCCGCCGGGGACGACGTTAAGTTCGGTGAGTTCGGTCTCGACCGAGGCACCGCCGGCACCCATGCTCGCGAGCAGCCGCTTGAAACCCATGATTTTCCTCCTTCGTCCTGACCCCTACATACGCGCCACGACCGTAGCCGGTTCCCGCCGCGCCGAGCCCAGTACCCTCGGACGCCATGAACGAGGGCATGAACCGAACGCCGCTCACGCGGGACTTCTCCGACAGGCCCGTCCCGGACGCGGCACCCGATGCGCCGGGCCGCATCCTCGTACGGGTGACCGACGAGGACCTGAGAACGCCGCGGCTGACGGAAGCCGGGACACACGACGGCGTAGTCGGCCCCCGCACCCCGCGCGGGCGGACGCCCCACGGCAGCGTGACGTCCGGGCAGCCGCCGGTACACCCTTACTCCCACTCCGCCCAGGGCATGCCGAGGCGGTCGGCGTGAACGTCGACTTCCTCGCCCATCCTGCCGAAGAGGTCGCCCCCAAGCTGCTCGGAAGCATCCTCACCTGCACGACTCCGGAGGGAACCGTGAGCATCGCGATCACGGAGACCGAGGCGTACTCCGGTACGGCCGACCCGGCTTCCCACGCCTACCGGGGACGGACACCCCGCAACGCCGTCATGTTCGGACCGGCAGGACACCTGTACGTGTACCGGTCCCACGGTCTGCACTGGTGCGCCAACGTCGTCACCGGGACGGACGGTGCCGCCTCGGCCGTCCTCATCCGGGCAGGCAGGGTCATCGAAGGGCAGGAACTGGCGCGCGAGCGGCGAGGAGAGAAGGTCGAGGGCCCGCGCCTCGCGCGCGGTCCGGGCAACTTCTGCCAGGCACTCGGGATCACGGCGGCGCACAACGGCATGCAGCTCCTGACGGGCGCCTCCGTCGTGCTGACCGAGGGCGAGCCGGTACCCGCGGCGCTCATCCGGGTGGGCCCTCGGGTGGGAGTGAGCAAGGCCCACGACTGGCAGCACCGCTTCTTCCTCACCGGCGACCCGACGGTCTCGGCGTACCGGCTGAGCCCGAGAGCCAAGCCGCCCGCCACGCCGGGCGGGTGACTGGACGAGCGGTGTCACGCTCCGGGCCGAGGAGATCGGCCTCGGGATGGACATGGCGCGCAAACGTCGGTTCTCGGCCTCGAACCGCAGAGAACCGGTCAATGGCCGACGCGTCTGGCGATGGCCTTCTTCGCGGCCGACCGCGCGGGGGAGGTACCGATGAGGGTGGCAGGCGCCCGACGCCCCTGCCGTCCTGCACCGCGCGGCGCCGGTGCCCGACCAGGTACGCAGCCGCTTCGCGCACGGAAGGACCGCGGTGACCGTGCCCGTCGGCGCCCAGGTGCTTCGGGGCCGGGCGGGCCCCGGTCGGCCCGTAGAGGGCCCAGGCGCCTCGCCACCACGTAACTTGACTCGCCCCTGGCGTTTCCCTAATGTAGTCCGAGCCGCTTGAACGGATGCAGTTGTTCTTGGCGCGGTCCACCGGACCGGGCCGAAGCATCGTGAGAGGGCCAACCACTACCTACGATTCACCCCTGGCGGGTGCAATTTCGGCATGCCGGAATTCGCCCATCGACTCGATTATGAGTCGCCGAGGAAATCAGCTAACGTAGTGACCACGCC
>NZ_JBISCE010000034.1:0-169549 GCF_044385685.1 Streptomyces sp. ALB3 | reverse complement strand
TGGCAGCTCCGGTGGCGGCTTCCGCCGCGATGACAGCCGGGGTGGCAGCTCCGGTGGCGGCTTCCGCCGTGACGACCGGGACCGTGGGCCGCGTCGTGACAACGACCGGGGCAACGACCGCGGTGGATACCGGGGCCGCGACGACCGTGGCGGCTACCAGGGACGCGACGAGCGTGACCGTGAGCCCATCAAGCGGCTTCCGATCCCCGACGACGTCACCGGCGACGAGATCGACAAGGACGTCCGGCAGGAGCTGATGAGCCTGCCGAAGACCCTCGCTGAGGACGTCGCACGGAACCTCGTCATGGTCGCCCGACTGATCGACGAGGACCCTGAGCAGGCCTACGCCTACTCGCGCATCGCTCTGCGCCTGGCTTCGAGGGTCGCCGCCGTGCGCGAGGCGGCCGGCTTCGCCGCGTACGCCACCCAGAGGTACGCCGAGGCGCTGGCGGAGTTCCGGGCGTCGCGTCGTATGACCGGCTCCGTGGAACTGTGGCCCGTCATGGCTGACTGCGAGCGCGGACTGGGCCGGCCCGAGCGGGCCATGGCCATGGCCGGCGAGCCCGAGGTGCAGAAGCTGGACAAGGCCGGGCAGGTCGAGATGCGCCTGGTCGCCGCCGGCGCACGCAGGGACATGGGGCAGATCGACGCCGCCATCGTCACGCTGCAGAGCCCGGAGCTCGCGTCCAGCGCCGTCCACTCGTGGACGCCGCGCCTGCGGTACGCCTACGCCGACGCGCTTCTGGAAGCAGGACGCGAGGACGAGGCCCGTGAGTGGTTCGGGAAGGCCATGGAGGCCGACAAGGACGGTGCGACCGACGCGTCCGACCGGCTGGCCGAACTCGACGGTGTCGAGTTCGTCGACGTGCTCGGCGACGACGAAGAGCACATCGGCGCACCGGCCGACGTCGCAAGCCACGGGACGGACGGCCATGACGTGGACGGTCATGACGTGGACGGTCATGACGAGGACGACTCGGACGACCAGGACGTGGACGGGCTGGACGGCGAGGACGGCGACGAGGACGCGGGCGACGCGGGCGGTTCCGCGAGGGCCTGAGCTTCGCTGAGTCAAGGAACGTGAAAAGGGGCGGCACCCTCATCGGGTGCCGCCCCTTTCTGCGTCGTGCGTCCCGGGCGGAACCCGGGTCAGCCGGTGCCCAGGCTCCGCAGGACCAGGCCGGTGGCCGGCTTGGGGCCGAACGACGTCGACTTGCGGGGCATCGTGACGCCCTGCCTGGCGAGTTCACGGACGACTTCCTCGCGCACCGGACGCATCAGGACCGCCGTGGCGCCGTGTCGCTCGGCCTGTTCGACCGCCGCCGCGGTGTCGTGGATGTAGGCGATGTGCGCGGGGTCGTCGGGGATGCGCCACACGTCGTCGAGGAGCGTGGAGTGCAGCACGGTCGCGTCCAGGGAGCGCCAGGCGGCCGGGCGGTCGGCGCGGACCGTCCGGGACAGCAGGTGCTCGTCGGGCCGGTCGACCAGATGGAAGCGGCCGTCACCGGCGAGGAGGAAGGCGTTGCCTTCCGTGGTGGTGTTCCCGAGGACGTCCAGTGCCTGCTGGAGGGGGCCGTCGAGGGTGCGGACGCGGAACAGGCCGTCCAGGGCGCGGAGCGCGTCGCCGGCCGGCAGGCGGTGCAGCAGGCGATGGATGCCACGCACCCGCAGCGGATAGCGCGCGGTGTCGACGAGGAGGACCAGACCGAAGTCCCAGGGGCCGGGTCCTGACTGCTCCTGCTGGAGCCTGAGGTAGGTGGCCCAGCGGTGGTGGCCGTCCGCGATCAGAGCCTGGCGGTGGGACAGGTCCGACTCGATCTCCGCCCGCTCCGCGGGATCGGTGACGGCCCACAGACGGTGGCCGACACCGTCCTCGGTCGTCGTGGTGAGAAGAGGGAGCCTTTCCACCGTCCGCTCGATGACGGCCGTCGCACCGCGCGGCCCGCCGTCCCCCGCGTAGCTGAGGAGCAGGGGTTCGAAGTGCGCGGCGGCGGTGCGCATCAGGTCGGCGCGGTCCTCCACGACATCGGCCATCACGTCCTCGTGGGGCAGCACGACGCCCTCCGACGCGGGTGTGAGCGCCAGGGCCCCGATCACACCGCGCTGCAGGGCGTCGCCGGCCCGTTGCTCGTAGACGTAGAGGACGGGCTCCGGATCCGGGGCGAGCACGCCCTCGGCGAGCCAGCGCCGCAGGGTCTCGGCCGCCTGCTGGTGGCGCGCGGCGGCCGTGGCCCCCTGCGGCAGGATCAGCCGGACGATGTTGTGCGGGTCCGCGGACTCGAGGTGGTGCAGGCCGTCGGGCCGGACCACGACGTCGTACGGGGGTGAGGTCACCGCCGCCAGGCTGCCGACCCGGTCGGGGACATAGCGCAGTCCGCGGAAGGGGATCAGTCGCAGTCCCCCGCCGGCGGCGGGCCCGGAAGTGTTCATCGGGGCATGGTATGCGGGCTGTCGCGATGCGCGATGATCGGGGGAGAGGCATGGAAAGAGGAGCGCAGGCATATGAGTCAGCAGTACAGGTCCCGGCCGCTCGGGAGCAGCGAGGCGCTGAGCGAGGCGTACGACACGGCGCTGCTCGATCTCGACGGGGTGGTGTACGCGGGCGGGCATGCGATCGTCCACGCCGTCGAGTCGCTGGGCAGCGCACGCGCGGGCGGCATGCGTCTGGCGTACGTGACGAACAACGCGTTGCGGACCCCGGACGCGGTGGCCGAGCACCTGACGGAGCTGGGGGTGCCGGCCGATCCTGCTGATGTGATCACGTCGGCGCAGGCGGTGGCCCGGCTGATGGCCGATCAGCTTCCCTCCGGGGCGAGGGTGCTCGTGGTCGGCGGGGAGGGTCTGCGGGTCGCGCTGCGCGAGCGCGGACTGGTGCCGGTGGAGTCGGCGGACGACGAACCCGTCGCCGTGGCGCAGGGGTTCGGCGGACCCGATCTCCCATGGGGCCGGTTCGCCGAGGCGGCGTACGCGATCTCGCGGGGGGCGGTGTGGTTCGCGTCGAACACGGACCTGACGATTCCGGGCGCCCGGGGCATCGCGCCGGGCAACGGCGCGGCCGTGGAGGTCGTACGGATCGCGACCGGTGCCGAGCCCCAGGTCGCGGGCAAGCCACTGCCGCCGATGCACCGCGAGACCGTTCTGCGGACCGGGGCGAAGCGGCCGCTGGTCGTCGGGGACCGGCTGGACACGGACATCGAGGGCGCGTTCAACGGGGGCGTGGACTCGCTGCTGGTCCTCACCGGGGTGACCGACGCCGAGCAGCTGATCGCGGCGGAACCGAAGTACCGCCCGACGTATGTGGACCGGGACCTGAGGGGGCTGCTCACCGGTCAGCCCGAGGTGCCGGAGGAGGACGGCGGGGTCCGCTGCGGCGGCTGGACGGCCGTGGTCCGTGGGGACGCACTCGTGCTGGAGGGCGGCGGCGACGGGATCGACGGGCTGCGTGCTCTGTGCGGGGCGGCGTGGACGTACGCCGGTGAGGGCTCCTGCCGGCTCGACGCCAGGAAGGCCGTGGCCGGCCTGGAGCTGTGAGGGGGCGAGGCGGGTGCGCAGGGGGCCGGATCACCGGCGGTACGCGGAAGTTGAGAAGATAGGAGGATAGGCTAACCTAACCAGGTGTTGACAGAGAGTCCTCCCTCATCGAGTTCCGGCCCCCCCGCCGCGCCGGAGACGGGCACGCGCTCCGGGCGCCACGCGGTGCGAGCCGCGGGCCTGGCCCTCGCGGTCGGTGCGTTGGTGCTGGTGTGCCTCGCGAGTATCGCGATCGGTGCCAAGGCCCTCCCGCTCTCCGAGGTGTGGCACGGACTGTTCCACCACTCGGGCACCGGCGGCGACGTCCTCGTACGGGAGGTGCGTGTACCTCGCACCGTGCTCGGGCTCATCGTCGGGTCCGCCCTGGGGCTGGCAGGTGCCGTGATGCAGGCGCTGACCCGCAACCCGCTCGCCGAGCCCGGACTGCTGGGCGTCAACGCGGGCGCGGCGGCGGCCGTCGTGTCGGCCATCACCTTCCTGGGAGTCACCTCGCTGACCGGGTACGTGTGGTTCGCGTTCGGCGGCGCGGCGATCGTGTCCGTGGCGGTCTACCTGCTCGGCGGCAGCCGGTCCGCGAATCCCGTCCGGCTCGCGCTCGCGGGCACGGCGGTCACCGCCGCGCTGTTCGGCTACGTCAACGCCGTCCAGCTGCTCGACTCGGCGGCGCTGGACCGGCTGCGCTTCTGGACCGTGGGATCGCTGGCCTCGGCGACCCCGGAGACCGTCGGCAAGGTGTGGCCGTTCATCGCTCTCGGTGTGCTGCTGGCCCTGTGCATCGCCCGGCCGCTCAACGCGCTGGAGATGGGCGACGACACGGCCAGGGCCCTCGGCGCACACCTGACCCGCACCCGTGTCCTCGCGATGGTCGCCGTCACCCTGCTCTGCGGGGCGGCGACCGCCGCCTGCGGACCGATCGTCTTCATCGGGCTGATGATCCCGCACCTGGTCCGCACCATCACGGGCCCGGACCTGCGCTGGATCCTGCCGTACGCGGCCGTGCTCGCGCCCGTGCTGCTGCTGGGGGCCGACGTGGTGGGCAGGGTCGTCGCCCGCCCCTCCGAGCTCCAGGTCGGCATCGTCACGGCGCTGCTCGGCGGACCCGTCTTCATCCATCTCGTACGCCGGAAGAGGATGGCCCAGCTGTGAAGGCCGCACAGGACACCACGAGGACCGTCCGCGCCGTACGGACGGCGGGCGGACTGTCGTTCCGCGTGGACGCGCGGGCGTTCGCCGTGATCGCGCTGCTCCTCGCCGCGGCGGCCTTCGCCGCAGTGGTGCTGATCGGCAGCGGCGACTACTCGATGTCACCCCGCCAGGTCGTCAGCACCCTGCTCGGTGACGGAACCTTCCAGCAGGAGTTCATCGTCACGGACCTTCGGCTGCCCAGGGTCCTGGTCGGACTGCTCGTCGGCGCGGCGCTCGGGGTCGGCGGCGCCGTCTTCCAGAGCGTCTCACGCAACCCGCTCGGCAGCCCCGACGTCCTCGGCTTCGGCCAGGGCTCCGCGGTCGGCGCCCTCACCGTGATCGTGCTCTTCGGCGGGGGACCCACCGAGGTCGCGGCGGGCGCCGTCGGCGGCGGTCTGCTCACGGGGGCGGCGGTCTACCTGCTGGCGTGGAAGCGCGGGGTGCACGGCTACCGGCTCGTCCTCGTCGGCATCGGCGCCGCGGCCATGCTCACCGCCGCGATCCACTACCTGATCACCAAGGCCGACCTCGTCGACGCGACGCGCGCCGTCGTCTGGATGACCGGCTCGCTCGACGGCCGGGACTGGGCCCAGGTCTGGCCTCTCCTCGCGGTCTGCTGCGTGCTGGTCCCGCTGATCCTCGGCCACGGGCGGGCGCTGCGCATGATCGAGATGGGCGACGACGCCGCCCACGCCCTGGGCGTGCAGGTGGAACGCACCCGGCTCGTCCTGCTGAGCTGTGCGGTGCTGCTCGTCGCCGTCGCCACCGCCGCCGCGGGCCCCATCGTCTTCGTCTCCCTCAGCGCGCCCCAGGTCGCCCGCCGCCTCACCCGCGCACCCGGCCCCAACCTGGCCGCCGCGGCCGGCACGGGCGCGGTCCTGCTGCTCGTCGCCGACTGGACCGCCATGAACGCCTTCGGCGACCGCCAGCTGCCGGTGGGCGTCGTCACCGGCGTGCTCGGCGGCTGCTACCTGCTGTGGCTCCTCGTGTCCGAGCGCAGGGCAGGACGCATATGAGGCCGGGCACGCAGGGCACCTCGCAGACCATCTCCACAGACTCCGGGAGTACGACCATGCAGCGCCTCACCGCGGACTCGGTGACCCTCGGCTACGACCAGCGGATCATCGCCGAGGACCTGTCGGTGGAGATCCCCGACAACTCCTTCACGGTCATCGTCGGCCCCAACGCCTGCGGCAAGTCGACCCTGCTGCGCGCCCTCTCCCGGATGCTGAAGCCGAACGCCGGGGACGTCCTGCTGGACGGGCAGTCCATCCACCGGATGCCCGCCAAGAAGGTCGCGCGGACGCTGGGGCTGCTGCCCCAGTCCTCCACGGCTCCCGACGGCATCACCGTCGCCGATCTCGTCTCACGCGGCCGCTACCCCCATCAGGGACTCCTGCGCCAGTGGTCACCCGAGGACGAGCGGATCGTGCAGGAGTCCATGGAGTCGACCGGCGTCGCGAGGCTGGGCGACCGCTACGTCGACGAACTGTCCGGGGGCCAGCGCCAGCGCGTGTGGATCGCGATGGCCCTCGCCCAGCAGACCCCGCTGCTGCTGCTGGACGAGCCGACGACGTACCTCGACATCCAGCACCAGATCGACGTGCTCGACCTCTGCGCGGAACTGCACGAGACGCAGGGCCGCACGCTGGTCGCCGTACTGCACGACCTCAATCACGCCGCCCGGTACGCCACGCACCTCATCGCCATGCGCGACGGCGCGGTCATCGCCGAGGGCGCGCCCGGCGACATCGTCACCGCGCAGCTCGTCGAGGACGTCTTCGGCATGCGGTGCCAGGTCATCGACGACCCCGAGACGGGAACGCCGCTCGTCGTCCCCGCCGCCCGCAGGAAGCGCGTGGAGGCCTCCGCCTGAGGCCGCCGGTCACAGGAGTGACTTGAGCTTCATGAGATCGCGGAAGCCCGCCTCCAGCCGCACCCGGCCCGATGCCCAGGCCTTCGCGAACTTCAGCTCGCCGTCGACCATGGCCACCAGGTCGTCCCCGGTCATCGCCAGCCGGATCTCGGCCTTCTCCCGGGGCGGGCCCTCGTGCGTGTCCAGCACCTGGATCCGGCCGTTCGCCAGCCGCCCGGTGAACGTCACGTCGAGATCCCTGATGTGGCAGCTCAACGAGCGGTCGAGGTCGGCGGCGCGGCGCACGTCGCCGTCCGCCCCCGCCAGATTGTCGGAAAGTGTGTCGAGTGCGCTGCGGCACTCCGCCATGGTCGCCATCGTCACCGACGGTACACCGGCCCTTCGGGGTAGCGTTCCCGCATGAGCGACTGGATGCCGGAGCCGGAGCCGGCGCGGCGGGACGAGGCGGACGAGGCCGCAGCAGCGCCCGCCGTGCCTCCCGCGCCCTCCTTCGACCCCGTACCGCCGGCGCCCCTCGGCGTCGCGCGCACCCCCACCGGGCACGCCGGTGTCGACACGCGTCTCGAGCGGCTGGCCGACGCGGACCACCTCGCGACGGACGGCCACACCGAGGTGTACGAGGATGTACACCGTGGGCTGCGCGAGGAACTGACCTCGCTGGACGCGCGGCCCGCACCCGCACCGACGCCCGCGCACGACCACAGGAGCTGAACCGAACGTGGCAGGAGTGGCACGTCGCCGCCTCGACGCCGAGCTGGTACGCCGCAAGCTCGCCCGCTCGCGCGAGCACGCGAGCCAGCTGATCGCAGCGGGGCGGGTGACCGTCGGGGGGAACACCGCGACGAAGTCCGCCACCCAGGTCGAGACCAGCGCCGCCGTCGTCGTCGTCGAGGACGACAGCGATCCCGAGTACGTCTCGCGCGGCGGGCACAAACTCGCGGGCGCCCTCGCCGCCTTCGGACCCCTGGGGCTGAAGGTCGAGGGGCGGCGGGCGCTGGACGCCGGGGCCTCGACCGGTGGCTTCACCGACGTGCTGCTGCGCGCCGGCGCCGGCCACGTCGTGGCCGTGGACGTCGGCTACGGACAGCTCGCCTGGTCCCTGCAGTCCGATGAACGCGTCACCGTCAAGGACCGTACCAACGTACGGGAGCTGACGCCGGAGCAGATTGACGGCAAGGAGGTGGACCTGGTGGTGGGCGACCTGTCGTTCATCCCGCTCGGCCTGGTGCTGCCGGCCCTGGCGCGCTGCGCGGCCCCCGACGCCGACCTGGTGCTGATGGTCAAACCGCAGTTCGAGGTGGGCAAGGAGCGCCTCGGCAGCGGTGGAGTGGTCCGCAGTCCCGAGTTGAGGGCCGAAGCGGTACGGGAGGTGGCGCGCCGGGCCGGTCTGCTGGGCCTGGGCGTCCAAGGGGTCACGGCGAGCCCGCTGCCCGGTCCGTCGGGGAACGTCGAGTACTTTCTGTGGCTGCGGGCCGGCGCACCTGAGCTGGATCCCGCCGATGTCGACCGTGCAGTGGCGGAGGGGCCCCGTTGACGACGCATGCGGTACAACCCGGGAACGCGGAACGCATCGTCTTCCTGCTGGCACACACCGGCCGGCCTGCCGCGATCCGCAGCGCCGAGCTCGTCGTCCAGGGCCTGCTGCGCAACGGCCTCGGCGTCCGGGTGCTCGCCGTGGAGGCGGAGGACCTTCCGCTGCCGCCGTCCGTCGTGACGGTCACCGACGCGACCCCCGCGGCCGTGGACGGCTGCGAACTGCTGATCGTCCTCGGAGGGGACGGGACGCTGCTGCGCGGCGCAGAGATCTCCCGGGCCTCCGGCGTCCCGATGCTCGGCGTCAACCTCGGACGGGTCGGCTTCCTCGCCGAGGCCGAGCGCGACGACCTGGACCAGGTCGTGGACCGGGTCGTCACCCGGGCGTACCAGGTCGAGGAGCGGATGACGCTCGACGTCATCGTGCACAGCAACGGTGACATCGTGCACACCGACTGGGCGCTCAACGAGGCCGCCGTCCAGAAGGTGTCGCCCGAGCGGATGCTCGAGGTCGTCCTGGAGATCGACGGCCGCCCGGTGACCGGCTTCGGGTGCGACGGGATCGTGTGCGCCACCCCGACCGGTTCGACCGCGTACGCCTTCTCGGCGGGCGGACCCGTCGTCTGGCCTGAGGTCGAGGCACTGCTCATGGTGCCGATCAGCGCCCACGCGCTCTTCGCGAAGCCGCTGGTGACCTCGCCCGACTCCGTCCTGGCCGTGGAGGTCCAGCCGCACACCCCGCACGGGGTGCTGTGGTGCGACGGGCGCCGGACCGTGGAGCTGCCCGCAGGGGCCAGGGTCGAGGTGCGGCGCGGCGCCGTGCCCGTCCGGCTCGCGCGGCTGCACCAGGCGTCGTTCACCGACCGGCTGGTGGCCAAGTTCGCGCTGCCCGTACAGGGCTGGCGGGGCGCTCCGCACTGAGTCCGGGGCCGCTGCGCACACCCGCGCGGGTGAACCCGGCACCGGGGTCCGTCGCACACCGGGTCCGGGACCTCGTAAGGTCATGTCCGTGTTGGAGGAGATGCGGATACGGTCGCTCGGAGTCATCGACGACGCGGTGGTGGAGCTGTCACCCGGTTTCACCGCGGTGACGGGTGAGACCGGCGCGGGGAAGACCATGGTCGTCACCAGCCTCGGGCTGCTGCTCGGCGGGCGCGCCGATCCCGCCCTGGTGCGGGTCGGCGCCAAGGCCGCGGTCGTCGAGGGGCGGATCACCGTGTCCCCCGGTGACCCGGCCGCGGTACGCGCCGAGGAGGCCGGGGGCGAGATCGAGGACGGCGCGCTGATCATCAGCCGTACCGTCTCGGCGGAAGGGCGGTCGCGCGCCCACCTCGGGGGCAGATCCGTGCCCGTGGGAGTGCTCACCGAGCTCGCCGACGAACTCGTCGCCGTGCACGGCCAGACCGACCAGCAGGGACTGCTCAAGCCCGCACGTCAGCGCCAGGCCCTCGACCGCTACGCCGGTGACGGCGTCGAGGTCCCGCATGCCAAGTACGCGGCGGCCTACCGGCGGCTGCGCGCCGTCGTCACGGAGCTCGACGAGCTGACCACCCGGGCCAGGGAGCGCGCCCAGGAAGCGGATCTGCTGCGCTTCGGCCTCGAAGAGGTCGCCGCCGTGGAGCCGCTGCCCGGGGAGGACACCGAACTCGCCGCGGAGGCCGAGCGGCTCGGTCACGCCGAGGCGCTCGCCTCCGCGGCCGCCCTCGCCCACGCGGCGCTCGCGGGCGATCCGGAGGACCAGGAGGGCGTGGACGCCACCACGGTCGTCGCGGCCGCCGGACGCTCCCTGGACGCCGTACGGGCGCACGACCCCGCGCTGGCCGCGCTCGCCGACCGGATCGGCGAGATCTCGATCCTGCTCGCCGACGTCGCCGGGGAGCTCGCCGGTTACGCCGACCAGCTGGACGCCGACCCGCTGCGGCTCGCCGCCGTGGAGGAGCGGCGCGCCGCACTCACCGCGCTCACCCGCAAGTACGGCGAGGACATCACCTCCGTGCTCGCCTGGGCCGAGGAGGGTGCCTCCCGGCTGACCGAGCTGGAGGGTGACGACGACCGCATCGGCGAGCTCACGGCGGAACGCGACGCGCTGCGCGCCGAGCTCTCCGTCCTCGGGCAGGAGCTGACCGACGCGCGCACCGAGGCGGCCGCGCGCTTCGCCGCGGCCGTCACCGAGGAGCTGGCGTCGCTCGCCATGCCCCACGCCCGGGTCTCCTTCGCCATCAGGCAGAGCGAGGCGCCGGACGAGGCGTCCGGTATCGACATCGGCGGCCGGAGCGTGCTCTACGGGCCGTCCGGCGCCGACGAGGTGGAGCTGCTGCTGGCGCCGCACCCGGGCGCCCAGCCCCGGCCGATCGCCAAGGGCGCCTCCGGCGGTGAGCTGTCCCGGGTGATGCTCGCCGTCGAGGTCGTCTTCGCCGGGTCCGACCCCGTACCGACGTACCTCTTCGACGAGGTCGACGCGGGGGTCGGCGGCAAGGCGGCCGTGGAGGTCGGCCGGCGGCTGGCGAAGCTCGCCAGGTCCGCCCAGGTCGTCGTGGTCACCCACCTGCCGCAGGTCGCCGCCTTCGCGGACCGGCAACTGCTGGTCGAGAAGACCGTGGACGGATCGGTGACCAGGAGCGGTGTCACGGTCCTGGAGGGCGAGGACAGGGTCCGGGAACTCTCCCGGATGCTCGCCGGGCAGGAGGACTCCGAGACCGCACGCGCCCACGCCGAGGAGCTGCTGGCGACGGCGCGGGCCGACGGATAGCGGTCGGCGGCGTCAATTTCGGACCGCCCGCTTCACTCGTACGGGTGGGCGGGCCGTCCCGCTGCCGACGCGGGGAGGGGAACAACGTTTCGTCAGTCCCGGAACGTGCGTACGGACTGGCATCCTTGGCGTTGTTCATACCGCCGACTCGGGAGCCCCGGGAGCCGATCAACGTGTCACAGCTGCGTACGGTCCAAGTGCTCGGCGGCGGTGCCGGAAGCAGCGCTCATGTCAGCTCGCTCGCCGCGGGCCTGGTCGCCCGAGGCGTACAGGTCACCGTCTGCGCCCCGGCCGGCACCGGCCGCGCCCACGGCCTTCCCGCCACGGGGGCCCGCTTCGTCGCGGTGCCCCGGCGCAGTGACCCGGCGGCCGTCGCCGCGCTCCGTACCGCCTGCGCCGGGGCGGACATCGTCCACGCCCACGGACTGCACGCCGCCGTACGCGCCGGCATCGCGCTCAGCGGCCGGGGCACCCCGCTGGTCGTGACCTGGCACACCCGCGCCCACGCCGAGGGAGCCCGCGGCCGGCTGCTGCGCGTGCTGGAGCGCAGGGCCGCCCGCGCGGCCGCCGTCCTGCTGGGCACGTCGTGGGACCTGGTCGACAGGGCCCGCCGCCGGGGCGCCAGGGATGCCCGGCTCGCGCCGGCCGCGATCCCGGCGAGCCGCTTCCCCCGGGGCCCGGGCGACGGCAAGGTGCGCGCCGAACTGGGTGCGGTCGGAAGGCCGTTGCTGGTCTCGGTGGCTCAGCAGGGCCACGACACGCTGCTGGACGCGGCGCGTGAGTGGCGGGGGCTCGAACCGCTGCCCCTGCTGGCCGTCGTGGGGGAGGGGCCCCGGGCAGGTGCCCTGCGGCGCCGGATCTCCGCGGAAGGGCTGCCCGTCGTCCTCACCGGCGGCTCGGACGACGTCGGCGAACTCCTCGCCGCCGCCGACATCGCCGTGCTGTCCGGACGCGGGGAGGGCGGGCCGCTGCTGGCCCAGGAGGCCCTGCGGCTCGGCGTCCCACTGGTCGCCGCCCGGGCCGACGGGCTGCCCGAACTGGTCGGCGACGCGGCCGAGCTCGTCCCGTACGGCGACGCGGAGGCGCTGGCCGGCGCCGTCGCACGGCTCCTCGGCGACCCCGCGCGCCGGGAACGGCTCACCCGCTCCGGGCGCGCGCAGGCGGCGGGCTGGCCGACGGAGGACGACACGATCGCCCATGTGCTCTCCGTCTACGACGAGTTGGCGCAGCCCCTGGCGGCCGCCGGCGCGTGAGCGCTCACCGCGTGTGGCGGCGGGCCCGCAGGGCCAGACTCAGCGCCAGTACCGACTGCGGGTCGTCCAGGTCGGTGCCGAGCAGCTCACCGATGCGTGCCAGCCGGTTGTAGAGCGTCTGCCTGTTCAGATGAAGGTCGCGTGCGGCCTCCGCCTTGCGGCCCGCGTGAGCCAGATAGGCCTCCAGCGTGGGCAGCAGGGCGGGGCGCGACGTCCGGTCGTGCTCCCGCAGCGGCCCGATCGCCCGGTCCACGAAGGACGCCAGATCCGCATGGTCCCGCAGCCGCCACAGCAGCAGATCGATGTCCAGGCGGCGCGCGTCGTACCAGGGCTGCTCCCCCAGCCCCTGTGCGGCCGTCGCCGCGTCCGCCGCGTGCTTCAGCCCCGTACCGGCCGTGGCCCAGCCGCCCGTGGCCCCGACCACCACCACGACCGGCGCCCGGTCTCCCGCCCGCTCCAGGCCCGCCCGTCCGGCCCCCGCTCGCAGAGCCGCCGCCACCCGGTCCGCGAGTACCGTGCGGGTGGTCCCGGGGCGCAGGGCCAGCAGCAGCGGGACCCGCCCCTCCACCGGGCGGACCCCCACGAGCACCGGCGCGCCCACCGCCGCGACCTCCTCCGTCACGGCCCTGGCCAGGAGGGCCCAGCTGCCCGGGGGCGCCGACTCGGGGGCGAGCCGCATCACCACCGGCAGCAGCGGATCCCCGCCCGGCCTGAACCCGAGCACCCCGGCCTGCGCGGGAGCGTCCCCGGGAGCGATCCGGCCCTCGGCGAGATCCGTGAGGAAGTCACCGCGCCCCCGTGCCGCGACCTCCTCCTCCTGGCGGGCCTGCATCAGCACGACCGCCAGGATGCCCGCCGCCCGCTCGGCCGCCATCCTGTGCACCGTGACCAACGGGCCGGACACCGCGAGCAGCACCAGCCTGGCCCGCACGGACCCGGCCCCGGGCCCTCCTCCCGGCACCTCCACCAGGACCGCTCCGGCCGGGGGCGCCTCACGGGCCGCGCGTGCCCCGCGCAGCCCCTCCCAGACCTGCAGCGGATCCGCGCCCACCGGTCCGGTCCCGGTCCCCGCGGCGAACAGCAGCCGGCCGTCCGGAGTCTCCAGGAACACCGGGTTCGCGGCGAAGTCGGCCAGGATCCCGAGGACCTGCGGCACCCCGCCGCCGCCGAGCACCGCCTGCGTGCACCGGCGGTGGACCTCCTCCGCACGCTGGAGCAGGGCGTAGTGGCCGTTCACGATCTCGGTGTGGATCTCCTCGGTCACCGCGACGAACGGCACCTCGCGGTGCAGCTGCACGAGCGGCAGCCCCGCGGTCCGCGCCGCCTCCACGATGGCGGCGGGCAGCCGGCTGAAACGGGGGCCGAGCTCCACCACGAGGGCGGCGATCCCGCGGTCGGCCAGCCTGCGGACGAAGGCCCGCTGGTCGGCGGGCCGGGACCCCAGGCCGAGACCCGTCGTCAGCAACAGTTCCCCGCCCTTGAGGAGGGCGGGGATGTTCGGCGCCTCCCCGGCGTGCACCCAGCGCACGGTACGGTCCAGCCGGTTCTCACAGGTCAGCACCTCCGGAACTCCGCCGCGCAGCCCGGGCAGCTCCAGCGCCCGCCGCACGGTGATCCCGCCCTCTGTCTCCACTGGCTCCGGCCTCGTGCTTCCACTCGTGCGCTCGCGCGCTCGTGTACGTGAGGCGCGAACGCCCCGGTCAGGAAGCTACCGGGCCCCGCCGTGGCTCGTCACACCACGGCCACCGCGGGCTTGACGTTGTGATTGAGGTGGAAGACGTTGTCCGGGTCGTAACGGGCCTTGACGCGCGACAACCGTTCATAGGCCCGCTCGCCGAACCCGGCGACGACCCGCTCCTGCCCCTCGCGCCCGATGAAGTTGAGGTAGACCGCGCCGCTCGCCCACGGGTTCATCGCCGCGCGCACCCCGCGCACCCACCGCCTGGCCCGTTCGTCGTCCGCCTCGCTCTCCCAGACACCGAACGGGTGCACCGCCCAGGGGGAGGCGCGCCAGGGCAGCGGATAGTCGTCCGGCCCCCTCGCCACCGCCCCGCCCATCGGGAACAGCACGTGCTGCGAGTTCGAGGGGACGGGCAACGTGGCCGCGCCCGCGCAGAACGCCGCCGCGGCCTCGTCGGGGAATCCGTCCAGGTACTCCGCCGACCAGTAGTTCCGCATACCGGGCGGGTCGTCGAGCATGCACTGCAGGTCCGCGTACGGGATCGCGGTGACGACCTCCGCCTCGCGCTCCAGCGCCAGCACGGGCGCCGCCACGTCACGGAGCTCCGCCTCCGACCCGGCGTAGGTGACCAGCACCGCGCACACGAGCCGGTCCACCAGGGCTTCGGGCACCCACTCCTCGGGCGGCCCGGTGATGTAGAGGCAGGCGCCGCCCGCCGCGTCCGGGGCGGACTCCATGACGTCCCGGTACGTACGGACCGCTTCCGGGCCGTTCTCCGGGCGGAACAGCAGCAGCGCCATGCTCATCGCCGGCAGGTCGTGCAGGCGCAGCGTCAGGGCGGTCACCACGCCGAAGTTGCCACCGCCGCCGTGCAGGGCCCAGAAGAGCTCCGGGTTCTCCTCCGCACTCGCGTGCACGGTGCCGCCGTCCGCCGTCACCAGGTCGGCGGCCAGAAGGTTGTCGCAGGCCAGCCCGAACCTGCGCTCCAGCCACCCCGAGCCCCCGCCCAGGGTGAACCCGCCGACGCCGGTGGTGGAGACGCGCCCGCCCGTGGTCGCCAGGGCGTACGGCTGGGCGGCCCGGTCCAGGTCGCTCATGACCGCGCCGCCGCCGACCCGGACGGACGGGGCGTCCCGGTCGACCTCCACCGCGCGCAGACGGCGCAGGTCGACCACCAGACCGCCCTCGCTCAGGGCCATGCCCGCCACGCTGTGGCCGCCTCCGCGAACGGCGACCTCCAGGCCCTCGTCGCGTGCGAAACGCAGGGCCCGCGCGACGTCCTCCTCGCAGGCGCACTGCGCCACCACCGCGGGTCTGCGGTCGATCATGCTGTTGAAGACGGTGCGGGCCTCGTCGTAGCCGGGATCGCCCGGTACGTGGATCCCGCCGGTGAAACCAGGGCGGAGGCCGGCCGGAACGGCGTCCGGAGGGGAGGTGCGGGGCGTCATGCTGTGCCCCCTTCGCAGGGCGTGACAGGACCCTTCCATCGTAGGTCCGGCCGCGGACTCCGGCCGTTCCGCGGGAGTCCCGCCACGCCCTCCGGGTCAGCCGACGTACGCCCCGCTGGCCGTCAGCCGCAGCGCCGTGTCGATCAGCGGCACATGGCTGAACGCCTGGGGGAAGTTCCCCACCTGGCGCTGGAGCCCCGAGTCCCATTCCTCCGCCAGCAGACCGAGGTCGTTGCGGAGGGACAGCAGCTTCTCGAAGAGCCGGCGGGCCTCGTCGACGCGGCCGATCATCGCCAGGTCGTCCGCCAGCCAGAACGAGCACGCCAGGAACGCGCCCTCGTCCCCCTCCAGGCCGTCGACACCGGCGTCGTCGCCCTCGGTGGGGTAACGCAGGACGAAGCCGTCCTCCGTGGACAGTTCCCGCTGGATCGCCTCGATCGTGCCGATGACGCGCTTGTCGTCCGGGGGGAGGAAGCCCATCTGAGGGATCAGCAGCAGGGACGCGTCCAGCTCCCGGGAACCGTAGGACTGGGTGAACGTGTTGCGTTCCGGGTCGTAGCCCCGCTCGCAGACGTCGCGGTGGATGTCGTCACGCAGCTGGAGCCACCGCTCCAGCGGGCCCTCCGCGTCCCCAGACTCGATCAGCTTGATCGTCCGGTCGACGGCGACCCAGGCCATCACCTTGGAGTGCACGAAGTGCCGGCGCGGCCCGCGCACCTCCCAGATGCCCTCGTCCGGTTCCTCCCAGTGCTTCTCCAGGTAGGTGATCAGCTTGAGCTGGAGCCCCATCGCGTAGTCGTTGCGGGTCAGACCCGTCATGTGCGCCAGGTGCAACGCCTCGGTGACCTCGCCGTACACGTCGAGCTGGAGCTGGTTCGCCGCGCCGTTGCCGACCCGGACCGGGCCGGAGTTCTCGTAACCGGGCAGCCAGTCCAGCTCCGCCTCGCCGAGCTCCCGCTCGCCCGCGATGCCGTACATGATCTGCAGGTTCTCCGGGTCGCCCGCGACGGCCCGCAGCAGCCACTCGCGCCAGGCGCGGGCCTCCTCGCGGTACCCCGTGCGCAGGAGGGACGAGAGCGTGATCGCCGCGTCCCGCAGCCAGGTGTAGCGGTAGTCCCAGTTCCGCGAGCCGCCGATGTCCTCCGGCAGCGACGTGGTCGGAGCCGCGACGATGCCGCCGGTGGGCGCGTAGGTGAGCGCCTTCAGCGTGATCAGGGAACGGACGACCGCCTCCCTGTAGGGACCGTGGTACGTGCACTGCTCGACCCACTCGCGCCAGAAGTTCTCCGTCGCCTCCAGGGAGGCCTCCGGTTCCGGGACACCGGGCGGCTCGTGGTGGGAGGGCTGCCAGCTGATCGTGAAGGCGATCCGGTCACCCGGGGCCACGGTGAAGTCCGAGTACGTCGTCAGATTCTGGCCGTACGTCTCCGCGTCCGTGTCCAGCCAGACCGAGTCGGGCCCGGCGACGGCGACCGTACGGCCGTCGACCTTGTGGACCCAGGGGGTGACCCGTCCGTAACTGAAACGCATCCGCAGTTCGGAGCGCATCGGCACGCGGCCGCTCACGCCCTCCACGATGCGGATCAGCTGCGGGGCACCTTCACGCGGCGGCATGAAATCGGTCACGCGGACCGTGCCGCGGGGGGTGTCCCACTCCGATTCGAGGACGAGGGAGTCGCCCCGGTAGCGGCGCCGGTCCGCCGCCGCGGGTTCCGCCCCCTCGGGGCGGGCGGGGCCAAGCCGCCAGAAGCCGTTCTCCTCGGTGCCGAGAAGTCCGGCGAAAATTGCGTGTGAATCGAAACGGGGCAGGCACAGCCAGTCCGCCGTGCCGTCCCGGCAGACCAGGGCTGCGGTCTGCATGTCTCCGATGAGTGCGTAATCCTCGATGCGCCCGGCCACGTGCGTCTCCAGTCGAACGGCCATGTCGCCCCGGAGGGCGCTTACTGCTGGTCAAGGGGTCGTTGTAGTAGAACCGACGAGCTCTTGCGCGGGTGAGCGGGCTGGGGTGGAGCCGCTGGGCCGGCCAACTCGGCAGCGAGTGTCCGAGCAGGATACGACGCACCCGGGAGATCCGCGCGACTGTCCACAAGTTGTCCGCCCCTGTCCCCGGCGAATGGGTGGGACCTGAAACGGACGTGGCGATCCCGTGCCCACACCCGTGCCCACGGCGGCGTCCCGGCGACGGGGGCATGGCCGGAAGCGGCCTCCCTCCGTCGCTGATACCCTGGTAGCCCGTGGACCGGTGGTCGTCCCGACAGTGGACGAGGCCCCCGAACCGCAGCGACGGCACCTCCGGAAATCTCCGTACGGACGCCGGCACGCACCTCACTATCGCGACCACGGGAGCCCCCTTTGGCTATGCAGCCCACATCCACGACGACCAAGCACATCTTCGTCACCGGGGGTGTCGCCTCCTCCCTCGGCAAGGGTCTGACTGCCTCCAGCCTGGGTGCCCTGCTCAAGGCTCGTGGCCTGCGGGTCACCATGCAGAAGCTCGACCCTTATCTCAACGTCGACCCCGGCACGATGAATCCCTTCCAGCACGGTGAGGTGTTCGTCACCAACGACGGCGCCGAGACCGACCTGGACATCGGCCACTACGAGCGCTTCCTCGACGTCGACCTCGACGGCTCGGCCAACGTCACCACGGGCCAGGTCTACAACACGGTGATCGCCAAGGAGCGGCGCGGCGAGTACCTCGGCGACACCGTCCAGGTCATCCCGCACATCACCAACGAGATCAAGCACCGTATCCGCCGCATGGCGACCGACGACGTGGACGTCGTCATCACCGAGGTCGGCGGCACGGTCGGCGACATCGAGTCCCTGCCCTTCCTGGAGACCGTCCGCCAGGTACGCCACGAGGTCGGCCGCGACAACGTCTTCGTCGTGCACATCTCGCTGCTGCCCTACATCGGCCCGTCAGGAGAGCTGAAGACCAAGCCCACCCAGCACTCCGTCGCCGCCCTGCGCAACATCGGCATCCAGCCGGACGCCATCGTGCTGCGCGCCGACCGCGACGTCCCGACCGCCATCAAGCGCAAGATCTCGCTGATGTGCGACGTCGACGAGACCGCCGTGGTGGCCTGCAAGGACGCCCGGTCGATCTACGACATCCCCAAGGTGCTGCACACCGAGGGCCTGGACGCCTACGTGGTCCGCAAGCTGGACCTGCCGTTCCGCGACGTCGACTGGACCACCTGGGACGACCTGCTGGACCGCGTCCACAACCCCGACCACGAGGTCACCGTCGCCCTGGTCGGCAAGTACATCGACCTGCCGGACGCCTACCTCTCGGTCACCGAGGCCATCCGGGCCGGAGGATTCGCCAACAAGGCCCGCGTCAAGGTCAAGTGGGTCGCGTCCGACGACTGCAAGACCCCGGCCGGCGCCCAGAAGCAGCTCGGTGACGTCGACGCCGTCTGCATCCCCGGCGGCTTCGGCGAGCGCGGTGTCGTCGGCAAGGTCGGCGCCATCCAGTACGCGCGCGAGAACAAGGTGCCGCTGCTCGGCCTCTGCCTCGGCCTCCAGTGCATCGTGATCGAGGCCGCGCGGAACCTCGCCGGCATCCCGGACGCCAACTCCACCGAGTTCGACGCCGCCACCGCCCACCCCGTCATCTCGACGATGGAGGAGCAGCTGGCCTACGTCGAGGGCGCGGGCGACCTGGGGGGCACCATGCGGCTCGGCCTGTACCCGGCCAAGCTCGCCGAGGGCTCCCTGGTCCGCGAGGCCTACGCCGGCGAGCCGTACGTCGAGGAGCGCCACCGCCACCGCTACGAGGTCAACAACGGCTACCGCGCCGAGCTGGAGAAGAAGGCCGGACTGGCCTTCTCCGGCACCTCCCCGGACAACAAGCTCGTCGAGTACGTCGAATACCCGCGTGAGGTCCACCCCTACCTGGTCGCCACCCAGGCGCACCCGGAGCTGCGCTCCCGCCCGACCCGCCCCCACCCGCTCTTCGCCGGTCTGGTGAAGGCCGCGGTGGAGCGCAAGGTCGCGGCGCGGGGGACGGGCACCGACGCGTAAGGCGATACGGTTGACCGGGGTACGGATCCTTGAGGGGATGCGTGCCCCGGTTTCTGTTTGTTCGTGGGAGGACGTACATGGGTTTCCAGGACACGCCCGAGGAATGGCAGGTCACCGCGACGGTGACCCCCTTCACCGGTAGCAAGACCAGCGTCCGCACCGACAACGTCGTGATGCCCGACGGCAGCGTCCACAGCCGCGACTACCAGGTCCACCCCGGTTCCGTGGCCGTGCTCGCCCTCGACTCGGAGGGCCGGGTACTCGTCCTGCGGCAGTACCGGCATCCGGTGCGCCACAAGCTGTGGGAGATCCCGGCGGGGCTGCTCGACGTCCCCGGGGAGAACCCGCTGCACGCCGCGCAGCGCGAGCTGTACGAGGAGGCACACGTCAAGGCCGGGGACTGGCGGGTGCTGACCGACGTCTACACCACGCCCGGTGGCTGTGACGAGGCCGTGCGCATCTTCCTCGCCCAGGACCTCTCGGAGGCGGAGGGCGCGCGCTTCGAGGTCTCCGAGGAGGAGGCCGACATGGAGCAGGCGCGGGTTCCGCTCCAGGAGCTCGTGCGAGGTGTCCTGGCCGGGGATCTTCACAACAACTGCCTGGTCGTGGGAGTCCTGTCGCTCACCGCGGTACTGGCGGGCGACGGCGTGGACTCGCTGCGCCCGGCCGAGGCGCCCTGGCCGGCCCGGCCGTTCGAGGCCTGACCCGGCCGGTCCGGCCCGGCCGTCCGGCGTTCACCGGGCCGGTCCGGCGCCGGACCGGCCGAAGGCTGATCGTATGAAACGTTGATCCGGTCGAGGGATGTGTCCGCCGCGCTCGGCCGTGATCGCCCGCACCACTGAACTACGCTCGAAAGGCCCCGACCGGACTTCCGGCGGGCAACCGCGTGCAGCGAAGTGGAGCGTGGCCCGTGACCGATCAGGCGGTGGACACCAACGGCCCGGCCGAAGCGGCGGGGACGGCGGGAGCCAAGGAACCGCCGGATGTCACGACGCGTCAGTTCTTCGGCCGCGAACGTGAGTTGAGGGCCCTTCAGGAGGACATCGAGCGCGCGGGCCTGGACACACTGGCGGGCCGCAAAGCGGCCCGCGCCCGGGTGCTGCTGATCGCCGGACGCCCCGGATCCGGACGCACCGCCCTCGCCGCCGAACTGGCCCGACGGCTCGCGGAACCAGGTGACTACCCCGACGGGGTGTTCCGGGTCTCGCTCACCGAACCGGAGGGTGAGCGCGTCCCCGGCGAACGCACCGCGCGCGCGCTCCTGGACCTGCTCTCCGTCAGCGCCCCGCCCGGAGCCGGCGAGGACCAACTCGCCGAGATGGTACGCGCGGCGTTCGCCGACCGCCGGGCCCTGATCCTGCTCGACGACGCCGTGGACGCCGAGCAGGTCGATCCACTGCTGCCGGACAACCCGGAGTGCCTGGTCGTCGCCACCGCCACCGGCCCCCTCACCGGAATCCCCGGCGTCCGCCCCTGCACCCTCGGAGGGCTGGACGCGGGCTCCGCGGTGCAGCTTCTCGCCCGCACCATCGGCCAGGTCCGCATCACGGTCGACCCGCGGACCGCCGAGACGCTCACGGAGGAGTGCGGGGGACAGCCCGCCGCCCTCACCCTGATCGCCGGCTGGCTCGCCGCCCGCCCCGGCGCCTCGGTCGCCGATGTGGCCAGGCAGCTGCGTGACCAGCCGGACGACCCGGAACAGCCCGCCGGGGCGCAGCCGCTGGCCCGTGCCCTCCGGCTGGTCCACGACTCGCTGCCACCGGCGGCCGCCCGGGTGCTGCGGCTGCTCGCCCTCGCGCCCGCCGGTCTGGCCGACGCCCACACCGCCTCCGCGCTGGCGGGGTGCTCGGTGTCGGCCGCCCAGGCGGTCCTGGAGGACTTCGTCCGCTACGGGCTGCTCAGGACCAACGGCGCCGACCTGCCGCAGTACGAGGTGCCCGGCTGCGTCGCGCCGCTGCTGCGCTCGGTGCTGGAGGAGCGGGAGCGGCCCGCCGAGATCCAGCTGGCCAGGGCCAGGATGCTGGAGCGGACCGTGCGCCGGCTCCAGGCCTGCCGTGCGGTCACCGACCCCGAGGACTCCCCGGCCCGCCGCAGGCTCGCCGGACTGCCGCGCTCGCTGCGTTTCCCGAATCCGGAGTCCGCCGCCGAGTGGCTGCGGATCCGCCAGCCGGCACTGCTGGCCTCCGCCCGTGCCGCCGTGCGCGACGGGGAACTGGACACCCTCGCCCGCCGGCTGGTGGCCGCGCTCGTCCGCGCCCTCGCCGCGCACCGGGGTACGGAAGAGGCCGCGCCCGTGCTGTACGGGCTGCACGGGCTGGTCCTCGATGTGGCGGAGCGCCGTGGCCTGCACCGGGAGAAGGCCGCCGCACTGCTCAACCTCGCCGACCTGGACGCCAGGACAGGCCGTACGACGGAGGCGCTGGCCCGCTACCGGGCCGCGCTGGACGCCGGACGCGCGGCGAACGACCTCTACGCGACCGGCAGGGCGATGGAATCCGCAGGCGGCGCGTACGCGGAGCTGGGGGACTTCAACCGGGCCTCCGACTGGTACGGCAGGGCGCTCGCGCAGAGGCTCTCCCAGGGGGAGCGGGCCGACGAGGCCCGGTTGTACGGGCGGCTCGCAGCGGTCCACACGTACGCCGGGCGCTACGGCGAGGCCCTGCGCAACTGGCGGGCGGCGGCCGCGGGCCACCGCAGGCTCGGGGACCTCCCGGCCCAGGCGCGGGCTCTCAGCGAGGCCGCGCGGGTGCAGGAGTACGCGGGCAGGCCGCAGGAGTCGCTGCACACCTGCCGGGAGGCGGTCGGACTGGCCCGCCGGGCGGGGGATGTCCGCCTTCAGGCCGCGCTGGAGCTCAGGCTGGCCGACACCCTGGACCGGCTCGGGGATCCCGCCGCCGCCCGGCTGCACCGTGCGACGGCCGACAAGCTGCTGGGCGAGGACGGCCAGGCCGATGGTCAGGACGGGCTGGGCCTACGAAATCCGTAGTGCTTCGATCAAAACTTAATGCTTTGTAAGGCTGGACAGCGAGAAGCCCTTCATTAATGATGGCTCTGCCGCACATCTCTGCGGTGTCTCCCTCTATGCTTGGTTCATGCGGGTACGTCCCGCTATGCCCGAGCTACTCTCCGAGCCAAGGACCGTGATCGACGTGAAGGTCGGCATCCCCCGCGAAGTCAAGAACAACGAGTTCCGGGTGGCGATCACCCCTGCCGGAGTGCATGAGCTCGTCCGTCACGGCCACCAGGTCCTCGTCGAGCAGCACGCCGGCGAGGGGTCCTCCATCCCGGACGCCGAGTACGTCGCCGCGGGTGCGCGGATCCTGCCCACCGCGGACGAGGTCTGGGCCGCCGCCGACCTGCTGCTCAAGGTGAAGGAGCCGGTCGCCGAGGAGTACCACCGCCTGCGCAAGGGTCAGACGCTCTTCACGTACCTGCACCTCGCCGCATCCCGCGCGTGCACGGACGCCCTGCTCGAGTCGGGCACGACCGCCATCGCCTACGAGACCGTCGAGACCGCCAACCGGGCGCTGCCGCTGCTCGCCCCGATGTCGGAGGTCGCGGGCCGCCTCGCCCCGCAGGTCGGCGCGTACCACCTGATGCGTTCGGTCGGCGGGCGCGGTGTGCTCCCCGGCGGTGTCCCCGGCACCGGGTCGGCCAGGGCCGTCGTCATCGGCGGCGGGGTCTCCGGGTGGAACGCCACCCAGATCGCCGTCGGGCTCGGCTTCCAGGTCACGCTGCTCGACAGGGACATCAACAAGCTGCGCGAGGCCGACAAGATCTTCGGCACCAAGGTGCGGACCGTCGTCTCCAACGCCTTCGAGCTCGAGAAGGCCGTCGTGGAGGCCGACCTCGTCGTGGGCGCCGTGCTGATCCCCGGGGCCAAGGCGCCGAAGCTGGTCACCAACGAGCTCGTCGCCAAGATGAAGCCCGGAAGTGTTCTTGTCGACATCGCGATCGACCAGGGCGGCTGCTTCGAGGACTCGCATCCGACCACGCACGCCGAGCCGACCTTCACGGTCCACGACTCCGTCTTCTACTGCGTGGCCAACATGCCGGGGGCGGTGCCCAACACCTCCACCTACGCGCTCACGAACGCCACGCTTCCCTACATCCTGGAGCTCGCGAACCGGGGCTGGGCCGACGCGCTGCGCCGGGACGCCGCGCTGGCCAAGGGTCTCAACACCCATGACGGCCAGGTGGTTTACCGGGAGGTGGCCGAGGCGCACGGCCTCGACCACGTCGAACTGAGCACGCTTCTCGGCTGAGCGGGTCAACCCGCCCCGTCAACCTCACACGTCCGGCCGGACCTTGCCCAGCAAGGTCCGGCCGGACGTGTGAGAGGCCCCGGCCCAACTGGCCGGAGACGTGACCCTCTACCCTTTTTGCACCCCCGCGAAAGGTGTGTCCCGGGCGCTCCGCGCTCTTGACAGCGGGGTGTTCGATTGCCGACACATCGGGCCGGGTCCGGCGGATTGTGTTGCTGCGAACCGGTGACACGCCATAGAGTCGCCAATCGTCGGCATGGTGCCACGCTGACCTATCGATAAGTTTCCTGGTCACATCCAAGGAGGTAAGACGACTTGTGAATGAGTCGACAATTACTCCCGGGGGTGGTCAACCAGGGATGCCTGCACGGGGTCTGAGCCCGATCGGGCTCGAAGCTGTCGGCTCCGTCGCTGTCCGCACCTTCGCCACCCACCAGCACATGACGACAGCCCCCCAGATGATGGACGGCCTACACGTGAACGCCATGGCCGGCAACGAGAGTGGCCGGGAGACCGCCCACTTCGCCGACTTCGCCGAGGTGCCCGAGGGGCACTTCTACGACCCCGATGCCGAATACGAGCCCGACCCGGAGTACGCGGCCACGCTCGCGCCCGACGCCGCCCGTCAGCGCCGTGAGCGGATCGGCCCGACCGGCCGGCCCCTGCCGTACTTCCCGATTCCCGGTCCGCTGACCGATCACGGTCCCGCGAAGATCATCGCGATGTGCAACCAGAAGGGCGGCGTCGGCAAGACCACGTCGACCATCAACCTGGGTGCCGCACTCGCGGAGTACGGCCGGCGCGTCCTGCTCGTCGACTTCGACCCGCAGGGAGCCCTGTCCGTCGGCCTCGGGGTCAACCCGATGGAGCTCGACCTCACCGTCTACAACCTGCTCATGGAGCGGGGCATGGCAGCCGACGAGGTCCTGCTGAAGACGGCCGTGCCCAACATGGACCTGCTCCCCAGCAACATCGACCTCTCCGCCGCCGAGGTGCAGTTGGTGAGCGAGGTGGCCCGGGAGTCGACGCTGCAGCGCGCCCTCAAGCCGCTGATGGCCGACTACGACTACATCGTGATCGACTGTCAGCCCTCGCTCGGCCTGCTCACCGTGAACGCCCTGACGGCGGCTCACAAGGTGATAGTCCCGCTCGAGTGCGAATTCTTCGCGCTGCGCGGTGTGGCGCTGCTCACCGAGACCATCGAGAAGGTCCAGGAGAGGCTCAACCCCGAGCTGGAGCTCGACGGCATCCTCGCCACCATGTACGACTCCCGCACGGTGCACAGCCGTGAGGTGCTCGCGCGCGTCGTCGAGGCCTTCGACGACCACGTCTACCACACCGTGATCGGGCGCACGGTGCGCTTCCCGGAGACCACCGTCGCCGGCGAGCCCATCACCACGTACGCGTCGAACTCGGTCGGTGCCGCCGCCTATCGCCAGCTCGCCAGGGAGGTGCTCGCCCGGTGTCCCGCCGAGTGAGTCTGCCGGGGGCCGACGAGCTGTTCCGTACCACCGGGGGCATGGGCCTGCAGGCCTCGTCCCCCGCCGAGCGGCGACGCAAGGCGAACGGCGAGGCGCGGGTCCCCGCACCCGCCGGAGGAAGCGACGCGGCGGCGGACGCCGGCCAGGGCGGCGCCGGCACGCCCGCGGGGCCGTCCCGCGAGGAGCACTCCGCGGCGGACGCCGACGGCGGCGGCTCGCGCGGCCGCACCGACGTGGACGCCCGTGGGGCGGCCGCCCCGCCCAAGGCCCGTACCGCGCCCGCCCAGGAGGCGGGGGCTCCCGCCGTCCAGCCGCAGCGCGGACGCGGCGGCGGCGGGCGGGGGGCGAACCGCAGGCCCAGCGGCCGGGAGCGCCACGACGAGAAGATCACCGTCTACGTGTCGGCCGAGGAACTGATGGACCTCGAGCACGCGCGCCTCGTGCTGCGCGGCGAGCACGGGCTGGCCGTCGACCGCGGGCGCATCGTCCGGGAGGCGGTCGCCGTGGTGCTGGCCGACCTGGAGTCCCGCGGCGACGCGAGCATCCTGGTACGCAGGCTGCGGGGCCGCTGAGCGGTGCGGCGCCGGTAGCCTGCCGGGGGAGGGCCGCCGCACGGGCGGCCCCGCCCCGGGGCCACCGCCCGCCTCCCGCCGCACCCCTGGACCCCAGCACATGCCGACTGCCGACGACACGCCACGCCCGACCCGCCGTGCCCTCGGCCGCGGACCGGGCGTACGGCCTGCGGCGGCCCCTGCGACTCCTGCGGCCCCCGCAGGCCCGCCCCGGGCCCAGGCGGCACCGCCCGGCCCCTCGGCGCCCACGGAGGCCGTGGGGGCCCTGCCGGACACCGCCGGGCCCGTCGGGAGCCCTTCCGTCGCGGCCCCGGTCCCCGAGGTGCCGGGACCCCGCGAGGCCGCCGTCGCGTCCGGGACCGGGGCCGGGGCGCCTGCCCGGCCCGCGGCGGCCGGGGAGGCGGCCGGCGACGACCGGCGGTTCACCGTGCGGCTGGTCAACTTCGAGGGCCCCTTCGATCTGCTCCTCCAGCTGATCTCCAAGCACAAGCTCGATGTGACCGAGGTCGCGCTGTCCAGGGTCACCGACGAGTTCATGGCACACATCCGGGCCATGGGACCGGACTGGGACCTCGACCAGACCACCGAGTTCCTCGTCGTCGCGGCGACCCTCCTCGACCTGAAGGCCGCCCGGCTCCTGCCCACCGCCGAGGTGGAGGACGAGGCGGACCTCGCCCTCCTCGAGGCGCGGGACCTGCTCTTCGCCCGGCTGCTGCAGTACCGCGCGTACAAACGGATCGCGGAGATCTTCAGCGACCGGCTGGAGTCCGAGTCCCGGCGGTACCCCCGTACCGTCGGGCTCGAACCCCGGCACGCGGAGCTGCTGCCCGAGGTCGTGATCAGCATCGGCCCCGAGGGGTTCGCCCGGCTCGCGGTGAAGGCGATGCGGCCCAGGCCCGAGCCGCAGGTGTACGTCGACCACATCCACGCGCCGCTGGTCAGTGTGCGCGAGCAGGCCGAGATCGTCGTGGCCCGGCTGCGGGCGGAGGGCGAGATCAGCTTCCGGGCGCTCACCGAGGACGCGGAGGACACCCTCACGGTGGTCGCCCGCTTCCTGGCGCTCCTGGAGCTCTACCGGGAGAAAGCGGTCGCCCTCGACCAGGAGGAGGCGCTCGGTGACCTCCTCGTGCGCTGGGCCGGAGGCGAAGGCGCCGGACCGGTGGTCACGGACGAGTTCGACCAAGAGGTGCACGAGCCGCAGGAGGACGTACAGGCATGAGCACGGACGACGGGCGTGGATCCCGGATCGCCGGCCTCGACCTCAGGCCCGCGCTGGAGGCGGTCCTCATGGTCGTCGACGAACCCGCCACCGAGGAACACCTCGCCAAGGTCCTCCAGCGCCCCCGCAGGGCCGTCGCGGACGCCCTGCGGGAGCTGGCCGACGAGTACACCGTCCAGCGCCGGGGATTCGACCTGAGGCTCGTCGCGGGGGGCTGGCGCTTCTACACCCGCCCGGAGTACGCGGAGGCCGTCGAGGGCTTCGTCCTGGACGGCCAGCATGCCCGGCTCACCCAGGCGGCGCTGGAGACGCTCGCGGTGGTCGCGTACCGCCAGCCGGTCAGCCGGTCGAGGGTCTCCGCCGTACGCGGAGTGAACTGCGACGGCGTCATGCGGACCCTGCTCCAGAGGGGTCTCGTGGAGGAGGCGGGCGCGGAACCCGAAACAGGTGCGATCCTGTACAGGACGACGAACTACTTTCTGGAGCGCATGGGCCTGCGAGGCCTGGACGAGCTCCCGGAGCTCGCGCCCTTCCTCCCGGAGGCGGACGCGATCGAGGCTGAGACGCTAGAGGGTGTGCCGTCGTTCGATCCGGACGCACCGGACACCCCGGAAACTCACGCAGACGACAAGACGGAATTTTGATGCGAAGCAGTGGCAGGAACAGCGGCAGCGGCGGCAGCGGCAGCGGCGGCGGCAGGAACAGCAGCGGCGGCGGCAGGAACAGCAGCGGCGGCAGGAGCGGCGGCGCAGGCGGCAGGAGTGGCGGCGCGGGAAGCAGGAACAACAGCGGCAGCGGCAGGAGCAGCAACCCGAACCCCCGGGTCTCCGGCTCCGGACGCGACGACAAGCAGGAGCAGCGCCCCCGCCGGCCCCGTCCCGAGGAGCGCCGCTACGACGTGGGCTCCGACAAGCCGGGCGGCGACGGCGGCCCCCGCAAGGGCCGCGGCGCCGCGGCCCGCGGCGGAGCCAAGGGCGGCCCCAAGCCCGCGCAGAACGTGAGCAAGGGCGGCCGGCGCCAGGGCGCGCCCGCCCGTCCCCGCGAGCTCGACGCCAAGATCGAGCAGCGCAACCGCGACCGTTACGCGGAGAAGCCCGAGATCAGGACGCCGAAGACGCACCCCGGAGCCGAGCAGGAGGGCGAGCGTCTGCAGAAGATCCTCGCCAGGGCCGGCATGGGCTCGCGCCGGGCGTGCGAGGAGCTGATCGAGCAGGCCCGTGTGGAGGTCAACGGCGAGATCGTCCTCGAGCAGGGCAAGCGCGTCGACCCGCAGAAGGACGAGATCAAGGTCGACGGCCTGACCGTCGCCACCCAGTCGTACCTCTTCTTCGCGCTGAACAAGCCCGTCGGCGTCGTCTCCACCATGGGCGACCCGGACGGCCGCCAGAACCTCGGTGACTACGTCAACAACCGGGAGACGCGGCTGTTCCACGTCGGCCGGCTCGACACCGAGACCGAGGGCATCATCCTCCTCACCAACCACGGTGAGCTGGCCCACCGCCTGACGCACCCCAAGTACGGCGTGAAGAAGACCTACCTCGCCGCCATCCAGGGGCCCCTGCCGCGCGACCTCGGCAAGCGGCTCAAAGACGGCATCCAGCTGGAGGACGGGTACGCCCGCGCCGACCACTTCCGGGTCGTCGAGAACACCGGCAAGAACTACCTGGTCGAGGTCACCCTCCACGAGGGCCGCAAGCACATCGTCCGCCGGATGCTGGCCGAGGCCGGCTTCCCGGTCGACCGCCTCGTGCGGACGTCCTTCGGGCCGATCCCGCTGGGCGACCAGAAGTCGGGCTGGCTGCGCCGCCTGACCAACACCGAGGTGGGCATGCTGATGCGCGAGGTCGGCCTGTAGCCCGGCCCCACCCCCGATCGGCCCGCGGCCGCCGTTTCTTCTTTATAGTCATGGTGACCATAAAAGAAGGAGTGCGGCGTGACGCTCGCGGACATACTCGATCCCCTGCAGCAGCCCCTGGTGACGGTCCTCGACACCCCGGTCAGCTGGACCGAGGTGCTGGGCTTCGGCAGCGGTGCGCTGTGCGTCTGGCTCGTGGCCCGCCAGCACCTCGCCAACTGGCCGATCGGCATCGCCAACAACCTGTTCTTCGTCCTGCTGTTCGCCCAGTCCGGTCTGTACGCCGACGCCGGCCTGCAGATCGTCTTCATCTCCCTCGCCGCGTACGGCTGGTGGACCTGGACCCACGGGGGTGGACCGGGTACTTCCGTCCTGCCGGTGCGGAGCACCACCCGCACCGAATGGACCTGGCTGCTCGCGGCGGGGGCGGCGGGAACCCTCGGCCTCACCCTGCTGCTCTCCCGGGCCACGGATTCGACCGTGCCGTTCTGGGACGCCCTGACCACCTCGCTTTCGCTGATGGCCACGTACGGGCAGTGCCGCAAGCGCGTCGAGTCCTGGTGGCTGTGGATCGCCGCCGACGTCGTCTACATCCCGCTGTACGCCTACAAGGAGCTCTACCTGACCTCGCTGCTGTACGCGGGGTTCCTCGCGCTCTGCGTCGCCGGGCTCCGCAACTGGAAGCGCGACCTCGTCCCGGCGCGGCGCCAGGACGTGGTGGTACCGGCATGAAGCGCCACGGGCACGGTCTGGTCCTCGGCAAGTTCTATCCGCCGCACGCCGGCCACCACCACCTCGTCCGCACCGCGCGGGACCGCTGCGAACGGCTCACCGTCCTGGTCTGCGCCGCGTCCGTCGAATCGGTGCCGCTCGCCGACCGGGTCGCCTGGATGCGGGAGGCCCATCCCGACGTCCGGGTGGTGGGAACCGTCGACGACATCCCCATGGACGTCACCGACGCGGCCGTCTGGGACGCCCACATGGAGGTGTTCACCACGGCGGTGCCCGAACAGGTCGACGCCGTCTTCACCTCGGAGGAGTACGGCGAGGAACTGGCCCGCCGCTTCGGCGCGGAATCCGTCCTCGTCGACCCGGGGCGCAGCCTCTTCCCCGTGTCGGGCACCGCGGTCCGCGCCGACCCCGTCCGCTGCTGGGACTACCTGGAGCCGCCCGTCCGCGCCGCGCTCGCCCGCCGGGTCGTCGTCCTGGGCGCCGAATCCACCGGCACCACGACCCTGGCCCGCGCCCTGGCCGACCACTACCGCGGGCGCGGAGGCGTATGGGCGCGGACACGGTACGTCGCCGAGTACGGCCGGGAGTTCAGCGAGGCCAAACTCGCCGCCCTGCGCGACCGGTGGCCGGGCGCCCAGTGGGAGGACGTCACCTTCACGACCGACGACTTCCCCCACATCGCGGAGACCCAGAACGCCAGGGAGGAGGCCGCCGCCCGGGTGGGAGCCCCGGTCCTCTTCTGCGACACCGACTCGTTCGCCACCACCGTCTGGCACGAGCGCTACGTCGGCGGACGCAACCCGCTCGTCGAGAAGACCGCCGACCGGGCCGTCCACCACCTGTGGCTGCTCACGGACCACGAAGGTGTCGCCTTCGAGGACGACGGGCTGCGCGACGGCGAGGAGCTGCGGCCCTGGATGACGGACCGCTTCCGCGCCGAACTCACCCGCACCGGGCGGCCGTTCATCGAAGTCACCGGCACTCGCGCCGAGCGGCTGCGCACCGCGGTCGCCGCCGTGGACGAGCTGCTCGCCGCAGGCTGGAACTTCACCGCGCCCCTCCCGGAGCGCCGATGAGCAGCGCCCCCGACGGGTACGACCCCCACGCCTTCTTCCCGTTCGCCGTCACCGTCGATCTCGCCGTCTTCACGGTCCGCGAGGCACGGCTCCACGTGCTGCTCGTGGAACGCGGCCAGGAACCCTTCAAAGGCCGGTGGGCCCTGCCCGGCGGCTTCGTCCTGCCCCGCGAATCCGCCGAGACGGCGGCCCGCCGTGAGCTCGCCGAGGAGACCGGCCTCACCCAGAAGTCCGTGTGCGCCTTCCACCTCGAACAGCTGCGGACCTACAGCGATCCGGACCGCGATCCCAGGATGCGGGTCGTCTCCGTCGCCTACGCGGCTCTCGTGCCCGACCTCCCCGAACCACGGGGCGGCGGGGACGCGGCTCACGCCCGCTGGTGGGACACGGGCGCCACCGGGCCGCTCGCCTTCGACCACGACCGCATCCTGGCCGACGCGCACGACCGGATCGGCGCGAGGCTCGAGTACTCCTGCCTGGCCACCGCGTTCTGCCCCGCCGAGTTCACCCTCGGCGAGCTCCAGCAGGTCTACGAGACCGTCTGGGGCGTCGAGCTGGACCGGCCCAACTTCCGGCGCAAGGTCCTCACCACGCCCGGCTTCGTCCAGGCCGTGGACGGACCGCCGCGCCGCACCGGCGGACGGGGAAAACCGGCCGCCCTCTACCGCGCGGGTGCCGCCACCGCTCTGCACCCTCCACTGCTGCGCCCGGAAGGACGCCCCGAAGGACGGACATCATGATCCCCACAAGGATTCTCACCAAGCAGGCGGCCACGGGCACGCTGACCGGGCTCGCCCTCGGTGACGCGCTGGGCTACCCCACCGAGTTCGACGACGTCCCCTCGATCCTCGCCACGTGCGGGCCCTGGCGCCGGATGCGACTGCCGAAGCCCGCGTTCGTGACCGACGACACCCAGATGACGATCGCGCTCGGGCGCGGCGTCCGCACCGCCATGGACCAGGGACTGCTCACCCCGGAACGGATGGTGGCCCGGTCCGGGAGGAGTTCGTCCGGTGGAACCGCTCGCCCGACAACAACCGCGCCCCGGGCCGCACCTGTCTGGAGGCGTGTGAGCTGCTGGAGGGCGACCGCCTCTGGCAGGAGGCCAGCCGGACCGGCTCCAAGGGCTGCGGTGCCAACATGCGCGTCGCCCCCATCGGCCTCGTGCCGGGGCTCAGTGACGAACAGCGTGCCGGGGCCGCCCAGCTCCAGGCCGCACTCACCCACGGCCACCCCACCGCCCTCGCCGCCTCCGACCTGACGGCCCGTGCGGTGTTCCTCCTCGCCCAGGGGGCCGAACCGCTCGGCCTGGTCGGCCAGTTGCGCTCGTACGCCTACGAGAACCGCGGCCGCTACCTCACCCGGTGGCTCGGAGACCTGTGGCGGTACACCCACGACGCCTCACCCGAGGCGTTCATCAACCGGGGCTGGGACGAGTGCCTGACCGCGCTGGGCAACGTCCAGGACGCCCTGCGCGCCCCGTCGCCGGAGACCGACCCCTGCGAACGGACCGGCGACGGCTGGGTGGCGGAGGAGGCCCTCGCGACGGCGCTGCACTGCTTCCTGCTGTTCCCCGACGAACCCGTCACCGCCCTGCGCCGGGCCGCCTGCACACGCGGCGACTCCGACTCCCTGGGATGCCTCACGGGCGCGTTCGCGGGGGCGCACCTGGGGGCGGAGGCCTGGCCGAAGGAGTGGTCGGAACGCATCGAGTACCGCAGCGACCTGCTGTCGCTGGCCGCGCTCTGGGACGCGTGATCCATCTGCGTCGAGGGGGTGCGACGCCCGCCCGGTCCCGTCGTCCGCGCGGCCGGGGCGGACCGTCCGGCCCCTGAGAGCGCTCAGCCGCCCGCCGACGCCCGCCGGGTCCGCACCAGGAACGCCTCCACGCGCTCCCGGTCGGGCTCCGGCGGCAGCGGGGACCGGGAAAGGGCCTCGTCGTTCTCCTCGGCCAGGCGCGTGATCCGGCGTTCCACCTCGATCCACGGGACCTCGCCCCGCTTCACCGCGAGCAGGTCCTCGCGGGCGTCCCCCACATCGACCCGCAGCTCACCCGTCCTCAGCAGGTCCCGGCAGGACGCCAGCAGCCGCAGCAGGTGCATGGCGTGCTTCCAGCGCGGAGCGCCGTGCACGCGGACATCGGCCTCCAGCTTCCGCCGCTGGCTCAGCGCATAGCGTACGAACGTCCCGTGGGCCTGCCGGGACAGGAAGGCCCCGCGCAGGGCGAGAAGCTCCCGGCCCGTGGCGTCGATCCGCTCCACGAGGGGGGAGTGCAGGCACTCCAGCACATTGGGGTTCGCCCGCAGTGCCAGCTCGCAGAAGCGCTCCAGCTCCCAGGAGAACTGCTCGTCGGCCGGACCCTCGACATGGGTCGGCGGTTTCGTGAAGCCCCAGAACAGGGGAGTGGGCGCCAGGAACACCCCGCGCCGGTCCGTGTCGCTGCCGGCGGTGGCCAGCCCGAAGGCGCGGGAGCCCGTCACACAGGAGTAGACGGTGTGCTCCCGCACGAGCCGCGTGCCTTCAGGGGTGATCATGCGCGCGAGGGTACGCGCTCTACGCGAGCCGGATGCTCTCGCCTTCGACAGTGATCCGCTCGGCGGGCAGCGGGCGCGTCGCGGGACCCCGCTCGACCGCCCCGTCCTCGATGCTGAAACGGCTGCCGTGACACGCGCAGTCGATGGTGCCGTCGGCGACCGCGGAGACGACGCAGCCCGCGTGGGTGCACACCGCGGAAAAGGCCCTGAACTCGCCGGCGGCGGGCTGGGTCACCACGATCCTCCGGTCCTTGAAGATCGTTCCGCCGCCTTCCGGGATGTCCGGGGTCCTGGTCAGCTCCGTGTTCCCGGAGGCCGGCGGGGAGCTCTCTCCGCCCCCGCCCCCCTCGGAGGAGCCACAGCCGGCCGCGAGTGCCGCGGCCCCCGCCGTCAGGACCGTCCTTCGCCGTACGTTCATGGCTCTCCTCGCAGGGTGACCGGTACACGGGCCGATGACAGGCATCGTGACCCCGCCGGCCTCCCGCGCCGCGCAACCCGGCGGTGCGTGCGCCCGGCCGGGTGCCCCGGGAGGCCGGACGGCGCGCGCCGCCGCGTCTCACGGACAGAGCACCGTGACCGGTGCCCGCGCCGCACCTCTAGGCTGAAAGGGCACACAGCACGAGGCGAGGGGTACGACGTGGCGGTACGAGCAGTCCGGGGAGCCGTCCAGCTGGAGCGGGACGAGGCCGGTCACATGGACGAGCGGGTGAGCGAACTCCTCACCGCGGTCCTCGAGCGCAACCAGCTCGTCGCCGACGACCTGATCAGCGTCTGGTTCACCGCGACCCCCGACCTGCACAGCGACTTCCCCGCAGCCGCCGCCCGCGGTCTCGGCATCGTCGACGTACCGCTGATCTGCGCCCAGGAGCTCGACGTCGAGGGGGCCATGCCCCGGGTGGTCCGCATCCTCGCGCACGTGGAGTCCTACCTCTCCAAGTCCGAGATCAGTCACGTCTACCTCGGCGCCACCGGCGCCCTCCGCAAGGACATCGCCCAGTGAGAACAGCCCTCGTCATCGGAACCGGCCTGGTCGGCACCTCCGCCGCCCTCGCCCTCGCGGGGCGCGGCGTCCAGGTGCACCTCGTCGACCGGGACCCGGCCTCCGCGCAGACCGCGGCCGCCCTGGGCGCCGGTACGGACGAGCCGCCCGGCGGACCCGTCGACCTGGCCGTCATCGCCGTACCGCCCGCTCACACGGCGTCCGTGCTCGCCACGGCCATGCGTGACGGCGTCGCCCGCGCCTACCTCGACGTCGCCAGCGTCAAGGGCGGCCCGCGCCGCGAGCTGGAGGCGCTCGGCGTCGACCTCACCCCGTACATCGGCACGCACCCCATGGCCGGCAAGGAACGCTCGGGGCCGCTCGCGGCCACCGCCGACCTCTTCGAGGGCCGTCCCTGGGTCCTCACCCCGACCCGGGAGACCGACACCGAGGTCCTGAACCTCGCCCTGGAACTGGTGGCGCTCTGCCGCGCCGTCCCCGTCGTCATGGACGCCGACGCACATGACCGTGCCGTCGCCCTGGTCTCCCACACCCCGCAGCTGATCTCCTCGATGGTCGCGGCCCGCCTGGAGCAGGCCGACGAGACCGCCGTGCGTCTGTGCGGACAGGGGATCAGGGACGTCACCCGCATCGCGGCCTCCGACCCCCGGATGTGGGTCGAGATCCTCTCCGCCAACCCCGGCCCCGTGGCCGACGTGCTGGCGGGCGTCGCCGCCGACCTGGACGAGACGGTCCGGGCGCTGCGGGGCCTGCAGTCCGCCGACGAGGACAAGCGCCGCACGGGCACCGAGGGCATCGAGGACGTCCTTCGCCGCGGCAACGCGGGCCGGGTGAGGGTCCCCGGCAAGCACGGGGCCGCCCCGGCCTCGTACGAGGTCGTCGCCGTGCTCATCAGCGACCGGCCCGGTGAGCTGGCGGCGATCTTCGCCGACGCGGGGCGGGCCGGCGTCAACATCGAGGACGTCCGGATCGAGCACGCCACCGGCCAGCAGGCCGGACTGGTCCAGCTGATGGTCGAGCCGAGCGCCGCGGCCGCGCTGAGCGCCGCTCTCGGCGAACGCGGCTGGTCGATCCGGCCGTAGCGGGCCCGGCCGGGCCCGGAGGCAGGGGTGCGAAGCCGCTTCGCGCACTCGGTAACCTTGGGGGAGGCCGTCCCGTGGCCACGCTCCGCCCACCCCGCGTACCAGGAAGGTGTCCACCACCGTGGAAACCGTAAGCGCCGCCGCCCGGACCGCCCCGGCCGCAGTGATCGTCGCCATCGACGGCCCCTCCGGCACGGGCAAGTCGAGCGCCTCCAAGGCGGTCGCCGCCCAGCTCGGCCTCAGCTACCTGGACACCGGCGCCCAGTACCGGGCGATCACGTGGTGGATGCTCAACAACGGCATCGACGTGCAGAACCCCGCCGAGATCGCCACGGCAGCCGCCAAGCCGGTCATCGTCTCCGGCACGGACCCGTCCGCCCCGACGATCACCGTCGACGGCGAGGACGCGTCCGGCCCGATCCGCACCCAGGAGGTCACCTCCGCGGTCAGCGCGGTCAGCGCCGTCCCCGAGGTCCGCTCCCTCATCACCGAGCTGCAGCGCTCGATCGCCGAGGAGGCGGAGCGGGGGATCGTCGTCGAGGGCCGTGACATCGGCACGACCGTGCTGCCCGACGCCGACATCAAGATCTTCCTGACCGCCTCCCCGGAGGCGCGTGCCGCCCGCCGCAGCGGTGAGCTCAAGGGCTCCGACCTCGCCGCCACCAAGGAGGCGCTGATCAAGCGGGACGCCGCCGACTCCGGCCGCAGGACCTCGCCGCTGGCCAAGGCCGCCGACGCCGTCGAGGTGGACACCACCGACCTGACCCTCACACAGGTCATCGAGTGCGTCGTCACCCTCGTCGGGGAGAAGCAGGCCGCGAAGTGACCGAAGCCACCGCCGCGCCGGCACCGCGCGGAGCGGCCGTGGGGCGCGGCATCGGCATCGGGCTCATGTACGGCCTGTTCAGGCCCCGCGTGCTCGGCGCGTGGCGCGTTCCCACCAAGGGACCCGTCATACTCGCGGTGAACCACGCGCACAATCTCGACGGACCGATGCTGATGGGCACCGCGCCCCGGCCCGTCCACTTCCTGATCAAGAAAGAGGCGTTCGTCGGCCCCCTCGACCCGTTCCTGCGTGGGATCGGGCAGCTGAAGGTGGACCGTACGACCGTCGACCGCAACGCCATCACGCAGGCACTCGGCGTGCTGGACGACGGCGGGGTACTCGGGATCTTCCCCGAGGGCACCAGGGGCGAAGGCGATTTCGCCTCCCTGCGTGCCGGGCTCGCGTACTTCGCGGTGCGCGGCGGGGCGCCGATCGTCCCCGTCGCGGTCCTGGGAAGCACCGAGCGCCGCGGACGGCTGATATCGGCGCTGCCTCCACTGCGCAGCCGGGTCGACGTCGTCTTCGGGGAGGCCTTCCAGGCCGGTGACGGCAGCGGGCGGCGGACCAGGAAGGCGCTGGACGAGGCGACGCTGCGGATCCAGGGCAAGCTGACCGCGCACCTGGAGAACGCCAGGCGTCTCACCGGACGCCTGTGACACTTGAGTAGTGGGCCGCGCGACTCGTGGCCCATCGATGATGATGCAAAGAGGAACGGACTTCATGAACGACCAGATTCACTCCGGCGGCTCGGACCACGAGCACGGAGCACTTGGCGATGCCGAGTACGCGGAGTTCATGGAGCTCGCCGCGCAGGAGGGGTTCGACCCCGAGGACGTCGAGGGCGCGATCGGTGAGGCCGGTCACGGACCGCTTCCCGTGCTCGCCGTCGTCGGCCGCCCGAACGTCGGCAAGTCGACCCTGGTGAACCGGATCATCGGCCGCCGTGAGGCCGTCGTCCAGGACAAGCCCGGTGTCACCCGCGACCGCGTCAGCTACGAGGCCGAGTGGGCCGGACGCCGTTTCAAGGTCGTCGACACCGGAGGCTGGGAGCAGGACGTGCTGGGCCTCGACGCGTCCGTCGCCGCCCAGGCCGAATACGCCATCGAGACGGCCGACGCGGTCGTCTTCGTGGTCGACGCCACCGTCGGCGCCACCGACACCGACGAGGCAGTCGTCAAGCTGCTGCGCCGGGCCGGCAAGCCCGTGGTCCTCTGCGCCAACAAGGTCGACGGACAGAGCGGCGAGGCCGACGCCACCGCGCTGTGGTCACTCGGACTCGGCGAGCCCCACCCGGTCTCCTCCCTGCACGGCCGTGGCACCGGTGACATGCTGGACGCCGTCCTGGAGGCCCTGCCCGAGGCCCCGGCCCAGACCTTCGGCACCACGCTCGGCGGCCCCCGCCGCATCGCGCTCATCGGCCGCCCCAACGTCGGCAAGTCCTCCCTCCTGAACAAGGTCGCCGGTGAGGACCGCGTCGTCGTCAACGCCCTGGCGGGCACCACCCGCGACCCGGTCGACGAGCTGATCCAGCTCGGCGGCACCACCTGGAAGTTCATCGACACGGCGGGCATCAGGCGCAAGGTCCACCTTCAGGAAGGCGCCGACTACTACGCGTCGCTGCGTACGGCCGCCGCCGTCGAGAAGGCCGAGGTCGCCGTCATCCTGATCGACGCCAGCGAGTCGATCAGCGTGCAGGACCAGCGCATCGTCACCATGGCCGTGGAAGCGGGCCGTGCCATCGTGGTGGCCTTCAACAAGTGGGACACGCTCGACGAGGAGCGCCGCTACTACCTCGAGCGCGAGATCGAGACGGAGCTCGCCCAGGTGGCGTGGGCTCCGCGCGTCAACGTCTCGGCCGTCACCGGCCGCCACATGGAGAAGCTGGTCCCGGCGATCGAGACAGCGATCGAGGGCTGGGAGACCCGCGTCCCCACCGGCAGGCTGAACGCCTTCCTCGGTGAGATCGTCGCCTCCCACCCGCACCCGGTGCGCGGCGGCAAGCAGCCCCGCATCCTCTTCGGCACCCAGGCGGGCATCAAGCCGCCGCGGTTCGTGCTCTTCGCCTCCGGCTTCCTGGAGCACGGCTACCGCCGCTTCGTCGAGCGCCGCCTGCGCGAGGAGTTCGGCTTCGAGGGCACGCCGCTGCACATCTCGGTGCGCGTGCGCGAGAAGCGCGGACGCAAGAAGTGAGCTAGCGACACGGCGAAGCCCCGGACCACCCGCACGGAGCGGGGGGCCCGGGGCTCCGTCGTGTCCCTCAGGCGTCCGTGGACCCGGGCGGCAGCGCCGCGGGCCGCGCGCGCCCGGCGTGCCGTCCCACCCGCTGCCAGGAACCGGGATTGCCACCGGCCGCGCTGTGGCTGCCCTGGGCGTTCGCCGCAGGACGGCCGCCCAGCGGTGCACGGCTGCCGAACATCCCGATCCCGAACGTCTTGAAGCCGAGGTTCTCCTCACCGGTGCGGTCCCCGGGAAGTGCCCTGAACGACCGCCTGTACTCGGAATACAGCGCGTCGTAGATGGGGGTGGGGGACGTGCCGCCCGGGGGGTCCTGCGACGGGCGCATGGCCGGGATGGGGGTCTGCTGCTGGCGAGGAGGGTCGTATGAGTGCACGTAGGTGCCAACGACCTCACCGCCCGTCGGATGCGGGCCGGACGGAGGAAACGCTGTCCGACGGGCAGGGGAGGGCGGTACGGACATGCTCAGGTCCCGGCGAGCGGCATCGTCGCGGCGACCAGGAGGCCGTTGACGGCGGCCTTGTCCAGCGCGTCCCGGAGCAGGTCCTCACGCGGCTGCTGGCCGATGGAACCGGCGGGCGCCGCGAAGACCAGCACGCTCTGCGACTTGTTGGCGGCCGTGCGCCAGCCCTCGGTGACCTGGAGCGGCTGATGGGCCTGCCACCACGCCACCGGGTTGCCGCCGCCCGCTCCCGGCTGCAGGACCGCGTGGAGCTGGCCCATGGCGAGGAGCACCGACCAGCCGGGGAGGACACCGGGCAGCCGGCTCAGGTGGGGCGTGGGCATGAAGCCCTGTTCGAGCAGGAGCTGGAGGAACTGGTCACCGCCGCTGCCGTCCGTGCCGGGCCGGGCGATCGGCCCGGTCGGTTCGACGACCAGGGCCGGGCGGAGGTCGTCCTCGATCAGGACGAGACCGCTGGTGATGCCGAGGACGGCCTGTTCGGGCATGAGGCCCTCCGGGTTCTGTGGCTCGCTGCCGGTGATGGACCGCACGGCGCCCTGGAGCTGGTCCTCCGCGACCTGGACGACCTGCGAGGGGATGCAGGTCGCGTGGGCGAAGGCGAGCACGGCGGTCTCCTCGCCCACGAACAGCACCGTGCTGGTGCGTTCCTGGTCGGAGTCGCCGGGGGTGCGGCACGAGGTGCAGTCGTAACTGCCTGGTGCACTGTCGCCGATGAGCAGCCGGTCGGCTTCGGCATCGCCGATCTCGGCGCGTACGTCCTCGCTGACGTCGAGCATGCGCGGCACGGGTGGCTCCTCGAACTCGGTGCGTGGGCCGGGCGGTTCCCGGCTCATGAAGAGACAACGGAAGACCCGGGGCCGGGGTCACGCGTGAATACGCAGATTCGGACCGGCCTGCGTCCTGGGGACGGCCGGTCTTCAGTGCCGGGGCCCACCGGCCGATGAGGAACGAGAGCGCACGGAAGATCCGGAGCTGAATGTTCCGCGTATTTCCCTACGCCGCGCGGGTGTCCGTTCGAAACGTCACGGCTGTGTGCGACTCCTGTGCGAATGCTGTGCCCGTACCTGACGCCACGTAAGGTCCGTTGCAGACCAGTCGAACAGGGGAAACGACTACGTAATGCACATTTCATTTCTGCTTCACAACGCGTACGGCATCGGGGGAACGATCCGTACCACCTTCACCCTCGCCAGGACCCTGGCGGAGCAGCACGACGTCGAGATCGTCTCCGTCTTCCGGCACCGCGACGACCCGAAGCTCGGCGCGCCGGCCGGGGTCCGGATGAGCCACCTCGTGGACCTGCGCAAGTCGGGCCCCGGGTACGAGGGGGAGGACGCCGACCACGCCCGTCCCGCGTCCGTGTTCCCGCGGGGCGACACCCGGCACGGGCAGTACAGCAGGCTCACCGACAGCCGTATCGCCTCCCACCTGGGCGCGCTGGAGGCCGATGTCGTCGTCGGTACCCGCCCCGGCCTCAACGTGCACATCAGCAGGCAGGCGCGGCGCGGCCCCGTGCGGGTCGGCCAGGAGCACCTCACCCTGGAGAGCCACGGCTACCGGCTCCGCCGGGAGATAAGCCACCGGTACGGGCTGCTCGACGCCGTCACGACCGTCACCGAGGCCGACGCCCGGGACTACCGGACCAGGCTGCGGCTGCCCGGTGTGCGGATCGAGGCCATCCCGAACAGCGTGCCCGAGCCCGCCGGGCCGCCCGCGGACTGCGACGCCAAGTGGATCGTGGCGGCAGGGCGGCTGCACCGGGTCAAGCGCTACGACGTACTGATCCGGGCCTTCGCCGAGATCGCGGCGGTACGCCCGGAGTGGCGGCTGCGGATCTACGGGGCCGGTGACGCCTCGGGCAACGAGCAGCGGCCGCTCCGGGCGCTGGTCGACGAGCTCGGACTGCGAGAGCGGGTCCTCCTCATGGGCTCGGTCGACCCGATGGAGGCGGAGTGGCCGAAGAGCTCCATCGCCGCCGTCACCTCCGAGCGGGAGTCGTTCGGCATGACCATCGTGGAGGCGATGCGCTGCGGAGTGCCGGTCGTGGCGACCGACTGCCCGCACGGCCCCGCCGAGATCATCGACGACGGGACGGACGGGCGGCTGGTGCCGCTCGGCGACACCGGCGCGTTCGCCAAGGCCCTGCTCGGCCTGATCGACGACGACGGGCTGCGGCACCGTATGGGCCGTGCGGCGCGGGCCTCGGCCGCGCGGTTCGATCCGGCACCGATCGCGGAGCGGCACGAGAAGCTGTTCACCGAACTCGCGGCGCGGGGTGGAGGGCTGAGGTCGCAGGGCGCGCTGCGCGACGCGGTCCAGCGTTCCAGGGGCGGTGTGCTGGACGGAGCGTACGCGCTGCGCTACAAGGCCGCGGAGGTGATCCGCAGGGGGCGGAGCTGAGACGGGGCGCCCGGACCGCGTCGTCACGGGCCCCTATCCCGGACCGTTGCATTCCGGATGGAGTGGCGGTCCGGGACTCTTCGGCCACGCCCCGGAGGCGGCGGGCCGTGGGAAAGTAAGGCCGGCGTAAGGGCGGGTGAATTGCAGGTGGCGTGCTCGTGCATTCCCCTTTCCGGGACCGGCGGAAAAGAGGCCCGCCCGCTTCCCCGGCCCTTCCGAATTCACCCCTGCAGTACCTGGAAGGGGCTTTGCGCGGGCGGCGTCCAATTCCGTCCCCACGCACTCCGGCTGCCCGTTCGGGTGAAGTGGCCCGGAGTGCACGCCTGTGGGGATCCTGTGACACAAGCGTGACCGCCGGGGTACACGGGGACGCGTCGGCGCCCGCGCCCGCCACGGCTTCCGCCACGGCGCGGGGAGGCCTACGGTGAGGGGTATGGCACCTGTACCCACCCCTCCCGCCCAGCCGGACGACACCCCCGACTCCTACGTGGGCCTCGACGCCGAGGCCGCCGAACGGCGGGCCAGAGAGCGGGGCTGGAGCACGGTCCGGGCCCTCCCGCCGGGCACCGTCATCACCATGGAGTTCCGTGGCGGGCGGATCAACTTCGAGGTGGACGCCTCGACGGTGACCCGCTGCTGGGTCGGCTGAACCCGCCCGGCCGGCGGACGTGCGGACGCCCCGACGTGCGAAGGCCCCGACCGGAATCGGTCGGGGCCTTCGCACGTCACGCCACAGCGGGGATGCGTACCGTCCCCGCGGGTCAGGGGAGGGCGGGCTCAGGGAGCGACCGGACCGCCCGTCACCGGGCGGGACGGGCCCGCGCTGCTCCGCGGCGAGCGGTCGGGATGAGACGGGCGGCGTGCACCGGCCGGGGTCAGCGGCGTCCGCTCCGCACGCACGGGATGCGCCCGTGCCCTGGCCGTCGCGCCCGGATGACCTGCGGTTCCCGCCGTCCCGGGTACGGAGCTCCTGCTCGCGGCCTCCTGCGCGCCGTCGGCCGCCGCCCCGCCGCCGAGTGTCTGCGGCAGCAGGACCGGCTCGGGCGCCATGGGAACGGCGGGAACGGGCTCCCGGCGCCTGCGGCGTTCCCGCCACTGCTCACGCACCGAGAGGATCCAGACCTCGGTCCGCGTGACCAGGGGCTCGAACCAGGGCAGTGCGAGCAGGATCAGCAGGCCGGCCGCCCAGCCCAGCAGGACGTCGCTGAGCCAGTGCGTGCCGATGTAGACGGTGGTGAGCCCCACGCCCAGGGAGACGAACGCCGACAGGGCCGACAGGTAGCGCCTGGCGCGGGGCGTGGTAGCCAGGTAGGCGAGGATTCCCCAGGTCACGACGGCGTTGGCGGTGTGTCCTGAAGGAAATATATCGCCGCCGGCGTAGAGCTCGGCCGAGCCGATCTGGGTGGCGTAGTGCGGGCCGAGCCGCCCCAGGCCGAGCTTGACCGCGCCCACCGACAGGTTGAGGAGCAGCAGCGAGGCACCCAGGGTGAGCAGCGGACGCAGCGTGTGCTGGCGCCAGGAGCGCCAGCCCAGCCAGGAGGCGACCATCACGGCCGTGGGGCCACGCTGGCCGAGCACGACGTAGTAGTCGAGGAAGGCGTGGAGTTCCGGCCACTGCTGATACGGCCGGAACAGCATGACCTTCCAGTCGAGAGCCACCAGCCAGGACGAGACGAGCACGGCAACGACGATGGCGAGATAGAACGCCAAAGTCCCGCCGAAGAGAGCGATGCGGTGACGGCTCATCCGCGGGGTCTCTATCTTCGGCGGTTCCGGCTCCCGGTCCAGGCGGGCGAAGATGTCGGTACGCACGCAATGGACGTTACAGCGAGTGAGTGTGTGATCCGGCCGATCCCGCGTCTTTGTGATGACGATGTGATGTGGACTTTGTCTCAGTCCGGTATCCATTACCGACACCGCGGGGAATCGCTTCCGCCGGGACCGCTATTCGTTCCGTGCGTTATTCGCGGAAATGTTTGAGTGTCGATCGAATGGGCGCGACTCGATCCCGGGGTGCGCGCGCGGAGCCATTCGGAGCAGCCGCCCGGGCGTCGCCCGAAGGCGTCCCGGCGCGCCGTGGCCGTCGCGTTGCGGCAGCCGGAGCGGTGTCCGGCACGTCCGATGTCATGTGGTGTACGCCACACTCGGTGGCCGACGAACGTATGAGCTGCACCACGCGTGACCACGCGGAACTCGCGTACGCTGACGGCTCACTCGCCCGTCGATGCCGGGCCCGGGGGCTTCCGTGAGCCGGATCCCCAGCAGGTCTGCCGAGCGCGAGGGACTCATTGTGGGAGGTACTGCATGACTGGGACGTCCACGACCGTGAGCAGACTGCGCGCTGCGGCCGGCGATGCCGACCGCTGGGTCGTCCTGGTCGTCCTCTGCCTCAGTCTGCTGGTGGTCGCTCTCGACGCCACCGTGCTGCACGTCGCCGTTCCCGCCGTCACCGAGGACCTGCGTCCCAGTGCCGTCGGTCTGCTGTGGATCGTGGACTCCTACCCGCTGGTCTGCGCCTCGCTGCTGATCCTCTTCGGCACGCTCGGTGACCGGATCGGCAGACGGCGCGTCCTCCTCTTCGGTTACGCGCTCTTCGGGATCGCCTCGGCGCTCGCGGCGACGGCCGACTCGGCAGGCATGCTGATCGCGGCGCGCGCGCTGCTCGGTGTGGGCGGCGCGATGATCATGCCCGCGACGCTCTCGATACTCCGGCAGGTCTTTCCCGACCGCCGTGAGCGCGCGCTGGCCATCGGCGTGTGGACGGCCGTCGCCGCGGTGGGTGCCGCGACGGGACCGGTCATCGGCGGCTTCCTCGTCGAGCACTACTGGTGGGGCTCCGTCTTCCTGATCAACATCCCGCTCATGGCACTGATCCTCCCCGCCGGGCGGTGGCTGCTGCCCGAGTCCCGTGGCGGGGACGACGGCCCCTGGGACGTGCTCGGTGCCCTGACGGCCGCCGCCGGGGTGCTCGGCGTCGTGCTGGGGATCAAGCGGATCGGGGGCGGCGAGGGGCTGCTGGACCCCGCGACCCTCGTCCCGCTGCTCGCCGGTGCCGGGCTGCTCGTCCTCTTCGTGCGCAGGCAGAAACGGCGTACGCATCCGCTGATCGACATCGCGATGTTCTCCCGGCCCGCCTTCACCACCGCGGTCGGCTGCATCGTGCTCGCCATGCTGGCTCTCGTCGGCCTCGAACTGATCGCGGTCCAGTACCTCCAGCTGGTCCTGGACCTGAGCCCGCTGGAGACCGGCCTCCGGCTGCTTCCGCTGACCTTCGCGGCGATGGCGGCCGGTGCCACGGGATCCTGGACCCTGAGCCGTCTCGGCCCCCGCCGGATGGTCGGCTGGGGCTTCGTGCTCACGGCCGCCGCGGTGCTCCTGCTGACCCTGATGGGCCAGCACGACCGGCCCGTGCTGCTCACCGCCGGCTTCGTGCTGCTGGGCTTCGGGCTGCAGTCCACGCTGTTCGGGGCCTACGAGTCGATGCTGAGCGAGGTGCCCGCCGAGCGCGCCGGCGGCGCGGCCGCGATCGGTGAGACCTCGTACCAGCTGGGCGCGGGCATGGGAATCGCCCTGCTCGGCAGCGTCATGAACGCGGCCTACGCGCCCGGGCTGTCCCGGCTGCACGAGGAGGGCGTGCCCGCCGCCGCCGGATCGGCGGCGTCGCATTCGCTGGGCGAGGCCTACCAGGTGGCCGGCCGGCTGGGCGGCCCCCTGGGCGACCTGCTGCGGGACACGGCCCGGCGGGCCTTCGTCGACGGTCTTCACGTCACGCTCCTGGTGAGTGCGGGCCTGCTGCTGCTCGGGGCGCTGGCGGCGCTGCGGCTGCCGCGCGCCATGGACTGTCCTGCGGTCGAGGCCGCCTGCCGGGAGGCGGTGGCCACCGTGCCGGAGCAGGTGGCAGGGTGGGAGTCGTCCGGTTCCGCCGCCCGTCGTGCCCCCCGTGAGCTCCCGCCGCCGGGCGGTCAGGGGCGCCCGGTTCCCCGCCCCGCCCGGCGGCAACCCGCCGAGGCCACGGGCTCTGGACGGGCGGCGCGCTGAGCCGTAACGTCGGCACGGCGTCCTGACTACCACTGCTAGTTTCAGTACCGTGGCGCGTTTCTGTACGTGCGAGCCGCCGGAGGCACCGATGTCCACCACCGAGTCCGCGAAGCCGTCGGGGCCGTCGAAGGGGCAGCGGTTCGATCCGGGTGACCCCCTGGGCATCGACGACCTCCTCGGTCCGGAGGACCTCGCGATCCGCGACACGGTACGGACCTGGGCCGCCGACCGGGTCCTCCCGTACATCGCCGAGTGGTACGAGAAGGGAGAGCTCCCGGGAATCCGGGAGCTGGCCCGCGAGCTGGGCTCGCTCGGCGCCCTGGGCATGTCCCTGAACGGGTACGGCTGCGCCGGGGCGAGCGCCGTCCAGTACGGCCTGGCCTGCCTGGAGCTGGAGGCCGCCGACTCCGGCATCCGCTCCCTGGTCTCCGTCCAGGGTTCCCTCGCCATGTACGCCATCCACCGCTTCGGCTCCGAGGAGCAGAAGCAGCGGTGGCTGCCCGGCATGGCGGCCGGCGAGACCATCGGCTGTTTCGGCCTCACCGAACCGGACCACGGATCGGATCCCGCCGGTATGCGGACGTACGCCGGGCGTGACGGTTCCGACTGGGTCCTCACCGGCCGCAAGATGTGGATCACCAACGGATCGGTGGCCGGGGTCGCCGTCGTATGGGCGCAGACCGACGAGGCGGGCGGTGGCCAGGGGATCCGCGGCTTCGTCGTCCCGACGGACACCCCCGGCTTCTCGGCGCCCGAGATCACGCACAAGTGGTCCCTGCGCGCCTCGGTCACCAGCGAGCTCGTCCTGGACGGTGTGCGGCTGCCCGCCGACGCCGTCCTGCCCGGGGCGACCGGGCTGCGCGGCCCGCTCAGCTGCCTCAGCCATGCCCGCTACGGGATCGTCTGGGGAGCTATGGGCGCCGCGCGGGCGTGCTTCGAGGCGGCTCTGGACTACGCGAAGTCCCGCGAGCAGTTCGGCAGGCCCATCGGCGGGTTCCAGCTCACCCAGGCCAAGCTCGCGGACATGGCGCTGGAGCTCCACAAGGGCATCCTGCTCGCCCACCACCTGGGCCGCCGTATGGACGCGGGCAGGATCCGTCCGGAGCAGATCAGCTTCGGGAAGCTCAACAACGTGCGGGAGGCGATCGAGATCTGCCGCACCTCGCGCACCGTCCTCGGGGCCAACGGGATCTCGCTGGAGTACCCGGTGATGCGGCACGCGACGAACCTGGAATCGGTGCTCACCTACGAGGGCACCGTGGAGATGCACCAGTTGGTGCTGGGCAAGGCGCTCACCGGCCTGGACGCTTTCCGGTAGGACCCTCCGGCGAGCGCCCCGCTCAGCTCTGGTTGAAGAAGCCGTCGGCCGGCCGGCCGACGGCTTCGCCGTTGACCACCCGGGTGTGGGCGGGCGTCAGCAGGAAGACCCGGGTCGCCACGCGCTCGATCGATCCGCGCAGCCCGAAGGTCAGTCCCGCGGCGAAGTCGACGACGCGCTTCGCGTCGGCGGGGTCCATCGCCGTGAGATTGACGATCACCGGCACACCGTCCCGGAAGAGCTCACCGATCCCGCGTGCGTCCCGGAAGCTGTCCGGGGTGACGGTGGCGATCCGGCGTCCCGTGTCCTCGGCCTTCTCGGAGGCCACCTGGACGCGGGGATCGGTCACCCATGGCTGGTTCGTGCCGGTCTCCGCATCCTCGGAGTACTCGTCGTCGTAGTACCGCTCGTCGTTGTCCTCCACGAGGCCCAGCCAGGCGCTCGCCTTGCGCACCGATCCCATGGACGCCTCCTCTCACCGCGGTTCGTTGGTGTCCCGTATCTCTTTCCTATCCCCATGGTCGTCCATGATGCGGATACAGCGCCAAGGGGATAGTCGCCACATAGGCGATTCGTGACGCTACTGGTGCAGAAGATGTGGCGATTCGTCAGGGTTCATACCGCATAGGGGGGCTTGCGGAATGAAAATATGATGCTCCGTCCGTACGGGTGAGACGGCGGGCGTACGGGTGAACCCGCTCGCTCGGTACGATGCACGCCGCGCAGGTGCGCGAGCACGCGGCTCGCGCAGATGAACGTCTCCCGGGGGATCGTCATGTTCGGAATCGTGAGGCCGTGCACCCATCGGCTGTCCGAGGGGCTCAAGGCGGACTGGATGGCTCATCTCTGCGGTCTCTGTCTCGCCCTGCGGGCGGACCACGGACAGTTCGCCCGGGTCGTCACCAACTACGACGGCCTGATCGTCTCGGTCCTGACGGAGGCTCAGTCCGCGCCCTCGGCCGGACAGCGGCGCACCGCGGGGCCCTGTCCGCTGCGCTCGATGCGGACGGCTCCCGTCGCCCGGGGCGAGGGGGCCCGTCTCGCCGCCGCGGTGTCGCTCGTCCTGGCGTCCGCGAAGGTGCGCGACCATGTGGCCGACCGCGACGGCCTGTTGAAGCGGCGCCCCGTGGCCGCCGCCGCGCGCCGCGTCGCCGCGGGCTGGGACAGGGCGGGGGCGCGCACCGGAGCCGAGCTCGGCTTCGACACCGCGGTCCTGGTCGACGCCGTCGACCGGCAGACCGGTATCGAGTCCCTCGCCGGACCGGGTACCCCGCTGCTGACGGTCACCGAACCCACCGAGACGGCGACGGCAGCGGCCTTCGCGCACACCGCCGTGCTCGCCGGCCGGCCGGAGAACGCCGAGCCGCTCGCCGAGGCCGGGCGGCTCTTCGGGCGGCTGGCCCATCTGCTGGACGCCGTGGAGGACCTGGAGGCCGACGCCGCTTCGGGTGCCTGGAACCCGCTCACCGCGACCGGCACCCCGCTCGCCGAGGCCCGCCGCCTGTGCGACGACGCTTTGCACGGTGTGCGCCTCGCGATGCGGGACGCCCGGTTCACCGACGGCGCGCTCGCCCACGTCCTCCTGGTGCACGAACTGCGGCGCTCCGTGGACCGGGCCTTCGGGCCTGCCGCGTGCGCGCACCAGCGGGGCGCTCACCCCTCAGGGGCCTTCGGTCCGCCGCCCGGCAACCCGTACGCCCCCACCCCCGGAGGCCCGCCCGGACCTCCGCTCCCGCCCGAGCCGCCCCGCAACCGGCGTGGACTCATCGCCGGCTGCCTGGTCTGGGCGGGCCTCGCCTGCACCTGCCAGCTGTGCTGCGCCGGCAGCTTCAACGACCCGTGGAGCGGACAGGAGCGCGAAGGGCTCTGCCACAAGTGCGACTGCGGGGACTGCTGCGAGGGCTGCGACTGCTGCAGCAACTGCTGCAGCTGCGGCGAGGGCTGCGACTGCGGCTGCGACTGCTGATCCGGCGTCAGGCGGGCCCGCCCGCCTGGCTCACCTGATCTCGGGCGGGGAGATCCGCGACGTCTCGATCGCCGACTTGCCGGTGCCCCACTTCTCGAGGATGCGGTCGTAGGTCCCCTCCGCCTTGAGACTGTTGACCGCCGCCTGGAAGGCGGGTGCCAGGGGGGTCCCCTTCTTGAAGGCGAAGCCGACGTCGAGCCGCTTGTACTCGTTCAGGAAGCGCAGCCCGTCCATCTGGGAGACCGCGTAGCGCAGTCCGTTGATCGTGGACATCAGGACGTCACTGCGGCCCTGCTCGAGCGACATCCAGACCGCGGCCTGGTCGGCGTACGTCCGCACCTCGTACGGCTTCCTGCCCGTCTCGGCGCACAGGTGCCGGTTCTCCTCCAGTGTCGCCTCGAAGGTGGTCCCCGCTCCGGTGCCGACGGTCAGGCCGCACAGCTGGGTGAGGTCGGTGACCTTCGTCAGCTCGCTGTCGTCGCGGACCGCGAAGCCTTGCCCGTCGTTGATGTACGTAACGAAGTCGATCGTCCTGCGGCGTTCGTCCGTCACCCCGAAGTTGCCGGTGCCGAGGTCGTACTTCCCGCTCGTGAGGGCCGGCAGGATCGCCTCGAAGGAGGCGACCTCGCGCTTCAGTTCCAGCCCGAGCGTCCTGGCCACCGCGTCCGCGAAGTCGATGTCGGCGCCCGCGAGCGTCCTGCCGTCCTCCTCGTAGAACGCACCGGGCGGGGCGCCGACGCTCGACGCGAGGGAGAGGGTGCCCGAGGCGCGGACGCCGTCGGGCAGCAGCTTCGCCGCCGCCTCGTTCCTCGTCACCGACGAGACCACGTCGGTCGTCGGAGTCCTCGCCCGGCCCGCCGGGCCTGCCTGTGAGGCCGCCGGGTCCCCCGGCCCGCACGCGGTGAGCAGGAGTGCGGCCACGGTGATCAGTGTGAAGGCAGCGGTGTGCCGGGTTCGGGGCATGACGGGGTTTCTCCGGGTTCGTCGACCGGGCTCCGGTGCCTGGGCGGCGCGGAGCGTCGGGGCGGGAGATCAGCTGTGCGAGGGGAGGGCCCAGCGACGTCGTGTGCGTGAAGGAACGCGGGGAATACCGCTCCGGCGCCGACGGGGGCGCGAGCGGGAAGAGCGGAAACGCAGGGGGGTCAGCTCAACAGGAACAGGACCACACACGACCGAAGTCGATGTGGGAGCGGGTGACCAGCCACTGCTGCGGATGCATGGCCCAAGTGGAGCAGGCATCCGGTTGCGCGTCAACCGAGGTGAGACGTACGGCTCACACTGTGGACACGCTTGACAACAGCACCGGGTGGCGCTTTTCTCGGAGGCGGACCGGCGCTGAGGGGCCCGGTCCACGTCGTTCCACGCGCTGAAGGCACGCCCCGTGTTCGATCTCTGCATCCACGGAGCCTTCGTATGTCCGCGCAGACACAGACCCATGCCCCGTCACTTCCCGCCCCACCGGGCGGACACGCGGGTGACGACATCCCGCGCATCGTCCCCGTACGCCGGACCGGCCGGTGGACGGCGGCCGTTGCCGTCCTCGTCCTTCTCGCGGGCGCCCTGCTCTCCGTCGTCCGGAACGACGCCTTCCAGTGGGATGTCGTAGGCGAGTACCTCACGACCGGATCCGTACTGCGGGGCCTCGGCCTCACCCTGTGGCTCACCGGCCTCGTGATGGTGCTCGGCTTCGCCCTCGGCACCCTGCTGGCGGTGCTCAGGCTCTCCGGCAACCCGGTTCTGCGGGCCGTCGGCTGGGGCTACGTCTGGCTGTTCAGGTCGACACCGATCCTGGTCCAGCTGCTCTTCTGGTTCAACATCGGCGCCCTCTACCCGCAGATCCTCGGCGTCGACACGGTCAACCTCCTCGGCCCGGTCGCCGTCGCCGTCATCGGGCTCACGCTCCACGAGGCCGCGTACGCCGCCGAAGTGGTCCGCGGCGGCATCCTCTCCGTCGAACGCGGCCAGCTGGAGGCCGCCCAGTCGCTCGGCCTCGGACCCTGGCGCCGGCTCCGGCGGATCGTGCTGCCGCAGGCCATGCGCTCCATCGTGCCGCCCGCGGGGAACATGCTGATCGGGACGCTGAAGGGCACGTCGATCGTCAGCATCATCGCCGTCCAGGACCTGCTGTACTCCGCGCAGCTCGTCTACCACCGCACCTACGAGGTCATCCCGCTCCTGCTGGTCGCCACCCTCTGGTACGTGGCGGTCACCTCGCTCCTGTCCATCGGCCAGTTCTACGTCGAACGCCACTACGCACGCGGCACGGCGGGTACCCGGTGAGCACCCCGGCACTCGTCGTCATAGGCGCCGGGCCGCGCGGCACCGGCGTCATCGAGCGCATAGCCGCCAACGCCGCCGAGCTGTACGGCGACCGGCCCCTGGACCTCCATCTCGTCGACCCCTACCCGCCGGGCGGCGGCCGGATCTGGCGACAGGACCAGTCCCCGCTGCTCCGGATGAACTCCATGGCCGAGGACGTCACCATGTACACCGACGACACGGTCCGGCTGGACGGCCCCGTGACCCCGGGCCCCGCCCTGCACACCTGGGCCGCGGACGTCCGCGAGGGACGGACCGCTGTGGCCGCCGGCCCCGGGGTCCTGGAGGAGATCCACCGCCTCCGCGACCAGGACTTCCCCAGCCGGCAGCTTCAGGGCGCCTATCTGCGCTGGGTGTACGAGCGGACGCTCGCCGCGCTCCCGCCCGGCATCACCGTGCACGAACACACCGGCTGCGCCCTGGGCGTCCTGGGCACCCGTGGCGACCGGCAGCGCGTCCGGATCCAGGGGCGCGCCGAGCCGCTCGTCGCCGACCTCGTCGTCCTCACCGTCGGCCACCTCGACGCGGAACCCGGCCCGGAGCAGCAGGAGCTGACCGCGTTCGCCACACGCCACGGTCTGGTCCATCTGCCGCCCGACTTCACGGCGGACACCGATCTGTCGGTCCTGCCGGCCGGCGAACCCGTCCTCGTGCGCGGCTTCGGCCTCGCCTTCACCGACCTGATGGTCCTGCTCACCGAAGGGCGCGGCGGGCGCCACGAGAACGGGGCCTACATCCCCTCGGGCAGGGAGCCCGTCCTGTACGTCGGATCGCGGCGCGGTGTCCCGTACCACTCGAAGATCGGCTACACCTGGCAGGGTGAACGGCCACCGCTGCCGCACCACTTCGGCGACGCCGAGGTCCAGGAGATCCTGGACCGCCCCGGCCCCGTGGACTTCCGGCGCGACCTGTGGCCCCTGGTGTCCAAGGAGCTGGGCCACGCCCATTACCACCGGCTGTTCGCCGCCCATCCCGAGCGCACCGCCATGGACCGGGCCGGCTTCGCGGAGAAGTACGCCCTCGCCGCTCCCGGCAGCGCCGAGCTCGCCGCACTGGTCGCCTCAGCCGTCCCCGACCCGGCCGACCGGCTCGACCTCGACGCCCTCGACCACCCGCTCGACGGGGTGCGCCACGCCTCGTACGACGCCCTCCAGGACGGGCTGCGCGCCTACATCACCGCCGACCTCGAACGCCGGCACGACCCACGGCACAGTCCCGACCTCGCCGTGTTCCTCGGACTGCTCTCCGTCTACGGGCAGTTGATCCGCCTCGGTGACACCGGCGAGTGGTGGCACGGCTTCTTCAGCCATCTCGCCTCCGGGCCGCCCGGCCCCAGGCTGCGCCAGCTCCTCGCCCTGTCGCGGGCCGGGGTCGTCCGCTTCCTCGGCGCGGGGATGACCGTCGAGTCCGACGAGGAGCGGGGCCTCTTCCGCGCCCGCAGCGCCACCGTGCCCGGCGCGTGCACCGAGGCCCGCGCCCTGGTCGAGGCCCGCCTGCCGGACCCGTCGCTGCGTACCGCCCGCAGTCCCCTGCTGCGCGGACTGTACGCGGACGGCGCAGCCGGCACCGACACGGGGCTGCTCCGCGTCGACCCCGCGGACGGCCGGATCCTGGACCGGGACGGCCGCCCCCACCCTCGCCGTTTCTCGCTCGGCCCCGGCACCACCGCACGCTCCAGCGGCGCCTTCACCCGGCCGCGCACCGGCGGCCCGGCCTTCCGGCAGAACGACGCGACCGCCCGCGCGGCGCTCGCGTTCCTGCGCGACCTCTCCTGTCGGGACCGCCTCACCGCGTGAGCCCGCGCCCTCTTCGTCCTCCCGTCGCAGAAGGAACTCCACCATGTCGCTGACCAGCGATCCACCCCTGCGCCCACCGGCCGCGACCAGCCCCGGGCACGATCCGGCCCTCGACGACCACGCGGCCCTGAAGGTCGTCCCCGTACGCCATCCCTGGCGCTGGGCGGCCGTCGCGGCCACCGCCGTGCTGCTCACCCAGTTCCTGTACGGACTGGTCACCAACCCCGGCTGGGAATGGGATGTCTTCGCCCGCTACGTCACCACCGGGACCATCCTCCGGGCCGTCCGGGTCACCCTCGAGCTGACCTTCTACGGCACGGTGGCCGGCTTCGCGCTCGGCATCGTCCTGGCCTTCATGCGGCTGTCCGCCAGCCCGTTCCTCAGGGCCGTCTCGTACGCGTACGTCTGGGCGTTCCGCTCGATCCCGCTCATCGTCCAGCTGCTGTTCTGGTTCAACCTGGCGTACCTCTACGAGGAGCTCCAGCTGGGCATCCCGTTCGGACCCGGCTTCGTCTCCTTCGACACCATGAACCTCGTCGGCGCGATGAGCGCCGCAGTCCTCGGACTCGCCCTGCACCAAGCGGCGTACGCGGCGGAGATCGTCCGCGGCGGCGTACTGGCCGTGGACAGCGGCCAGTCGGAGGCGGCCGCCGCACTCGGCATCCCACGGCTGAGGCAGCTGCGGCGCATCGTGCTGCCGCAGGCGATGCGCTCCATCCTGCCGAACGCCGCCAACGAGATCGTCTCGCTCTTCAAGGGCACCTCGATCGTCTCCGTGATGGCGATCGGCGAACTCTTCTACCAGGTCCAGGTCGTCTACGGACGCAACGGCCGGGTGGTGCCCCTGCTCATGGTCGCCACCGTCTGGTACGTCCTCCTGACCACCGTGCTCTCCGTCCTCCAGCACTACGTCGAACGCCACTACGCCAAGGGAGCCGTGCGATGAGCACACCCACGGAAGAAGCCGGCGGATCCGACCCCATGGTCGAGATCCGGTCCGTGCACAAGAGCTTCGGACCGATCGAGGTGCTCCGCGGCATCGACCTGTCCGTACGCGCGGGAGAGGTGACCGTCGTCCTCGGCCCCTCCGGGTCGGGGAAGTCCACCCTGCTGCGCACCATCAACCACCTGGAGAAGGTCGACCGGGGCTGGATCAGCGTCGACGGGACCCTGGTCGGCTACCGCAGGTCCGGCGACAAGCTGTACGAGCTGCGTGAGCGGGAGGTCCTTCGCCAGCGCACCAGGATCGGTTTCGTCTTCCAGAACTTCAACCTCTTCCCGCACCTCACCGTCCTCGAGAACGTCATCGAGGCCCCGGTGGCGGCCCTCGGCCGCCCCCGCAAGGACGCCGTCGCCGCCGCGCGGGGGCTGCTGGCCCGCGTCGGGCTCGCCGACAGGACCGGGGCCTACCCCAAGCAGCTCTCCGGAGGCCAGCAGCAGCGCGTCGCGATCGCCCGCGCCCTCGCGCTGGAGCCGAGACTGCTGCTCTTCGACGAGCCGACGTCGGCGCTCGACCCCGAGCTCGTCGGTGAGGTCCTCGACGTGATCAAGGACCTGGCCCACGGGGGCACCACGATGATCGTCGTCACGCACGAGATCGGCTTCGCGCGCGAGGTCGCCGACACCGTCGTCTTCATGGACGAGGGACGGATCGTCGAACAGGGTCCGCCCGCCGACGTACTCGACCACCCCGTCCAGGAGCGCACCCGCGCCTTCCTCTCCAAGGTCCTCTGAGCCATGTCCCCGCAGTCGAGGAGCAGCCACATGCCCGTCCGCCGTACCTTCACCACCGCCCTTGCCGCTCTCGCCGCCGCCGGCCTGCTCACCGCCTGCGGGGCGAGCGACGCCACCGAGGACGTGATCCGGGCCGAGGGCGGCAAGGACACCGGTATCGACATCGGACCCGGGCAGAACCGGATCAGGGGCACGAAGGTGGACGCCATCGCGGCCGAGGTGCCGGCCGCCGTCCGCGAGCGCGGCACGCTCCGGCTGGGCGCGAGCGCCGACGCCTCGCCACCGCTCGGCTTCTACGCCACCGACGACAGGACCCGGATCGGCAGCGAGATCGACCTCGCGACCCTGATCGCCGACACGCTGGGACTCAAGCCGGAGTTCGAGGAGGTCTCCTGGGAGAACCTCTTCGTCGGCCTCGACAGCTCCAAGTTCGACGGGGTCCTCTCCAACGTCACCGTGACCGAGGAGCGCAAGGAGAAGTACGACTTCGCGACCTACCGGCTCGACAACATCGCCTTCGAGGCCAGGAAGGGCTCCGGCTGGAAGGTGAAGGGCCCGGCCGACGTGGCGGGCAGGACGGTCTCCGTCGCGTCCGGCACCAACCAGGAGAAGATCCTCGTCGACTGGAGCGAGGAGAACGCCGCGGCCGGACGGAAGCCGGTGGACATCAAGTACTTCCAGAAGGACACCGACTACTACCTGGCCCTCCAGTCGGGCCGTATCGACGCCCACCTCGGCCCGAGCCCCTCGGCCAACTACCACGTGGCGTCGGCCGGACAGACCGAGATCATCGGCACGCTCTCCGGTGGGGGCGACGGCGTCCAGGGGAAGATCGCCGCCACCACCAGGAAGGGCAGCGGCCTGGCCGAGGCGTACGCCGCCGCGATCGACCACATCATCCAGGACGGCTCCTACGCCAAGGTGCTGAAGCGCTGGGGCCTGTCCGACGAGGCCGTCGAGAAGTCGGAGATCAACCCGCCCGGCCTCCCCAAGACCGAGAACTGACCCGAGAGGTCCCCATGTCCGCCACCAGGCCCCTCCACCTCGCCGCCGAGATCGGCGGCCCGCCGCGCTACGACGCCGGGTCACACATCGCGCTCGCGCGCCTCGCCGAAGAGGGCGCGCTCGACTTCGTCACCCTGAGCGATTCCTTCGCCCGCCCCGGTCCCGACGCGCTCGCCGTACTGGCCCGCGTCGCCCCGGCCACCACCCGGATCGGCCTCGTGCCGACCGTCACCACCACCCACACCGAGCCCTTCCACGTCTCGTCCGCCGTCGCCACCCTCGACTGGGTCAGCAAGGGCAGGGCCGGCTGGCACGCCGACGTGTCGACGACCGAGGCCGAGGCCCGGCTGTTCGGCCGTCGCCCGGCCGCACCCGCCACCGCTCTGTGGCAGGAGGCGGGTGAGGCCGCCGACGTGGCGGCGCGGCTGTGGGACAGCTGGGAGGACGACGCGGAGATCCGGGACGCCGCCACCGGCCGCTTCATCGACCGCGACAAGCTGCACCACGTCGACTTCGAGGGCAGCACCTTCTCCGTCCGGGGCCCCTCCGTCGTGCCCCGCCCACCACAGGGCCGCCCCGTCACGGTCATCGACGGCACCAGCGGCCCGGCCCGGGAACCCGCCGCGCGGCACGCCGACGTCGTGTACGTGCGGGCGGCGTCCCCGGAACAGGCGGCCTCGCTCCGCGACGACCTGCGCCGCGCCGCGGCCGCCCACGGCCGGGACCCCGACAGCCTGCGGGTCCTGGCCGCCCTCACCGTCGACCTCGGGGACGCGGAGACGGCACCCGAACCCGGACTGCGGAGCGGCCCCCGGCCCGCCGGCCGGGCGGCCCACTTCCGAGGCGGCCCGGTGGACCTCGCCGAACTCATCACCCGGTGGCACGGGGTAGGGGCGGTGGACGGATTCCACCTCATCCCCATCACACCGGAGCGCGACCTCGAAAGGATCGTCAACGGAACGGTGGCGCTGCTCCAGCACCGCAGTCTATTCCGCACCTTCTACCCGGGCGGCACACTCCGCGAGCACCTCGGCCTGGGCCGGCCGGCCAACCGCTACGCGCTCGCGAGGACCTCGGAGGGGACGTCATGAAGCAGATGCACCTCGCCGCCCACTTCCCGGGCGTCAACAGCACCACCGTGTGGTCCGATCCGCGTTCGCGGAGCCAGATCGACTTCACGTCCTTCGAGCACCTGGCCAGGACCGCCGAACGCGGGAAGTTCGACTTCTTCTTCCTCGCGGAAGGGCTGCGGCTGCGCGAGCACAACGGCCGGATCCACGACCTGGACGTGGTGGGGCGTCCGGAATCCCTGACCGTCCTCAACGCCCTGGCCGCTGTCACCGAGCGCCTCGGGCTCGCCGCCACGGTCAACGCGACCTTCAACGAACCGTACGAACTCGCCCGCCGGCTCGCCACACTCGACCACCTCAGCGAGGGCCGCGCCGCATGGAACGTGGTGACCTCCTCGGACGCCTTCACCGGCGAGAACTTCCGCCGGGGCGGCTACCTCGACCGGGCCGACCGGTACACCAGGGCGGCGGAATCCGTCACGCTCGCGCGTGAGTTGTGGGACTCCTGGACGCCGGACGGCACCTCGCGCCCGGTGACGCACACCGGTCGGCACTTCGACGTCTCGGGGGAGTTCACCGTCCCGCGCCCACCCCAGGGGCACCCCGTCGTCATCCAGGCGGGGGACTCGGACGAGGGCAGGGAGTTCGCCGCGTCCGCCGCCGACGTCATCTTCACCCGGCACGGCTCCCTGGAGGCCGGACGCGTCTTCTACGCCGACGTCAAGGCACGCCTCGCGAAGTACGGCAGACAGCCCGAGGACCTGAAGATCATGCCCGGGGTCACCGTCGTCCTGGGTGAGACGGACGCGGAGGCCCGGGACAACGCCGCCGGGATCCGCCGCCGGCAGGTCTCCCCGCAGAACGCGATCCTCGCCCTCGAACAGGTGTGGGGCCGCGACCTCTCCTCGTACGACCCCGACGGGCCGCTCCCCGCCATCGACCCGGACCCCGGATCGAGCATGGTCCAGGGCAGGGTCCGGGTCGCCGACCCGCAGGCCGTGGCCGCGAAGTGGCGGGCGCTCTCCGAGGCCGAGGGGCTGTCCATCCGCGAGACGGTCATCGAGGCCACGGCGCGGCAGTCCTTCATCGGCTCCCCGGAGACGGTCGCCGCCGAACTGGAGGAGTTCGTGGCCACGGAGGCGGCCGACGGGTTCATCCTCGTGCCGCAGCTCACCCCCGGAGGCCTCGACGACTTCGTCGACCGGGTCGTCCCGCTCCTCCAGAAACACGGAACCTTCCGCTCCGAATACGCCGGCTCCACACTGAGGTCGCACCTCGGCCTGGCGCAGCCGGTATGGAAGGGTTGACCGCATGAGCACGGACGCACAGCAGGACAGCGAGGAGTTCCACGCCTGGCAGCGCTGGCACGAGGGCCGCATCGTCGCCGTGGCCGCTCCGCACGGCCCCCTCTCCCTCACCGGCACGCACTGGCTCGCCGACCATCCGGAGGGGCGAATTCCGGCCGTACCTGGGCTGTGGCGCGAGGACGGCGACGAGGTGGTGCTCACCGCCGGTCCCGAGGACGGGCTGACCGTCGACACGGAGCCGCTGGCCGGTGAGATCCGCCTCGGCGCCGACCGGGGTCCCGTCGACACGTCCAGGGTGGCGCAGGGCGAACGCCGACTGGTCGTGCTGAGCCGCGAAGGCCTCTGGGCGGTAAGGGACTTCGACCCCCGGTCCCCGGCCCGCCACTCCTTCCGCACCATCGACGCGACCCCCTACGACCCCGCGTGGTCGCTGGAGGGCACCTTCCGGCCCTACGACTCCGGCCGGACCGTCCGCGTCGAGAACGCCGACGGGCGCGAGCGGGGGCTGGGGCTGGCGGGCGAGATCGCCTTCACCGTGGACGGCACCGAGCACACACTGCGGGTGGCGGTCGAGCCCGACGGTTCGCTCTGGGCCGTCTTCGCCGACGCCACCAGCGGGGACAGCAGCTACCGCTTCCGTTTCCTGCGGCCTCCGGCGCCCGACGGGGACGGCAGGGTGCGGGTCGACTTCAACCGCGCCCTGCTGCCGCCGTGCGCCTTCGCCGACCACTTCATCTGCCCCTTCCCGCCCCCGGGCAACACCCTCACGGTGGCCGTCCCGGCAGGGGAGAGGAACCGCATCGACGGCTGACCCGCCACGCTCCGGACGCAGGGATCCGGCACACCGGTCTCAGCAGCCACAGAGCTGCCGAGGCCGGTGCCGTCGTGCGCCGATAAGGCCGAAAAGGCCCCCTTGCATGGCATATCGGTGCCCCCCGATACTCCCGAACAGCGTCCGTCAGCGGAACGCCGTATCCGGAATTCGAACACTTCTCGGGATACGGCCGCGCCCCATGACCGCGCCTCACGGGTCCGGCCACCCCACAGGCGGGCCCCCGACTCCCCTCGGGAGGAATGAAGTGAGGATCAAGCACACCGACCCCCGCACCGGCAGCACGGCGAGACGCGACCGCGTCGCGGCCGTGTCCGCGGGCCTCGTCGCCGTCGCCGCGCTCATCGTGCCCCCGGCCGTCGCCGACCAGGCCGGGACGTACACCGCGGGTCAGCTCGCCGCGGCAGGAGAAGCCGTACTGGAAGCCGACGTCGCCGGCACGGCCTGGAACGTCGACCCGGCGACCGGACGGCTCCTCGTCACCGTGGACAGCACCGTCTCGCAGGCGGAGATCGACAGGATCGAGGACTCCGCCGGCGCCGACGCGGGGGCGCTGCGTATCGAACGCACTCCCGGAAAATTCAGCAAGCTGATCTCGGGCGGTGACGCGGTCCACGCCACGAGCTGGCGGTGTTCCCTCGGCTTCAACGTCCGCAGCGGCAGCACCTACTACTTCCTGACGGCCGGTCACTGCACCGACGGTGCCGGCACCTGGTGGTCCGACCCGGCCCGCACCATCGTGCTGGGCACCACCACGGGATCCAGCTTCCCGGTCGACGACTACGGCATCGTCCGCTACACCAACACCTCGGTCACCAAGTCCGGCACCGTCGGAAGTCAGGACATCACCAGCGCGGCCGGCGCCACGGTCGGCATGTCCGTCACGCGCCGGGGCTCCACCACAGGAACCCACAGCGGTACCGTCACCGGCCTCGACGCCACCGTCAACTACGGCGGCGGCGACATCGTGAGCGGCATGATCCGCACCAATGTGTGCGCGGAGCCCGGCGACTCCGGCGGCCCCCTCTACTCGGGCACCCGGGCGATCGGTCTCACCTCGGGCGGCAGCGGCAACTGCACATTCGGCGGTACGACCTTCTTCCAGCCGGTGACCGAAGCGCTGAGCGCGTACGGCGTCAGCGTGTTCTGACCCGTCGGGCACCGTCGCGCTCCCGTGAGCCCCCGCCGATTCCCGGCGGGGGCTCCCGTCAGGCCCGCGGCTCTTGAGAGGATGTCGCGACGGCCGGACGCAGGGGCACCGACGGGGGGCGGACGCCGTGCCCGTCCGGAGGGGTGCCCTCCGGGAGCCCCCGGCAGACACCAGGGGGTACCAGGTCCGTGAAACGCATCGGAGTGACCGGTCACCGCTCCATCCCCCAGGAGGTCCACGCGCACGTGCTGGAGGGGCTGCGGGCGGCGCTGTGCGGGCACGAAGGATCCCTGGAGGCGCTCTCCAGCCTGGCGGTCGGCGCGGACCAGCTCTTCGCCGACCTCGCCCTCGCCCACGGCGCGGAGCTGACCGTGGTCATCCCCAGCGGGGACTACGAGTCCGGCTTCACCGACGAGGTGGAGCTCCGTCGCTACCGGACACTCAAGGCCCGGGCCGCCCGTGAGGTCAGGATGGACTTCCCGCATTCCACCGACGAGGCCTACTACGCGGCGGGCGCCTACATCGCCGACCACTGCGACCGGCTGCTCGCGGTCTGGGACGGCCGGCCCGCACGAGGTCTCGGGGGCACCGGTGACATCGTGACGTACGCCCGCAGGCTCGGGCGGCCGGTCACCGTCATCTGGCGCGACGGAGTGGAGCGCGGCTGAGCCCGCGGGCGGCTCGCAGCCGAGCCCCGACCGCACTCACATCCGGTGCCTGACCAGCCAGTCCGTGTGCTCGGGGGAGACGATCCGCTCGGTCTCGAAGACGGCGGCCGCCCACTGCCGCTCGGTGAGGGTGGTCTCCATCGCCGCCTGCATGTTCTCCAGGTCCTCCTCCACCAGGGAGTGGGCGGTCACCAGGGGGTGGTGGCGGCGCGTCTCGTTCCAGGCGAGGCAGGCCGCGGCGGCGGCGGAGAACGTCCCCGTCAGCGCGAACGAACCGGCGCCGCCGAAGGTCTGCAGCACCGCGAGCACCAGTGCCGGAAGCGTCAGCACGGCGATGGTGCTCGACCAGACGAGCGCGCCGCGCCGCGACACCAGCCTGCGCCTGCGGTACCAGCGCCGCTGCTCGATCAGCCTGTCCCGGACGTACGTCTCCTTGCGCACGGTGAACGCCTTGTCCCGCAGCTCCCGCATGGACGCGGTGATGAGACCGCCACCCGAGTCCGCCATCTCCTCCCTCGGGTCGTCCCAGCCGACCTTCCGCAGTTCCTGGAGCCCTTCCTCGAGCCGGCTGACGAACACCGCCTCGGGATGCTGGACCGATGAGTCGAAGGGGGAGCCGTGGACCGCGTACCGCCAGCAGTTGGACTTGATGAACTCCGCGGCGGATCGGTTGAGTTGCCAATGCGACTTTGCTTTCCGCCGGGAGCCGAGGTAGGTCGTGATCAGGACACCCAGGTAGGCCAACACCGCGATACCATCAAGGAGTTGGAGGCCCGGCCCGACCTCGGCGTGCCAGGGCAGGGCGGCGGGCACGGTACCCACGACGAGCAGGGCCAGCTGCCCGCGGGTGGTGTTGACCGCCTCACGCTGGCGTGCGACGGCGACGGCGTCCGTGTGGTGGAAGAGTGCGGGCAGATCAGCGCTCCTGAAGACCATGCTCTGCAGCGGTCCTGGAATCGCCGTCATGATCACTCCCGTATTCGGTGTAGTGGCCACCGGGGGCCTCGGAAGAATGGGGTTCCAGCCATTTGGAGCAGTCCTGCAAATCCCTCGGGTCACGGTGGTAGGAGTCGAGTTGCACACCGGGTCCATGAGAGTAAAGTCGTGCCGCCGGACACTGCAATGGTGCAGGTGCCGGTGCTGTTTCCGTGTCCGGAACGAGCCCATCAAGGACGGCCGTGAAGACCAACGAATCCATCCCGAACTTCGCTGTCGCGAAGCGTCGTGTGCCGCTTGCGAAGATCGAGGTATCCGGCAGTGCAGCAGCCAGGAAGATGGGCCGGGTGCTCGCGACGGCAGGCGGCCGCCCGACGCAGATCTCCACATTCAACTCCTCGCTGTAAGGACAGCGGGTAAGCCGTCGCTCCGACGCCTTAAATGCATCACCCGCACGGCCGTTCGGCTCCTGTCGCCATCGGCCGGATCCAGGACGCGGCTGGACTAGAGTGGTGGAATGACAGGCCCCGCGGTCCCGTTCCGCGAAATTGTTCTGAAGGTGCACAGCAGGTGCGACCTCGCCTGCGATCATTGCTATGTCTATGAACATGCGGATCAGAGCTGGAGAACCCGGCCCAAGACTATTTCTGATCACGTCATCGCCAGAACGGCTCAGCGCCTGGCTGAACACGCAAAGACACACGCACTGCCCTCCGTGTCAGTGATCCTGCACGGAGGGGAGCCTCTGCTCGCGGGGCCCGGCCGCCTGCGGCGCGTCTGTGAGGAGTTCGGTTCCGCCCTGTCGGGTGTCGCCGGCCTCGACCTCCGGATCCACACCAACGGCCTGCAGCTCAGCCCCCGGTACCTGGACCTCTTCGACGAGTTCGGCGTCAAGGTGGGTATCTCCCTGGACGGCGACCGTGCGGCCAACGACCGGCACCGCCGCTTCGCCGACGGGCGCAGCAGTCACCCCCTCGTGCTGAAGGCGGTCGAACTGCTCCGGCAGGACCGCTACCGCCATCTCGACCTCGGGCTCCTGTGCACCGTCGACATCGAGAACGACCCGCATGCGGTGCTCGACGCCCTGGTCGCGCTCGACCCCCCTCTCATCGACTTCCTCCTGCCGCACGCCACCTGGGACGAGCCGCCGCCCCGTCCGGACGGCTCGCCCACCGCCTACGCCGAGTGGCTCCTCGCGGTCTTCGACCGCTGGCGGACGCAGGGCGCCCCCGTGCCGGTGCGCCTGTTCTCCTCGGTGCTCTCCACGCTGAGCGGCGGCCCCAGCCTCACCGAGTCCCTCGGGCTCGCCCCCACGGATCTGGTGGTCGTCGAGACGGACGGCCAACTGGAGCAGGTCGACTCCCTGAAGAGTGCCTACGAGGGTGCGGCGGCCACCGGGTTCGACGTGTTCTCGCATTCCTTCGACGACGTCGCCGCCCATCCCGGCGTCCGGGCGCGGCAGCTCGGACTGGCAGGCGTCAGTGAGACGTGCCGCCGCTGCCCCGTCGTGCGGTCCTGCGGCGGCGGGCTCTACACACACCGGTACCGCTCGGCCAACGCGTTCGACAACCCCTCCGTCTACTGTGCCGACCTGGAGGCGCTGGTCCGGGGGATCGAGGCACGCACGAGCGCGGCCACGGCGCCCCCGGCCCTGGCCGGTCACCGCGAACTGGCCGCCGAGCAGCATGACCTCACCCGCACCCTGCTGGCCGGCCTCCACGACGCGCTGGACGGGCGCGGCGGCGCCCGGTGGGACGAGGCGTGGGGAATCGCGGGCGACCTGGAGTCCTCCGCCGACGGCGCCGCCGGGCTGGACCGCGTGCTGGCGCACCCGTACACGCGTACCTGGCTGCTGGACGTCCTGGAAGGGCTGCACGCCGGCCGGCCCGACGCCGTGGGGCTTGCCCTGCGGCTGCCCTCGTACCTGGCGGCCGCCGCGGTGCTGTCCGGTGCCGGCCCCGAGGTGCCGGCGGACTACCGGGACGGCAGGATCCTCCTCCCCACGCTCGGCGAGCTGCGCGTCGCGGGGCCCGGCGAGGCGGGGCGGGCCCTGGTGCGAGCCGTCGACGGGGGGTTCTCGGTCCGGTGCGAGGGCGGTCGTGAGCGTGTCGTCCCCAGGGGGGCGGACAGCCCGGACTGGCAGCCGGTGCGGCACTTCTCGGTGGGGGGCGCGCACGGGTTCGCGCTCGATGACCTCGACCCCTACCGCGACTGCTTCGAGGCTCCGGCCGCGCCCCGCCTGGGCCGGGCGGACGCGGAGGCCTGGGCCGCGTCCGTCGGCAGGGCGTGGGATCTGCTGGAGAGGGCCGCGCCCCGGCAGGCGGCTGACGCCGCGGAGGCCCTGACCACGCTGACTCCCCTCGTCACCGGCTCCCACGCGCGGCGGCCGCACGGCTACGGGACCGTCGGACTCGTGATGACGGGGGACACCCAGGAGCTCGCCGTCGATCTGCTGCGCGGTGTCCGACGCGCCAGGCTGCGGGCCCTTCTGGACGTCACGGATCTTTACGCGCTGGACGGGGCCTGGGAGTATGCACTGCCCTGGGAACGGAATGCGAGGGTTCCTTTTTCCCTGCTGCTGGCAGGCACCTACGAACGTGTGGGACTTTCCTTCCTTGTTCCAGGATTCATGGACGGCGTACCCGAGGCACTCGACATGATGGAAGCGGCGGCCGAGCCGACTGTCGGAGGAATGCGGTTGCTGAGGTCGCTCCGGGAAGAGGTGAGAGGGGTACGTGGGACAAGTGGGGCGAACACCGTCATGAATGCCGCGGTGCACGAACCCGTTCGATGAATCCTGGGTATGTCCTGGGTATGGATGACTGAAAAGCGGCGTAGATCGACCGAACGCCATGGGGGTGGAGCAGGGTCCGCTCCGGAATGATGAATTCGCTCGCACCCTCTCCACAGTCCTGGGATGCGGGTGCTCACACAGGACGGGGGTCGTGTGCACGCATGACGCAACAGCGAGCGGACCATCGGCCGTACTTCTTTCTCAGCTACGCGCATACACCGGGGTACGGCGGTGGATCGGACCCGGACATGTGGGTCGAACGGCTTTTCCAGGATCTCTGCGGTCACGTGATGGCCATGACCAACCTGCCCGCCGGTGCGCAGGCCGGTTTCATGGACCGGGAGATACGCTCCGGCGAGGGCTGGTCCGAGCGGCTGGGCAGTGTGCTCGCGAACTGCCGGGTCTTCGTCCCGCTGTTCTCGCCGCGCTACTTCGCCAGCGAGATGTGCGGCAAGGAGTGGTACGCCTTCGAACAGCGCGCCATCCACCACCGGGCGCGGTCGAACCAGCCCGCCGAGGCGATCGTGCCCGCGCTGTGGGTGCCGGTCCCGCCCAGCCAACTACCGGGTCCGGCCGAGCGGTTACAGTTCAACCACCGGGATTTCGGAGACCGCTACGTCAGCGACGGGCTCTACGGGCTGATCAAACTCACGCTGTTCGCCCAGGACTACGAGCAAGCCGTCTACCACCTGGCCAAACGCATCGTCCACGTCGCCGACACCGTCCAGCTGGGCTCGGGCAGACCCCTCGACTTCCGGCTCGCCCCCAGCGCCTTCGGCGCGCCGGGCAGCGGGGCGGGCGCCCCGAGGCCCATGCGGATCACCATCGCCGCACCCACCCGGCACGACCTGCCGGAAGGCCGCAACCCGGAGTACTACGGCGACAATCCCCAGGAGTGGAACCCCTACCATCCGGCCGCGGCCAGACCGCTGGCCTACGTCGCCGAAGAGCTCGTGCGCTCCCTCAACTACCAGGCCGTCGTCACGTCGTTCGACGAGGAGATCGGGCAACGCGAGGGCAAGCAGCCGCCCAGCACCCCCGAGATCCTCCTCGTCGACCGCTGGGCCCTGCAGGACGAGGATCTGAGACGGCGGCTCGCAGCCTTCGACAGGGAGAACCGGCCCTGGGTGACGATGGTCGTCCCCTGGTGCAGGGAGGACCACCAGAGCAGGGCGGCCGAGGCCGAACTGACCGAGAAGCTCGAACAGACGATGCCGGTCAAGATGCGGCAGGGGCGGGCCTTCTGCCGTGTCGCGGCCAAAGGGGTTCCCAGTATGGAAGCGTTCGGCCAGATCCTTCCCCAAGTGGTCGAGGTGGCTGCCCAGCAGTACCTCAGGCACGCCACGGTCTACCCACCGGCCGGTGGACGCCACAGTGAACGGACCCGACTCATGGGACCCATGGGCAACACCCAGTTCATACCCGACATGCACGACCCTGCGACGGATGCGGAGGACGTATGACAGCCGGTCGTGACGGGCGCATCGTCACTTTCTACTCGTACAAGGGCGGTACGGGACGCACCATGGCCCTGGCCAACACCGCCTGGATTCTCGCCGCCAACGGCAAACGGGTGCTGGCCGTCGACTGGGACCTGGAAGCCCCCGGGCTCCACCGGTTCTTCCACCCCTTCCTCGACCCCTCGACGCTCGGGGCCACCACCGGTGTGATCGACCTGATCACCGAATACGCCTGGGCCGCGACCAACCCCGCGCAGCGGGCCGACGACTGGCACCGCGACTACGCCCGCATCCAGCCGCACGCGGTCTCGCTCACCCCCGAGGCCCTCGGCTGGGAGTTCCCCCGGGGCGGCACCCTGGACTTCGTCTCGGCCGGCCGGCAGAACCGCGAGTACTCCGCCACCGTCTCCACCTTCGACTGGGACAACTTCTACGACCGGCTCGGCGGCGGCCACTTCTTCGACGCCCTGCGGGACGACATGAAGGCCAACTACGACTACGTCCTCATCGACAGCCGCACGGGTCTCAGCGACATCGCCGACATCTGCACCGTCCACCTTCCGGACGTGCTCGTCGACTGCTTCACCCTCAGCGACCAGTCCATCGACGGCGCGGCCTCGGTCGCCCGGCAGATCTCCGAGCGCTACACCGGCCGGCCCATCTCCATCTTCCCCGTACCGATGCGGATCGACGAGGGCGAGAAGGAGAAGGCCGACGCCGGCCGGGCCCTGGCCCGGCTCAAGTTCGACCGGCTGCCCCGTGATCTCTCGGGTGACGAACTCACCGCCTACTGGGGCGCGGTGGAGATCCCCTACCGCCCCTACTACGCGTACGAGGAGACCCTCGCGACCTTCGGCGACGAGGCCGGGCTGAGCAACTCGCTCCTGTCCGCCTTCGAACGCCTCACCGCGGTCGTCACGCAGCAGGACGTCACCTCGATGCCGTCGGTGGGCGAGGAGGTGCGGCTGCGCATCCGCGACGCGTTCACCCGGCGCAGGCCCGCGCTGCCCGCTGATCTCTTCCTCAGCTATGTGGCGGAGAACCGCATGTGGGCGGACTGGGTCGAGTCGGTCCTGACCCGGGCGGGTTTCCGCGTGGTCCCGCGCGACGTCTCCGCCGACCCCGGCCCGGGGGACGCCGCGCACGCGGCCGAGACCGCGGCCCGCACGGTCGTCCTCCTCTCCAGCGCCTACCTGAAATCCCAGCGCGCCGTGGACCTGTGGGAGCGGGCCGTGTCCGACGACCCCGGTGGGGGCCGGCGTCAGCTGCTGCCGCTCCGGGTCAGTGACGTCCGGCTGTCCGCGCCGTACATCGACCGCAACCCGGTCGACCTGTTCCGGCTGGACGAGGTGCACGCCACGACCGCGCTGATGCGCGCCCTGGACCGGCCGGTGCTCCTCGGCGACGGGATGTCGCCCGGTCCCCGCTTCCCCGGCACCGTGCCCCGGATCTGGAACGCGCCGCCGCGCAACCCGGGCTTCACCGGTCGCTCCCTCGTCCTGGAGCGGATGCGTGACCAGCTCGGCGGCGGCATGGCCGTCGTGCTGCCGCAGCCGCAGACCCTCTACGGCCTCGGCGGTGTCGGCAAGACCCAGGTGGCCCTGGAGTACGTGCACCGCTTCATGGCCGACTACGACCTGGTGTGGTGGATATCGTCCGAACAGATCGACGACGTCGTCGCCAGCCTCGCCGAACTCGCCGTGCGGCTCGGCGCCCAGGGCGGCGACGACATGGCAGCGGCCTCCCAGGAAGCCGTGGACCTGCTGCGGCGGGGCGTGCCCTCGGAACGCTGGCTGCTGGTGTTCGACAACGCCGACGATCCCGAACGCCTCAGCCGCTACTTCCCGCAGGGCGGCTCGGGCCACATCCTCGTCACGTCCAGGAACCAGACATGGTCCCAGCACGGTGACGCGCTGCCCGTCGACGTGTTCCTCCGGGAGGAGTCGATCGAGCATCTGAAGCGCCGTGCGCCGGGGCTCAGCGACGAGGACGCCGACCAGGTCGCCACGGCCGTCGGGGATCTGCCCCTGGCAGTCGAACAGGCCGCGGCCTGGATCGCGGAGACCGCCACTCCCATCGACGCCTATCTGGAGCAACTGGCCCGCCAGGCGCCCCAGGTCCTCGCGCTGAACCAGCCGGCGGGTTACCCGCAACCCGTCGCGGCCACCTGGAACATCTCCATCGAGCGCCTCAAGGAGCGGTCACCCGCAGCGGTGCGGCTGCTCCAGCTCTGTGCGTTCTTCGCGCCCGAACCGATCTCGGCCAACCTGCTCTACAGCAAGGAGATGATCGAGGCACTGAAGCCGTACGACGCCTCGCTCCAGGAGAAGCTGGTGCTGGGCCGGGTCATCCGGGAGATCGGCCGCTTCGCCCTCGCCAAGGTCGACCAGGTGTCGAACTCCATCCAGGTCCACCGTCTGGTGCAGGCGGTGATCAGGGCCCAGCTCGACGAGGAGGAGCAGCGCGAGGCCCGGCACGTCGTCCACCGCATCCTGGCGGGCGCCCGGCCCGACGACGACGAGCCGATCGACAATCCGGAGACCTGGCCGCGCTTCGCCACCATCTGGCCGCACCTCGGCCCGTCGGACGCGCGCAACTGCAGGGAACCGGAGACCCGCAGGCTGCTGATCGACCGGGTGCGCTACCTGTGGAAGCGGGGCGACGTCCGGACGGCAGGCCGCCTCGGGGAGGAACTCCGCGACACCTGGCGGGAGATGCTGGGCAACCAGGACCTCCAGTACCTCTACCTCTGCTTCCACATCTCCAACATCCTGCGCACCCGGGGCCGTTACGTGGAGGCCAAGGAGCTCGACGAGGTGACCCTCTCCCGGCAGCGGGAGGTGCTCGGGCCGGAGCATCCGCACACGTACATGACCACGAGCAGCCTGGCCATCGACCTGGGGCTGCTCGGTGACTACGGCAAGGCGATCGAGCTGGCGACCGCGGCGCACGAGGGGTTCAGCCAGATCTTCCACGACAGGCACCCCCGCACGCTGGCCGCGGCCAACAACCTGGCGCTGAACCTGCGGAGCGTCGGACAGTACGCGCGCGCCAGGGAGATCGACCAGGACGTCTACGACCTGCGCTCCGAGGTCCTGGGGCCCGAGCACCCCTACAGCCTGTCCTCCGCGATGTGTCTGGCACGTGACCTGCGTGAGGTCGGACGGTACGAGGACTCGGTCGGACTGCTCAGCCGCACGTACGACAGTTTCAAGGCGACTCTCGGCCGGACCTACCCGACCACGCTCAGCGCCGCCAAGAGCCTGGCGGTCTCGCTGCGCAGGGCGGGGCAGCTGGAGGACGCGCGCAGGCTGACGGTGGCCACCCGGGCCAGGTACCGGGCGAAGTACACCTCGGCGAACCCCGAGTCGCTCGCCTGTGACCTCAACATGGCGGCGGACCTGTTCGCGGCGGGGGAGGCCGCCGAGGCGAGGGACGCCGCGCAGGAGGTCGTGGACCAGTACATGAAGGTGCCGGGCGAGCAGCACCCGTACACCCTGGCCGCGCAGAACAACCTCGGCGTCTACCTCTCGGGGGCGGGCGCGCCCCAGGAGGCGGAGAAGCTGCTGACACGGGTGGTCGCCTCGATGCGCGAGGTGTTCGGCCGGGAGCACCCGAACACGCTGTTCTCCGTGATGAACCTGGCCAACGCCACGGCGGACAGGGGCGGGTTCGAGATCGTGCTCCGGACGGAGCGCACGGTGGCCGGTCAGCTCAGGGAGGTCCTCGGGGCTCACCACCCGGAGACCCTGGCCATGACCTCGAACATCGCGGTCACCCTCGACGCGATGGGACGCACGGAGGAGGCGCTGCGGCTGCGGGCGGAGACGGGCGACGAGCTGGCGCGGCAGCTCGGCGACGATCACCCGCTGACCCGGATAGCGAGGGACGAGCGCAGGTTCCGGCGGGAGCTGGAGCCGATGTCGGTGTAACCGTGTTCAGGGCTCCGGGTTCCCGGAGCCCTGAACGTCCTCGGTGATCAGCAGACCACCGCCTCCCGTTCGTCCAGCAGCCAGTTGAGCACGTCGGGCAGCACGGAGAGGGCGTCGAAGTGCGCCGCCGCCGGTTCGAGCACGGTGGTGGCGCCGGGGATCTGCGCGGCCAGCCAGCGGGAGTGCCCCACGGGGGAGAACACGTCCTTGACGCCGTGCCACAGCATCACCGGGCACGTGATGCCGGCGGGGTCGAATCCCCACGGGCTGCAGAAGGCGATCGCGTCGTCGATCCAGCCGTACGCCGAAGTCCGCAGCCCCTCACGGTAGTTGGCGAGCAGCATGGTGCGGATGCCGGCGTCGTTGACGACGGTGCGGTCGGAGTCGGTCAGCTCCCGGCGCAGGTCGTCCAGGAGCCGGACCGGGTTCTGCCGGATCTCCTCCGAGCGGCTGATGAAGGACTCCGCCAGCCCGTCCGGGTCCGCCGCCGCCCGCGAGTAGGCGAGCACGTTCGACGCGGCCATCCCGTCGAACCAGTCGAGCCCTTCGGCGTCCCAGGGAGCCAGGCTGACCAGAGCGGCGCTACGGGTGACCCGCTCGGGCATGAGCGCGGCACAGGCCAGGGCGTGCGGGGCACCGCCCGAGCGGCCGACCACGGCGAAGCGCTCCAGGCCGAGGGAGTCGGCTATCGCCCGCACGTCCTCGGCGACGTCCCTCACCCGCCTGCCCGGAAGCCGGTCGGAGCCGCCGTATCCCGGACGGTCGTAGGTGATCAGCTGCATGTTCCGCTGGTAGAGGACCATCCCGCGCGGAGCGGGACCCAGCCGGCTGCCCGGCATGCCGTGCAGGAGGAACACCGGTCTGCCTCGGGGGTCCCCCTGCCGCTCGATCATCAGATGCCGTCCGTCCGCCACGCGCACCCGACTCCGCACGCCGCCCCTCCGCTCGGTCACCCCGCTCGGCCCGGACACCAAGTGCCCGGCGTGTACCGCCTGTTCGATGATGACCCATGGGAAGCGATACCGGCACTCCCTGTCGGGATGAGCCGGTGGTGTTCGCGACGTTCGGGAGCATTCGGAGGTGTTCGGCTTCAGGAGTGCCCTCCACGGCATCCGGACTCCGAGGACCACTACAGGACAGGACTAGTCCTCACCCGCTGCCGCCGGACCGTTGCACCGGGTGTTCGCAATCGGAACCGACGTGGTGTGACGTCCGGCTTGTGAACACGCCGGGGGTGAACGGTCGCTGTCGTGTGTGCGTCCGGAAGTCGACCTTGTGTGCTATCGGCCGCATCGGAATAGTGGGCGCCCCATCCTCCGTGTTCCGGACACCCCACTTGTCCGAGCGCGGCCCCACAGGAGGTCGAAGTTGAAGCACCGACGCATATCCAGGAAGCGTGTGGCCCTGGCCGGATCGGCCGTCCTCGGCCTGGTCGCGGCAGGAGTCACGTTCCAGACCGCGAACGCCAGTGACGACGTGCCCCAGTTCACCCCGCGTACCCTCAGCGCGCACGCGGCCGGAAATCTCGCCACCACCCTGGACAGGACCCTGGGCGCCGACACGGCGGGCGCGTACTACGACGCCGCGACGAAGAACCTCGTCGTGAACGTCCTCGACGACGCGGCCGCCGAGCAGGTGCGTCAGTCGGGCGGCAAGGCCAGACTCGTACAGAACACGCTCGCCGAGCTGACGGACGCCCGGCAGACCCTCGCCGACAAGGCCACCGTTCCCGGCACCTCCTGGGCCGTCGACCCGGTCAGCAACAAGGTGGTCGTCACCGCCGACCGCACGGTCGACGGCGCGGCCTGGGACAAGCTCAGCAAGGTGGTCGACGGTCTCGGCTCCAAGGCCGAACTGAAGAAGACCGCCGGGGAGTTCAAGCCCCTCATCGCGGGCGGCGACGCCATCTGGGGCGGCACGGGACGCTGCTCGCTCGGCTTCAACGTGGTCAAGGACGGCGAACCGTACTTCCTGACCGCCGGCCACTGCACCGAGGGCATCACCAGCTGGTCCGACTCGCAGGGCGGCGCGGAGATCGGCGCCAACGAGGGCTCCAGCTTCCCCGACAACGACTACGGCCTGGTCAAGTACACGGCCGACGTGGAACACCCCAGCGAGGTGGACCTCTACAACGGCTCCACCCAGGCGATCACCAAGGCGGGCGAAGCGACCGTCGGCATGTCGGTGACCCGCAGCGGCTCCACCACCCAGGTCCACGACGGTGAGGTCACCGCGCTGGACGCCACGGTCAACTACGGGAACGGCGACATCGTCAACGGCCTCATCCAGACCACGGTCTGCGCGGAGCCGGGCGACAGCGGCGGCTCGCTGTTCTCGGGCGACACCGCGATCGGCCTGACCTCGGGCGGCAGCGGCGACTGCTCCTCGGGCGGCGAGACGTTCTTCCAGCCGGTGCCCGAGGCACTGGCGGCGTACGGCGCCGAGATCGGCTGACCTGCGATCGATCCGCACGCGGGCGAGCCCGTTCCCACGGGAGTGCCCAGCCCCGTGCGAGCGGCACGAGCGCCGACCCGAGCGCCGTACAGGTCCCCGGAGTCCCAGGTGGCCGGCCGTCGACAACAGAGCCGGTCCGGCCGTCAGAACCATGAAGACCCGAGCCGTCGGGAAGGGGACGCGTCTTCCTCGCCGTGCGGATCGAGGTGAGGACACCCGCCCGGACGCCTCCTGCCGGCCGCGTCATCCACTGCCGGGGACTCAGCATCGGGCTGGGGCCTCCTGATCGTCGACGCCCGCGCGGACCGCTGGGGCCGCGCGGTCCACGACGGGTACACCACGACGGTCTGCGACGGGATGGCGACTGCGACTCGGCTGACGCGGCGAGCTCGGCCGGTACCCTCCCCGGGGAGTCCCTGGCGTCAGAGGGCGCCGGCCGGTCCGGGAGACGGTCAGGCCGCCTGGGCCAGTCTGTCGGGCTTCGCCCCGGCCGGGGCCACGCCGAAGATGTCCACGGCGTGGTAGTAGGTCCACGCCGTGCTGTTGCACGAGGTCAGTTTGGCGCCGGAGTAGGCGGCACACACGCGTTTGAGGTCCGAGTAGAACGCGGAGTCGATCCGGGACTTGTTCGCGGAGAACGTGCCGGCCGCCTTGTAGTTGCGGTAGCCGAAGTCATGCCGGGCGCAGGCGGTCTGGAAGGGGAAGCCGAACGGGTTGTCGGGAGAGGTGCTGCAGTAGTCCGTCGACCAGTTGAAGCCGTATGCCGCCCAGGCTCCCTGGTTGTTGCGGGCGGCGTTCCACGCGTTGTAGCTGGAGGCGCTCGTCTGGGTCCAGGAGCTGAGGACCTGCGGCTTGTCCGCCGGGGCGGCCGAGGCGGATGTCGCGGGTATCAGGGCGAGCGGGAGCGACACGGCTACTGCGGCGAGCGGGACGGTGAATCGGCGACGCATGAGCAACCTCCGGTGAGTGAAGGGGGGTTGGGACGGCTGTGCTCCTCGCGGGTCGCGCGGGGCCGCTCCAGAATGACGTCATGTACCTGCCATGACTAGTGTCTTCGCCAATCGGTCGCCAAGAGTTCGGCCGCTGCTCGGGCGGCGGTCGGCGACGCCGTGCCGCCCGGGGTCTCCGCGCGTAGCGTGGGCGGGCCCGGGTCTGGTGATCCAGGGCGGGGCCGGGCTAGGGTTCTGGCATGCACCTCCACCAGATCTACGGCTGACACGGACGGGGCCGCGCCCCCGCTTCCGTCCCGCGACCCGTGCGCGCTCCCCGGCAGTCAGTTGCCCGGGCGGCGGCGCACCGGTCCGGTGTGTCCGTCTCGCCGTAGACCTGAAACGAGTGATTCCGTATGTCCCGTCGCCGTGCCCATATCGCGATGATCGGCATTCCCGCCGTCAGCCACGTCCTGCCCAGCCTCGAGATCGTGCGTGAGCTGGTCGCGCGTGGTCATCGGGTGACCTATGCCAACGACCCGGCGGTGGCCGGGCCGATCACCGCGACCGGCGCCGAATTCGTCCCGTACGGTTCGGTCCTGCCGGTCGCCGACAACGCCTGGCCGGACGACCCGATCGCCGCGATGGACCTCTTCCTCGACGACGCCGTCCAGGCCCTGCCGCAGCTCCGAGCCGCGTACGGCCGGGACAGGGCGGATCTCTACCTGTACGACATCGGCGCCTACGCGGCGCGCGCCCTCGCCGAGTCGCAGGGCCGGCCCGTCCTTCAGCTCTCCCCGACCTTCGTGGCCTGGGACGGCTACGACGAGGGCGTGGCGGCGGCGCTTTGGGAGCTGCCGGGCGCCGAGGAGTACCGCGCGAAGTTCGCGCGGTGGCTCACCGTGTCCGGGGCGACCACCACGGACGTCGACACCTTCTCCGGCCGGCCCGGGAGGGCTCTGGCGATGATCCCGAGGGCCATGCAGCCGCACGCGGACCGGGTCGACTCCGGCGTGGTGACGTTCGTCGGTCCCTGCTTCGGCTCGCGTGCCGACCGGGACACCTGGACCCGGCCCGCCGACGCCGGGAACGTACTGCTGATCTCCCTCGGCTCCGCGTACACCAAGCAGCCGGAGTTCTACCGCCGGTGCCTGGAGGCCTACGGTGACCTGGCGGGCTGGCACGTCGTGCTCCAGATCGGGAAGCACACGGACCCGGGCGAACTCGGCGACATCCCCGGGAACGTGGAGGTGCACTCCTGGGTGCCCCAGTTGGCGATCCTGGAACAGGCCGACGCGTTCGTCACGCACGCGGGGATGGGTGGCAGCAGTGAAGGGCTGTACTGCGGCGTTCCCATGATCGCCGTCCCGCAGGGGGCGGAGCAGTTCATGAACGCGGACCGGCTGGTCGAGCTGGGTGTGGCCCGTCGCCTCGACACGGCGGACGCCACCGCCGTGGCCCTGCGCACCGCCCTCACGGGACTCGTGGCCGACGCCGGGGTCGCCCGCCGCTCGGCGCGGCTCCGCGCCGAGGTCCGGGCCGAGGGCGGTACGGCCCGGGCCGCCGCCCTCGTCGAGGAGATGCTGGGCTGATCCCCGGTCTCAGGCGAGGCTGGAGCTGCTCCCGGGGGAGGCCTCCGGGTCCCCGGGGGCAGCCTCCTGCCGGGTCTCCTGCGTGCCCCGGCGGCGCATCGACAGCAGCAGGGTGAGAGCGGTGCCGACGACCGCCCAGGCGGAGAGCACCAGTAGGGGGCCGGTGACCGCGTTGCCGCCGAAGTACGCGATCGAGCGGGCCACCCAGGTGCCCGCGCCGGGTGGCAGGGCGGGGCCGATCGCCCGCCAGAAGTCCGGCAGCATCGGCAGCGGGAAGGCGCCGCCCGCGCTCGGATTGCCCGCGATCACGATGAGCAGGACGGCCAGGCCGATGCCGATGATGCCGGTGAGCGCCTCCAGGGCGAGCGTGATCATGCCGACCGCGAAGACGACCAGGGCGCCCAGGCCGGCCAGGGCCCACACGCTGCCCGGGAGCGCTCCGAGCACCGGCCCGATGATGACCGCGCCACCGATCCCGCCCGCGATCGAGTACAGCGCCATGACCCCCGTACGGATCACCGCGCGCTGGCGGTTCGCGGGCTTGGTCCCCGCACTGATCGCCAGGATCGAGGCGCAGAGGTAGCCGCCGACGCACCAGCCCACGACCAGGTAGAACGACGAGAGGCCGTCGAAGTCGTCCGGCGAGGCGGGGGCCACGTCCACGGTCCGTACCGTGCGCTGCCTGGGTCCCTCCGCCCGCTCGATGATCCTGGTCAGGGAGGTGGCCAGCACGGTGCCGCCGCCGGAGGCGACGAGCACGGTGTCGGTCGCACCGGTGGGGCTGACGATCAGGGCGCCGTCGATGTCGCGGTTCTGGATCTGCCGGCGGGCCTCGGCCTGGTCCGGTACCGCGCGCGGGTCGAGCGGACCGCCCGGCAGGCCGTCGAGCTGGGCGACGAGCTGTCCGGAGACCTGCTGCGGGGCGACGACCCCGAAGGGGACGTCCGTCGGGTCGGGCCTGTGCAGCGCGCCGACGTAGGAGGCGATGAACAGCAGCTGCAGCGCCAGGACGCCGATGACCAGCAGTGCGGCCCGTGCGGTGACGGCGTTCTTCACCTCGTCAGCGAAAGTCATGCCCCCACCGTCCGTGCGGGGCCCTGTGCGCGCAGGTGGGGGCGGCCGAATGGCGGAGAGTGGCCACGCCCTCGGTTATCGTACGAACGTTCGAAACTTGGTCTATGGTGGAGAGCGAGGGGGGTGGTGGTGAGTACGGATCGGTCCAGGAGGTGCGGATGCCCGGGTTCACGCATCTGCATACCGTTTCCGGGTTCTCGCTGCGGTACGGGGCGTCGCACCCGGAGCGGCTGGCCGAGCGTGCAGCCGAGCGGGGGATGGACGCCCTCGCGCTGACCGACCGCGACAGCCTCGCGGGCACGGTCCGCTTCGCCAGGGCCTGCGAGAAAGCCGGGATCCGGCCGCTCTTCGGCGCGGAGCTCGCGGTGGCTCCGCAGGCCGGCGCGGGAGGGCGTACGCGCAGACCTCGCACGCCGGTCCGCGGGGGCGCCTTCGTCGATGAATCCGCACCCCGGGTCACCTTCCTCGCCCGGGACGGCGCCCTGGGCTGGGCCGGACTGTGCCGGCTGGTCACCGCCGCCCACATGCCCGGTGCCGGGGGCCCGGAGGCCGGACAGCCCCTGGTCGGCCGGGACGTGCTGCCCGCCGAAGGACTGACCGTGCTGCTCGGACCCGCCTCCGACGTGGGCGCCGCACTGGCCGCGGGCCGGCCCGACCGGGCCGCCGCGCTGCTCGCCCCCTGGCGGGAGGTCTTCGGCGACGACCTGCGGCTCGAAGCCGTCCACCACGGACGCGAGGGCACCGGCCCGGGGTCGCTGCGGCTCGCCGCCCGTACCGTCGGCTTCGCCGCCGAGCAGGGGGTGCGGGCCGTGCTGACCAACGCCGTCCGGTACGCCGACCCCGGGCAGGGGCCCGTCGCCGACGTACTCGACTCGGCACGCCGGCTCGTCCCCGTGGACCCCCGGCGTTCCCCCCTCGACAGCGGGGAGCGCTGGCTCAAGGACGCCCGCGCGATGGAGGAGACCGCCGAGCGGATCACCGCAGCCGCAGGGCTCGGGCCGGAGGCGGGGCGGCGGCTGCTCGCGGAGACCCGGCACACCGCCGACGCCTGTCTCGTCGACCCGGCGGACGACCTGGGGCTGGGCAGTGTCCACTTCCCCGAGCCGCATCTCGTCGGAGCCGGGCGGCGCACCGCCCAGCGGGTGCTGGCCTCCCGTGCCGCCGCGGGCATGGTCCGGCGCGGCTACGACCGCAGGCGTGACTACTGGGAGCGGATGCACCACGAGCTGGACATCATCGCCCACCACGGTTTCGCGTCCTACTTCCTGACGGTCGCCCAGGTCGTGGACGACGTGAAGGGGATGGGCATCCGGGTCGCGGCGCGCGGCTCCGGGGCCGGTTCCCTGGTCAACCACCTGCTCGGGATCGCCCACGCCGACCCGGTCGAGCACGGGCTGCTCATGGAGCGCTTCCTGTCCAAGCGGCGCTTCGTACTGCCCGACATCGACATCGACGTCGAGTCGGCCCGCCGCCTGGACGTCTACCGCTCGATCATCGGGCGCTTCGGCGCGGAGCGGGTCGCTACCGTCTCCATGCCCGAGACCTACCGGGTCCGCCACGCCATCCGCGATGTCGGTGCCGCGCTCTCCATGGACCCGGCCGAGACCGACCGGCTCGCCAAGGCCTTCCCGCACGTCCGGGCCAGGGACGCCCGCGCCGCGATGGAGGAACTGCCCGAACTGCGTGCCGTGGCCGGACAGAAGGAGAAGTACGGCCGGCTGTGGGACCTGGTGGAGTCGCTGGACGCGCTGCCGCGCGGCATCGCCATGCACCCGTGCGGGGTGCTCCTCTCGGACGACTCGCTGCTGCGGCGCACTCCGGTCATGCCCACCAGCGGTGAGGGCTTCCCGATGGCGCAGTTCGACAAGGACGACGTGGAGCACCTCGGGCTGCTCAAGCTCGATGTGCTCGGCGTGCGGATGCAGTCGGCGATGGCGCACGCGGTGACCGAGGTGAAGCGGGCCTCGGGCCGGAAGATCGACCTGGACGACGTGGAGCAGGGCGATCCCGAGACGTACCGGCTGATCAGGAGCGCCGAGACGCTGGGCTGCTTCCAGATCGAGTCGCCGGGCCAGCGCGACCTGGTCGGCCGGCTCCAGCCCGCCACCTTCCACGACCTGGTGGTCGACATCTCGCTGTTCCGGCCGGGCCCGGTGGCCGCCGACATGGTGCGCCCGTTCATCGAGGCCAGGCACGGCCGCGCACCCGTGCGCTATCCGCACCCCGACCTGGAGGAGGCGCTGCGCGACACGTACGGGGTGGTCGTCTTCCACGAGCAGATCATCGAGATGGTGAACATCATGACCGGCTGCGGACGAGGCGAGGCCGACCGGGTGCGGCGAGGGCTCTCCGACCCCGAGTCGCAGGCCAGGATCAGGGTGTGGTTCGCGCAGCGGGCGGCACGCAGGAAGTACGGCGCCGAGGTGATCGCCCGCGCCTGGGAGATCATCGAGGCGTTCGGAAGTTACGGCTTCTGCAAGGCGCACGCCGTCGCCTTCGCCGTGCCGACCTACCAGTCGGCCTGGCTCAAGGCGCACCACCCGGCCGCCTTCTACGCCGGGCTGCTCACGCACGACCCCGGGATGTACCCGAAGCGGCTGCTGCTCGCGGACGCGCGGCGGCGCGGGGTGCCGGTGCTGCCACTGGACGTGAACCGGTCGGCGGCCGCCCATCGGATCGAACTGGTGTCTGGCGACAACGGTGATAAATGGGGATTGCGGCTGGCGCTCTCGGACGTCCACGGCATCAGTGAGGCCGAGGTCGCCCGGATCGAGGCCGGGCAGCCCTACACCTCGCTGCTGGACTTCTGGCAGCGGGCCAGGCCAGGGAAACCGGCCGCCGAACGGCTGGCCCAGGTCGGCGCGCTGGACGCCTTCGGCGCCAACCGGCGGGATCTGCTGCTGCACCTGTCCGAACTCCACCGCGCCCAGCGGGGCTCCGGTGCGGCGGGCGCGCAGCTCCCGCTCGGCGGCGGAGACCGGACCGGTACCGTCGGGCTGCCCGACCTCAACGAGGCCGAACGTCTCAGCGCCGAGCTCGGCGTCCTCAGCATGGACGTGTCCCGCCACCTGATGGACGACCACCACGCCTTCCTGGAGGAGCTGGGCGCGGTCTCCGCCAAGCGTCTGCGGGAGGCCGGGCACGGGGAGACCGTGCTGGTCGCGGGCGCCAAGGCGGCCACCCAGACCCCGCCGGTCCGCTCCGGGCGCCGGGTCATCTTCACCACCCTGGACGACGGGACGGGCCTGGTCGACCTCGCCTTCTTCGACGACAGCCACGCCGCCTGCGCACACACCGTCTTCCACTCCTGGCTGCTGCTGGTGCGCGGAGTGGTGCAGCGGCGCGGCGCGCGCAGCATGAGCGTGGTCGCCTCGGCGGCCTGGAATCTGGCGGAGCTGGCCGAACTCCGGCGCACCGGCGGCCTCGACGCGGTCGCGGCACGGCTGGCGGAAGTGCCCGCCGACGGGGTCCCGGGGGAGGAGCCCTCCGACGGCGGCCGTCGCATCCAGCTGCCGACCGGCTACGAGATGAACCCCTGGTCCGATCTCCAGCCGGCCGGTGAAGGGACGCCCACCGGACGGAAGCTGTGGCACCAGAGCCAGGGGAGCGCGGGATGAACGACCGGCCGGCCGTCCTGTGCCTGCGGTTCCGCCGGATCGGCGGCGGACTGCCGGACGGTGCGGAGTACGAGGGGCTGCTCGCCCTCCTCGGGGCGTTCACCCCGGTCGTCGAGGCGGCCCCGCCCGGTGCCGCGCTCGCCGATGTGGGCGGCGCCCTGCGCTACTTCGGCCAGGACGCGACGGGCCTGGCCTCCGTGATCCGGGTGCGGGCCCTCGCCCTGCACGGCGTGGACTGCGCGATCGGCGCGGCCTCCAACCCCATGCTGGCCAGGATGGCCGCCCGGCAGGCGACGGCCGGGACGACCTTCGTGGTGCCCCCGGGTGAGCACGCGGACTTCCTCGCGTCCATGCCCGCCGCCGCGCTGGACGGTGTCGGGGCGGCGACCGCGCGCACCCTGTGCGGGTACGGGCTCGACTCCGTCGGCCGGATAGCCGCCGCACCGCTCGCCACCCTGCAGCGCATCACCGGCGTGCGGACCGGGCGCGAGCTGTGGGAGCGGGCCAACGGCATCGACCGTACGCGGGTCGTGCCCAATGCCGCCGCCCGGTCGATCGCCGCCGAACGCTCCTTCCCCCGCGACGAACTGGACCCGGAGCAGCACCGCCGCGCGCTCCTGTCGCTCACCGAGGAACTGGGTGCCAGACTGCGCTCCGACGGGCAGGTGTGCCGCTCCCTCGCGGTCTCCGTGCGCTACGCCGACCGGACCGGTTACGCGACGCTGACCCGCAGCCGTACGCTCCAGGAGCCCACCGCGCACTCCGCGGACCTCACCTCGCTCGCCTACCGGATCCAGGACTCGTTCGCTCTCCAGCGGGCGCGGGTCCGGGGGATCGGGCTGCGGGCCGAAGGGCTCCAGGACGCGGAGCGCGCTGCCCACCAGCTCACCTTCGACCCGGTCGACGAGCGGGCGCGGCGGATCGAGGCGGTGTCCGACAGGCTGCGGGCCAGATTCGGCCCGCAGGCGGTGAAGCCGGGGCGGCTCGCGGCCTGACCCCGGGACACCGGAATCTTTTTACCGACGCGTAACTTCCCCCGCTACCTTACCCATGCGTAATTTGGCATGAGCACGTTGAAAAAGAGTCATTCGCTGTGGTCCGGACCGCAGGGCGCACCGACATCGCAACTCCCTTGAGCCGCAAGGAGATCACCCGATGCTGCCCTGGACCCGTCCCCGGCGCACCCCACGCGCGCGCCGCACCCTCGCCGCACTGCTCCTCACCGTCGCCGCACTCCTCGCCCCCACGGCGACCGCGACCGCGGCGGAGGCCGCCGCTCCGTCCCGTGGCTGGAACGACTACTCCTGCAAGCCCTCCGCAGCCCACCCCAGGCCGGTCGTCCTCGTCCACGGAACCTTCGGGAACTCGGTCGACAACTGGCTGGTCCTCGCGCCGTACCTCGTCAACCGGGGCTACTGCGTCTTCTCGCTCGACTACGGACAGCTCCCGGGTGTGCCGTTCTTCAACGGCCTCGGCCCGATCGACAAGTCGGCCGGACAGCTCGACGTGTTCGTCGACAAGGTGCTCGGCGCCACCGGTGCCCCGGAGGCCGACCTCGTCGGCCATTCCCAGGGCGGCATGATGCCCCACCACTACCTGAAGTTCCTCGGCGGCGCCGGCAAGGTCAACGCCCTCGTCGGGATCGCCCCCGACAACCACGGCACCACGCTCCTCGGCCTCACCCGGCTGCTGCCGTACTTCCCCGGAGTCGAGGACCTCCTCACCCTGAAGACACCGGGCCTGGCCGACCAGGTCGCCGGCTCCGCCTTCCTCACGAAGCTCAACGCGGGTGGCGACACCGTGCCAGGGGTCCGCTACACCGTCATAGCCACCCGGTACGACGAGGTCGTGACCCCGTACCGCACGCAGTACCTGAACGGCCCGAACGTGCGCAACGTCCTGCTCCAGGACCTGTGCCCGGTCGACCTGTCCGAGCACGTCGCGATCGGGACCATCGACAGGATCGCCTTCCACGAGGTGGCGAACGCCCTCGACCCGGCGCACGCCACCCCGACCACCTGCGCCTCGGTCATCACCTGAACCGCACTGCCGGGCCCCGCGATCCGGGGCCCGGCAGTCACCGGGTCAGGCGCGGTGCGCGCCGCCCGCCCGGCGGCGGACCGAGACGAACAGGGCGCTCGCGCCCACGGCCAGCGCGGCGGCTCCGCCGATCGCGAGGTACGGGGTGCTGCCGCTGCCGCCGGTCTCGGCGAGTGCCTCCCCCGCGGGAGCCGGGTCCGCCGGTGAGGCGGCGACGTTGTTCGGCTCGGGGGCGTTCGCCGCGGTGTCCTCGGCAGGCGCCGCCTCCGTCACCTCCGCGGAGGTCGCCGCGTCGTCGTCGCCGTGGCCGTCGTGCTCGACGGACGACTTGCCGGCGCCCTCGTCGATGTCCTCCTCGGAGGGTGCGGACGCGACCGGCGCCGGAGCGGCCCCGGCGGAGCCGCCTGCGGCGCTCTCACCACCGAAGACCACGTCGGAGCAGGCGTAGAAGGCCTCGGGGGAGTCCGACCGCTGCCAGACCGTGTAGATCAGCTGACGTCCCGACGCCTGCGGCACGGTGGCGTCGAAGACGTACGACCCGTTCTCCAGCGCCGGGTCGGTGGCGGTGGCGAACGGCTTCTCCTCGAGGTCCGACCACGTGAGCGGCTGCGTCGGGTCGTAGCCCGCCTTGGTCAGGTACAGCTCGAACGACCCCTTGTGCGGAGCGGTGGCGCGGAACCGGAAGGTGTGGCTGCCCGCCTTCATGGGCGTCGAGGGCCAGTCGGCGCGCGGCAGGTCGAGCCCCTTGAACTTGTCGTTGCCCGCGCTGCACAGCTTGCCGTCCGGGATCAGCTCACGGTGCTTTCCCGCCGCGGCGGCGATGTTCACGCCGTTCCAGTCGTACAGCGCCTGGGTACCGCCCGCCGCCACAGCCGCCCGGCAGGCCGCCGACCGCGGGCTCTCCGGCCCCTCGGCGAAGCAGGCCGAGACCCGGCTGACCGGATCGCTCAGCGAACCGTGGGCGGCGGCCGGAGCGGCGGCCGGTCCGGTCAGCGCCAGCGGTACGCCGCCGAGCGCGACGATGCCTGCGGCGAGCCTGCGACGGGCGGTGGTGATGACGGCCATGGTGGTGGTTCTCCTTCGGCGGACACGTCTTGAGGGACGCGGCACAGGGCCCGTACGGCGGCGCGGCCCCCCGTGCGGGACGGCGCCGACGGGACGGACCCCGCCCCGGTGATCAGCAAGCTAGCCTCCGCCGAGGGCTGATCCGGGCGTGGGAAGGCGCAGGTGGCGATCGTTATGGCGCGCTTAAGGAAGGGTTAGGCGAGGGCTCAGGAAGACCGGCCGGCAAGTCCTCGCACGCGGCTCACCGTGGGGCAGTCGTACGGCGGACGGCTCAGACCACCGCGCGGTAGCGGCGTTCCGGCCGGCCCGTCCCGCCGTACCGCAGGGACACCTCGGCCCGTCCCGTCTCCGCGAAGTACTCCAGGTAGCGGCGCGCGCTGACCCGGGACAGGGCGCCCGCCTCGGCGCACTCGGAGGCCGACAGCCCCGCCGGGTGGTCGCGCAGGACGCGTTCGACCAGGTCCGCGGTGTGGGCCGCCAGGCCCTTGGGGAGCTCGCGGGAGCCCGGAGGGCGGGTGCCGAAGATGCGGTCCACGTCCTCCTGGCGTGCTTCCCGGCGGGCCTCGTCCAGCGCGTTCAGACGGTTGCGCAGCGACGCCACGTGCTGGAGCTGCTCCTGCAGCGCGGAGCGGTGGAACGGCTTGATCAGGTAGTGCAGGGCGCCCGCCCGCAGGGCGGCCCTGACCACACCTGCGTCGCGTGCCGCGGTGATGAAGAGCGCGTCCGCACTGTCGGTCCCTCCGTCCCGCTCCTCGGCGGCGCGCAGCTCCCGCAGTACCTGGATCCCGTCCATGTCGGGGAGGAAGATGTCGAGCAGGACCAGGTCGGGACGCAGCCGGCGGGCCGCGCGCAGCGCCTCCTCGCCCGTGTGGGCCACGCCGACGACCGTAAAACCGTCCAATGCGGACACATAGCGGCTGTGCAGCTTCGCGACCATGAAGTCGTCGTCCACCACCAGCACTTTCGTCACGCCGACACGGTAGGGCGCGACCACAACGACCACAACGTCCATTGGTTCCGGAACGGCGACAGCTCGTTAACGCGCAGGCAACATGTGGGCCACCTCACACGCGTACGACGAATGGCTCGAAAGGCGGCTTCCGGTGCGACTGCGCACTCCACTCGCCCTGTTCGGGGCAGCGCTGCTGGTGGTCGTCGGGCCGCCGCTGCTGTCCACCGGCAGCGGCTCCGACACCGGCACGCAGATCCCCGGACTGCGCTTCATGGTTCCCAACACACCCGGCGGCGGCTACGACATCACGGCACGCACCGCGGCGAAGAACGCCGAGGACGCCGGACTCACCCACGGCATCGAGGTGTTCAACCTGCCCGGCGCGGGCGGCACCGTCGGCGTGACCCGGCTGGCCGCCGAGCACGGCAACGGCAAGCTCGCCATGTCCATGGGCCTCGGCGTGGTGGGCGCCGTGCACACCAACAAGTCACCCACGACCCTGGCCGACACCACCCCGATCGCCCGGCTCACGGAGGAGCAGGACATCGTCGTCGTCGCCAAGGACTCCCCCTACGAGACGATCGGCCAGCTGCTCACCGCCTGGAAGAAGGACCCGGGGAAGATTCCGGTCGGCGGTGGGTCCTCGCCCGGCGGGCCCGACCACCTGGCACCGATGCTGATGGCGAAGGCCGCCGGCATCGCCCCCAAGCAGGTCAACTACATCCCCTTCGACGGCGGCGGCGAACTGCTCGCCTCGATCCTCGGCAACAAGGTCGGCTTCGGCGTCTCCGGCGTCGGTGAGTACCTCGACCAGATCGAGGCCGGTGAGCTCCGCCTTCTCGCCGTCACCGGGCCGAAGCGGGTACCGGGCCTCGACGCGCCGACGCTCCGCGAGGCCGGCCTCGACACCGACTTCACCAACTGGCGCGGCATCGTGGCCCCGCCCGGACTCTCCGACGCGGAACGCGACAAGCTGATCGGGCTGGTGCGCGAACTGCACGACTCGCAGCAGTGGCGTGACTCCATGGAGAAGAACGGCTGGGACGACGCCTTCCTCACGGGCGACGCCTTCGGCGCATTCCTGGACGGCCAGGACCGCCGTGTCGCCACCGTCCTCAAGGAGCTGGGACTGTGAGCGACAAGACCACGCCCTCCCGCCCCGCGACCACGCGCGCCTGGCTGCGCGAGCACTCCGAACTCGGTGTCTGCGTCCTGCTGCTCGTGCTCGGCGTCCTCGTCCTGACCGACGCCCTGACGATGAGCGTGGACATCACCCAGCGCGGGCCCGTCGGCCCCAGGACCGTCCCCTTCGCCGTCGGCGCCGGACTGCTGGCCGTCGCCGTGCTGCTGGCCGTCGACGTCCTGCGCGGTGGCCGCGGCGAGGCGGAGGGCGGTGAGGACGTCGACCTCGACGAACCCGCCGACCGGCGCGCCGTCGCCCTGCTCACCGGGGTCTTCCTCGCCTTCGCCGCCCTCATCGGCCCCCTCGGCTTCCCCGTCTCCGGCGCCCTGCTCTTCTGGGGTTCGGCCTACGCGCTGGGCAGCCGCCACCACGACCGCGATCCGCTCATCGCGGCCGGGCTCTCCCTCGCGACCTACTTCGTCTTCGACAACCTGCTCGGGGTGCCCCTGCCGGGCGGCCCGTTGATGGGGGTGCTCTGACCGATGGATTCCCTCAACTCCCTCATCGACGGCTTCGGCACCGCGCTCACGCCGGTCAACCTCCTGTGGGCCGCACTCGGCGTCCTGCTGGGCACGGCCATCGGCGTCCTCCCCGGCATCGGACCCGCCATGGCCGTGGCCCTGCTGCTGCCGGTGACGTACGGGCTCGAACCGACCGGCGCGTTCATCATGTTCGCCGGGATCTACTACGGCGCCATGTTCGGCGGTTCCACCACCTCGATCCTCCTCAACACCCCGGGGGAGAGCGCGGCCGTCGTCGCCGCGATCGAGGGCAACCCGATGGCGAAGGCGGGGCGCGGGGCGCAGGCCCTCGCCGCCGCCGCCATCGGGCACTTCGCGGGCGGCATGATCGGCACGATCCTGCTGGTCGTCCTCGCCCCGACCGTCGCCTCGCTCGCCGTGGGCATCGGCGCCCCCGACTACTTCGCCATCATGGTGCTGGCCTTCATCGCCGTCACCTCCGTCCTCGGATCCTCACGGATCCGCGGCCTCGCGTCACTGCTCATCGGCCTCACCATCGGCCTGGTCGGCCTCGACCAGATGACCGGCCAGCAGCGGCTGACCTTCGGATCGCTCCAACTGGCCGACGGCGTCGACGTGGTGATCGTGGCGGTGGGGCTCTTCGCCATCGGGGAGGCCCTCTGGGTCGCCGCGCACCTGCGCCGTTCCTCCGGGAAGCCGATCCCCGTCGGCCGGCCCTGGCTCGGCAGGGCCGACGTGCGGCGCACCTGGAAGTCCTGGCTGCGCGGGCCCTTCATCGGCTTCCCGTTCGGCGCGATCCCGGCCGGCGGTGCGGAGATCCCCACCTTCCTCTCGTACGTCACCGAGAAGCGGCTCTCCAAGCACCGCGACGAGTTCGGAAAGGGCGCCATCGAGGGCGTCGCCGGGCCGGAGTCGGCGGCGTCCGCCTCCGCCGCGGGGACACTGGTCTCCATGCTCACGCTCGGGCTGCCCACCACGGCTGTCGCCGCCGTCATGCTGGCCGCCTTCCAGCAGTACGGCATCCAGCCCGGCCCGCTCCTGTTCGAACGTGAACCCGAGCTCGTCTGGGGCCTGATCGCCTCGCTCTTCGTCGGCATGGTGCTGCTGCTCGCGCTGAACCTGCCGCTCGCGCCGCTCTGGGCGAAACTGCTGAGGATCCCACGCCCCTATCTCTACGCGGGCATCCTGTTCTTCGCCGCGGTCGGGGCGTACGCGGTCGGCGGCGAGGCCGTCGACCTCGTGATCCTGCTGGTGATCGGCCTCATCGGCTTCGGGATGCGGCGGTACGGGCTGCCGGTGCTGCCCGCGATCATCGCCGTCATCCTCGGCCCGTCCGCCGAACAGCAGCTGCGGCGCGCCCTCCAGATCAGCGACGGCAGTGTCACCGGCCTGGTCGACACCCCCTTCTCCGTGACCGTGTACGTCATCGTGGCCCTGATCCTGCTGTGGCCGCTGGTGAGGAAGGTGTCCGGCAGGAACAGGACGTGACGCGTTGTCGGTGGCGGCTGGGAGGATAGGCCTCATGGTCACGACCGACTGGGACGCAGCCGCCGGCACCTTCGACGAGGAGCCCGACCACGGGCTCCTCGATCCGGTGGTCCGCAGCGCCTGGGCGCGGCGGATGGAGACCTGGCTGCCCGCCACCCGCTCCGAGGTCCTCGACCTCGGATGCGGCACGGGCAGTCTGGCCCTCCTCGCCGCCGGCCAGGGACACCGGGTCACCGCCGTCGACCGGTCACCGCGCATGGCGGAGCGGGCGCGGGCCAAGCTCGCAGGGACCGGCGCCGAGGTGCTCGTCGGCGACGCGGGACGTCCTCCCGTGGGCACTCAGCGGTTCGACGTGGTCCTCGCCCGGCACACGGTGTGGCTGCTCCCCGATCCCGAGGCCGCTCTGCGGCACTGGTTCTCGCTGCTGCGGCCGGGCGGCCGGCTGGTGCTCGTCGAAGGCGTGTGGAACGGCGCCGGCATCCCGGCGGCCCGTCTCACGGAGCTCCTCACCGCACACACGGAGCGCGTCCACCACGAGCCGCTCTCCGGGGACTCCCGGCTCTGGGGCAGAGAGGTCGACGACGAGAGGTACGTCCTGGTGGCCCGCGCCGAACCGCCCCGTCGGCACCGCGAGGTCGTCGACGTCCACCTCGTCCTGCGCAGGGGCCCCGACGTGCTGCTCGCCCGGCGGGCGGGCACGGGCTACGCCGACGGACTCCTCCACGTGCCTTCCGGCCACGCGGAGGACGGCGAGGACGTCCGGGCGGCGGTCATCAGGGAGACGGCCGAGGAGATCGGTGTCGAGCTGGATCCCGACGAGCTCCGGGTGGCCCTGGTCATGCAGCACAGGGGGCCGGGCGGCAATCCCAGGATGGGCTGGTTCTTCGAGGCCGACCACGATCCCGCGCGCCCGCCCCGCAACGCGGAGCCGGACAAGTGCTCCGAGCTGGGCTGGTTCCCCCTGGACGCGCTGCCCGACGACATGGTGGCGTACTGCCGTGCGGGCCTCGACGGATACCGCGCCGAGCAGCGCTTCCTGATCCACTGGCACGAGGACACCGACACCGTCGCCTACGCACCGCGGGCGCCCCGGCGCGTCGTCCCGCTGCCCGCGACGACGACCGCCACCGGCCGGCTGCACCACATCGAGCTGTGGGTACCCGACCTGGCCGAGGCCGAAGCGGAGTGGGGCTGGCTGCTCGGCAGGCTCGGTCATGTCCCGTACCAGAGCTGGGCGCACGGCCGGAGCTGGCGGCGCGGTGACAGCCACGTGGTGGCCGGTCACACGCCCGGTCCGCCCGGAGGCGAGCACGAGGGCCTGCGGCCAGGCGTCAGCCGCCTGGCATTCCACGTCCGGGACCGCGCGACGCTGGACGCCCTGGTGGCGCACGCCCCGGAACACGGCTGGCGGCCGCTGCCGGCCGGCCCCCACGCGTACACCGGCGAAAGCGGGCCCCGCGCGGTCCGTCTGGCGAACACGGCGGGCCACCGGGTGGAACTGGTGGCTCCCTGACCGGTCCGGGTGTCCACGCCTGCGCGGAGCTGCCGTGTCACCGGCAGGACCGTGCCGGAGCCACGCCGCGCCACGGCTTCCCGGACGGCCGTCAGCAGGAGGCCGGCCCTTACGCGACCAGCCCCGCCAGCCCCTCGGTGCGGGCGAGGAGCTCCAGCTCGTCCAGGGCCCGTACGGCGGCCTCCGCCGCCGAGGAGTCGCGGCCCGCGAGCCCGCTCCGCGCGAACTCCTCCTCGTCAAGCCGCAGCACGGACGCCCCGTCCGCCGACACCCACAGATCCAGGTCCAGGTCCTCGACCAGGAGTTCGTCGCCCCGCAGCACGGCGGGCCGGGTGATGTCGCAGTACCAGCCCTTCAGCCGCCCGTCACCGGTGCGGACCTCCTTCACCGCGTACCAGCGGTCGCGCCAGTAGTGCTCGGTGAGGACATCGCCCGGCTCGAAGCGCACGAAGCCGAAGTCCCGGACCCCGGGGGCCGCCCACGGGGCGCGGACGGTGAGCCGGGTCCCGTCGTCACGGACCGGCGCGGCCGGGTAACGGATCTTGGTGCGGCCCGCCTTGGTCAGGGTGACGGTGAGCGGGGGCCCGGTCTCAGACGAGTTCGCGGACATGACGCACCTCCGTGGCGCAGACCTCGTAACCGAACCAGCGGTTGACCGCGAGCATCGGGTCGTTGCCGGCGTCGTTGCCGGTGTACGCGTCCGTGTATCCGGCGGCCCGCGCCCGGTGCAGCGAGTCGTTCTTGGCGAGCTTCGCCAGGCCCCTGCCCCGGAAGGCGCGCAGAGTGCCGGTCATGGCCGACCCGTAGCGGGTCCGGCCGTCGGTGTCCGCGGCGCTGAACGCCGCGACCCGCCCGTCCACCGTCACCACCGTGGTGAGCGCGTGGTCGAAGCCGGGCCGTCGCCAGGTCGTGGCCAGCCAGTGCTCGTAGTCGGAGAACTCCACCGGGGTGTCGCTCGGTTCGTCCGCGGTGGTCTCCCTGTCCGCCTCGAACAGCGGGCGCGGATCGTCCTCGAAGTCGGCGGCGGTGAGCAACTCGACGCCGGTGGGGAGCTCCTGGAGCGGCGGAAGTCCCTCCGTCAGGTCGAGACGGAGGAAGTGCGCCGGCCGGCGCGCCGCATATCCGCGTTTCCCGGCGAACGCGCGGTTCGCCGGCTCGTCGAGCACCCAGGTGTACACGGCGGTCGCTCCCACCCGGCTCAGATGCTCCTCACCGGCCCTCAGCAGCAGCGATCCCGCGCCCCGGCCTCTGCTGTCCGGATGCACGTACGGATTGCAGAAGCCCCGGCCCGGCGCCGTGCCCTCGTGGGACACGCCCACCTGCGCGGTGCCGGTCACCTCACCGTCCTCCTCGGCGACCAGCAGCCGGTAGTGCCGGTCGGGATGGGAACCGGCCAGATCGCTCAAGACCTGCTCCGGAGTCGTCACCATGTACGGCAGCGCGGCACGACGCACCCGTACCCAGGCGTCCGCGTCGGCAGGCCGGAAGTCACGCACGAGTACCGTCATGCGCGGACGGTAGCGCGGGGGCCCGCCCGGGCGCCCCCGGTTTTCCGGCGGCCGGGCCGGTGCCGGGACCCCCGGTGGGAGAGAATCGGCGCGTGACCCTGAAGATCGCCGTTGACCCGGACTCCGCCACCGCCCCGTACGAGCAGCTGCGCGCCCAGCTGTCCGAACAGGCACGCTCCGGTGCCCTGCCCGTCGGCTACCGGCTCCCGACCGTACGCGGCCTCGCCGGCGAGCTGGGCCTCGCCGCCAACACCGTGGCCAAGGCCTACCGCGCGCTGGAGACCGACGGGGTGATCGAGACCCGGGGCCGCAACGGGACGTTCGTCGCGGCGGCGGGCGACGCGGCGACCCGCCACGCGGCGGCGGCCGCGCGGGAGTACGCCGAGCAGGCCCGGCGCCTGGGCCTGTCCCGGGCCGACGCGCTGGCCCTCGCCGAGGACGCCCTACGGGCGGCGTACGCGCGGTAGGAGTAAGGGGCGGGCCCCGGTTTCCGGGGGCCTGGGCCGGGGCGCACGCTCAGAGGTAGAGCCCGGCGTCGGCCCCGGCGTCCTGCTTCGGCACGGACGCGGGGCCGCTGCCACGCCGCAGGGCGTAGAGCTCGGCGAGCGTCGCGCCCTCGCGTCCCAGCCCCTTCTCCGTGCCCAGCCACGACACCGACTCCGCACGGGTCAGTGAGCCCACCTCGATGCGTGCCAGACAGCGGCCCGGTCTCACGACCGCCGGGTGCAGCCGCTCCAGGTCCTCGTTGGTCGTCACCCCCACCAGTACGTTGCGGCCCTGGCCCAGGAGGCCGTCGGTCAGGTTGAGCAGCCTGGACAGCGCCTGACCTGCCGTGTGCTTCGCCTCGCCCCGGATCAGCTCGTCGCAGTCCTCCAGCAGCAGCAGCCGCCACCGGCCCTTCGCGGAACCGTCGTCCTCACCGATGGCGATGTCCATCAGATAGCCGACATCGTTGAAGAGCCGCTCCGGATCCAGGACGCAGTCGACCTGGCACCAGTCGCGCCAGGACCGGGCGAGGGTGCGGAGCGCGGACGTCTTGCCGGTGCCCGGCGGTCCGTGCAGCAGCAGCAGCCGGCCGGCGATGTCGTCGGGGGTGACCTTCATCAGCCGGTCCATGGCATCCGCCACCGGGGCCGTGTAGTTGGCCCGGACCTCGTCCCACGTGCCCGCGGCGATCTGCCGGGTGGTGCGGTGCGGGCCACGGCGCGGGGAGACGTACCAGAAGCCCATGGTCACGTTCTCGGGCTGCGGCTCCGGCTCGTCCCTGGCCCCGTCGGTCGCCTCGGACAGGATCTTTTCGGCCAGCTCCGCGGAGGTGGCGGTGACCGTGACGTCGGCCCCCCGGTTCCACCGCGAGACCAGCAGCGTCCATCCGTCGCCCTCGGCGAGGGTCGCGCTGCGGTCGTCGTCACGGGCCGCCCTCAGGACCGTTGCCGCCGGGGGCAGAAGAGTCGCGCCCGACCTGACCCGGTCCAGGGAGGAACTGTGCGAGTACGGCTGCTCGCCCGTCGCGAAGCGGCCCAGGAAGAGCGCGTCCACGACGTCGGACGGCGCATCGCTGTCGTCGACATTCAGCCGGATCGGCAGGGCGGACTCGGGGTTGGCAGACATGCGCCCATGATCCGGCACGGCGGTATCCCGCGCACCCGGGTTTCGTGAGCTGGCACCGGGTTCCACGGGCGGCGGGGACCCGTCCGCCTCGACCGCCCCCGTGCGGTGGTGGCCGACGATCCGGACCGGCCGTTTCACCCCCGGTGCGCCGGATGCCCGGCTTTCGTCTGACGCTCCGTCAGCAGCGTTCCGGGGCGCTCGCGTCCCAGCATTTTTGGCATGCACACTTCCGAAGTGCGGGCTCGTACTGCTACCACGGAGTAGGCAGAGATCCTGCCCAAGGAGGTTCCATGAAAATGTCCAGACTCGTGGCGTTCTCGTCCTCTCTCCTGCTCGGCACCGTTCTCGCCCTGACCGGCGTGGGCGTCGCCCAGGCCCAGGGATCCGCACAGTCCGCGGCCGTCGACTACGTCGCCCTGGGTGACTCGTACTCGTCCGGTGTCGGCGCCGGCAGCTATGACAGTGCGAGCGGTGGATGCAAGCGCAGCACCCGCGCGTACCCCGTCCTCTGGAAGGCGGCCAACAACCCCGCCTCGTTCGCCTTCACGGCCTGCTCGGGGGCCAGGACCGGGGATGTGACGGCCGGCCAGCTCGGTCCCCTCAGTTCCGCCACCGACCTCGTCTCGATCTCCATCGGTGGCAACGACGCGGGCTTCGCCGACGTGATGACCACCTGTGTCCTGCAGTCCGAGGCCACCTGTCTGAACCGGATCACCACCGCCCGCGCCTACGTCGACTCGACCCTCCCGGGCAAGCTGGACTCCGTGTACGAGGCGATCAGCGCCAGAGCCCCCTCCGCCCACGTCGTCGTCCTCGGCTATCCGCGCTTCTACAAGCTCGGCGGCAACTGCGTCGCCGGCCTGAGCGAGAGGGAGCGTGCCGCCATCAACGGCGCCGCCGACTACCTCAACACCGCGACCGCCAAGCGCGCGGCGGACCACGGCTTCACCTTCGGCGACGTCACCCCCACCTTCACCGGGCACGAGATCTGCTCGGGCAGCGCCTGGCTGCACAGCGTGAACTGGCTCAACATCGGTGAGTCCTACCACCCCACCGCCGCCGGGCAGTCAGGCGGCTATCTGCCGGTCCTCACCGCGAAGGACTGACCCCGCGGCTCCGGCCCGAGATGACGGCCCAGCCGTCCGGCGAGAGGGGGCCCCGTCCTGCGGAGTCCCCTCCTCGCACCTCAGGTGGACACCGTCACGTCCTCCGGCGTCCGTCCCGCGCCGGCCGCCGGCGTGACGTCGGCGACCGCCGGACGCCGGCTCTCACCGCCGCCCTGGGACCTCCCCTCCGGTCCGCCGTCCCCGGCCAGCGCCCAGGCGAGGCCTCCGGCGACGAGGAGCACGACGAGTGCCACGACGGCCACCAGGACGCCGGTGCGACGCGTGAGGACGGCGGCCCCGGGCGGCTCCACCACGGTCCCGGACTCCCCGGCCGCCGCAGCGGTCCCGTCCACCGTCGGCTGGAGCGGCGGGCCGGCCGTCCCGCCGCCGGGTGCTCCGGTCCCGCCCGCGGCCAGGACCCTCAGCCGGCGTTCCGCGTCGCCGGCGGCGAGCCGGCCGGCCGGATCCTTGTGCAGCAGCCCCTCGATGACGGGGGCGAGCGCACCCGCCCGCCGGAGGGGCGGCGGCTCCTCACCGCCCACCGCCCGCAGGGTGTCCGCCGGAGTCCCGCGGCCGAACGGGGTCCTCCCCTCGGTGGCGGCGTACAGAAGCACTCCGAGCGACCAGAGGTCGGATTCGGGCCCCGGTGCTGGCCCCCTCGCACACTCGGGCGCACGGTACTCCGGCGTTCCGGCCGGTTCACCCGACCCGGTGGGAGCGGGCGGTCCGTCGGCGGTGGTGACGCCGAAACCCTTCAGCATCACCCGTCCGTCATTGGCCAGCATCACGTTCCCCGGCCGTACGTCACCGTGCAGCACACCGGCTTCGTGTCCGCCGCGCAGGGCCGTGAGCACCTCCGCGCCGATCCGGGCCGCACGCCGGGGAGGAAGCGGGCCGTCGGCCTCCAGGACATCGGACAGGGAGAGCCCGCGGATCAGCTCCATCACGATCCAGGGCCGGGAATCCTGGGTCACCACATCATGGACGGCGACGACGTTGCGGTGCGAGACACGGGCCGCCGCCCAGGCCTCCTCCACCAGGCGGGAGTGCCGCCGCTCGGCGTCGGCGGCGGGCAGGCCCCCGGGGGTGCGCACCTCCTTCACGGCCACCTCGCGCCCCAGCACCTCGTCGCGGGCCCGCCACACGATGCTCGCGACGCCCTCGCCCAGCGGGTCCAGGAGGCGGTATCGATCCGCGACCACACGTCCGGTGTCAGGGACTTCGCTCATCGGTGACCCTCCATCAGCAGCGGTGCGCAGTACGGACGAATCACCTCCAAGCTAACCCAACTCGTCCAGGAACCGACAGGAGGCGGTAACGGGACGTCAACACCCGTGTACGGGCGTGCAATCCTGCGGCCGGGATACACGAGTGTGACCGCGGGGCGATAGGGTTAACCTGCCCGGGCCGGGTGCCCTCGTACGGGTGGGGAGTGACATGGAACAGATAACGGTGCGCAGCAGGCCGCGTGTGCCTGCCATCACATGTGGGAGCGGAGCGACCAGTTCGCGCCTCGACCGCCATCTCGCAGTGCTGGGCGGCCCCGCCGTTCCGCAGCGCGAGTCGGCCGAAGCGACGCTGCTGATGCTCGAACTCACCTCGCGCGACGCCGCGCACACCCGCAGGAGCAGGAGCGCGCGCGTCTCGCTCTTCGCCCCGCTGCGGCGACTGCGGCGCTCGCTCTTCGGCAGCCGCCGCTGACCGACGGCTGTCACGACCGGTCCGGCCCTCCGCGAGGGCCGTGTCCACGATCACTCCGTCCCGGCGCAGTGCTGCTGTCCGCCCGTCCGGCTTCCCCGGGGGCCGGCAGCGTTGCGCCGGTGTGCTCCCCGGCGCCGGTACGGCACCCATCGGCGTCGGTGTCCCGTCCTGCGGCGGGACAAGGGCGGTGGCGCCCCGTGCAAGGGCAGCACGGCCGCATGACGGCATGCCGGCTCAGAGGAGCGCGAACTGCCCCTCCGGCCCCTCCTCCTGGTGGTCCAGTACGGACGCGGGGCGCCGGACCGACGCGGGTGCGGGCAGTACGCCGGCCGTGCGCAGTGTCTCCCGGGCCACGACGCCCACCTCCTCCAGCCGGTCGCGCAGCGCCTCCTGACGGGGCCGCAGTCCGGCGAGCAGCGCCAGGACGGTGATCAGTTCCAGCAGCTCCGAGGTGCGTTCCTGCGGCCAGCCGCGCGGTCCCACAGCCGCCAGGCCCTCCCCGGGGGTCATGCGGCGCTCGCACCAGAGCTCCAGCACCCGGACCCCGCTCACCCGGAAGTCCCAGGCTCCGGCGGGAACCGGCGAGACACGCCCCTCGCCGAGCAGGATCGCCTCCTCCTCGGCGTCGTAGCGCAGGCCGGCAGGCCGGGGCGGGACCGCGGCCCGGACGTACGGGCGGCGGCCGCCGGGCAGGCGCGGGCGCTCCCCGCCGCGCGCCCCGCGCAGCTGGAGCCGCAGCAGCTCCTGGCCGAGCTCCACGCCCTCGGCCCATACGGCGCCGTCGGCGGGGAGTGGCACGCGCGGCCCCGCGGGGGAGGGGAGGGCGCTCGCGAGGGACCACGCCAGGACGGAGACGGGGCTGACCGGCGTCCCGTACCGGGCGGCCAGCAGGGCGGCCAGACCCGGCGCGAGATTGGGCTCCCGGCCACCGGGCCGCCGGTAGAGGGGACGGATACGGCCGGGCCGCCCGGCGGGGGAGTGCCCGTCGGGCAGCAGTGCGGTGGCGGACAGGGCGGGTCCGCCGTCCCCGGGTACGTATCCGTGCTCGACGGCGAACAGCTGGTGTCCGTCCGCGACCCGCCACAGCTCCGGGCGGGCCGCGTCGAGCAGTCGTTGGTCGGGGAGCAGCCACTGCTCGTCGAAGGGGCCGTGCATGATCCGTACCGGTTCCGGACAGGGGCCCGGATCCCGCGCGAACGCGCTCGTCCCGGTGGACCTGCCCGGCAGCGCCGCGGCCGGGGTCAGCGGCGTCCGGGAACGGCTGGGACGGAACAGCCTTTCCTGCTCGGCGCCCTCGGCCCCCGCCAGCAGGTCCCAGCGGGCCCGGAGCGAGGCGGCCTCGGGGGCCGTCACCCAGGCGCGCCCGGTTCTCAGAGGTCGTACCGACCAGGGCATGAGGTCGTCCAGCAGCGGGTGCGCGTCGTTCCCGCCGGTTCCGGCCGCCACCCGTGCTGCCACCGTGTCGTCCTCCCCGTCGCCACGTCCGCCGCTCCCGGCATCGTAACGACCACCGGTCCCCGTCACGACCGCCCGTTCGCGGGGGCCGCCGCCCTCAGTGCGCGTCGACCGTCACCGAGAAGGAGAAGCGGTCCCCCCGGTAGCGGATGCGCGCCACGTCCACCACGGTGCCGTCCTCGTCATAGGTGACGCCGGTGTAGTGCAGGATCGGACTGAGCAGCGGGACCTGGAGCAGCTCGGCCGTCCCGGGGTCGGCGAGGCGCGCCTCCACGGTGTCGGTGATCCGGGAGATCCGTACGCCGACGGCGTCGCGCAGCACCTTGGTCATCGGCCATCGCTCCAGATCGGCCACGTCGAGCCTGGCCGCGATCTCCGGGCGCACCGCGTTCTCGGCCCAGTTGGTGGGCTCGCCGGTCCCCTCGTCGCAGCGGAGCCGCCGGTAGCTGACGACCTCGGGGCAGTCCGGGAAGAACTCCGCGAGGTCACCGGGGACCGGTGCCCGGCCGTGGCCGAGAACCGTCGTCCGCTCGCCCGACTGCTGGGCGACGATCGCGTCGATCGAACCCAGCAGCCGGACCGGCGAGACCCGGCGGGCGCGCGGCTCGATGAACGTGCCGCGCCGCCGGTGCCTGCTGATCAGCCCCTCGCTCTCCAGCTCCTTGAGGGCCTGGCGCATGGTGAGGACGCTGACGCCGTAGTGCGCGGCGAGCTGCTCCTCGGTCGGCAGCCGTGTCGAGGCGTCCTGGGGGCGGCCCAGTATGGAGGCCCTCAGGGACTGCGAGACCTGGTACCAGAGGGGCAGCTTCCGGTTCAGCACCAGGGAGTCGGGGGCGAACCCGGGCGTCCGTCTCGCCTCGTTCACCTGATTCATCCGGTTCTCCTGAGCTTTCCGCGGTCCGGCCGGCGGTGCGGTCTCACGGCCGGAAGTTGCGGCTCAGACCCTGCCACACGTCGTCGTATCCGCGCTGGAGATGGACCGCGCCCGCCGCCTGAGCGGTAGCCGTGACCGGCCAGCGGGTCTCGAACATGAAGGCCAGGCCGTCGTCGATCTTCTGTGGCCTCAGCTCCGCCTCGCTCGCCCGGTCGAAGGTCTCGCGGTCCGGTCCGTGCGCCGACATCATGTTGTGCAGCGAGCCGCCGCCCGGTACGAAACCGCCCGCCTTGGCGTCGTACGCGCCCTCGATCAGCCCCATGTACTCGCTCATCACGTTGCGGTGGAAGTAGGGCGGGCGGAAGGTGTCCTCACCGACCAGCCAGCGGGGGGCGAAGACGACGAAGTCGACGCCCGCGAGCCCCGGTGTGTCGGACGGCGAGGTCAGCACGGTGAAGATCGACGGGTCGGGGTGGTCGTAGCTGATCGTGCCGAGGACGTTGAAGCGGCGCAGGTCGTAGACGTACGGCGTGTGGTTGCCGTGCCAGGCGACCACGTCGAGCGGCGAGTGTCCGTACGTCGCCGACCAGAGGTTCCCGCAGAACTTGTTGACCACCTCGACCGGGCCCTCATGGTCCTCGTACGCCGCGACGGGCGCCAGGAAGTCCCGCGCGTTCGCCAGCCCGTTGGCGCCGATCGGGCCCAGGTCGGGCAGGACGAAGGGCTGCCCGTAGTTCTCGCAGACGTAGCCCCGGGCCGTCGGGTCCAGCAGCTCGACACGGAAACGGACGCCCCGGGGGATGAGCGCGATCTCGCCCGGCCCGGCAGCCAGCAGGCCCAGTTCGGTGCGGAGCAGCAGACCGCCGCGCTCGGGGACGATCAGGAGCTCGCCGTCGGAGTCGCTGAACACCCGGTCGGTCATGGAGGCGTTCGCGCTGTAGAGGTGCACGGCCATGCCGGTGCGCTGCCCGGCGTCGCCGTTGCCGCCCAGCGTCCACAGGCCGTCCAGGAAGTCCGTACCGGGCGCGGGGTCGGGGAGGGGGTCCCAGCGCAGCCGGTTGGGATCGGGAACGGTCTCCGTGAAGGGCGCGGTGCGCAGGGCCCCGTTGTCGACGCGGGAGAAGGCGGGATGGGCGGCCGAGGGACGGATCCGGTAGAGCCAGGACCGCCGGTTGCGGGCGCGGGGCTCGGTGAAGGCCGAACCGCTGAGCTGCTCGGCGTACAGCCCGAGGGGAGCACGCTGGGGCGAGTTGCGTCCGTGCGGCAGGGCACCCGGGACGGCCTCCGAGCTGTGTTCGTTGCCGAAACCGGAACTGTGGCCGAGATCCTCCGCCGCTTTCCTCGCCTGGTCGATGCCGCTCATTCATGCGCTCCCGTGGATGGATGAGGAATCCCGTGGATCCCCTGACGAAGAATCCTATGCATCACCGTAGGAATCGAATCGTGGCCCGTCAACGGCATACGGGCATGATGGAGGCGTGTCCCACGCTCATACGAACCTCCGACGCGTCCCCGTGCAGCAACGCAGCGCCGACCGTCTCGCCCGTATCCTCGACGCCGGCGCCGTGCTGCTCGACGAGACCGGTTACGAGCAGCTCTCCACCCGGGCGGTGGCCGACCGGGCCGGCGTGCCCATCGGCTCCGTCTACCGCTTCTTCCCCAACAAGAGGGCCCTGGTCGACGCCCTGGCCGAGCGCAACCTCGAGGTCTACGCCCAGCGGGTCGTCGCCCGGCTCGAACCGATACCGGAGCGGGAGTGGCGTGCGGCCATCGACGCGGTGCTCGACGAGTACCTGGCGATGAAACGCTCCGTCCCCGGCTTCGCCCTCGTCGACTTCGGCCCGCCCGTACCGGCCGCCGGTCCGCTCGACGAGGAGGTGAACCGGCTCGTCGCCGGGCGCCTGGCGGAGCTGCTCTCGGGCCACCTCGGCCGGGGGCGCGAGGGTGCCCCCGCCGACGCGGACCTCCTCCGCACCGTCCTGGTCTGCGTCCAGGCCGCGGACGCCCTGCTCCAGCTCGCCTTCCGCGCGGACCCGGCGGGCGACCCGGCCCTCATAGCGGAGACCCGGCTCCTGCTCCGGGCCTATCTGGCGCACATCCTCGACTGAGCGGCTGCCCCGCCCCGCGCGGCGGGGTACTCCGGGACAACCTGTGGTGACAGCACCTCGCCAGCATCCGTACCGGTCGGTATGCTCGGTCCGCCGGGAGCCCGCGCCCGCCGAGCGCGCCGTGGGACGCCGGATCACGCCCGCGTGCACCGCTGCCGCCCCGGGGAGGGCCCATGTCCCACGCATCCCGTACCGCTCTGCGCGTCTGCCCGCTCTGTGAAGCGACCTGCGGACTCACCCTCACCATCGAGGGGACCGAGGTCACCGGAGCCCGCGGTGACCGAGAGGACGTCTTCAGCCAGGGCTTCATCTGCCCCAAGGGCGCCTCCTTCGGGGGCCTCGACGCCGACCCGGACCGGCTGCGCGCGCCCCTCGTCCGCATGGACGGGGTCCTGCGCGAGGCCACCTGGGACGAGGCCTTCGACGCGATCGCCGCCAGGATCCCGGCCCTGATCCAGGAGCACGGCAAGCAGGCCGTCGGGGTCTTCCTCGGCAACCCCAACGTGCACACGGTGGCCGGCGGGCTCTACCCGCCGCTGCTGCTCGCCGCACTCGGCACCCGCAACGTCTTCACCGCCAGCACCCTGGACCAGATGCCCAAGCACGTCTCCAGCGGACTGCTCTTCGGCGACGCGCACGCCATCCCCGTGCCGGACCTCGACCGCACCGCTCATCTGCTGCTGATCGGCGCCAACCCGCTGGAGTCGAACGGCAGCCTGTGCACCGCCCCCGACTTCCCGGGCAAGCTCAAGGCGCTCCGCCGGCGCGGAGGAACCCTCACCGTCATCGACCCGCGCCGCACCCGCACCGCGCGACTGGCCGACCGGCACGCCGCCATCAGGCCCGGCACCGACGCCCTGCTGCTCGCCGCACTGACCCAGGTCGTCGTCGAGGAGAAGCTCGCCGACCCCGGCGAACTCGCCGGACACCTGGAGGGGTACGACGAACTGACCGCCGCCATAGCGGACTTCACTCCCGAGGCCGTGGCCGGGGCCTGCGACCTGGACGCGTCCACCATCCGGGAGATCGCCCGTGAGCTGGCCGCCGCCCCCGCCGCTGCGGTCTACGGACGCATCGGCAGCTGTACCGTCGAGCACGGAACCCTGGCCAGCTGGCTCGTCGACGTACTCAACATCCTGACCGGCAACCTCGACAGGCCCGGCGGCGCGCTCTTCCCCCTCTCCGCCACCGCCCGCGCCCCGCGCGCCGCCGCACCGGGGAAGGGCTTCGCCCTCGGCCGCTGGACGAGCAGGGTCTCCGGACACCCCGAGGCCAAGGGCGAACTGCCGGTCGCCGCCCTCGCCGAGGAGATCGAGACCCCGGGGGAGGGCCGGGTCCGGGCGCTGATCGTCATCGCCGGGAACCCCGTGCTCTCCGCCCCCGACGGAGACCGCCTGGACCGGGCACTCGCCGACGGACTCGACTTCATGGTCAGCGTCGATCCGTACCTCAACGAGACCGCGCGGCACGCGGACGTCGTCCTGCCCCCGCCGCCACCCTCCCAGAGCGCCCACTTCGACTTCGCGTTCAACGGCTTCGCCGTCCGCAACCAGGTCCGCTACAGCCGCCCCGCCGTGCCGCTGGAGGACGGCCGCATGGACGAGAGCGAGATCCTGGCCCGGCTCGTGCTCGCCGTCAGCGGCAATCACGGCGCACCGCCCGGCGCCGTCGACGACATGGCCATCACGACGGCGCTGGCCAGGGCGGGCGCGCCCGAGGACCTGGCCGGCAGCCTGACCGGCCGCACCGGCGCCGAACGCCGCCTCGACCTCATGCTGCGCCTCGGCCCGTACGGGCTCACGCTCGACCAGCTCCTCGCGCACCCCCACGGGATCGACCTCGGCCCGCTGGAGCCGCGCCTGCCGCAGGTCCTCAGGACCCGCAGCGGTCGCATCGAGCTGCTCCCGGCACCGATCGCGGCCGATCTGCCCCGGCTCCGCGCGTCGCTCGGCGCGCGGCCCGCCGGACTCGTCCTCGTCGGCCGCCGCCATCTGCGGTCGAACAACAGCTGGATGCACAACGTCGCCTCGCTGCGCGGCGGCTCGAACGTCTGCACCCTGCAGATCCACCCCGATGACGCGGCGAGGATCGGCCTCGCCGCAGGCGACACGGCCAGGATCACCGCCGCGGGCGGCGAGGTCGAGGCGCCCGCGGAGATCACCGACTCGGTGCGGCCGGGGGTCGTGAGCCTCCCGCACGGGTGGGGCCACAGCCGTCCTGGCACCCGCATGTCGGTCGCAGGGGCGGAGCCGGGCGTCAACGTCAACCAGCTCCTGGACGGCAGCCTCCTGGACCCGCTGTCCGGCACCGCGGTGCTCAACGCCGTCCCCGTCTCCGTAGCACCGGCTCGCTGACCTGGGGTTTTGCTCGTATTGCTCACAGGTCGACATCTTGTTAACGCTGCTTCAGGGCCCCTAACGTCGTCCGGACCGCCGCACCGGTGAAGTTCAAAGGTGAACGTTAGGTAGCCCATATGTTGACAATCCTCGGCTTCGCCATGATCGCGACCTTCCTGGTCCTGATCATGACGAAGAAGATGTCGCCGATCGCGGCGCTGGTCCTGATCCCCGCCCTGTTCTGCGTGGCCGTCGGACAGGGCGCGAAACTCGGCGACTACGTCATCGAAGGGGTCGGCACCCTCGCGCCGACCGCGGCGATGCTGATGTTCGCCATCGTCTACTTCGGCGTGATGATCGACGTCGGCCTCTTCGACCCGATAGTCCGGGCGATCCTGCGCTTCTGCAAGGCCGACCCGATGCGGATCGTCATCGGCACGGCGCTGCTCGCCGCGGTCGTCTCCCTGGACGGCGACGGGTCCACCACCTTCATGATCACCGTCTCGGCGATGTACCCGCTCTACAAGCGGCTCAAGATGAGCCTGGTCGTGATGACCGGGGTCGCGGCCACCGCGAACGGGGTCATGAACACCCTGCCGTGGGGCGGTCCCACCGCCCGCGCGGCCACCGCGCTCAAGGTGGACGCCGCCGACATCTTCGTCCCGATGATCCCGGCTCTCGCCGTCGGGCTGCTCGCCGTCATCCTCCTCGCCTGCGTCCTGGGCCGCCGCGAGCGCAAGCGGCTCGGCACGCTCACCCTCGACGAGGTGCTGGTGGCCGAGCCCGAGACCGTCCTCGTCGGCGCGGGCGGCGGCGACCGGCTCACCAAGGCTCCGAAGGGCACCGGCAAGGGCCCCGACACCGGCACCGGTGCCGGGGGCGCGCAGGCGGCCGAGGGCGGCGACGAGGAGGAGTTCAAGGGGCTCGATCCCGCCCGGTCCACGCTGCGCCCCAGGCTCTACTGGTTCAACGCCGGCCTCACCGTCGCCCTGCTGGCCGCGATGATCATGGAACTCATGCCGATCCCGGTCCTGTTCCTGCTCGGTGCGGCACTCGCCCTCACCGTCAACTTCCCGCACATGCCCGACCAGCGGGCCAGGATCGCGGCCCACGCAGACAACGTGCTCAACGTCTCCGGCATGGTCTTCGCCGCAGCCGTCTTCACGGGCGTTCTCACCGGCACCGGTATGGTCGAGCACATGGCGGACTGGCTCGTCGGGGCGATTCCCGACGCGATGGGCCCGCACATGGCCGTCGTCACCGGTCTGCTGAGCCTCCCCCTCACCTACTTCATGTCCAACGACGGCTTCTACTTCGGAGTGCTGCCCGTGCTCGCCGAAGCCGGCGCCGCCCACGGCGTCTCCCCCCTCGAGATCGCCCGTGCCTCCATCGCGGGCCAGCCGCTGCACATGTCGTCCCCGCTCGTGCCCGCGGTCTACGTCCTGGTCGGCATGGCCAAGGTGGAGTTCGGCGACCACACCCGCTTCACGGTCAAGTGGGCCGTGCTCACCTCGCTGGTCGTCCTCGGCGCCGCAGTCCTCTTCGGAATCGTCTGATGCCTCCGGAACCCCGGCCCGGCAGGGGCTGGCTGCTGCGCCTCGTCATCGCCTTCGCCTTCGCGCAGGGGGCGGTGTCGATGGCGCGGCCCGCCGTCTCCTACCGGGCTCTCTCGCTGGGCGCCGACGAGCGCGCGATCGGCGTCATCGCCGGTGTGTACGCGCTCCTGCCGCTCTTCGCCGCCGTCCCGCTGGGCCGTCGGACCGACCACGGCCGCTGCGCACCGCTGCTGCCCGTCGGGGTCGTCCTGATCGGCGGCGGCTGCGCGCTCAGCGGCACCTCAGGCTCCCTGCCCGTGCTGGCCGCCTGGAGCGGGGTCATGGGCCTCGGTCACCTCTGCTTCGTCATCGGCGCGCAGTCGCTCGTCGCCCGCCAGTCGGCTCCCGCCGAACAGGACCGCAATTTCGGCCACTTCACCATCGGCGCCTCCCTCGGCCAGCTCGTCGGGCCGATCGCCGCGGGCTACCTCATCTCCGAGCGGAACGGCGAGATGGCCCGTACGAGCGCCGTCGCCCTGATCGTCTCGGCGGCCGTCGCCGCCGTCTCCCTCACCTCCCTGTGGCGCGTCGAACACCGCGGGGCGGGCGGTCCGGCCCGGCAGGCGGTCGGCAAGGTGCCCGTGGGCGGCATCCTGCGCACCCGGGGGGTCCCGGCCGGAATCTTCATCAGCCTGGCCGTGCTCAGCGCCACCGACATCCTCACCGCCTACCTGCCGGTGGTCGGCGAGCACCGCGGCATCGCCCCCGCCACCGTCGGGCTGCTGCTCAGCCTGCGGGCCGCCGCGACCATCGCCTGCCGGCTCGTCATGACGCCGATGCTGCGCGCCGTCGGCAGGACCGCCCTGCTCTCCACGACCTGCCTGCTCGGCGGCCTCCTCTGCGCGGCCGTCGCCCTGCCCGTGCCGGTGTGGGCGCTCGCCGTGATGCTCGCGGTGCTGGGCTTCTGCCTGGGGGTCGGCCAGCCGCTCTCGATGACCACCGTCGTACAGGCGGCTCCCGCGGCGGCCCGCTCCACCGCACTCGCCCTCAGGCTCACCGGCAACCGGCTCGGCCAGGTCGCGGCCCCCGCCTCGGCCGGGCTGATCGCGGGGGTCGCGGGCACCGCCGCGCCGTTCGTGATGCTGGGCGTCCTGCTCGTAGGGGCGGCGGTGCTCGGGCTGCGGGGCGGCCGGGGTGCGGTGGCGCACGCGGACCCGGCTCCCCGTCCGGCGGCTTCGCCCCGCGCCGGACGCTCCCGCGCCGGGCGGGAATCCACCTGACGCGGCGGCGTTCCCCGGCCACTTCCGGAGTCCTCCACGGCCCGGCCGGGGCCTTTCCCGGCCCGGCATGCGAGTGTGGCCACCGGCCGTGCGTGACCTGTGTCTCCAGCGGTTCCCTGGCGCCGAAAAACTAACAGCGCTAGTTTGGGCGGGAACGGCGTCCGTCCGTACGACGCACGGCTTCGGCGGCAGGCACAGCGAGCCCGGGAGGAACAGCCATGAAGGCGCATGACGGGATGTACATCGGCGGGGAGTGGCGGCCCGCCTCGGGCCGGGACACGATCGCGGTCGTGAACCCCGCGGACGAGCAGGTCATCGGGCACGTGCCGGCGGGCACGGCCGAGGACGTCGACGCCGCGGTACGCGCCGCACGCGCCGCGTTCCCCGGCTGGGCGGCCACCCCGCCCGCCGAGCGCGCCGCCGGGATCGCCGCGCTGCGCGACGTGCTCGCCGCCCGCAAGGACGAGATCGCCGAGACGGTCACCGCCGAGCTCGGCTCCCCCCTGCCGCTGTCCCAGGCGGTGCACGCGGGCGTACCGGTACTGGTCGCCGGTTCGTACGCCGAACTGGCCGCCTCCTACTCCTTCGAGGAGAGGCTCGGCAACTCCACCGTCCTGCTGGAGCCCGTCGGGGTCGTCGGCGCGATCACACCGTGGAACTACCCGCTCCACCAGATCGTCGCCAAGGTCGCCCCGGCGCTGGCCGCGGGCTGCACCGTGGTCCTGAAGCCCGCCGAGGACACCCCGCTCACCGCGCAGCTCTTCGCCGAGGCCACCCAGGAGGCGGGTCTGCCGGCCGGCGTCTTCAACCTGGTCACCGGCATCGGGGCGGTCGCGGGCCAGGCACTCGCCGGGCACGAGGACGTCGACCTCGTCTCCTTCACCGGTTCCACGGCCGTGGGCAGGCAGATCGGAGCCACCGCGGGAGCGGCGGTCAAGCGGGTCGCGCTGGAGCTCGGCGGCAAGTCCGCCAACGTGATCCTGCCCGGCGCCGACCTCGCCAAGGCGGTCAACGTCGGCGTCGCCAACGTGATGTCCAACTCGGGCCAGACGTGCAGCGCCTGGACCCGGATGCTGGTCGACGCCGAGCGGTACGAGGAGGCGGTGGGTCTCGCCGCCACGGCCGTCGCCAAGTACGTGCCCGGGGAGCGGGTCGGCCCCGTCGTCAACGCCAAGCAGCAGGCCCGCGTGCGGGGTTACATCGAGAAGGGCATCGAGGAGGGCGCGCGCCTCGTCGCGGGGGGCCCCGACGCGCCCAAGGACCAGGGCTACTACGTCAGCCCCACCGTGTTCGCCGACGTGACGCCCGGCATGACCATCGCCCGGGAGGAGATCTTCGGTCCGGTCCTCTCGATCCTGCGGTACGAGGACGTGGACGACGCCCTGCGCATAGCCAACGACACCGTGTACGGGCTGGCCGGCGCCGTCTGGGGTGCGGACGACGAGGAGGCCGTGGCCTTCGCCCGCCGCATGGACACCGGCCAGGTCGACATCAACGGCGGACGCTTCAACCCGCTCGCCCCCTTCGGCGGTTACAAGCAGTCGGGTGTCGGCCGCGAGCTCGGCCCGCACGGCCTCGCCGAGTACCTCCAGACCAAGTCCCTCCAGTTCTGATCCCCACGCCGATCCACCGAGGAGTCTGTTCGTGGTCCGCGCCGCTGTACTGCCCGCCGTCGGAGCTCCACTGGAGATCGCCGACATCGAACTCCCGGAGCCCGGCCCCGGCCAGGTGAGCATCTCCCTCGCCGCCGCCGGTGTCTGCCACTCCGACCTGTCCCTGTCCAACGGCACCATGCGGCTGCCCGTCCCCGCCGTCCTCGGCCACGAGGGCGCCGGAACGGTGCTCGCCGTCGGCGAGGGCGTCACCCACGTCGCCGCGGGCGACCCGGTCGTCCTCAACTGGGCGCCGTCCTGCGGGGCGTGCTTCCACTGCGGGATCGGCGAGGTCTGGCTCTGCGCCGACGCCCTCAAGGGTGCGGCGAACATCCATGCCCGTACGGCCGACGGCACCGAACTCCACCCGGGCCTGAACGTCGCGGCCTTCGCCCAGGAGACCGTCGTCGCCGCGAACTGCGTGCTGCCCGCCCCGGCGGGCATCCCGCTCGACGACGCCGCCCTGCTCGGCTGCGCGGTCCTGACCGGCTACGGCGCGGTCCACCACTCCGCCCGGGTGCGCGAGGGCGAGAGCGTCGTCGTCTTCGGCATCGGCGGGGTGGGCCTCGCGGTCCTGCAGTCCGCCCGCATCGCCGGGGCGTCGAAGATCATCGCCGTGGACGTGTCACCGGAGAAGGAGGAACTGGCCCGCCGGGCCGGTGCCACCGACTACGTGGTCGCGTCCGACACCACGCCGCGCGCCATCCGCAAGCTCACCGGAGGCCAGGGCGCCGACGTGGCCGTGGAGTGCGTGGGCCGGCCCGCCACGATCCGCGGGGCCTGGGAGTCGACCCGCCGCGGCGGCCGCACCACCGTCGTCGGCATCGGCGGCAAGGACCAGCAGGTGACCTTCAACGCACTGGAGATCTTCCACTGGGGCCGCTCACTGACCGGCTGCGTCTACGGAAACAGCGACCCGGCCCGCGACCTGCCGGTGCTCGCCGACCACATCCGCGCCGGACGGTTCGACCTCTCCATGCTGGTGACGGAGCGGATCTCGCTGGACGGCATCCCGGCGGCCTTCGAGAACATGGTCGCGGGCAAGGGAGGGCGCGCCCTCGTGGTGTTCCCGCCGAGGTGAGGCGAGGTCCCGCCGTCCGCCGGAGAGGTGAGCGGAGCGGGACCTCGCGGGTACGCCGGCGCGCGGCCAGGCCTGCGTGCCTCCCGGCGGCGGTCCTCAGGAGCGGTCGGCCGTCCCCTGCCCGGGCCCGGCCGGCGGCTCCGTGTCCACCGCCGGGCCCTCGGGTGCCCCGCGGCCGCGCGCACGGGTCCGCGACACCGCGACCCCGGCCAGGCAGAGCAGTCCGCCCGCGACGGTGAGCAGCGCGGGCACCTCGTCCAGCAGCAGCCAGGACATCAGCACCACCAGCGCGGGCACCGCGTACGTCGTCGCGCCCATCCGGCCGGCGGTGGTGCGGGCCAGCGCGTAGGCCCAGGTGGTGAAGGCCAGAGCGGTGGGGAAGACCCCGAGATAGATCATGTTGAGCGTGGCGGAGAGGGGGGCGTCGGCCGCCTCGGAGACCAGTACGCCGGTGAACGGCAGGCAGGCGACCGTGCCGACCAGGCACCCGAACGTGGTGATCTGCAACGGCGACCCGTGCCGCAGAGCGGGCTTCTGGATGACCACCCCGCCCGCGTACGACAGCGCGGCCAGCAGGCACAGGAGCACGCCGAGCACGGACGAGGTCCCGTGGCCGGACATCGAGAGGCCGACGACGACGGCGCCCGCGAACGAGACCGCCATGCCCGTCAGGAGCCTGCGCGGCAGTTCCTCGTGGAGGAGCCAGGCGCCCAGCAGCGCCATCAGGATCGGTCCCACGTTCACGACCATGGCCGCCGTGCCCGCGTCGACCTGCTGCTCGCCCCAGTTGAGCACGACCATGTAGAGGCCGAACCAGAGCAGTCCGGAACCGATGATGCCCGGCCACGCGGCTCGGGACGGCAGGCCCTCGCGGCGCACCAGGAGGATCACGCCGAGGGTCAGGGCGCCCGCGAGCAACCGTCCCAGCGCCAGGGCCCCCGGCGAGTACGCCTCGCCCGCGCTGCGGATGGAGACGAACGCGGAGGCCCACAGGATGACCGTGGTGCAGGCGGCGGCCGGGGCGCGCCAGTCGCGCCCGGAGGTGTCCGGCGCGGCGGGGCGCGCTGTCGGTGTCGTCGTCATGACCACGACGTTAAGCCGGGAACCCTTCGGGACCCACCGAATTGTCACTCCGTGTCGATCGTGGCGGGTTCGAGGCCCAGGTGCCGCGACAGGGCGCGCAGCCCGGCAGGGGTCGCCCGGACCGCCCGCCCCGTTCCCACCCGTTCGCACCAGCCGGCGTCCAGCGCGTGACGGCACAGGGCGGCACCCGAGGTGCCCGCCAGGTGCGGCCGCCGCTCGGTCCAGTCCAGGCAGCCGCGCGCCAGGGGCCTGCGTGAGCCGGTGTCGAGGGGGATGCCGAGCGCTCCGAACCATCGCAGGCCCTCGTCGGTCAGCGCGAAGCCGGTGTCCTGCCGCAGGAGTCCGCGCCCGGTCATGGCGTCGGTGATGCCGGTGCCGAGCCGCCCGGCGAGATGGTCGTAGCAGGTGCGTCCCCGGGCCAGCGCGTGACGCGTGCTCGCCTCGCGCAGGGTCCGCGGGGGTGTCCGGGCGCCGGGGTGGGCGTGTGCGGCGAGTTCCTCGACCAGCTGCGCGACGCGCCCGTCGGCGAGCCGCAGGTAGCGGTGGCGGCCCTGGCGCTCCTCGGCCAGCAGCCCGCCCGCGACCAGCTTGCCCAGATGCTCGCTGGCCGTCGACGCGGCCACCCCGGCGGCCCGGGCCAGCTCACCCGCCGTCCACGCCCGGCCGTCGAGCAGGGCCAGGCAGAAGGAGGCGCGGGTCTCGTCGGCGAGCAGCGCCGCCAGGGCGGCGAGCCGGGGCGCGGCGGGATCGTGCGGTGTCATGCGGGACATGCGTCCAGGATGCGTCAGGCACCGTTCGGCGCCGGCCGTACCGTGCGGCCGGCGACCGTCTGCTCGTACTGCAGCGTGAGGCCGTCGAGCAGGGCGCGCAGCCCGGTCTCGAAGGCTCCCTCGTCGACCTGCTGGCGGCGGTCGGCCAGCAGGTGGGCCTGGCCGAGGTGCGGGTAGTCGGCGGGGTCGTACGCCGTCTCGTCGTCGACGAATCCGCGGGCGAAGGAACCCAGGGCCGATCCGGTGATGAAGTAGCGCATCAGGGCGCCGATGTAGGTGGCCTGGGCGGGCGGCCAGCCGGCCCGGACCATGGCGCCGAAGACCGCGTCGGCGACCCGCAGGCCGGCCGGACGGCGGCCGGGCCCCTGGGCGAGCACCGGCACGATGTGCGGGTGCGCGGCGAGCGCCGCGCGGTAGGAGACGGCCCAGTCGTGCAGGGCGGCGGGCCAGTCGTGCGGCCCGGGCTCCTCGAACATCGACAGGTCGACCTGGGCGGACACGGCGTCGGCGACCGCGTCGAGGATCTCGTCCTTGTTCCGGAAGTGGTTGTAGAGCGACGGCCCGCTGACGCCCAGCTCGGCGGCGAGACGCCGGGTCGAGACCGCGTCGAGCCCTTCGGCGTCGACGAGCGCGCTCGCCGCGTCGACGATGCGGTCTCTGCTGAGGAGGGGCTTGCGCGGTCGGGCCATGCGGCACATAGTAGGGCCTGCAAGCTTAAAACTAGCAGTGCTAATTAAAAGTGGGGTGTCGCAGGATGAACCTGGAGCTGAGCGAGGAGCAGGACGCCGTCCGGCAGCTCGCCGAGGACTTCGTCGCACGGGAGATCACCCCGCACGTCGTCGAGTGGGACCGGGCCGAGAGTGTCGACAAGTCGATCGTGAAGAAACTGGGAGCGCTCGGCTTCCTCGGGCTGACGATCCCGGAGGAGTACGGCGGTTCCGGCGGGGACCACCTCGCGTACTGCCTGGTGACCGAGGAACTCGGCCGCGGTGACTCGTCGGTGCGCGGCATCGTGTCCGTCTCGCTCGGCCTGGTCGCCAAGACGATCGCGTCCTGGGGGAGCGAGGAGCAGAAGCGCCGGTGGCTGCCGAAGCTCACCTCCGGTGAGGCCGTGGGCTGCTTCGGCCTCACCGAGCCGGGCACCGGGTCCGACGCCGGGAACCTGACCACCAGGGCCGTCCGGGACGGTGACGACTACGTCATCAGCGGCTCCAAGATGTTCATCACCAACGGGACGTGGGCCGATGTCGTCCTGCTCTTCGCCCGCACCGGCGACGCTCCCGGACACCGGGGCGTCTCCGCGTTCCTGGTGCCCGCCGACGCCCCGGGCCTGACCCGGCGCACCGTCCACGGCAAGCTCGGCCTGCGTGGCCAGGCCACGGCCGAACTGGTGCTGGAGGACGTCCGCGTCCCCGCCTCCACCCTCATGGGCCCCGAGGGCAAGGGCTTCTCCGTCGCCATGTCCGCGCTGGCCAAGGGCCGCATGTCGGTCGCGGCCGGCTGTGTCGGCATCGCGCAGGCCGCCCTCGACGCCGCCGTGCGCTACGCGGGCGAGCGCGAGCAGTTCGGCAAGTCCATCGCGAGCTACCAGCTCGTCCAGGAGCTCATCAGCGACATCTCCGTGGACGTCGACGCCGCCCGCATGCTGACCTGGCGCGTCGCCGACCTCATCGACCGCGGGCAGGATTTCGCCACCGCCGCCTCGACGGCGAAACTCTTCGCCTCCGAGGCCGCGGTCCGTGCCGCGAACAACGCCCTCCAGGTGTTCGGCGGGTACGGCTACATCGACGAGTACCCCGTCGGGAAGCTGGTCAGGGACGCCCGCGTGATGACGCTGTACGAGGGCACCAGTCAGATCCAGAAGCTGATCATCGGACGCGCCCTGACGGGGGTCTCCGCCTTCTGAGGCGGCCGGGCCCGCCCGCCGGGCCGGCCCGGAGCCCGCTTCTGAGTACGGACTGAGTACGCCGACGGATGGTGGGGTACGCCACCGCGCCGGATGCTGTGCGACATGAGTGAGACAACATCGGTCAAGCAGCAGGGCACCGCCGCCTTCTACGGACAGGCCGTCCTCTCCTTCGGGGTGGCGATGGGCGCGGTGGCCCTCGGCATCTTCTTCCTCGACGCCGACGCCTGGGTGCGGGCCTTCCTCGCCATCGGGGTGCTCTATCTCGTCACCTCGTGCTTCACCCTCGCCAAGGTCATCAGGGACCGCCACGAGGCGGGGCAGATCGTGAGCCGGGTCGACCAGGCGAGGCTGGAGAAGATCCTCGCGGAGCACGATCCCTTCCAGAAGCTCTGACGCCCTCCTCCCGCCAGAGCTCTAAGCGCTTGCTCAGGTTCGCGGTATGGTGTTCGTCCTGCCAGCGGAAAGGGGCACGTGGCGATGAGCACGGCGGAGGAGACCGACGGCGACAGCGCGCCGTGGAGCGAGGTCACGCCCGAGGCGGCGAGGCGGCTGCTCGTGGCGGCGGTCGAGGCCTTCGCCGAGCGCGGCTACCACGCGACCACCACCCGGGACATCGCCGGCCGGGCCGGGATGAGCCCGGCCGCGCTCTACATCCACTACAAGACCAAGGAAGAGCTGCTCCACAGGATCAGCAGGATCGGCCACGACCGGGCCCTGCTGCTCCTGGAGACGGCGGCCGGCAAGGACGGCACGGCGGCCGAGCGGCTCGCCGACGCGGTCCGGTCCTTCGTCAGCTGGCATGCCGAGCGGCACACCACGGCCCGGGTCGTGCAGTACGAGCTGGAGGCACTCGGCGACGAGCACCGCGCCGAGATCGTCGCCCTGCGCAGGCGGACCGACGCCGTGGTGCGCCGGATCATCGGCGAGGGCGTCCGGGCGGGCGAATTCGACGTCCCGGACGTCCCGGGCACCACACTCGCCGTGCTCTCCCTCTGCATCGACGTGGCGCGCTGGTTCAACGCGCAGGGCAGCCGGACGCCCGAGCAGGTCGGCACCCTCTACGCGGACCTCGTCCTGCGCATGGTGGGCGCCCAGAAGTGACGCCGGGCACCCCGGGCGCCCGGCGCACTCCCGCACCGGCCGGGAGGCGGCGACGGGTCAGAAGTAGTAGCGCGACACCGACTCCGCGACGCAGGCCGGCTTGTCGCCGCCCTCACGTTCGATCGTGACGAGCGCGGTCACCTGCACGCCGCCGCCCGCCTCCTCGACGCTCTTGAGCACGGCGCCGGCGCGCAGCCGCGAGCCCACCGGGACGGTCGAGGGGAAGCGGACCTTGTTGGTCCCGTAGTTGATGCCCATCGTGGCGCCCTCCACCCGGAGGATCTGGGGCACGAGCACCGGCAGCAGCGACAGCGTCAGATAGCCGTGCGCGATCGTCGTCCCGAAGGGGCCGTTCGCGGAGCGCTCCGGGTCCACGTGGATCCACTGGTGGTCGCCCGTGGCCTCGGCGAACTGGTCGATCCTCTTCTGCTCGATCTCCAGCCAGTCGCTGTACCCGAGCTCCTGGCCGACCCCGTCCCGCAGCTCCTGTGCGGACGTGAAGATCTTCGGCTCTGCCATGGTGGTGGTCCTGCCTTCCGGCTGTCGGTCACCCTCTCCGGGGCGATGTCTAAGCGCTTGCTCAGCATGGTTGGGCCGCGCGTCCCTGTCAACGACGGACCGGCCGGGTTCTCGAAGTGGCGGGCGGAGGCCGAGGTGCGGCCACTAGGGTTGCGGGGGTGCCACAGATCCCGCAGACCTACCAAGAACTCACCGTCGGCCAGCTCTCCGCCCGAAGCGGCGCCGCGGTGTCCGCCCTGCACTTCTACGAGTCCAAGGGCCTGATCAGCAGCAGCCGTACCAGTGGCAACCAGCGCCGCTACACCAGGGACGCCCTGCGCCGGGTCGCGTTCGTGCGCGCCGCCCAACGGGTGGGCATCCCGCTCGCCACCATCCGGGACGCGCTGGCCGAGCTCCCGGAGGAGCGCACCCCGAACCACGAGGACTGGGCCCGGCTCTCCCGGGCGTGGCGCTCGGAACTGGACGAGCGGATCAAGCAGCTGGGCCGGCTGCGTGACCACCTCACCGACTGCATCGGCTGCGGCTGTCTGTCACTGGAGACCTGTGTGCTGTCCAACCCCGACGACGTCTTCGGCGACCGGATGGCCGGCTCACGTCTGATGCCCGAGCGGGGCGCGGCGGACAGCTCCTGAGCGCGCCCCGGCTCCGCCGGTCCTCCGGTGGCCTCCCCGCCTCAGGCGGCCGACGCCGTCAGCCCCCTCGTCGTGCGTGAGCCCCTGGCCCTGGCCAGCGCGCCCGCCGTCAGGACGGGCCGGGGGACCACGATGCCGCACCTCGTGCAGACCGGGCCGGCCCACGGTTCGCGGTCCAGGTCCTGCCGCCAGACGATCCCGGTCCCCGCGCAGACCGGGCAGGCGGCGCCGGGCTTGCCGCCCAGGGCCGCGATCAGCCGTCCCAGGACCTCGGCGAGGGGCGCGCTGGGGTGCACCCCCGGATCCCCGCAGTGGGCGATCCCGTTGCCGCCCCAGGTCCGCCGGTGCCAGTCGTCGAACGCGCCGGGCCGCCGCAGCCCGTCGTGTTTCTCACGGCGCCGCCGCTCGGCGAAACCCGCCTCGTACGCGAGCCAGACGGCCCGCGCCTCCTCCAGTTCGTCCAGCGCGCGGATCAGGCGCACCGGTTCGGGGGCCCTGTCCTCGGGCTCGATCCCGTGCCGGGCGCACAGATGATCCCAGGTCGCCCGGTGGCCGTACGGGGCGAATCTCTCCAGGCATTTGCGCAGCGAATACCGCCGCAAAGCCAGATCGCCCCGCGGGTCGCGGACCTGTCTCGCAAGACTCCGGAAACCGGCCATGGCACTGCCACCTCCGTCGCTCGTACTTCGGCGTCAAGGGATGGACGTACGAGTGCCCTGTTCGGCTCCATCGAAAGGCGAAAGCGTCCACGGATCGAGACGGTCCACGTGGGACCGCCCGTACGGGGCGTGGGGATTCGGAAAAAGTGACTGGTGTTCACCTTACCGGCGGGGTGTACCGCCAGTAACCTCCGGCGCATCGGCCACCTGGAGGAGCACGCATGCCCCCACGCACCCGCACGCTCGGAGCCGCCGCAGTCGCGGCCGTTCTCGCTCTCGGTACATCCCTGCTCGCCTCGGCTCCCACCGCCGGAGCCGCGGAGCCGGAACCCGTCGCCGTCACCGACCACTGCCACAACCAGTGCGCGGACATCCTGCCGCCCGGTGAGAACGGCAACGCCACGCTCGTGGAGATCCTCGGGAACAAGGCGTTCGGCACGCACCCCGCGCACAGCGACGACCAGCTGGACCGCTACAACGGCCTGGTCGCGGGCCATACGGGCCTCACCGACCAGAAGCTGACCGACTTCTTCAACGACGCCTCCTTCGGGGTCGCCGCCGATCAGGTCGAGTCCGTGACGAAGCCACGCGAGGACGTCACGATCACCCGCGACAAGAAGAGCGGGGTCCCGCACATCAAGGGCACCACCCGCTACGGCACCGAGTTCGGCGCCGGGTACGCCGCCGGCCAGGACCGGCTGTGGCTGATGGACCTCTTCCGGCACATCGGACGCGGCGAGCTGACCTCCTTCGCCGGGGGAGCGCTGGCCAACCAAGGGCTCGAGCAGCAGTTCTGGCCGCAGGCCCCGTACACCGAGGCGGACCTCGAGGCCCAGGTCGAATGGATCAGGAACACCGAGGGCGCGCGTGGCGAGCAGGCGATGGCCGACGCGCAGGCCTACATCGACGGGATCAACGCCTACCGGGTGAAGTCCAAGAAGGGCCGCTACTTCCCGGGCGAGTACGTCCTCACCGGGAAGATCGACTCCATCACCAACATCGGCGAGATCCAGCCCTTCGAGCTGACCGACCTCATATCGATCGCCTCGGTCGTCGGCGGGCAGTTCGGCGGGGGAGGCGGCGGCGAGGTCCAGGCCGCGCTCTCGCTGCTCGCGGCCCAGCAGAAGTACGGCGTCGAGGAGGGCACCCGCGTCTGGGAGTCCTTCCGCCAGCGCAACGACCCGGAGGCGGTCCTCACCGTCCACGACGGCACCTCGTTCCCGTACGCCGACAAGCCCGACAAGGCCCGGGGCACCGCCCTCCCCGACCCGGGCTCCGTCACACCCGAGCCCCTGATACACGACCGCACGGGCTCGGCCGGCACGAACAGGAAGGACCCGGTGCGGGCGCCGGCCGCGCTCGAGCCGCTGCAGGGCATGTACGACGACGGGGTGATCCCGGGGGGTTCGCTGCCGGGTTCCGGCGACGGCGCGCAGAAGCGCGGTATGTCCAACGCGCTCCTGGTCTCCGGCAAGCACACCGCGAGCGGCAACCCCATCGCCGTCATGGGCCCCCAGACCGGCTACTTCGCCCCGCAGCTGATGATGCTCCAGGAACTCCAGGGTCCCGGCATCAGCGCCCGCGGCGTCTCCTTCGCCGGAGTGGGCATGTACATCCAGATGGGCCGGGGCCAGGACTACGCGTGGAGCGCCACCTCGGCGGCCCAGGACATCACCGACACCTACGCCGTCGAGCTCTGCGAGCCCGACGGCTCGGCGCCCACCAAGGACTCCACCCACTACCGCCACGACGGGGCCTGCACGGCCATGGAGAAGCTGGAGCGCGCCAACTCCTGGAAGCCCACCGTCGCCGACTCCACCGCGAAGGGCTCCTACCGGATGCGGGTGTGGCGGACCGGCTACGGCATCGTCACCCACCGCGCCACGGTGGACGGCAAGCCCGTCGCCTACACCTCGCTGCGCACCACCTACCGGCACGAGGCCGACTCGATCATCGGCTTCCAGCTGCTCAACGACCCGGCGTACGTGACGGACGCGGCGTCCTTCCAGCAGGCGGCGAGCCACATCGACTACGCCTTCAACTGGTTCTACGCGGACTCGCGCACCACGGCCTACTACAACAGCGGGATGAACCCCGTGCGCGCGGCCGGGGTCGACGCCGCGCTGCCGGTGAAGGCCGAGAAGGCGTACGAGTGGAAGGGCTACGACCCGGCGGCCAACACCGCCGACTACACCCCGTTCGCCGAACACCCGCACTCCATCGGCCAGGACTACTACATCTCCTGGAACAACCGCCAGGCCGAGGACTACTCCACCGCCGCGTTCGGCTTCGGCGCGGTGCACCGGGGCGACCTGCTCGACGACCGCGTCTCCGCACTCGTCGAGGAGGGCGGCGTGACCCGGGCCTCCCTGACCCGCGCCATGGAGGAGGCGGCACTCACCGACCTCCGGGGTGAGCAACTGCTTCCGGAACTCCTGAAGGTGCTGCGCTCCCAGCCGGTCACCGACCCGGCCGTCAGCGCGGCGGTCCAGCAACTGGACTCCTGGCGGGCGGCCGGCGCGCAACGCAAGGAGACCGCGCCCGGATCGCGCGGCTACACGCACGCGGGCGCGGTACGGCTCATGGACGCCTGGTGGCCGAAGCTGGTCGAGGCCGAATTCCGCCCGGGTCTCGGTGACGGCCTCTACACGGCCCTCACCGCCGGCCTGGCCACCGACGAGTCCCCGGCCGCGAGCCACGGGCCGAGCGGGGCGCACAGCGGTTCGGCGTTCCAGTACGGCTGGTGGGGTTTCGCCGACAAGGACCTGCGCCAGGTGCTCGGGCAGCCCGTCGAGGGGCCGCTGGCGAGGACCTACTGCGGAAACGGTGACCTGAGTGCCTGCCGCTCCGCGCTGCTGACCACCCTGAAGGAGGCGGCGGCGGTACCCGCCTCCGAGGTGTACCCGGGGGACGACAGCTGCAAGGCCGGTGAACAGTGGTGCACCGACGCGATCATCCACCGCCCGCTGGGCGGGATCTCGCAGAAGTCGATCCACTGGCAGAACCGGCCGACCTACCAGCTGGTCGCGGAGTTCCCCTCGCACCGCTGAGCCGCCCGGCGGACCGTGACCGAGCCTGTTCCCCGTCCCGCCGGACGGGGAACAGGCTCACCGGAACCGGCCCTCACCGGTACAGCAGGTACTCCCGCCGCATCCTCCGGAAGGCGGCGAGGTCGTCCTCCCAGGCACCCACCACCTCGTCCGTGTCCGCACCCGCGTCGATCATCGTGCGGACCCGGGTGTTGCCCGTGAGCTTGTCGATCCAGTTGTCGGACCGCCACGCGAACCCGCTCCACGTCCGCTTCGCCGTGACCAGCAGCGCGATACCCGCGCGGACGGGGTCGAAGACGTCCCGGTCCTGGACGTGCACCTGCACCCCGCCCACCGTCTTCCCCTGGAACTTGGAGAACGTCGGTGCGAAGTACGCCTCTCGGAAGGCGACTCCGGGCAGCTCCAGGGCGTTGGCGGCCGCCGCCCAGCGGTGGTCCACCCCCTCCGCCCCGAGCAGTTCGAACGGCCGTGTCGTTCCCCGGCCCTCGGAGAGGTTCGTCCCCTCGAACAGACAGGTCCCGGAATAGACCACAGCCGTCTCGGGCGTCGGCATGTTGGGGCTCGGGGGCACCCACGGCAGGCCCGTGTCGTCGAAGAAGTCCCTGCGGCGCCACCCGGACATCTTCACCACGTCCAGCTCCACCGGCCGGGCCCCGAGGAACTCCTCGTTGAAGAGCAGCGCGAGTTCCGCCACCGTCATCCCGTGCGCCTGGGAGATCTCCCTGCGTCCCACGAAGGTCGCGAAGGCCGGGTCGAGCACGGGCCCGAGCGCCGCCCTGCCGGTGACCGGATTCGGCCGGTCCAGGACCACCAGCCGCTTGCCCGCGAGCGCGGCCGCCTCCATGCAGTCGTACAGGGTCCAGATGTACGTGTAGAAGCGGGCGCCCGCGTCCTGGATGTCGTAGACCACCGTGTCGACGCCCGACGCGGTGAAGACGTCGGCCAGCGGCTGCCCGCTCTTGAGGTACGTGTCGTAGACCGGCAGTCCGGTCGCCGGGTCGTCGTACCGGCCCTCCGAGCCCCCCGCCTGCGCGGTCCCACGGAAACCGTGCTCGGGCCCGAAGACGGCCGTCAGGTTCACCCGGTCGTCGGGGTGCATCACGTCGACGATGTGCTGGACGCCTGCGGTGATACCGGTCGGGTTGGTGACGATCCCCACCTTCTGCCCGGCCAGCAGCCGGTACCCGTCGGCGGCCAGCCGCTCGAAGCCGGTGCGGACCCGGGGGTGCCAGGCCCCGGACTCCCGGCCGGCGGCCACGGCCGTACCCGGCCCGGCCCCGGTCGTCGCGAGGGCCCCCATCACACCGCCGGCAGCCAGCAAACCACGCCTGGACAGGGTCATCGGGCTACCTCCATGATCGCGTCGACTGTCATGGTCACGCACGCTAGCGCGGGTGGGGGCCGCACGGAACGGCCGCGACTGGGCAGATTCCCAGTCCTGCCCCGAACCTCTTCCCCGATCACATACCGACTGGTTAGTCTGCCGGGGAAGACGGCTGAGAGAGGCGGGACCGATGAGTACGGTGCAGGGCGCTGGCGTAGTGGTGACGGGAGCCGGAGGCGGCATCGGAGCGGCCCTGGCCCGCAGATTCGCCGCGGAGGGCGCGCGGGTCGTCGTCAACGACCTCGACGGCGACCGGATCAAGGCGCTGGCCGAGGAGATCGGCGGCACCGTGGTGGCGGGCGACGCCTCCACCGTCGTGGACGCCGCGCGCGACGCACTCGACGGCACGGTGGACGTCTACTGTGCCAACGCCGGCCTCGCCTCGGGCGGAGACGCCTTCGCCGAGGAGGACGTCTGGGCCAGGGCCTGGGACGTGAACGTCATGGCGCACGTCCGCGCGGCCAGGGCGCTGCTGCCGGACTGGCTGGAGCGGGGCAGCGGCCGATTCGTCTCCACCGCGTCGGCCGCAGGCCTGCTGACGATGATCGGCGCCGCCCCGTACAGCGTGACCAAGCACGGCGCGGTCGCGTTCGCCGAGTGGCTCTCCCTGACCTACCGGCACCGGGGGATCAAGGTCCACACGATCTGCCCCCAGGGTGTCCGCACGGACATGCTCACGTCGGCCGGATCGGCGGGCGACCTGGTCCTCGCCCCTACGGCGATCGAGCCGGAGGCCGTCGCCGACGCCCTGTTCGACGCCATGGAGCAGGACCGCTTCCTTGTCCTGCCCCACCCGGAGGTGGCCGGCTACTACCGCGCCCGGGCCAAGGACCCCGACCAGTGGATCGGCAGCATGAACCGCCTGCAGCAGAAGTGGGAGGAGGCCGGCGCATGACCGAGTCGATCTACGCGGCGAAGCCCTGGACCGCCCTGCTCAGCGAGGCCCAGCTCGCCCCCGTCCACCCCGCCGAGACCATGGTCCACGCCTTTCGCGCGGCCGTGGACAGGGCTCCTGAGCGCACCGCTCTCGCCTACTTCGACGGACGCCTCAGCTACCGGGAGACCGACGGGCTCTCCGACTCCGTGGCGGCCCACCTCGCCGCCGAGGGGCTGGAGCGCGGCGACCGGGTCGCGATCATGCTGCAGAACACCCCGCACTTCGTGCTCGCGCTGCTCGGGGCCTGGAAGGCCGGCGCGACCGTCGTCCCGCTCAACCCGATGTACAAGGCCGGTGAGGTCGGCCACGTACTGAAGGACGCCGAGGTGACCGCGCTGATCTGCTCGGACCGGGCCTGGGACTCCTATCTGCGTGCCACCGCCGAGGCCGCCCCGAGCGTGCGGATCGCCGTCACGGCCTGCGAGCTCGACCTCCAGTCGGCCGACGACCCGCGGGTGCTCGGCTTCGAGCGGCTCCCGGCCCCGGGTGCCGACGACTGGGCGTCCGACCTGGTGGCGGTGGCCCGCCGGGGCCTCGCCGCCCCCGACGGCCGCGAGCTCACCGCCGCGGACACCGCCCTGATCAGCTACACCTCCGGGACGAGCGGCACCCCCAAGGGGGCCATGAACTCCCAGGGCAACATCATGATCAACGCCGAACGGCAGCGGGCCGGCCACCCCATCGAAGAGGGCTCGTCCTACTTCGCGCTCGCCCCGCTCTTCCACATCACCGGCATGGTGTGCCAGCTCGCCGCCTGCGTCGCCAACGCGGGCACCCTGGTCCTCGCCTACCGCTTCGAGGCGAGCGTGGTCCTCGAAGCCTTCGCGGAGCACCGCCCCGCCTACACCGTGGGCCCGTCGACCGCCTTCATGGCGCTGGCCGCGCACCCGCAGGTCACCCGGGAGCACTTCTCCTCGTTCAAGGTGATCTCCTCGGGCGGCGCTCCGCTGCCGCCCGCGCTGGTCGAGAAGTTCCGCGACGGCTTCGGCCCGTACATCCGCAACGGCTACGGGCTCACCGAGTGCACCGCGCCCTGCGCGTCCGTACCGCCGGAGCACGAGGCACCCGTCGACCCCGTCTCGGGCACCCTCTCGGTCGGCGTCCCGGGCCCCGACACCCTGGTGCGGATCATCGACGAGAAGGGCTGCGACGTCCCCTTCGGCGAGCAGGGCGAGATCGCCGTACGCGGACCGCAGGTCGTCTCCGGATACTGGAAGCTGCCCGAGGCGACCGAGGCGGCCTTCCCCGGCGGGGAGCTGCGCACCGGCGACATCGGCTTCATGGACGCGGCGGGCTGGCTCTACGTCGTGGACCGCAAGAAGGACATGATCAACGCCTCCGGCTTCAAGGTGTGGCCCCGGGAGGTGGAGGACGTCCTCTACACCCATCCCGCGGTCCGCGAGGCGGCCGTCGTGGGCGTTCCCGACAGCTACCGCGGGGAGACCGTCCGGGCCTACGTCAGTCTGCGGCCGGGCGCCGAGACGCAACCGGGCGAGCTCAGCGCGTACTGCAAGGAGCGGCTGGCCGCCTACAAGTACCCGCGCGAAGTGGAGATCCTGACCGAACTCCCGAAGACGGCGAGTGGGAAGATCCTCAGGCGGGAACTGCGTTCCCCCCGTTAGAACAGTTCACGCGCGGTACGAGAGGGCAGGTGGCGGCAATGGCCAAGGCGACGGACGGGAACGGTACGCCCGTCCCCCAGAGGCTGCTGGCCGCCGCCACCCGGCTCTTCGCGGAGCGCGGCTACGACCGCACCTCCGTCCAGGAGATCGTCGAGGCCGCGGGCGTCACCAAGGGGGCGCTCTACCACTACTTCGGCTCCAAGGAGGACCTCCTCCAGGAGGTCTACGCCCGGGTGCTGAGGCTCCAGCAGGAGCGGCTCGACGCCTTCGCGAACGCCGAGGCGCCCATCGAGGAGCGGCTTCGTGACGCGGCGGCGGACGTGGTCGTCACGACCATCGACAACCTCGACGACGCCTCGATCTTCTTCCGCTCCATGCACCACCTGAGCCCGGAGAAGAACAAGCAGGTGCGCATCGAGCGCCGCCGGTACCACGAGCGTTTCCGGGCCCTGGTCGAGGAGGGCCAGAAGAGCGGGGTGTTCTCCTCGGCGACGCCGGCCGACCTGGTCGTCGACTACCACTTCGGCTCGGTCCACCACCTGTCCACGTGGTACAGCCCGGAAGGGCCGCTCAGCCAGCAGGAGGTCGCGGACCATCTGGCCGACCTGCTGCTGAGGGCCCTGCGCCCCTGACGGCGCCCCGTCGTCCGTGCCGTCGGTGCCCCGCCGTCGTCCCACGCGCTCCGGAAGACGCGCGCCGGCGCCGGCAGGCCCGGTGCGTCCGGGGTCAGGAGGTGGGCGGGCAGAGCACCAGCAGGCAGCTGCGGACCCGGACGTCGTCGATGACAGGGCCGCCGACCCCGGGGCTGGTGGAGGCGAAGGTGAGGGTGACGGAGTTCTTCAGCAGGTTGGTGAAGACGGCGCTCTGCCGGATGTAGCCCATGTCGCGGAACCCCCGGCCGGTGATGTCGAAGCCGAAGGTCCTGACCGGTGTGCCGTCGACCCTCAGTTCGCCCGTCTTCAGGGCGGGCGCCCAGGCCGGGTTGCCGGCCAGCTCGAAGCTGACGACGTACGAGGTCAGGGGCAGGACGGGTATCTGCTGCGAGACGCTGCCGGACGAGCTCCCGTTGAGGTCGAGTGACTGGTGGCCCTCGGCGGCGTCCCACAGGCGGTCGGACGTCAGGTCGACGCTGTCACCGCCGGCCGTCCAGGGGCCGACGGGCTGCCCGCCGGGGTAGGTGGTGAAGGGGGACGGCGCGGGGACGGCCGGTGTCTCGAATCCGCCGTCGACGGCCGTGACGGGGGTGTGCGTCGTCGTGTCGTGCGGATGGGCCCGGGCGGAGACGGGGGCGGCCGTCAGCAGGAGGACCGCGAGGGGCAGGGCGGCGGCGGACAGGTGGAGCGGGCGCATGGAAGGCCTCTCGGTTCACGCGACGCCGGCGGCGGGGCTTCCCGGCGGGGAGCCCACTCGGAGTGTGCGGATCCCGGCCCACCCCGCCAAGAGGCCGGACGGCGGCGCCCGAGGCGCGCTGAGCAGGCGGAACACGCGGGACGAGCGCCCCCGGCGTGTGGACGGCCGCGCCGCGCTCCGGCACGCGCGGTAGCCCGGTCCGGCGATCCCGTAGCCCGCGCCCGGCGGGGACGGCGGCTGCGGACCGGGCCGGGCTCCCTTCCCGGGTGTCCGCTGAGCGAACGCGCCTGTCCGGATTCCACCCTTGACGGTACTCGGTCACCTCGCCGAACATCGGGGGCGCACTTCCAGCCCCATCGCTCCAGGCCCCGGTCGCACTCGGCCGGGGACCCCCGCACGTTCCGTCAGTCCCCGAACGGAATCCGGAGCCCCTCGATGAGACCTGCCCGACGCAGATCCCTCTCCGCCGCCGCGCTCGCGGTCGCCGCCCTGCTGGCGACCGGAGCCCCGACCGCCCAAGCGGCGCCCGAAGCCGTCACCGCGGCCCCCGACATCCCGCTCGCCAACGTCAAGGCGCACCTCACCCAGCTCCAGTCGATCGCCACCGCCAACGGCGGCAACCGGGCCCACGGAAGGGCCGGTTACAAGGCGTCCGTCGACTACGTGAAGGCCAAGCTGGACGCCGCCGGATACACCACCTCGCTCCAGCAGTTCACCTCCGGCGGCGCGACCGGGTACAACCTGATCGCCGACTGGCCGGGCGGCGACCCGAACCAGGTCCTCATGGCCGGCTCCCACCTCGACTCGGTGAGCTCCGGCGCCGGCATCAACGACAACGGATCGGGCTCGGCCGCCGTGCTGGAGACCGCCCTCGCGGTCTCCCGGGCCCAGCTCGCGCCGGACAAGCACCTGCGCTTCGCCTGGTGGGGCGCCGAGGAGCTGGGACTCGTCGGCTCGAAGTACTACGTCAACAACCTGGCCACGGCCGAGCGTTCCAAGCTCGCCGGGTACCTCAACTTCGACATGATCGGCTCGCCCAACGCCGGCTACTTCGTCTACGACGACGACCCCGTCATCGAGCAGACCTTCAAGAGCTACTTCGCGGGTCTGTCGGTACCCACCGAGATAGAGACCGAGGGGGACGGCCGCTCCGACCACGCCCCCTTCAAGAGCGCGGGCGTGCCCGTCGGAGGCCTGTTCACCGGGGCGAGCAACACCAAGTCCAGCGCCCAGGCCCAGAAGTGGGGCGGTACGGCGGGCCAGTCCTTCGACCGCTGCTACCACTCGTCGTGCGACACGACGACGAACATCAACGACACGGCCCTGGACCGCAACAGCGACGCCGTCGCCCACGCCGTGTGGACGCTCTCCTCCGGAACGGTCACCCCGCCGACCGGGACCGTCTTCAGCAACGCCACCAACGTCTCCGTGCCCGACAACGGTGCCGCGGTGACCTCCCCGGTCCCGGTCACCGGCCGCACGGGCAACGCGCCGTCGGCGCTCAAGGTGGAGGTCGACATCAAGCACACCTACCGGGGCGACCTCGTGGTCGACCTGCTCGCGCCCGACGGCACCGCCTACCGCCTCAAGAACTCCAGCGGCAGCGACTCCGCGGACAACGTGATCGCGAGCTACACGGTCAACGCGTCGAGTGAGACCGCCAACGGCACCTGGAGGCTCCAGGTGCGGGACGTCGCCGCACAGGACACCGGCTACATCGACAGCTGGCAGCTCACCTTCTGACCCCGCCGGGGAGGCGCGCGGTTGCCGCGCCTCCCCGCACCGGGCTCAGAGGTACTTCTTGATCTCCCGCCGCGCCAGTGAGCGCTGGTGCACCTCGTCCGGTCCGTCCGCGAGCCGCAGCGTCCGCGCCGACGACCAGAGCTCGGCCAGCGGGAAGTCCTGGCTGACGCCCCCGGCGCCGTACAGCTGCACCGCCTGGTCGAGGATGCCGACGACCGCGCGCGGGGTGGCGATCTTGATCGACTGGATCTCGGTGTGCGCCCCGCGGTTGCCCACCGTGTCCATCAGCCAGGCCGTCTTCAGCACCAGCAGACGCAGCTGCTCCACCGTCACCCGGGCGTCCGCGATCCAGTTCTGGACGACGCCCTGCTGGGCCAGCGGCTTGCCGAAGGCCGTACGGGCCACGGCCCGCCTGCACATCAGCTCGATCGCCCGCTCGGCCATCCCGATCAGCCGCATGCAGTGGTGGATCCGGCCCGGTCCCAGCCGCGCCTGCGCGATGGCGAAGCCGCCGCCCTCCTCGCCGATCAGATGGGCGGCGGGCACACGCACGTCGTGGAAGACGACCTCGGCGTGGCCGCCGTGGGAGTGGTCCTCGTAGCCGTACACCCGCATCGCCCGGCGCACCTCCACACCGGGGGTGTCGCGCGGCACGAGGATCATGGACTGCTGGCGGCGGATGTCCTCTCCGTCCGGGTCCGTCTTGCCCATCACGATGAACACCGCGCAGTCCGGGTTCATGGCCCCGGAGATGTACCACTTGCGCCCGTTGACGACGTAGGAGTCGCCGTCCTTCGCGATCCGGGTCTCGATGTTCGTCGCGTCCGAGGAGGCCACCTCGGGCTCCGTCATGGCGAAGGCCGAACGGATCTCCCCGGCGAGCAGCGGCTCCAGCCACTGCTTCTTCTGCTCGTCCGAGCCGAACTGCGAGAGCACCTCCATGTTCCCGGTGTCCGGGGCCGCGCAGTTCAGCGCGGTCGGCGCCAGGTGCGGGCTGCGGCCGGTGATCTCGGCCAGCGGGGCGTACTGGAGGTTGGTCAGCCCCGCGCCGTACTCGGCGTCCGGGAGGAAGAGGTTCCACAGGCCCTGCCTGCGTGCCTCCGCCTTGAGGTCCTCGACGACCTGCGGGGTGTCCCAGGGTGAGGCCAGCCGCGCGCGCTGCTCCTCGGCGGCCTCCTCGGCGGGGTACACGTGCTCGTCCATGAACGTGAGCAGCCTGGTGCGCAGCTCTTCGGTACGGGCGTCGAATGCGAAGTCCACGGGTTGGTCAGCCTTCCTGGAGGGTGGTGAGGCCGTGCGAGATGAAGACGGGGACCAGGTCGCCGATGCGGTCGAAGCCGGCGCCGACCGTCTGGCCCAGGGTGTAGCGGTAGTGGATGCCCTCGAGGATCACGGCGAGCTTGAACCAGGCGAAGGCCGTGTACCAGGAGATGGCGGAGGTGTCGCGGCCCGAGCGGGCGGCATAGCGCTCGATGAGCTCGGCGGGGCCGGGGTGGCCCGGGGCGCCGCTGGTCGTGGAGACGGGGGAGCCGGGAAGGCCGAGGTCGGAGCTGTACATCACGAGCAGGCCGAGGTCCGTGAGCGGGTCGCCGAGCGTGGACATCTCCCAGTCCAGGACCGCCTTGATCCGGTCGTCACGGCCGATCAGCACGTTGTCCAGGCGGTAGTCGCCGTGGACCACGGTGGGCGCGGGGGAGACGGGGAGCTCCCGGCCCAGGGCGGCGTGCAGTTCGTCGATACCGGCGAGCTCACGGTTGCGGGAGGCGTCCAGTTGCTTGCCCCAGCGCCGCAGCTGCCGGTCCAGGAAGCCCTCCGGACGGCCGAAGTCACCCAGGCCGACGCTCGCGGGGTCAACGGCGTGCAGGTCCACCAGGGTGTCCACGAGACCCAGGACGGCGGCCCGGGTGCGCTCGGCACCGAGCGGGGCGAGCTGACCGGCGGTGCGGTAGGGCGTGCCCTCGACGTACTCCATGACGTAGAAGGGAGAGCCGATGACCGAGTCGTCCTCGCAGAGCAGGACGGTCTCCGGTACCGGCACCGCTGTGGAGTGAAGGGCGCTGATCACCCGGTGCTCGCGCTTCATGTCGTGCGCGGTGGCCAGTACGTGGCCCAGCGGAGGCCTGCGCACGACCCACTGACCGGAGCCGTCGGTGACGATGTAGGTGAGGTTCGAGCGGCCGCCCTCGATCACCCGGGCGTCGAGCGGTCCGTTCACCAGCCCCGGCCGCTCGCGGTCGAGATGGCCGCGCAGCAGGTCGAGATCGAGACCTGGCGGGTGGACTGGGCTCATGGTGTGCACCTCCGGGGCGGTTGGACGGTCGGCACCATGATGCCGACCAGTCGGTATGTCGTCCAGTGTCCACCCGGAATCCGATGAGTGATCCCCGGCTCCCCGCCTCACCGCAGGTGCCGGGGCCGCCCCCGACCGGGGCGGCCCCGGCCTGAGTTGCGGGAGCCCCGGTCCGCGCCGATCGTCGGAAGATGAAGGCGATCAGCTACAGCAGGTACGGCTCGGCCGACGTACTGGAGTACGGCGAGAGGCCCGACCCCAAGGTCGGGCCCGACTCGGTCCTCGTGAAGGTGCGGGCCGCGGCCGTCAATCCCGTCGACTGGAAGGCCCGTGAGGGCTACCTCCAGGCCGGACTCGAGGCCGTGTTCCCCGTCATCCCCGGCTGGGACGTCTCCGGTGTGGTGGTCCAGCCGGGCGCCGCCGTGGACGAGTTCGCGGTGGGGGACGAGGTCATCGGCTACGTGCGCGAGGACTTCCTCTCGCGCGGCACCTTCGCCGAGTACGTCGCCGCCCCCGTGCGCACCCTCGCCCGCAAGCCGCTGAGCCTGAGCTTCGAGGAGGCGGCCGGCCTGCCGCTGTGCGGCCTCACCGCGCACCAGGTGCTGTACCGCACCCTGAAGGTGCAGGAGGGCGAGACCGTCCTCGTCCACGCGGCCGCCGGAGGTGTCGGTTCACTCGCCGTCCAGCTCGCCCGGCACGCGGGCTGCCGGGTCGTCGGCACGGCGGGACCCCACAACCACGACTACGTACGCCGGCTCGGCGGCGAACCCGTCGAACACGGCGACGGGCTGGGTGCCCGGCTCCGGTCCCTCGTCCCCGACGGCTTCGACGCGGCGTTCGACACGGTCGGCGGGGAAGCGCTCCGGGTCTCCGCCGACACCCTCGCGCCCGACGGCAGGCTCGCCTCCATCGCCGACGCGGAGGTCTTCTCCTACGGCGGGCGCTACGCCTTCGTGCGGCCCGACGCGGCGGACCTCGCCCACCTCGCCGGACTCGCCGAGCAGGGCATCGTCTCCGTCCACGTGGACCGGGTCTTCCCCCTGGAGCAGGCCGCCGACGCCTACCGGCTCAACCAGGAGGGGCGCACCAGGGGCAAGATCGTCGTCACCGTGGACTGGCAGGACTGACGTCGTACGGCCGGTTCAGAACAGGGTCACGGCGGCGAACACCGCCAGCGCCACCGTGCACGCCGCCGCCGTCAGGGCGTGGCGCGGCGACAGCGGGGCGGGCCGCGCGGTGCCCATGCCCGTGACCCGGCGGTGGGCCACCGCGAGGAACCCCACCCAGGCAAGCAGGCTCAGGGCCACAGCGAGCACGCCCGTCCCCGCCGACTCGCTGTGGAGCGCCTGCCGGACCGCGAGCAGGGCCACCACCGTGCACGCCAGGGTCGTACGGCGCCACGCCAGCCGTGTGCGCTCGGGCTGGAGGCCGGGATCGCGCGTGCCGGTGGTGGTCACCGCCCCTCCCAGCCGAAGAGGACCACCACGACCATCGCCAGCGCCACCACGGCGACCACCACGCCGAGCAGCGCGGGGAAGCGCGACACGGGCAGGTCCTCCCCACGGCGCATCGCGCGCTCGCACCGCACCCAGTGGTTGACGGCCCGCAGCGCGCACAGCACCCCGGCCGCCAGGAGTCCGAGCGCCAGGCCGGCGCGGATGCCCCAGGCCAGCTCCGGCAGGAACTGGTCGACGGCGAACCCGCCGCCGATGAGGGCGAGAGCCGTCCGGACCCAGGCCAGGAAGGTGCGCTCGTTGGCCAGCGAGAAGCGGTAGTCCGGGGTGTCGCCCTCCTCGCGGATCCGCTCCGGGGCGAACCACAGCCGCAGCCCGCGCACGAACTCGCTCACGCGCCGCCGCCCGCCCGGAACTCCCGCAACCGGTGGTACGCCTCCAGACCGTCCGGCACCCACGTCCAGTCGCCCAGACGCCCTTCGAGCTCGGCGCCGGTCAGGAAGGCGTACCAGTCGACCTCCTCCGCCTGCGGCCGGACGGGGAGCTCGCAGCGCACCTCGTAGACGTACGACCACCAGCTGTGCTCAGGACTCTCGTAGAGGTACTTGAACAGCGGTGTGGGGCGGGGCAGGCCCGAGACGCCCAGCTCCTCCTCGGCCTCCCGCAGCGCGGCCTCGTCGTACGACTCGCCGGCACCCACGACGCCGCCGACGAACATGTCGTGGTGCGAGGGGAACACGAGCTTCGTGGCCGTCCTGCGGTGCACGAACACCCGGCCCGCCGCGTCCCTGGCCTCGATGAAGACGCAGCGGTGGCGCAGACCGCGCGCGATCGCCTCCCCGCGGGGCGCCCGCCCGACGACCACGTCGTTCTCGTCGACAATGTCCAGGATCTCGTCAGCCGGAGTCATGGGGCCCATCCAACATCAACCGGTCCGCGGCCGTGGATCCGTGCCGCTCCTTGCCCTCCGGCATCGCCGGGTGCAGCCCCAGCAGCACGATGCCGGCCACGATCGCCGCCAGCCCCGCGGCCTGCCAGGCCAGGGCGGCCGTGTCGGTGCGCACCTGGTCGCCGAGGAAGCCGATCCCGCACAGGATCCCCGCCAGCGGCTGCGCGGCCGTCAGCGCCGGCAGGGACATCCGCAGCGGTCCCGCCTCGAAGGCGCTCTGGACCAGGAGCAGCCCGGTCACCCCCAGGACGAGGACCGCGTACGGCTGCCACGTCGTGAGCAGCGACGCCCAGCCGCCGTCGGCCAGCCGCTCGCCGCTGAGCCGGGTCAGGGCGTCCTGCAGTCCGTAGAGCAGCCCCGCCGCCAGACCGAGCAGGACGGGGGTGCCCCGGGTCCTGGGGTGCCGGGCGGAGGCGGTCAGCACCACGGCGAGGCCGGCCACCACACCGATCACCAGCCAGTGCCGCAGGGGCGCCGTGACCGTCTCCCCTCCGCGGGGCTCACCGGCCAGCAGGAAGGCGGTGACACCACCCGCCAGCAGGCAGAGGCCTCCCCAGCCCTGCCGGCCCAGCGCCTGTCCGGTCCGGTGGCGGGACAGAGCCATCGCGAACAGCAGATTGGTCGCCAGGAGCGGCTCCACGACCGACACCTCGCCCTGGCCGAGCGCCAGGGCCCCGAGAGCCATGCCGCAGACCATCAGGCCGAGTCCGGCCAGCCAGCTCGGCACCCGCATCAGGTCGAGGAGCAACCGGAACGAGAGGAAATCGCTCAGAGGGGCGCGGCGGGCAGCGTCCTGCTGGAGGACGAAGCCGAAGCCCAGGCAGCAGGCGGCGCCCACGGACAACAGGAGTACCAGCACCGACACGGTCCGACGATAGCCCGGCAGCCCCGCGGGATCGGTCAGGGCGCCACCGACCGGACGGTTGACGTGGGAGCGGCCCGTACCCAAGATCTGACCGACAAGTAACTTTGTCCGCCCGGGCCCGCCGCTGCCCGCACCGCCCCGAAGGATGGAACCCATGGCGTACGACGCTGATGTGATCGTGATCGGGGCGGGACTCGCGGGGCTCGTGGCCACCGCCGAGCTCGTCGACGCGGGACGGACGGTGCTCCTGCTCGACCAGGAACCCGAACAGTCCATCGGCGGGCAGGCGCACTGGTCCTTCGGCGGGCTCTTCCTCGTCGACTCGCCCGAGCAGCGCCGGATGCGGATCAAGGACAGCCACGACCTGGCCCTCCAGGACTGGTACGGGACGGCGGGCTTCGACCGCGACGAGGACCACTGGCCACGGCGGTGGGCCGAGGCGTACGTCGACTTCGCGGCGGGGGAGAAGCGGTCCTGGCTGCGCGCCCAGGGGGTGCGGTTCTTCCCCGTCGTCGGCTGGGCCGAACGCGGAGGCTACGACGCGAACGGACACGGCAACTCCGTCCCCCGCTTCCACATCACCTGGGGCACCGGCCCCGGCGTCGTCGCCCCCTTCGAGCGCCGGGTCCGCGAAGGGATGGCGAAGGGACTCGTCCGCACGCGCTTCCGCCACCGGGTGACCGGGCTGGCCCGCTCGGCCGGAGCGGTCGACACGGTCACCGGCGAGATCCTCGAGGAGAGCGGCGCGGAGCGCGGCACCGCGAGCAGCCGCGAGGTCACCGGCGCCTTCGAGCTCAGGGCGCAGGCGGTGATCGTCACGTCCGGCGGCATCGGGGGCAACCACGACCTCGTGCGCTCCCAGTGGCCCGAGCGCCTGGGCACGCCGCCCGAGAAGCTGCTCTCCGGGGTCCCCGCGCACGTCGACGGACTGATGCTGGGCATCGCCGAGAAGGCGGGCGCCCACCACATCAACCGCGACCGGATGTGGCACTACACCGAGGGCATCGAGAACTGGGACCCGATCTGGGACAAGCACGGCATCCGCATCCTGCCCGGCCCGTCCTCCCTCTGGCTGGACGCCCGCGGCAAGCGGCTGCCGGTCCCGCTGTTCCCGGGTTTCGACACCCTGGGCACCCTCGAACACATCATGCGGTCCGGCTACGGCTACACCTGGTTCGTCCTCGACCGGAAGATCATCGGCAAGGAGTTCGCGCTCTCGGGTTCCGAGCAGAACCCGGACCTGACCGGGAAGTCCGTGCGCGACGTGATCGGCAGGGCGCGCGCCGACGTCCCCGGACCCGTCAAGGCGTTCATGGACAAGGGTGTGGACTTCGTCGTCGAGAAGGACCTCGGCGCGCTCGTACGGGGGATGAACGCGCTCACCGGCGAACCGCTCATCGACGAGGAGGCCCTGCGCCGGGAGATCACGGCCCGCGACCGTGAGGTCGCCAACCCCTTCACCAAGGACCTCCAGATGACGGCGGTCAACGGCGCCCGGTCCTACCTGGGCGACAAGCTGATCCGCACGGCCAAGCCGCACCGCATACTCGACCCGGCGGCGGGCCCGCTCATCGCCGTACGGCTGAACATCCTGACCCGCAAGTCCCTCGGAGGGCTGGAGACGGACCTGTCCTCCCGCGTACTGACCGAGGGCGGCGCTCCGCTGCCCGGCGTGTACGCGGCGGGGGAGGCGGCGGGCTTCGGGGGCGGCGGGGTCCACGGATACCGGTCCCTGGAGGGAACGTTCCTCGGAGGCTGCATCTTCTCCGGGCGGACGGCGGGACGCGCGGCGGCGGAGGCGATCGGCTGAGAGCGGGCCGCCGCCCCGCCGGGTGTCCCGGGGCGGCCGGGCGCGGGCCGGCGCCGGGCACCCGTCCGGTGACCGGCGGGGCGGCGGGCGCCCGACGGGGCAGGGGGTGGCAGCGCGCGCCCGGCGGGCAGCGGCCGGGCGTCAGACGAGCCGTTCCACGACCCGGAAGCGCTCCGCCACGATCATCGTGTCGTCGTCCACGGTGAACGACGCGTCCCCCAGCGCCTCCCGCATCTCCTCGCTGTGCCAGAACGCCTCGTGCCCCGCCCGCCACTCGGCGACGGACGCGTACCCCTCGCCCTCGTCGAGCACGTGCTGGAGCCCCACCGATCCCAGTGGCAGCACCCGCACCTCCGTCAGCTCGACCACCGCGACCTCCCGGCCGTCGGAGTCGATGAGCGCGGACCGTTCACCCACGGGCGGGAGTTCCTCCCGCTCCACCTCGTACTCCACGAGCAGTCCGGAGGTGCTGACCTTCCCGCCCGACAGGACGGCCGCCACCAGCCGGTCGCGCAGCGGTCCCGGGAACGCGAGAAGGAAGGGCTTGAGCGGCTCGGAGGTCTCCATGGCGGCAGTGTGGCACGCGTCACCCCTCTCACGCCCGTCACCTCCACAGCCGGCTCACGAGCTGCGCGAATGGTTCAGTCCATACGCTGTACAGGAGTAACTGTGTGTGGAATGAACCCAGTTGGGAAAGGTGCGCCCTTGACTGGAAGCGTTGCCTACCGCTTTGCTGTGCGCGGTCAACTGATCGCACACAGCAGCGACGACGTGCTGCTGCCCTGCCGAAGCCGAAAGGGAAACCGCGGATGTCTCCGCCTCCGCCGCCCTTGGGCCGAGCCCGCCGCAAGGCCGGTCGCACGGACCACGTCTTCGACCCGGCACTCGACGACAGCGAACTCATCGCGGTACGTGCTCAGTTCACCCAGGGGCGATGGAGCCGGGCCCGCGCCCTGCTCGTCGCGACAGGCAGCGACTGGGACCGGCGCGGCCATCGCCTCCTGGCCCTCGCCGCCGTCCCCTCCGCCGCCGGCTGGGCACGCGACTGGCTGCTCGCCGAACCGGACAGCTCCGACGCCACGGCTCTGCTCGCCTGCGCCACGGTCGCGCGCGCCCGGCGCCCCAAGGCCGACGCGGGGGAGACCGGCAGGGCGCGCGAGGCCTGTCTGGCCGCGGCGGCACTCGACCCGGCGGACCCCACCCCCTGGCTCGGTCTGATGGCCCTGGAGCGCGCGCACGGGACCCACGAGGAGGCCGCCAGGTACTTCGAGGAGATCCGCGCACGCCATCCCGAGCACCACCACGCCCACCACCTCATGACGGCGCAACTCGCCGAGGCCCACCCCGAGAGCGACCCGCTCCACGAGGTCTACGACTTCGCCGCGTGGGCAGCCGAACAGGCACCGGCCGACTCGCCGCTCGCCGTGCTCCCCGTCGTCGCCCACGCGGAGCGCTACCGCGTGCTGGTGGCGGCCGGCGCCGTACCCGACGACCCGGCCGCATCGGGCCACTGGTCGGGGCGCCGGGCCAGACAGGTCATGAAGGCCGCGTTCGACTGGTGGCTCGAGTGGGAACGCGAGGACCACCCCCGCCACCGGGCCGACCTCAACTTCCTCGCCCACGCGAAGTTCTGCGAGGGCCGCCCCGCCGAGGCCGCCGCGCTCTTCCACCGCATCGGGACCCACGCCACCGAGGCCCCGTGGTCGTACGCGGGCCGCGACGCCTACCCCGCGTTCCTCGCCGCGCGCACCCTCGCGCTCGGCGCCCCCTGACGCACGTGAACATCGACGAAGGGACCACCCCCGCCATGTCGACGGGCAGAACAGACACGAGCCGGACCGGCAGCACCAGGCCGGCCGGCGGCACCGGCGGGATCAACACCTACAAGGGGGAGGAACGCGCCCTGCGCGCCGACCGGCTCGGCACCCCCGGACTGCTCCTGTCCGTCCTCGCCGCGAGCGCCCCCCTCATGGTCGTCGCCGGGGTGATGCCCACGGTCTTCGGCGTGATGGGCATCACCGGGCAGCCGCTGCTCTACGTCATCCTGGGCATCGTGCTGATGCTGTTCGGCGTCGGCTACGCGGAGATGAGCCGCCACGTCCACAACGCCGGTGCTTTCTACGCCTACATCGCCCGCGGCCTCGGCCCCACGGCCGGCGCGGGCGCCTCGCTCGTCGCGCTGGTCGCCTACAGCGCCATGCAGGTCGGCATCTACGGCATCCTCGGCTTCGAGGTCTCGGGACTCTTCGCCACCTACCTCGGAATCGACCTCCGGTGGTGGATCCCCGCCCTGATCGCCGTGGCTCTCGTCGGCGTACTGGGCTGGCTGAAGATCGACCTCAACGCCAAGGTCCTCGGCGTCCTGCTCGTCATCGAGTGCGCCCTCGTCGTGATCTTCGACATCGCCGCCGTCGCCGATCCCGGCCCCGAGGGCCTCTCTCTGCACGCCTTCGACCCCGGAACCCTCACCGGAGCCGGCCTCGGCACCGCGCTCTGCTTCTGCATCGCCGCCTTCGTCGGCTTCGAGCAGGCACCGGTGTACGCGGAGGAGACCAGCCGCCCGCAGGTCGTCGTGTCCCGCGTGATGTTCCTGGCCGTCGGCTACGCCGCGCTGTTCCTCGCCGTCAGCTCCTGGGCCCTGACCGTCGCCGCGGGCCCCTCCTCCATCGCGGACACCTCTCTCAAGGAGGGCCCGGGGATGCTCTTCGGCCTCACCGAGGAGCGGCTCGGGGCCGCGTTCACCGACGTCCTGCACGTCCTGTTCGTCACCGGCATGTTCGCCGCGCTGCTCAGCTTCCACAACGTGGTCGCCCGCTACGCCTTCGCCATGGGGCGCGAAGGGCTGCTCCCCGCCGGGTTCGGCCGCACCCACAAGGCGAGCGGAGCCCCCGCCAGCGGCTCCGTGCTGCAGTCCACGGTATCCGTCGTGATCGTGCTCGCCTTCGCCGTCACCGACGACAACCCGGTCGGCGACCCCACGGCACCCGTCCTGCACCTGTTCACCTGGATGGGCAACGTCGGAGCGCTCGGCGTCATCGTGCTGATGGCCGCCGCCTCCTTCGCCGTGATCGCCTTCTTCGTGCGGCGCGGCGCCGGCCGCGCCCAGGCGCCCCGGCTCGTCGCCTCCGCACTCGCCGGCCTCGCCCTGCTGGCCATCGCGGTCCTGACCATCCGGGACTTCGACGTCCTGGTCGGGTCAGGACCGGGCTCGACGCTGAACTGGCTGCTGCCCGGCGTCATCGTCCTGGCCCTCGCCGGCGGGCTGGTCCACGGCGCTGTCCTGCGCCGGACCAAGCCCGCGGTGCACGCGGGGATCGGTCTCGGGAACGAGGCCTTCCAACTGGAGAAGGCGGCTGGGAGCGGTCACGGCCCACGCTGATCCCGCGCTCCTTACGGAACAGTGACGCGCACCCGCGGCCCCTGGTGGAGGACGGCCGCGGGTGTTCGAATGTGCGGGTGAACAGTCCCCCTCCCGACGGCGGCGGCACACCCGTCGGACGCCGTCTGGTCCTGGCCATGCTCGGCCTCGGCGCCGCCGGGGTGGCGGCCGGCCCCGTCCTCCAGCGTGCGCTGGAGAGCGGGCTGGGAGCCGTCGCCGACAAGGACCCGACCGGAATCACCGGCATGCTCCCCAACGGCGGGGGCTTCCGCTACTACTCCGTCGCCTCCTCGGTCACGCCGAAGACGGCCGCCGACTACCGCCTGCGCGTGGACGGCCTGGTGGAGCGCCCGGCGACGTACACCCTGGACGCGCTCAGGGCCCTCCCGCAGACGCGCATCGTGCGCGACGTCCAGTGCGTCACCGGCTGGCGGGTGCCCCGGACCCCGTTCGAGGGCGTCCGGCTGTCGGTACTGCTCGACGCGGCCGGCGTGGGAGAGGGCGCCGGGGCGGTCCGCTTCACCTGCTTCGACGGTGCCTACAGCGAGAGTCTCACGCTGGACCAGGCCCGCCGGGACGACGTCGTCGTCGCCCTGCGCATGCGGAACGAACCGCTGGCCCACGCCCACGGCGGCCCGGCCCGGCTGTACGTCGCCCCCATGTACTTCTACAAATCCGCCAAATGGCTCTCCGGGATCACCGTCACCGACTCCGTGCGCCCCGGCTACTGGGAGGAGCTCGGCTATGACGTCGACGCCTGGGTCGGCCGGTCCAACGGCCGCGACGACGCCCCCACCGTCTGAACCCGCATCCCGGATCCGCCGCTTCACCGCGGCCGAGCGCTGGGTGCACCGCACCACGGCCTGGCTGGTGCTGCTCTGCGTGGCCACGGCCGCCTTCCTCTACGTCCCCCAGCTCGCACAGCTCGCCGGCCGCCGTCACCTCGTGGTGACCGTCCACCAATGGTCCGGGCTCCTCATTCCGGTACCGCTCCTGGCCGGACTGTTCTCCAGGGCCCTGCGCGCCGACCTCTCCGGCATCAACAGGTTCGGCCCGCACGACCGGCAGTGGCTACGGGCGGTCGTGCGCCGCGACCACGCCTCCGGTTCGCGGCCGGCGGGGAAGTTCAACGCGGGCCAGAAGCTGTACGCGTCCTGGATCGCGGGCGCCGTACTCGTGATGCTCGGCACCGGGCTGCTCATGTGGTTCACCGGACTCGCCCCGCTGGTGTGGCGCACGGGTGCGACGTTCGTCCACGACTGGCTGGCGCTCGCGACCGGCATCGTCCTCGCCGGACACATGGCGAAGGCGCTCGCCGACCCGGAGGCACGCCGTGGCATGCGCACCGGGTCGGTCGAGCGCCTGTGGGCCCGTTCCGCCCACCCGTTGTGGCGGGAACCGGAGGAGTAGCGCCGGCTACAACACCAGTGAGAGCAGCATGATGAAGCCGAGCGCCACGACCGAGATGATCGTCTCCATCACCGACCAGGTCTTGACCGTCTGCGGGACGTCCATGCCGAAGTACTCCTTCACCAGCCAGAACCCGGCGTCGTTCACATGGCTGAAGAAGAGGGAGCCCGCTCCGACCGCGAGGACGAGGAGCGCGACGTGGGACGTCGACAGGCCGGCGGCGAGCGGGGCGACCAGACCGGCCGCCGAGATGGTGGCCACGGTCGCCGAACCCGTCGCCAGCCGTATCGCGACGGCGATCAGCCAGCCGAGCAGCAGGGCGGGGATCGACCAGTTCTCGGAGAACTCCAGGATCATCTGACCCACGCCGGCGTCGATGAGGGTCTGCTTGAACCCGCCGCCGGCGCCCACGATCAGCAGGATGCCCGCGATCGGGACGAGCGACTTCTCGACGGTGCCGGAGAGCCGCTCCTTGGTGAATCCGGCCGCGCGGCCCAGGGTGAACATGCCGACGAGCACGGCGGCGAGCAGGGCGATCAGCGGTGAGCCGATCACGTCGGTGACCCGCTGCACGTGGTTCTCGGGGTCGTCCACCACGATGTCCACGAGTGCCTTGACCAGCATCAGCACGACGGGCAGCAGGATCGTCGCGAGGGTCGCGCCGAAAGCGGGACGGCGGTCCAGGTCCTCGGAGGGGCGCTGCGGGATCATCTTCTCCGGCGCCTCGATGTCCACCCAGCGGGCGGCGTAGCGGGAGAAGACCGGCCCGGCGATGATCACCGTCGGGATGGCGACCAGCACACCGAGGGCGAGCGTGACACCGAGGTTGGCGCCGAGGGCGTCGATCGCCACCAGCGGGCCGGGGTGCGGGGGGATCAGCCCGTGCATCACGGACAGCCCGGCGAGCGCGGGGATCCCGATCCGCATCAGGGAGTAGTTGCCGCGCTTGGCGACCAGGAGCACCACCGGAATCATCAGCACGATTCCGACCTCGAAGAACAGCGGGAGTCCGATGATCGAGGCGATGAGAACCATCGCCCACGGCATCGCACGCCCGCTCGCCCGGGCGAGGATCGTGTCGACGATCTGGTCGGCGCCGCCGGAGTCGGCCAGCAGCTTGCCCAGGATGGCGCCCAGGGCGATGAGGACCCCCACACTCGCGACGGTCGAGCCGAGCCCGGCCGTGAAGCTGGCGATCGTCTTCGCCGGGTTGGCCCCGGCGAAGGACCCCAGGGCGAGCGAGCCGATGGTCAACGCGAGGAACGCGTGCATCTTGAGCTTGGTGATGAGCAGGACGATGACGGCGATGCCCGCCAGGACGGCGATGCCCAGCTGTGCGTTGCCGGCCGAAGTGATGGGTTCGACGGCGTCCGCTGCCAGCATCTCGACGCTGAGACTGGTCACGGTGGTGATCCTTAGTTCGCGAGCCGGCGCAGCGCGGCGACGGCCCGGTCGGTGATTTCCTCGGGGGTGCCGGACACGTCGACGGCGACGCCCGCCTCGTCGTCCTGCAACGGCTGCAGGGTCGCGAACTGGGAGTCGAGCAACGCGGTCGGCATGAAGTGGCCCTTGCGGTCCGCCATGCGGCGCTCGATGAGAGCGCGGTCGCCGGTCAGATGCAGGAAGACGACACCGGGGGCCCCGGCCCGCAGCCGGTCGCGGTAGACGCGCTTGAGGGCCGAGCTGCTCACGACGCCGCCGAGTCCCGCCCGGCCGTGTGCCCACTGCCCGATCGCGTCCAGCCACGGCCGGCGGTCGTCGTCGTCCAGGGGCGTGCCCGCGGACATCTTCGCGATGTTGGCCGGCGGGTGGAAGTCGTCGCCCTCGGCGTAGGGGACGCCGAGGGCGTCGGCGAGCAGGGGGCCGATCGTGGTCTTGCCGGTCCCTGCTACGCCCATCACCACGACGACGTGGGGGGTGCTCATTGGTGCCTCGCTGTCTTCATCGACATCGGTCCGTGGACATCGGTCCGTCGCGCTACTGAAACCCATTACATACGACTTATTCAAGAGGCTGTGACATAAACGTCGTACTTTTTGTTCCCGTGAGCCGCCCCGTAGGCTTGTGCGCATGACCACACCTGCCCGGGGCCTCCATACGCATGTGCTGGACGCCCTGGGCATGGAGATCGCGGCCGGGGACTTCCCGCCCGGCCTGGTCCTGCGCACCGACGAGCTCGCCCAGCGCTTCGACGTGTCACGCACCGTCGTGCGCGAGGTGATCCGGGTCCTGGAATCCATGCACCTGGTCGAGTCCCGGCGCCGGGTCGGTGTGACCGTGCGGCCCACCGAGGAGTGGAACGTCTACGACCCCCAGGTCATCCGCTGGCGGCTGGCCGGATCCGACCGGCCCCGGCAGCTGCGCTCCCTCACCGTGCTGCGGTCCGCCGTCGAACCCGTCGCCGCGGGCCTCGCCGCCCTCCACGCCACCGCCGAGCAGTGCGCCGCGCTCACGGAATGCGCCCTCGGCATGGTCGCCACCTCGCGCGGCCAGCAGCTGGAGGGCTATCTCCGTCACGACGTCGCCTTCCACCGCATCGTGCTCGACGCCTCCGGCAACGAGATGTTCGCGCGGCTCGGCGACGTCGTCGCCGAGGTCCTCGCCGGCCGTACCCATCACCAGGTCATGTTCGAGGACCCCGACCCCGCCGCCGTCACGCTCCACGTCCGGCTCGCCGAAGCCGTACGTGAGGGGGACGCCCAGGGAGCCGAACGGCTGACCAAGGAGATCGCGGTCGGCGCGCTGCACGAACTGGACGTACTCGCTCCGTGAGCGGGCCCCCGCCCGGGTACGGTGAGCGGGTTCGATCTCTGGGATGACGGCAGTCGGGATGGGAGACCACGGCATGGCGCAGCAGGTACAAGGGGTCATCGCACCGGGGCGGAACGAGCCCGTACGCGTGGAGACGATCCTCGTGCCGGACCCCGGCCCCGGTGAGGCCGTGGTCAAGGTCCAGGCATGCGGCGTGTGCCACACCGACCTGCACTACAAGCAGGGCGGCATCAACGACGAGTTCCCGTTCCTGCTCGGTCACGAGGCCGCGGGGGTCGTCGAGTCCGTCGGCGAGGGCGTCACCGACGTCGAGCCGGGCGACTTCGTCGTCCTCAACTGGCGCGCCGTGTGCGGCCAGTGCCGTGCCTGTCTGCGCGGACGCCCCTGGTACTGCTTCGACACCCACAACGCCCGGCAGAAGATGACCCTCCTGGACGGCACGGAGCTCTCCCCGGCGCTCGGCATCGGCGCGTTCGCGGAGAAGACCCTCGTCGCCGCCGGCCAGTGCACCAAGGTCGACCCCGAGGTCTCCCCGGCCGTCGCCGGACTGCTCGGCTGCGGGGTCATGGCGGGCATCGGAGCCGCCATCAACACCGGCCAGGTCGGACGCGGCGACTCCGTCGCCGTCATCGGCTGCGGGGGCGTCGGCGACGCCGCCGTCGCCGGAGCCCGGCTCGCGGGAGCGGCGAAGATCATCGCCGTCGACATCGACGACCGCAAGCTGGAGACGGCGAAGAAGATGGGTGCCACGCACACCGTCAACTCCCGCTCCGCCGACCCGGTCGAGGCGATCCGCGGTCTGACCGGCGGCCACGGCGCCGACGTGGTGATCGAGGCGGTCGGCCGTCCGGAGACCTACAAGCAGGCCTTCTACGCCCGGGACCTCGCCGGTACCGTCGTCCTCGTCGGCGTCCCCACCCCCGAGATGCAGCTCGAACTCCCGCTCCTCGACGTGTTCGGACGCGGCGGTTCGCTCAAGTCCTCCTGGTACGGCGACTGTCTGCCCTCGCGTGACTTCCCGATGCTGATCGACCTGCACCAGCAGGGGCGCCTGGACCTGGGTGCCTTCGTGACCGAGACCATCCAGCTCGGCGAGATCGAACAGGCCTTCGCCCGGATGGGCGACGGCGACGTCCTGCGCTCGGTGGTGGTCCTCTGATGGCCGCCCGCATCGACCACCTGGTCACCTCCGGCACCTTCGCCCTCGACGGCGGCGAGTGGGACGTCGACAACAACGTCTGGATCGTCGGCGACGACACCGAGGCCGTCGTCATCGACGCCGCCCACGACGCCGCCGCGATCGAGGCCGCGCTCGGAGGCCGGACGCTGCGCGCGATCATCTGCACCCACGCGCACAACGACCACATCGACGCGGCCCCGGCCCTCGCCGACGCCACCGGGGCCCCGATCCTGCTCCACCCCGACGACCTGCCACTGTGGGAGCAGACCCACCCGCACCGGGCCCCCGACGCCGAACTGGCCGACGGCCAGGAACTGGAGGTCGCCGGGACCCGCCTGGTGGTCCTGCACACCCCGGGCCACGCTCCCGGTGCGGTCTGCCTCCATGCCCCCGGGCTGGGCACGGTCTTCACCGGCGACACGCTCTTCCAGGGCGGGCCCGGCGCCACCGGACGGTCCTTCTCGCACTTCCCCACGATCATCGACTCGATCAGGGACCGGCTGCTCACCCTCCCCCCGGAGACCGGCGTCCGCACCGGGCACGGCGACCCCACCACCATCGGCGCGGAGGCCCCGCAGCTGGAGGACTGGATCAGCCGCGGTCACTGACCGCGGCGCGTCTCACCGGTCCGGCCACGCGGAGAGCCGCAACCCGCTCTCGAAGCGGTGCGGCTCGCCCGTGACCGGGTCGGTGAACTCCAGTACTCGCGCCAGCAGTTGCAGCGGGTTTCCGTAGTCCTCGTGCTCCGGATCGGGCCGCACCACCGGATAGACCGGATCGTTCACCAGCGGCAGCCCCAGTGCGTTCATGTGGACCCGCAGCTGGTGGGTGCGCCCGGTCGCGGGCAGCAGCCGGTAGCGGCCGAGGGGGCCGCGGTGCCCGAACAGTTCGACATGGCTCTCGCTGTTCGGGGCCCCCGGCTCCTCACGCGCCGCGATGACCCCGCGCTCCTTGACGATCCGGCTCCGCACGGTGCGGGGGAACATGAGCGCCGGGTCGTACGGGGCCACCGCCTCGTACTCCTTGCGCACCAGCCGGTCCCGGAACAGTGTCTGGTACGCGCCCCGGTCCCCGGCCCGTACGACGCAGAGCACCAGACCGGCCGTCAACCGGTCCAGCCGGTGTGCGGGCTGGAGCTCCGGCAGGTCCAGCTCCCTGCGCAGCCGGGCCACCACCGTCTCGGTGACGTGCCGGCCGCGCGGGGTGGTCGCCAGGAAGTGCGGCTTGTCGGCGATCACGAGGTGTTCGTCGCGGTACACCACCCCGACCGGGAAGGGCACCCGTTCCTCCGGCGCGAAGTCCCGGTGGAACCAGAGATACCGCCCGGCCGTGTACGGCTCGCCCGGCCGCACCGCACCGCCGTCCGCCCCGACGAACCTGCCCTCGGCGAGCATGGTGTCCACCCGCGCGGCGCCGACCGCCGTGGCGAACCGGTCCAGCAGATGGTCCCGGACGGTGTGCCAGGCCCCGGACGGGTCCGGTGGCAAGCGCAGCCGCACCGGGTCGACGCCGGCGTGCTGGGGAAGCGGGGAGGGGGGAGGCTTCGCCCGTCCTCTCATCGATACGGGTCCTTGTCGCCGGAGGGGGCCCGGCACGGACGGGCGGGCGGCTTCATCATCCCATCGCGCGGGCCCCCGGCAGCCGCTCGTACTCCTGTCGCCCGACCGGCGGCAACGTGCCGTGCCGGGTGCCCGGGAAGTTGTTCGAAATATCGTACTACGTTCGTCCCGTCGGACTGCCGAACCGACGTTAGAGCCGTCGACCTCGCCCGTCAAGGGAGTCGGGCAAAGCTGTCCGCCCTGTAGAAAGCGCTTGCCCGGAGGCGTAGGGTCTGGCCCCGCTGAATCCATTCAACTCCAGGAGTCCCGCCATGCGCAGAGCCGGAACCGCGTTACTGGCCGCATGCACCGCCGCTGCCGCCCTGACCACCCTGACCGCCGTTCCGGCGACGGCCTCGGACCGGCGAGGAGCCGCGCCGGGTCACTGCGCCGGAAGCGCCCCCGTGGTCTGCCACTTCGACGTCGATCCAGGCACCTACCGGGTGCGGGTCGTCCTCGGGGGCGGCGCGGAGGCCGGCTCGACCGCGGTGACCGCGGAGGCCCGCAGGGCCGTGCTCGCCGAGACCGCGAACACCGCCGGTGGGACCGTCCGCCGCGCCTTCACCGTGGACGTACGCGACCCGGAGGGCGAACCCACCGGTGCCACCGGCAGCCCCGGACTCGATCTCGCCTTCGGCGGCGCGGCGCCCCGGCTCGCCTCGCTCCACGTCGAACGCGTCCGGGTGCCGCAGATCCTGCTCGCGGGCGACTCCACCGTCTGCGACCAGGCCGGTGGGCCCTACACGGGCTGGGGGCAGCAACTCCCGCAGTACCTCACCGACCGGCTGTCCGTCGCCAACTACGCCGACTCCGGCGAGGGCTCACAGTCCTTCCGGGACGACCCCGCGCTCTTTCCCGCGCTCAGGGCCCGCATCCACCACGGCGACCTCGTCCTCGTCCAGCTCGCCCACAACGACAAGCAGACCGACCGCGACACCTATCGGGCCAACCTCACCGCCATGATCGAGGACGTACGTGCCGAGGGGGGCCGGCCCGTGCTCGTCACTCCGATCGTCCGCCGCTGGTTCCACACCGACGGAACGCTCGACAACGGCACCGCGCTGATCGTCAACGGGCTGGGTGTCGACCTGCCCGCCGAGGTGCGCACCCTGGCCGCCGAGCAGGGCACCCCGCTCATCGACCTCACCGCCCTGACCAAGGCGCGAGTCGAGGAGCTGGGTCCTGAGGCGTCCAAGGGCCTCTACCTCCACGACGAGAAGCGCGACAACACCCACACGTCGGTGCGCGGAGCCACCGAGTACGCCGCGCTCGTCCTCGGCGAGCTGCGGGCGCAGAACCTGGTCCCGTCACGCGCGGTCCGGTGAGCCCGTCCGCCGCACGCGACTTCCTGACGAGTCCCCACGCCGAACTCCCCTGTGAAAGGCGATACCCATGAGCCGAGCCGAAGTGCCCAGCCGCAGGACCGTGCTGAGGGGAGCCCTGGCCGCCGGCGCCCTCACCGCCGTACCCGGTGCCGCCGATGCCGCGCAGACGCAGGCTCCGTACCGCAACCCGCTGGCCGAGCGGCGCGCCGACCCGCACATCACGCGGCACACCGACGGCCGCTACTACTTCACCGCCAGCGTCCCCGAGTACGACCGGATCGTCCTGCGCTCCTCCCGCACCCTGCGCGGCCTGATCACCGCCGAGGAGGCGGTGATCTGGACCAGGCACGCCACCGGGGACATGGCCGCCCACATCTGGGCCCCGGAACTCCACCGCGCCGACGGCAGGTGGTACGTCTACTTCGCCGCCGCTCCGGCGGACGACATCTGGAAGATCCGGATCTGGGTGCTGGAGAACGCGAGCCCCGACCCCTTCCGCGGCTCGTGGACCGAGAAGGGGCAGCTCACCACGGCCTGGGACACCTTCTCCCTCGACGCGCACACCTTCACCCACCGTGGCCACCGCTACCTCGCGTGGGCCCAGCACGAACCCGGACTGGACAACAACACCGGGCTCTTCCTCTCGCGGATGGCCGACCCGTGGACGCTGACGGGTCCCCAGATCCGGCTCAGCACGCCCGAGTACGACTGGGAGTGCGTCGGCTTCAAGGTCAACGAAGGGGCTGCCGTCATCAAGCGGAACGGCCGTGTCTTCATGACGTACTCCGCGAGCGCGACGGACGCCAACTACTGCATGGGTCTGCTCACCGCCGACGCCCGCGGCGACCTGATGGACCCGGCCTCCTGGAGCAAGTCCCCGGAGCCCGTCTTCGCGAGCAGCGAGGAGACGGGCCAGTACGGGCCCGGCCACAACTCCTTCACCGTCGCCGAGGACGGCCGTACGGACGTGCTGGTCTACCACGCCCGGCCGTACAGGGAGATCACCGGCGATCCGCTGCACGACCCCAACCGCCACACCCGGATCCAGCGGTTCGGCTGGCGCGCGGACGGCACCCCGGACTTCGGAATCCCCGTGCGCTCCTGACGGCGCCCGTCCCGGCCGGATCCGACGAAGCCGTTGACCCTCCGCAGCGCTCTGCCTATCTTGCGTTCGAAGTGCTGGTCAACGTCCGATATATCGAACAATGATCTCTGGAGCCTCCATGCCGCACCCGCACCTGTGGGCGAGACTCACCGTCCCGGTCATCGCCCTCCTGCTAGGCACCCTGGTGGCAGCGCCCACCCGCGCCGACGACGGCCCGCCCGTGGCGGCGGTGACCGACTACGCGCTCGACGTCCACCCCGAGCGCCCGGGCCCCGCCATCGGCGACTCGATGTACGGAGTCTTCTTCGAGGACATCAACCACGCCGCCGACGGCGGTCTCTACGCCGAGCTCGTCCAGAACCGCTCCTTCGAGTACGACCGCGCCGACAACGCCTCGTACTCACCGATGACCGCCTGGAGCGAAACCTCGGTGTCCGGCGGTACGGGGCGCGCCGCGACCGTGGACGACGATGAGCGGCTGGACGAGCGTAACCGCCGCTACCTGCGCCTCGACCTCGACGGGGCAGGAGGCCGCGGGGCCGGCTTCGGAGTCACCAACTCCGGCTACAACCAGGGCCTGACCCTGCGCAGGGGCGAGCGCTACGACTTCTCCGTCTGGGCGCGCACCGACCGTCCGACGGGAAGCGTGCTGACCGTCCGAGCCGCCACGGCCGACGGCGCGGCGCTCGCCGGCCCCCTGCGCGTCACCGCCCGCGGCGACCGGTGGACGAAGTACACCGGCACCTTCACCGCCCGGGCCTCGGCGACGGACGGCCGGCTCACCGTCACCGCGGGCGGCAGCGGAACCGTACGGCTCGACATGATCTCGCTCTTCCCCCGCGACACCTACAAGGGCCGGGCGAACGGCCTGCGCAAGGACCTCGCGGAGAAGACCGCCGCACTGGATCCCGGCTTCCTGAGATTCCCCGGCGGCTGCATCGTCAACACCGGGAGCCACGAGGCCTACGAGGCGCCCGACTGGGAGCGGAAGCGTTCCTACCAGTGGAAGGACACCATCGGCCCGGTCGAGCGGCGTCCCGTCAACGCCAACTTCTGGGGTTACAACCAGACGTACGGCCTGGGCTACTACGAGTACTTCCAGTTCGCCGAGGACATCGGCGCCATGCCCCTGCCCGTCGTGCCCGCCCTCGTCACCGGCTGCGGCCAGAACCAGGCGACCGACGACCCGGCCCTGCTGCGCCGGCACATCCAGGACACCCTCGACCTGATCGAGTTCGCCAACGGTCCGGCCGACTCCACCTGGGGCGCCGAGCGCGCGGCGATGGGTCACCCCGCGCCGTTCGGCCTCACCCACCTGGCGGTCGGCAACGAGGAGAACCTGCCGGACGAGTTCTTCGCCCGGTTCACCGCGTTCCGCGAGGCGGTCGAGGCCACATATCCCGACATCACCGTGGTCGGCAACTCCGGCCCCGACGACAGCGGTACGACCTTCGACCGCGCCTGGCAGCTCCAACGGGAGGCGGGGGTCGCCATGGTCGACGAGCACTACTACAACAGCCCGCAGTGGTTCCTGGAGAACAACGGGCGCTACGACACCTACGACCGCAAGGGCCCGAAGGTGTTCCTCGGCGAATACGCCTCGCTCGACAACCGCTTCTCCAACGCCCTCGCCGAAGCGGCCTTCATGACGGGCCTGGAACGCAACGCCGACGTCGTGGAGCTGGCCTCCTACGCCCCGCTCCTCGCGGACACCCACGACGCCCAGTGGCGGCCGGACATGATCTGGTTCGACAACGAGAAGTCGTGGGGGTCGGCCAACTACGAGGTGCAGAAGCTGTTCATGAACAACGTCGGGGACCGCGTCGTGCCGAGCACCGCCTCCCCGACACCCGCCACCACCGCACCGATCACCGGCGCCGTCGGACTCTCGACCTGGGCGACCAGCGCCGCGTACGACGACGTCGAGGTCACCGGGGCGGACGGCCGCCGGCTGCTGGGCGACGACTTCACCGCCGGCGACGCACAGTGGACCGAGGCGACGGGACGCGGCGCCTGGGCCGTGGAGGACGGCGCGTACGTCCAGTCCGACGAGAGCGCGGAGGACACCCTGGTCACGGCGGGGGACACCGGCTGGCAGAACTACGACATGAAGGTCGAGGCCACCAAGAAGGCCGGCAGGGAAGGCTTCCTCGTCGCCTTCGGGGTCAAGGACACCGGGAACACGTACTGGTGGAACCTCGGCGGCTGGGGCAACACCCGGTCCGCCGTCGAGAAGACGGTGGACGGCGCCAGGCAGACGATGACCGAGAAGGCCACGACCATCGAGACCGGCCGTGCCTACGACATCCACGTCCAGGTGCGCGGCCGGCAGGTCACCCTCTTCCTCGACGGCGAGCAGTGGGGCACCTTCACCGACGACAAGCCGGCGGAGCCCTTCCGGCAGGTGGTCACCCGGGACGACGCCACCGGTGAACTCGTGGTCAAGGTGGTCAACGCGCAGCCGGCGGACGCCAGGACCCGGATCGACCTGGGGGTGGAGCCGGCCTCACGCACCGCCCGGCTCACCACCCTCCAGGCGGCCCCGGACGCGGTGAACACCGCCGGGGACCGTCAGGTGGCACCACGGAGATCGGCCCTGCGCGTGGACGGGCGCCTGCTCACCCACACGTTCCCGGCGCACTCCGTGACCTTCCTGCGCGTCAAGGAGGGGGCAGGTAGCGGCCAGTAGTACGGGACAAGCGAAAACCCCCAGGGTGACCTGGGGGTTTTCCGCTGGTGTCCGAGGGGGGACTTGAACCCCCACGCCCGATAAAGGGCACTAGCACCTCAAGCTAGCGCGTCTGCCATTCCGCCACCCGGACCGGGTGTGTCTTCCGGGGCGTGCCCGTTCCGACGTGGAAAACCATAGCAAACATTTAGGGGTGCTCGATCACGCCCCCGGCCCCCCGGGGGCCATGTGAAAGGGGCATGACGGGGCCCGGGTGGTCTTGGGTGCGCGGGGGCGGGCGCGCGAGGATGAGGGGGAGCACCACCGTGCCAGTGGAAGGAAGCAGCGTGAGCGAGACCAACACGGCCCCGGCCGGCATCGGCGAGACAGCCGAGAACGAGGTCGTCGACCTCTGTCGTGACCTGATCCGGATCGACACCAGCAACTACGGCGACCACTCGGGCCCCGGGGAGAGGGCCGCCGCCGAGTACATCGCCGAGAAGCTCGCCGAGGTCGGCCTGGAGCCGCAGATCATCGAGTCCCACAAGGGCCGCGCCTCCACCGTGGCCCGGATCGAGGGCGAGGACCCCTCCAAGCCGGCCCTGCTGATCCACGGGCACACCGACGTCGTGCCGGCGAACGCGGCGGACTGGACCCACGACCCCTTCTCCGGTGAGATCGCGGACGGGTGCGTGTGGGGGCGCGGCGCGGTCGACATGAAGGACATGGACGCGATGACCCTCGCGGTCGTCCGCGACCGCATGCGCAGCGGCCGCAAACCCCCGCGCGACATCGTGCTGGCCTTCCTCGCCGACGAGGAGGCGGGCGGCACGTACGGGGCACGCCACCTCGTCGACCACCACCGGGACCTCTTCGACGGTGTCACCGAGGCGATCGGCGAGGTCGGCGGCTTCTCCTTCACCGTCAACGAGAACCTGCGCCTCTACCTGGTGGAGACCGCGCAGAAGGGCATGCACTGGATGCGTCTCACCGTGGACGGCACCGCCGGGCACGGCTCGATGACCAACAACGACAACGCGATCACCGAGCTCTGCGAGGCCGTCGGCCGGCTGGGGCGCCACACGTGGCCGGTCCGGGTGACCAAGACCGTGCGCTCCTTCCTGGACGAGCTGTCCGACGCGCTGGGCACGCCGCTCGACCCCGAGGACATGGAGGCGACGCTCGCCAAGCTCGGCGGGATCGCCAAGATGGTCGGCGCCACCCTGCGGAACTCCGCCGCCCCCACCATGCTCGGCGCCGGCTACAAGGTGAACGTGATCCCCGGACAGGCCACCGCACACGTGGACGGGCGCTTCCTGCCGGGCTACGAGGAGGAGTTCCTGGCGGACCTCGACCGCATCCTCGGTCCGCGCGTGAAGCGCGAGGACGTGCACGGTGACAAGGCGCTGGAGACCGACTTCGACGGCTCCCTGGTGGACGCGATCCAGCTCGCGCTCAAGGCCGAGGACCCGATCGCGCGCGCCGTGCCCTACATGCTCTCCGGCGGTACCGACGCGAAGTCCTTCGACGACCTCGGCATCCGGTGCTTCGGCTTCGCCCCGCTGAAGCTGCCGCCGGAACTGGACTTCGCCGGCATGTTCCACGGTGTCGACGAGCGCGTACCGGTGGACGGCCTGAAGTTCGGCGCCCGGGTGCTCGACCGGTTCATCGACCACTCCTGACCCCTCGGCACCCCGGAATCGCCAGCCTGTACGCACCTCACCGGAAAGGGTGAAAGGGATCGTCCGCTCGTAGCCCCCTCACTCCCTCCTCGTTACACGTGATGCGGTCCGCGGCTGGGACCGCACTTGTCAATCAGGAGGAATAATGATCAAGAAGGTCGTCGCAATCGCGGCTGCTACCGGTGGTCTCGTGCTCGCGGGTGCGGGTATGGCTTCCGCCGACGCCGGTGCCCAGGCTGCCGCCATCGGTAGCCCCGGCGTGCTCTCGGGCAACGTCGTCCAGGTGCCGGTCCACGTTCCGGTGAACGTCTGCGGCAACACGATCAACGTGATCGGGCTGCTGAACCCCGCCTTCGGCAACACCTGCGTCAACGCGTGACGATGCGCGTCAACCCGTGAGGGTGTGAGTCCGGCCGGCCCCGGAGTGCGCGCCATGCACTCCGGGGCCGCTGGGCATTCGGCCCCCCGCACGGCTGTGCCGGGGGCGTTTCGGTAGGCAGAAGGCAGGAAGACAACCTATGCGACAGGTCACACGTAAAGGCCTGATCACCATGGCGGCGGCGGGCGGAGTCCTCGCGCTCGGCGGCGGATACGCGCACGCCGACGCGGGTGCGGCCGGCGCCGCGTCGAGTTCACCGGGAGTGCTCTCGGGGAACTCCGTCCAGGTCCCGGTCGACGTACCCGTCAACGTCTGCGGCAACTCCGTGGACGTCGGCGGTCTGCTCAACCCCACGAGCGGGAACGACTGCGGAAACGGATCTTCGGACTCCGCTCACGCGTACGCCCCGGACGGTGGCTCCTCGGCCGGTCAGGACTCCGGAAGCCGGGCGTCCGGACACGAGGAGACGCGCGACAGCGGGGCGGGGAGCGGCAGGCACCGCGCACCCGGCACCTCGGCCCAGGCCGAGACGACGGGCTCCCCGGGAATCCTCTCCGGGAACCAGGTGCAGGTGCCGGTCGAGATCGCCCTGAACGTCTGCGGAAACAGCGTCACCGTCGGCGGACTGCTCAACCCGGTCTTCGGCAACGACTGCGAGAACGACCCGGGGACGGTCCCGCCTCCGGTCGTGCCGCAGACGCCGCACACCCCGGAGAGGCCGGCCACGCCGCACGCGCCCCCGGCGCCCGAGACCCAGCTCGTGGCGGGCGAGCAGCTCGCACACACCGGCGGGGGCGGGCTCGACCTGCTCATCCCGGCGAGCGCGGGACTGCTGCTCGCAGGTGCCGGCACGGTCCTGTACCGGCGTTCGCGCGGCGCCGGCCAGCGGTAGCGCGACGGCGGTACGACGAGCGGGTTCCGCGCACGCGGGACCCGCTCCGTCCTACCAGGTGGGCCGGAGCTGGCGGATGATGCGGCGGCGCAGCCGCACCCGGCGGCTGCCGTCACGCCGCAGCGTCAGCCGGTCCAACTCCCAGTGCCCGTACTCGGCATGGTCGGTCAGCAGTCGGGCCGCCTCCTTGCGGGAGACCCCGCGCGGCACGTACACGTCGATAAATTCGTATTCCGGCATCGCATCTATTGTGCGGGCAGACCCCCGGTACGGATAGCGTCTGTCCCATGTCTGATGCTGCGCAGCCCACCGCTGCCGAGGTACGCGCCGCCGCCGATGCAGTCAAAACCGCGCTCGACCGCCACCTCCAGGCAGTCGAACGCCGTACCGGGGACGACGACCCCGCTGTCCACGACGCGTTCAACGCACTGGCCGCCGCGTCCGAGGCCTACGACGAACTGCTCTACGACCGCTACGACGAGGTCACCCCCTTCGAGATCCCGGCGGCGCAGGACGCCCTCCCGCCCTACGCCGGCCCGGAGGAGCCGCACGCGGTCAGTGTGCTGATCAGGCGCGACTACGCGGTGGCCGAACCGGCGCGGCTGCTCGCCCAGGCACGGCGGCTCGCCGACCTCGATCCGGACGGGCAGGACGCCCTGCCGGCGGCCGGTGCCGGTGTGCACGCCGCGCTCGGCGTGGTGTTCGGCGAGTACGAGGCGGACGAGATCGCCTCCCGCCACAAGGAGTTCGGCCTGGAGGAGGGGGACTCAACCCTCTGGATCTCCGCCGTGGACGAGCTCCCCGACCCGGGGGAGTGGCTCGCGGCGCCGTTCGACGAGGCCGACCCCGCCCTGGTGGTCTGCCGCTTCGACGTGAGCTCGGTCTTCGACGAGGAGGACGAGCTGGACGGGGACCCGGAGGACACCCTCCCGGGGCGCTCCTGAGCCCACCGCCCGACGGCCCCGGCGCGCAGCGCACCGGGGCCGTCGGCCTGCCCCGGCCGGGCCGGGACACGCCGGGGCCCTGAGGTCCTACGAGGCGTCCGGAGCGGGCAGCGCCTCCAGCAGGGGGCGCAGGCGGGTCGTACGCTCCTGGGCCGGGACCTCCGCGACCGCCCGCGGCAGGGCCTGGTCCACGCCGTGCACCACGGACAGGTGCTGCTCGCCACGGCTGAACGCCGTGTAGACCCACGGCCTGCTGAGGAGGTGCGCCGCGTCGCCGGGCAGCACGACGACGGCCGCGGGCCAGCGCATCCCGGCCGCCTGGTGGGCGCTGACCGCCCAGCCGTGGCGCACCGAGCCCTCCACCCGGTCGGGCCGTACGACGACGGGTGTGCCCGAGCAGTCCAGGTGCAGGCCCTCCGCGTCGGCCGACACGACCGTGCCGGGCGCCGCCCTGCCGGGGGCGGGGACGTGGACCACGCGGTCACCGGGGTCGAAGCCGCCGAACCGGCCGGGCCCCGGGTTGAGCCGCTGCTTGAGCGCCGCGTTGAGCGCGGTCGTGCCCGCCGGACCGCCGTGCCCGACCGTGATGACCTGGGTGTCGGACGAGGGCACGCCGATGGCACGCGGCACCGAGTCCGCCACCAGCTGCACCGTGCGGTGGACGGCCTCACCCGCGTCGCGGACGGGCACGATCACCACCTCCTTGCCGGGCGCCTCGACCTGCGTGAGCTCACCGACCGAGATGCCCGAGACCAGCTCGCCGACCGGTCCGGGATCGGGCGTGCGCGAGACCACGTGCGGGCACGCGCGCGCCGCGATCACGTCGGCGAACACCCGGCCCGCGCCGGCCGATCCGAGCACCCCGGGGTCGCCGCTCAGCACCAGCCGCGTCCCGTCGGCGAGGGACTCCACCAGCATGGCGGCCGTCTCGACGTCGAGCTGCGGGGCGTCCAGGACGACCAGCACGTCGAGGGCGAACGCGCCGTCCGCGTCCCGGCCCGGCCCGGCCTCACCGGACAGCAGGGCGGAGAGCGTGACGGCGGACCTCTGGTCACCGGCCGCCGCCGCCAGCCTGCGCCGGCCGTCCTCGCTGTGGGTGGCGCCCACGGCCCGGAGACCGAGGCCGTGGGCGGCGGCGATCAGAGCGGCGGGTTCGGCCCGGGCGGCCTCGCCGCCGCTGTGGGCCACGAGGCCCGAGGCGGCGGCCGCACGGATCAGCTCGCCCGCCGACGGCGACGGTGCGGCGGCAGCGGCCTCCGACCAGTCGGCGCCCTTCTCGCAGGAGTTGACCAGCCGGGCCAGGCCGTCCGCGAGGCTCTCCTCGGCCAGCGCGTACCGGTCGAGACCGAGCAGGACACGCACCGGCTCCTGCTCACCCTCCGTCCCGTCCTCGGACGTCTCCCCGGCCTCTTCCGTCGCCTCGGGCGCCATGGCGTCGACGCCGTCCTGGAACACCAGCACGACGCCCTCGGCCACGGCGTGCTGGACGGCCGCCCCGGGGTCGGCCACCGCGAACCCCGCCAGCGCCGTCCGCACCTCGTCGGCGTCGAGCGCGGTGTGGCCGCGCAGCGCCGCCCGCTCCAGCAGCCAGCCCACCAGGGCCGCCGTGCGCCGCTCGTCGTCGGGCCCGCACTCCGCGCCCAGCAGGGCCCGCGCGAAGCCGTCCGCCTGCTCGGGTTGCACGCCCGGTACGGACAGCAGCTGCCAGGGGTCCTCCCGGAGCACACGGGCGGCCCCCTCGCCGAGCGTCGCCGCCGCCGGGCGGGCCAGGGCCTCCGGAGCCCCTCCCTCGGCGAGCACCGCCGCGACCGATGCGGCGGCCTCCGGGGACGCGGTCCTCGATACCGGCTGTCCGGCGGGTCCCGGGGAACGGGCGGGCACGGCAGGGGCGGCAGGGGCCGCGCGGCGGGGGGCGGGTGCCGACGCGGGGGAGTCGAAGAAGGCGGTGCCCGGCTTCTCGCCGCTCTCGACCGCACGGACCGCCGCCAGCAGATCCGCGGCGGGGCCGCTCAGTTTCGTCCCCGCGGCGATGGGCCCCTCCTTCTCCGCCTTCCGCTGTTCGATCCGCTCACGCAGCTCGCGCTGGGCGGCCAGCTCCGCCTCGGCCTCGGACAGCGCGGGAACGTCGGACACCCCGGGAGCCTGGTCCGCCTCCTGAGGGCCTTCCGCGCCCTCCGTGCCCTCCGCGCCGTCGTCCGGCACCTCCGCGCCCCCCGCAGCACCCTCGTCGGGCACGCCGGGCGTGTCGGCGGCCCGGGGGCCGGCGTCCTCGCCGGCCTCGTGGTCCTCGGCCGCGGGGTCCGGGGCTTCTCCCCGGGGATGCGCAGTCACAGCGTGCTCCAGTCCTGGTCGGGATAGCGGTGCACGGGCGCCGACACGTCGTCGAGCGCCTGGCAGATCTCGTCAGGAAGACTAAGCGCCTCCACTGACAGAGCCTGCGTCAGCTGCTGCGCGTTGCGTGCCCCCACGACCGGTGCCACCACCCCCGGCCGGTCCCGCACCCAGGCGAGCGCGACCTGGAGGGGTGTCGTGGCGAGACCGTCGGCGGCCGTGGCGACCGCGTCCACGATCCTGCTCGCCGCCTCGTCGAGGTACGGCTCGACGAACGGGGCCAGCTGCTCGGAGGCGCCACGCGAGTCGGAGGGCGTGCCGGTGCGGTACTTGCCGGTCAGCACTCCGCGACCGAGCGGGGAGGAGGGCAGGAGCCCCACCCCGAGGTCCAGCGCCGCCGGCAGCACCTCCCGCTCGACGCCCCGCTGGAGCAGCGAGTACTCCATCTGCGTGGAGGCCAGCCGGGTGCGCAGCCCGGGAGCGGAGAGCTGCCAGGTGGCAGCCTTGGCCAGCTGCCAGCCACTGAAGTTCGACACCCCCGCATACCGGACCCGCCCCGAGGACACGGCCAGGTCCAGCGCCTGGAGGGTCTCGTCCAGCGGCGTCAGGGGATCGAAGGCGTGGACCTGCCACAGATCGACGTGGTCCGTCCCGAGCCGCCGCAGCGACGCGTCGAGCGCGGCGAGCAGATGCCCGCGCGATCCGTCGAAGCGGCGGTAGGGATCGGGCACGCTGCCGGCCTTGGTCGCGATGACCAGGTCCCGCCGTGGCACCAGGCTGTCCAGGAAGCGCCCCAGCAGGTGTTCGGCCTCGCCGCCGGCGTAGACGTCGGCGGTGTCGACGAGGGTCCCGCCCGCGTCCCAGAAGGCCTTGAGCTGGTCGGCGGCGTCGTGTTCGTCGGTGTCCCGGCCCCAGGTGAGGGTCCCCAGCCCGATCCGGGACACACGAAGGCCGGTACGGCCGAGATGCCTCTGCTCCATGGGCGCTGAGATTACTGGCCAGGGCACCACGAGATGGAAGCCTGTGGACGACGGCCGTCCCCGGGCGAGCCTGCCGGATCACGGCGCCCCGCGCTAGAGTCCCGGGCACAGGAACGTTACTGATCAGTAGAGGAGCGTGGGTATGCGGCTCGGTATCAATCTCGGTTACTGGGGTGCGGGGATGGACGGCGACAACCTCGCCGTCGCCCAGGAGGCCGACCGGCTCGGCTACGACGTCTGCTGGGCGGCCGAGGCCTACGGCTCCGACGTACCGACGGTGCTGGCCTGGGTCGCGGCCCGGACCGAGTCCATCGACGTGGGTTCCGCGATCATGCAGATCCCGGCCCGCCAGCCCGCCATGACGGCCATGACGGCGGCCACCCTCGACTCGCTCTCCGGGGGCCGCTTCCGCCTCGGTCTCGGCGTCTCGGGGCCGCAGGTCTCCGAGGGCTGGTACGGCGTCAAGTTCGACAAGCCACTGGCCCGCACGCGCGAGTACGTCGAGATCGTGCGCCGGGCGATGTCCCGCGAACGGCTGTCCTACGAGGGCGAGCACTGGACGCTCCCGCTGCCGGACGGCCCGGGGAAGCCCATCAAGCTGACCGTCCACCCGCAGCGCGAGCACATCCCGCTCTACATCGCCGCGATCGGCCCGAAGAACCTCGAGCAGACCGGCGAGATCGCCGACGGCGCCCTGCTGATCTTCCCGTCCGCCGAGCACATCGAGGAGACGGCGGTGAGGCACCTGCGGGCAGGGCGGGAGAAGGCCGGCAGGACCATGGAAGGCTTCGACGTCTGTCCGACCCTGCCCCTGGCGATCGGCGAGGACATCAACGGCCTCGCGGACATGTTCCGCCCGTACACCGCGCTCTACGTGGGCGGCATGGGCAGCCGCAAGCAGAACTTCTACAACCAGCTCGCCCAGCGCATGGGATACGAGAAGGAGGCCGCCGAGATCCAGGACAAGTACCTGGCCGGCGACAAGGCCGGCGCGGCCGCCGCCGTGCCGCACCAGCTGATCGACCAGACCACGCTGCTCGGCTCGGTGGACCGGATCGCCGACCGGATGCAGGCGTACGCGGCCGCCGGTGTCACGACCCTCACCCTCGCCCCGGCGGGCTTCACGCTCGACGAGCGGCTCGCGGCCCTGCGCGCGGGCACCGACGCCCTGGAGCGCTCCGGCCTCGCCGCCTGACCGACGGGCGCAGCACTACGGCCGTGGTGGGGGCTCGGGGGTCCTCCCCGCCACGGCCGTCGCACGGAACAACGCCCCGCACTGCTCCCGGGTTACGCCCCGTACTCCCCCAGGGGAGCCCGGGCAGGTCCGGGCGCCGTGCGGCGCCCGTTCGGCCCTGTCCCGCCCCGCTCGTGTTGCCTACCGGTCCGTACCGGATTTGACTGTGCCTCTGCGGACACCGGTGCGAAAGGTGGCATTGATGCTCTCGGCGAAGAGTCTGTTCCAGGAGATCCTCGACGACGACGAGTCGTTCCGGCTGTTCTGCTCGATCGCCGCCGGTGGGGAGTCGCAGGGCGGCTGGGAGAACGGGCGCATCGCCGCCCTCGTCCCTCCCGGCCTGCGCGAGCTGGCGCCCAAGGCCGCCCGGCACGGCGCCGACGAGGACAAGCACGGCCGGATCTTCAACGCCCTGCTGAAGCAGCGCGGACTCCAGCCCGTCGCGGTGCCGTACGAGACGGACTACACCCTCCTGCTGGAGCGCCGGGGGATCGGCCTCGCCCACGACCGGCTCAGCCGTGAGGAGCCGCTCACCGAGCGGGACGTCATCGTCTACCTGGCCCACAGCCGGGTCACCGAACAACGGGCCTCCGAACAGATGCGGCTCCTGCTCAGGCACTTCGCCGGGCACCCCGTCATCGGCCGCGCCGTGAAGATGATCTCGCGGGACGAGGACAACCACCTCGCCTACTGCCACGAGGAACTCCTCCGCCTCGCCCGGGCCGGACACGGCCGGACGATCCAGCACGTCCTGAGGGAGTGCGCCCGCGCCGAGATCAGGGTGTACCGGGACGTCAGCCTCGCCGTGATGGGCCACATGGGCCGCGTACTGCGCTGGCCCCGCCCCAAGGCCGCCGCACTGGCCGCGGGCATCCACGCGGTGTACGCCTACGAGCGGCTCGTCGGCTGGCGGCGCATGGTGAGCCTCGCACAGCCCGCCCGGCTGGACGCCCTGAGCGGCCCGGCCGTTCCCGAGACCGAGTACGCCTGAGCCGTGGTGGCCGGCTACATCCACCCGCGCCGCTTGAACAGGCGGTACAGCCCGGCGACCGCGAACCCCATCAGCACGATCACCGCCGGATAGGTCCAGGCCCAGTCGAGCTCGGGCATGTGCTCGAAGTTCATGCCGTAGACACCGGCCACCATCGTCGGTACGGCCGCCATGGCGGCCCACGCCGAGATCTTCCGCATGTCGTCGTTCTGCCGCACGCCCACCTGCGCCAGATGCGCCGACAGGATGTCCGAGAGCAGCCGGTCCAGCCCTTCGACCTGCTCGACCGCCCGCGTCAGGTGGTCGTTCACGTCCCGGAAGAAAGGCTGCGACTCCGTGTCGACGAACGGCACGCCCGCGCTCGACAGCCGCGCCATCGGCGCGCTCAGCGGATTCGTCGCCCGGCGGAACTCGAGCACCTGGCGCTTGAAGGTGTAGATGCTCGCCGCCGTGTTCGAGGAGTCCCTGGAACCGGTCGGGGCGAAGACCTGGGCCTCCAGCTCCTCGAGGTCGACCTGGAGCTCCGCCGCGACCTCTATGTAGTGGTCCACCACGGCGTCGCTGACGGCGTAGAGCACCGACGTGGGCCCGTGCCTGAGGACCTCGGGCTCGGCCTCCAGCCGGCGCCGCACCGCGGCGAGCGGCGCGCCCTCACCGTGCCGCACCGTCACCACGAAGGAGTCGCCTATGAACAGCATCAGCTCACCGGCGCTCACGGTGTCGCTCTCCGGCTCGTAGACCACCGGCTTGATGACCACGAACAACGAGTCGTCGTAGATCTCCAGCTTGGGCCGCTGATGGGCGCGCAGGGCGTCCTCCACGGCCAGCGGATGCAACGAGAACTCGCTGGTGACCAGGTCGAACTCCTTCTCCGTCGGCTCGTGCAGCCCGATCCACAGAAAGGCGTCCCCGCTGGAGCGTGCCTCGTCGAGGGCATCGGAGAAGTCGGCGGGACCTTCGGTCCGACGCCCGTCCCGGTAAATTCCGCAGTCGACGATCACCCGCGCATTCTTCCCTGCCGCGAGGCGTTCACGCACCTCTACGCTGGCAGGTATGCCCACGCTCATCCTTGTACGCCACGGACGCTCGACCGCCAACACCTCCGGAGTGCTCGCGGGCCGGACCCCCGGTGTCGCCCTCGACGAACGCGGCGCCGAACAGGCCGCCGCGCTGCCCGGCCGGCTGTCCGCCCTCACCCTCGTGGCGGCGGTCAGCAGCCCTCTGCAGCGCTGCCGCGAGACACTGCGGCCGCTGCTCGACGCCCGCCCCGGCCTCGTACTGCACACGGAGGACCGGATCAGCGAGTGCGACTACGGGGACTGGTCGGGCCGCAAGCTCGCCGAGCTCTCCGACGAACCACTGATGAAGGTCGTCCAGCAGCACCCCTCCGCCGCCGCCTTTCCCGGCGGCGAGTCCATGCGGGCCATGCAGGCCCGGGCCGTGGACGCCGTGCGGGACTGGAACGCCCGCGTCGAGGCGGACCACGGCGAGGACGCCACCTACCTGATGTGCTCGCACGGCGACATCATCAAGGCCCTCGTCGCCGACGCGCTCGGCATGCACCTGGACCTCTTCCAGCGCGTCCAGGCCGACCCGTGCTCCGTCACCGCGATCCGCTACACCCGGCTGCGCCCGTTCCTCCTCCGCCTCGGCGACACCGGTGACCTGGCCTCCCTGGCCCCGCGTGAACAGGCCATCGGCGCCGACGCGGCGGGGGAGACGGCGACGGATGCGGCCGTCGGGGGCGGCGCTGGGGCGCCGTGATCTCTCCGCGCAGTAGGGTGGACGCGCCGTAGAGGCCCGGCGGGACGTCCCGCCGGGCCCCGGGGCCGCCCCCATCCGCCATCACATTCTCAAGGGAGACAGGACGTGTCCCGTCAGGTGTTCCTCTACGACCCACCGGACCGTTTCGTGGCCGGTACGGTCGGGCTGCCTGGCCGCCGTACGTTTTTCCTGCAGGCGTCCTCGCGGGGACGGGTCACGAGTGTGGCCCTGGAGAAGGCCCAGGTCGCCGCGTTGGCCGAACGGATCGACGAACTCCTCGACGAGGTCGTCCGGCGGACCGGCGGCAATTCACCGGTGCCCGCCGTGGCACCCATGGACGTCACCGACACCGCTCCGCTCGACGCCCCCGTCGAGGAGGAGTTCAGGGTCGGCACGATGGCGCTCGCCTGGGACGGCGAGGAGCAGCGGATGATCGTCGAGGCTCAGGCCCTGGTCGAGCTGGACGCCGACTCCGAGGACGACCTCGCGGAGGCCGAGGAAAGGCTCCTGCAGGACGAGGAGAACGGGCCTCCGATGCTGCGCGTCCGCCTGAGCGGCGCTCAGGCGCGGGCGTTCGCCAAGCGCGCGCTGGACGTCGTCAACGCCGGCCGCCCGCCCTGCCCGCTGTGCAGCCTCCCCCTCGACCCGGAAGGACACGTATGCCCGCGCCAGAACGGATACCGTCGCGGGGCCTGACCGAGGCGGGGCTGCTCACCCTCCTCACCGAGGGGGAGCTCACGGTCCTCGGCCGGGTCCGGGGCGCGTCGAACGCGGTGCTGTACTGCACGGTCACCCTTGAGGGCGAGGAACGCCACTGCGTCTACAAGCCGGTCGCCGGCGAGCAGCCGCTGTGGGACTTCCCCGACGGCACACTCGCCCAGCGCGAGGTCGCGGCGTACGAGATCTCCGAGGCCACCGGCTGGGGACTCGTGCCGCCCACGGTGCTGCGGGAGGGCCCCTACGGCAGGGGGATGTGCCAGCTGTGGATCGATGCGGAGCACGCCGCCGAGGACGGCGACCGGCCCTCCGGCGGGCTGCCGCCCCTGCTGGCGCTCGTCGAGGACGAGGAGCCGGAGGACGGCTGGAAGGCCGTAGGACTCGCCGAGGTGGGGGAGGGCAGGACGGCCCTGCTCGTGCACGCCGACGATCCCCGTCTGCGAAGGCTCGCGGTCCTGGACGCGGTGATCAACAACGGGGACCGCAAGGGCGGGCACCTGCTGCCCGCGCCCGGCGGACGGCTGTACGGGATCGACCACGGCGTCACCTTCAACGCGGACGACAAGCTGCGGACGCTGCTCTGGGGGTGGGCGGGCGAGCCGCTGACGGCGGAGGCCACCGAGGTGCTCGACCGGCTGTCGGCCGGCCTGGAGCCGGGAGGGGCGCTCGCCACCCGGTTGGGGGAACTGATCACCGCCGCGGAGACCGAGGCCCTGCGGGGCAGGGTCGAGAGCCTCCGCAAGTCCGGCCGTCACCCCCAGCCGAGCGGGGACTGGCCACCGATCCCGTGGCCGCCCGTGTGACGTCGCCGGCCTTGCCGGCAGCGTGGCCCGCCGGACCTCCGGAGGAGACGTCCCACGCGCAAGACCGCCTCTTCGGCCGAGATCTGCCATCCGGTTCGTATCCGGAAGCATCGTCCGGTTACGCTCATGACATGCATGCCTGGCCCGCTTCTGAGGTCCCCGCCCTGCCTGGCAAGGGCCGCGACCTTCGGATCCACGACACCGCGACCGGCGGACGGATCACCCTTGACCCCGGTCCCGTCGCCCGCATATACGTCTGCGGCATCACGCCGTACGACGCGACCCACATGGGTCATGCGGCGACCTACAACGCGTTCGACCTCGTCCAGCGCGTGTGGCTCGACACCAAGCGGCAGGTCCACTACGTCCAGAACGTGACCGACGTGGACGATCCGCTGCTGGAGCGGGCCGTGCGCGACGGCGAGGACTGGACCGAGCTGGCGGAGCGCGAGACCGCCCTCTTCCGGGAGGACATGACCGCGCTGCGCATGCTCCCCCCGAAGCACTACATCGGGGCGGTCGAGGCGATACCCGGCATCGTCCCGCTGGTGGAACGCCTCCGTGACGCCGGTGCCGCCTACGAACTCGACGGCGACATCTACTTCTCCGTCGACTGCGACCCGCACTTCGGGGAGGTCTCGGGCCTCGACGCCGAGACCATGCGGCTGCTCTCCGCGGAGCGCGGCGGCGACCCGGAGCGCCCCGGCAAGAAGAACGCGCTCGACCCGATGCTCTGGATGGCCGCCCGCGAGGGCGAGCCGAGCTGGGACGGCGGGAGCCTCGGCCGTGGCAGGCCCGGCTGGCACATCGAGTGCGTCGCCATCGCGCTGGACCACCTGGGCATGGGGTTCGACGTCCAGGGAGGCGGTTCCGACCTCGCCTTCCCGCACCACGAGATGGGCGCCTCGCACGCCCAGGCGCTGACCGGTGAGCACCCGTTCGCCCGCGCCTACGTCCACGCCGGAATGGTCGCCCTGAACGGCGAGAAGATGTCCAAGTCCAAGGGCAACCTCGTCTTCGTGTCCGCGCTGCGCCGGGACGACGTGGATCCCGCCGCGATCAGGCTCGCGCTGCTCTCGCACCACTACAGGGCCGACTGGGAGTGGACCGACCAGGTGCTCGCCGACGCCGTGGAGCGCCTCGCCCGGTGGCGTGCCGCCGTGTCCCGGCCCGACGGGCTCCCCGCCGACGCCCTGGTCGAGGAGGTCCGGGAGGCCCTGGCCGACGACCTGGACGCCCCGGCCGCACTCGCCGCCGTGGACCGCTGGGCCGCGCGGCAGAGCGCCGGCGGCGGCTCCGACGAGGGCGCGCCCGGCCTCGTCTCGCGCACCGTCGACGCCCTGCTGGGCGTCGCCCTGTAGCCCGTCCTTCCCGGACGCCGGACGGCCCCGGACCTCGTCGACGTCGACGAGGTCCGGGGCCGTCCGGCGTCCGGGAAGCGGGAGGTCAGTCGTCCGAGGCGCCTTCGTCCGGTCCGCCGGGCGGCGGGTCCTCGGGACCGGCGCCGCCGTCGGAGTCCTTCGGGCGGCCCTTCTCCGGGCGCTGCGGCTTCGGAGGCCTCGTACGGCCGCCCGAGGTGTCCCGCAGATAGGGCACGTCACCGCTCTCCGTGGCGTGGCCGCCCGGCGCCTGGCCGGGACCGCCGACGTCCCTGCGCCGCAGGTACCGCTCGAATTCACGCGCGATGGCCTCGCCGGACGCCTCGGGGAGCTCAGCGGTGTCCCGCGCCTCCTCCAGCGTCTGCACGTACTCCGCGACCTCGCTGTCCTCCGCGGCCAGCTGGTCCACGCCGAGCTGCCAGGCACGGGCGTCCTCGGGCAGCTCGCCCAGCGGGATCCGCAGCCCGAGCAGGTCCTCGAGGCGGTTCAGGAGCGCCAGCGTCGCCTTCGGGTTCGGCGGCTGCGACACGTAGTGCGGCACCGCCGCCCACAGACTCACCGCGGGCACCCCCGCGTGGGTGCAGGCCTCCTGGAGGATGCCCACGATGCCGGTCGGCCCCTCGTAACGCGTCTCCTCCAGATCCATGGTCCTCGCCAGGTCCGGGTCCGAGGTGACCCCGCTGACGGGCACCGGCCTGGTGTGCGGGGTGTCGCCGAGCAGGGCGCCCAGGATGACCACCATCTCGACGCCCAGTTCGTGAGCGAAGCCCAGGATCTCGTTGCAGTACGAGCGCCAGCGCATGGAGGGCTCGATGCCGCGGATCAGCACCAGGTCGCGAGGCTTCTCGCCGCCGACCCGGACCACGGAGAGCCGCGTGGTCGGCCAGGTGATCTTGCGCGTCCCCCCGTCCAGCCACACGGTGGGCCGGTTGACCTGGAAGTCGTAGTAGTCCTCGGCGTCGAGCGCCGCGAAGACCTCGCCCTTCCACTCCCGGTCCAGATGTGCCACCGCTGTGGAGGCGGCGTCACCGGCGTCGTTCCAGCCCTCGAACGCGGCCACCATGACCGGGTCGACCAGCTCGGGTACCCCCTCGAGCTCGATCACCCAGGCCTCCTTCCGAAGTTCCCTTGTGTACGGACCAACCTTACGGCTTCCGCCCTGGTCCGCCGCAGCCCGTTTGCGCGTGAGGACGAAGCGTGCCACCCCCGCAGTCATCCGAGCTGTACCGACCGAAACGGTGACGAACCAGGCCCCGGTCTGGACTTCGCGGCCGGTGGGAGGCTATACATCGGATGTCCGGCAAGAGATCCGATGTTATTCCCCTGGGGGCGCAATGAGTCTGACCGTCACGGATCTCGAGGTCGACGACATCCGGTTCCCCACCTCGGAACAGCTGGACGGCTCGGACGCCATGAACCCCGACCCGGACTACTCCGCCGCCTACGTCGTCCTGCGCACGGAAGGCACGGACGGCACCGGCGAGGAGGGGCACGGCTTCTGCTTCACCATCGGCCGTGGCAACGATGTCATGGCCGCGGCCATCGAGGCACTCCGGTCGTACGTGGTGGGGCGCCCCGCCCCGCGTACCGCCGCCGACCTCGCCGACCTGTACCTCGGACTCACCCACGACTCCCAGCTGCGCTGGCTCGGCCCCGAGAAGGGCGTGATGCACATGGCGGCCGGAGCCGTCGTGAACGCGGCCTGGGACCTCGCCGCGAGACTGGCGGGGAAGCCCGTGTGGCGGTTCCTCGCGGAGATGACCCCGGAGGAGCTCGTCTCCCTCGTCGACTTCCGCTACCTCACGGACGCCCTCACCCCGCAGGAGGCCCTGGGCATCCTGAGTGCCGCGGAGCCGGGCCGGGCCGCGCGCACCGGGCGTCTGCTCGCCGAGGGGTATCCCGCGTACACGACGTCGCCGGGCTGGCTCGGCTACGACGACGACAAGCTCGTGCGCCTGGCCGAGGAGGCCGTCGCCGACGGGTTCACCCAGATCAAGCTGAAGGTCGGCGCGGATCTGGACGACGACGTCCGCAGACTCGCGCTCGCCCGCCGGGCCGTGGGCCCCGGCATCCGGATCGCCGTCGACGCGAACCAGCGCTGGGACGTGGCCGGCGCGGTGGAGTGGATGAACGCCCTCGCCCCGTACGACCCGTACTGGATCGAGGAACCGACGAGCCCCGACGACGTGCTGGGCCACGCCGCCGTGCGCGCCGGGCAGCCGGTCAAGGTCGCCACCGGCGAGCACGCCGCCAACCGGGTCGTGTTCAAGCAGTTGCTCCAGGCCGGCGCGGTCGACTTCGTCCAGATCGACGCCGCACGCGTCGCGGGCGTCAACGAGAACCTCGCGGTCCTGCTGCTCGCCGCCAAGTACGGGGTCCCGGTCTGCCCGCACGCCGGCGGTGTCGGGCTGTGCGAACTGGTCCAGCACCTCGCCATGTTCGACTACGTCGCGGTCTCCGGCAGCTGGGAGGACCGCGTCATCGAGTACGTCGACCATCTCCACGAACACTTCGCCGACCCGGCCGTCGTCCAGGACGGCCGCTACGTCGCTCCACGGGAACCCGGCTTCTCGTCCCGCATGCTCCCCGAATCGATCGCGGCACACCGGTATCCGCAGGGCCCCGTCCAGCAGGCCCGCCACACGCCCGAGGAGACCTCCCGATGACCGTCACGCAGGACTTCGAGGGGATGTCGGCCCTGGTGACAGGCGGCGCGTCCGGAATCGGCGCAGCCGTGGCGGCCCTGCTGCTCGCCCGTGGGGCGCGCGTCGCGGTGCTCGACCTCGACACGGAAGGCGCTCCGGAGGGGGCACTCGCCCTCATGGCCGACGTGACGGACGACGACGCCGTACGGAACGCCGTCGACCGGGCCGCCGCGGAGCTCGGCGGACTCCACACCCTGGTGTCGAACGCCGGAATCGGCTCGATCGGCACCGTAGAGGACAACACCGACGCCGAATGGGCGCGCGTCCTGGACGTCAACGTGCTCGGGATGGTCCGCACCGCCCGCCACGCCCTGCCCCATCTGCGCCGTGCCGCCGCCGGGCGGCCCGGCGCCGTGTCGGTCACCCATACCTGCTCCGTCGCCGCGACCGCCGGTCTGCCGCAGCGCGCGCTCTACAGCGCGAGCAAAGGGGCCGTACTCTCCCTCACCCTCGCGATGGCCGCCGACCACGTCCGCGAGGGAATCCGGGTCAACTGTGTGAATCCCGGCACCGCGGACACACCGTGGGTCGGGCGGCTGCTCGGCCGGGCCGAGGACCCGGCCGCTGAGCGCACCGCCCTCGAGGCCCGTCAGCCACTGGGGCGGCTGGTGTCCGCGGACGAGGTGGCCGCCGCCGTCCTCTACCTGGCGAGCCCGGCCGCCGCGTCCGTCACCGGGACCGCCCTCGCCGTCGACGGCGGGATGCAGGGCCTCCGTCTGCGGCCCGCCGCGTCCTGACGGGGCCGCCCGCCTCACTCGGCGGCGCCCACCCGCCGCGCCTCACAGGGTGGAACGCAGCCACTGCTCCACGCTCGCCACGTGGACCGTCGCCCAGGACCGGGCCGCCTCCGCGTCGCGGTCACGCAGGGCGCCGAGGATCGCCCGGTGCTCGTGCAGGGTGCGGCTGACCGCGTCCTCCTGGGTCAGCCCGCGCCACACCCTGGCCCGGGTGGTCGGGCCCGAGAGGCCGTCCAGCAGTGAGCACAGCACCGAGTTGCCGGACGCCTGGACGATGCCGCGGTGGAACTCGAGGTCGCCCGCGACCAGCTCCTCCACCGAGGGGTCAGGCCCCAGCGCGTCCAACTGCGCGCTCAGCGCGTCCAGTCGCTCCTCCTCGATGCGTGACGCCGCCATCGCCGTGGCCGCCGGCTCCAGGATCCGGCGGACCGCGAGGAACTCCAGTACCGTGTCGTCGCGGTGGAAGTCCACCACGAAGCTGAGCGCCTCCAGGAGCAGTTGCGGGTCCAGACTGGTGACGTAGGTGCCGTCGCCCTGACGGACGTCGAGGATCCGGATCAGCGACAGCGCGCGCACCGCCTCGCGCAGCGAGTTCCGTGACAGCCCGAGCCCGGCCGCGAGTTCGCTCTCCTTGGGGAGCCGGTCCCCCGGGGCCAGCGCACCTGAGACGATCATTCCCTTGATCTTCTCGATCGCTTCGTCGGTGACGGCCATACAGGGCCTCCTCGCGCAAGACATCCGATGTATGGACCCCATTATGCGGCCAGGTCCCGAGGCGCGGGCCCGCCGGACCGTGAGGGGCCCGCGCGGGAAGAGGCGGCCTCCCTTCCGGGAGACCGCCTCTTCCCGGGCCGCCCTCAGCGCCCGTCGGCCAGCATGTCCTCGACCCGGGCACGGATGCCGTCCGTCGCCAGGCCGCGGATCGTCAGCGTCGTCCGGCGGCGCAGCACGTCGTCCGCCGTCTCCGCCCACTCGCGGTCGCGCGCGTACGCGACCTGGGCCCAGATCTCCGGGGCGTCGGGATGGATGCGCTCGGCCAGCGCCGGGTCCTCGTTCGCCATCCGCGCGATGTCGAAGGACAGCGAGCCGTAGTGGGTGGCCAGGTGCCGGGCCGTGTCGGCGGGCATCAGCGCGCCGCCGTCGGCCAGCAGCCGGTGCGCGACCGCGTTCGGGTTGGCGATCCCGGGCAGCGGCAGCTTCCTCGGCAGCCGCGCCATCGGCTCCATGCCCTCGCCCAGGGGGTGTCCGGGCAGCTCGGCCAGCTTGTTCATCACCGTGCGGCCGATGTGCCGGAACGTCGTCCACTTGCCGCCCGCCACGGAGAGCATGCCACCGCGTCCCTCGGTCACCACCGTCTCGCGCTTGGCCTTGGACGTGTCACCGGGACCGCCGGGCAGCACGCGCAGCCCCGCGAAGGAGTAGGTGATCAGGTCGCGGGACAGCTGCTGGTCCCGGACGGAGAACGCGGCCTCGTCGAGGATCTGCGCCGTGTCCTTCTCGGTGACCGCGACGTCCGCCGGGTCGCCCTCGTACTCCTCGTCGGTCGTGCCGAGCAGCAGCATGTCCTCCCAGGGCAGGGCGAACGTGATCCGGTACTTGTCGATCGGAGTCGCCAGCGCGGCCTTCCACGGGCGGGTGCGCTTGAGTACCAGGTGCGCGCCCTTCGACAGACGTATGGAGGGTGCCGCGCCCGGGTCCTCCAGCTTCCGCAGGTGGTCGACCCACGGGCCGGTGGCGTTCAGCACGAGACGCGCGTCGACACCGAACTCCGTACCGTCCTGGCGGTCCTCCAGCTCGGCCCCCGTCACGCGGCCCCTGGTGAACCGCAGACCGGTCACCGCGGCGTGGTTGAGGACGACGGCGCCCGCCTCGACCGCCGCGCGGACCGTCATCAGCGCCATCCGGGCGTCGTTCATCTGGTCGTCGCCGTATACCGCGACCGCCTTCAGATTGTCCGTACGCAGTTCGGGCACGTCGCGCTGCGCCCGGGCCGGGCTGATCACATGGCCGACGCCGTCCCCGAACGCGGACAGGGCCGAGTAGGCGAAGACGCCCGCGCCGAGCTTGGCGGCGCCGTGCGGCCCGCCCTTGTAGACCGGCAGGTAGAAGGTGAGCGGGTTGGCCAGGTGCGGGGCGACCTGACGGGACACCGCGCGCCGCTCGAAGTGGTTCTCCGCGACCAGCTTCACCGCGCCGGTCTGGAGGTAGCGCAGACCGCCGTGGAGCAGCTTGGACGAGGCGGAGGAGGTGGCGCCGGCGAAGTCACCGGCGTCCACCAGGGCCACCCGCAGTCCGGACTGCGCCGCATGCCAGGCGGTGGAGATGCCCAGGATGCCGCCGCCGATCACCAGGAGGTCGTACGTCGCCTTGGAAAGCTGCTCCCGGGTCTCGGCGCGGCTCGGGAGGGAGCCGGAGGCCGGATGCGTCCCGAGGGCGGGGACGCTCTGCAGGGTGGTCATGTCGATTGCTCCTCAGCTCTCTTCGTCCTCGATCCAGCCCATGGTCCGTTCGACGGCCTTGAGCCAGCTCTTGTACTCGCGGTCACGGGTGGCCGCGTCCATGCGGGGTGTCCACTCGGCGGCGCGGCGCCAGTTGGCGCGCAGCGCGTCGGTGTCCGGCCAGAAGCCGACGGCGAGACCGGCGGCGTAGGCGGCGCCGAGGCAGGTCGTCTCGGCGACCATGGGACGCACCACGGGGGCGTCCAGGAAGTCCGAGAGCGTCTGCATCAGCAGGTTGTTGGAGGTCATACCGCCGTCGACCTTGAGCGCGGTCAGCTCGACGCCGGAGTCCTTCGTCATGGCGTCGCTGATCTCGCGGGTCTGCCAGGCGGTCGCCTCGAGCACGGCCCGGGCGATGTGCGCCTTGGTCACGTAACGGGTGAGGCCCGCGATGACACCGCGGGCGTCGGGGCGCCAGTACGGGGCGAACAGGCCGGAGAACGCGGGCACGAAGTACGCGCCGCCGTTGTCCTCGACGGAGGAGGCGAGCGTCTCGATCTCGGCCGCCGACTTGATCAGGCCCATCTGGTCGCGCATCCACTGGACCAGCGATCCGGTGACGGCGATGGAGCCCTCGAGGGCGTAGACCGCCTTCTGCTCGCCGATCCGGTAACCGACGGTGGTGAGCAGGCCGTTGTACGAGTTCACCGGGGTGTGGCCGGTGTTGATCAGCATGAAGGTGCCGGTGCCGTACGTGGACTTCGCCTCACCCTGGGCGAAACAGGTCTGGCCGAACAGCGCCGCCTGCTGGTCGCCGAGCGCCGAGGCCACGGGGACGCCGTCGAGGACGCCGCCCTTGGCCGCGCCGTACACCTCGGCGGAGGAACGGATCTCCGGCAGTACGGCGGAGGGGATGTCCATCGACTGGAGGATCTTGTCGTCCCACTGCATCGAGTGCAGGTTCATCAGCATGGTGCGGGAGGCGTTGGTGACGTCGGTGACGTGCACGCCGCCGTCGGTGCCGCCGGTCAGGTTCCAGATGACCCAGGAGTCCATGGTGCCGAAGAGGATGTCGCCCCGCTCGGCACGCTCGCGCAGCCCTTCGACGTTGTCGAGCAGCCAGCGGACCTTGGGCCCCGCGAAGTACGACGCGAGCGGCAGGCCGGTCTCGCGGCGGAAGCGGTCCTGGCCCACGTTGCGGCCGAGCTCCCTGCAGAGCGCGTCGGTACGGGTGTCCTGCCAGACGAGGGCGTTGTGGACGGGCTCACCGGTGTTCCTGTCCCAGAGCAGAGTGGTCTCGCGCTGGTTGGTGATGCCGATCGCCTTGACGTCGGCCGAGGTGATGCCCGCCTTGACGATCGCCCCGGCGACGACTTCCTGGACGTTCTCCCAGATCTCCTTCGCGTCATGTTCGACCCACCCCGGCTTGGGGAAGATCTGCTCGTGTTCCTTCTGGTCGACGGAGACGATCCGTCCGTCCTTGTCGAAGACGATGCACCGGCTGGACGTGGTGCCCTGGTCGATGGCCGCGATGAACGGTCCGGTGGTGTGTGCGTCGGTCACGGTTGGCTCCCGGAGGTCTGTGTGGTGTGGAGTGTGCGGCTCAGGCGAAGGCGAGGTTGTAGAGCCCGCCGGCCAGTGCGGCCCCGATGAGCGGTCCTACCACCGGTACCCATGCGTAGCCCCAGTCCGACCCGCCCTTGTTCGGCAGCGGCAGCAGCGCGTGCACGATCCGCGGCCCGAGGTCGCGTACCGGGTTGATCGCGTATCCGGTCGGGCCGCCGAGCGACAGACCGATACCGACGACCACCAGTGAGGTGATCAGGGCACCGAGGACGCCGAGGCCGTTGCCCTCGTCGTTGAGGCCCTGGGTGAGGATCGCCAGGACCAGTACGAAGGTGGCGATGACCTCCGTGACCACGTTCTGCACCGAGTGCCGGATCTCCGGGCCCGTGGCGAAGACGCCGAGTACGGGGCCGGCCTTCGGCGCCGACGACTGGTCGACCATGCCCTCCTCGGCCGGCTGGTCCTTGACGATCCCGGGATCCGTCAGGTGCGCCTGGAACTGTCCGTAGTAGACGGCCCAGACGAGCACGGCGCCGATCATCGCGCCCAGCAGCTCGGAGGCGAGGTACAGGGGTACGTCGCTCCAGGCGGTGCCACCCTGGATCGCGAGGCCGATCGTGACCGCCGGATTGAGGTGGGCGCCGGACACGCCGGAGGCTATGTAGGCGCCGGTCAGTACGGCGAACCCCCACCCGAAGGTGATGGCGAGCCACCCGGCGTTCTGCGCCTTGGAGCGCTTGAGAGTGACGGCGGCACAGACACCGCCGCCGAGCAGAATGAGTACGGCGGTACCGATGGTCTCGCCGATGAAGATGTCGGAGCTGGACACCCGCGACTCCTTTGTCCTTCGTCCAGGGGAAGGCGAAACACCGGGTCCCTCCGGTGGATCGCGCCCCAGGTGGGTACTCGTCAGGACGGGTACGCCACCTGTAGGGCTTGACCGGCCCTCGGCACTGTCACACCCTAACGCGTATTGCCGTTAGGTGTTCGGCAATGCCGACCGGTGAGCGGCAATGTTTCTCCCCGACGGGGGGTGCGTCAAGAGGTCTGTGACGCGCGACTCGATCGTTACCGGCGCCGTGGGTGCCCACGGGCTTGATCGTCACCGGCGCCGTGGGTCCGCGCGGGCGTGATCGCCGACGGTGCCGTGCGGGCGTCCGGGCAGGCCTGGGACCCGCACGGCGCGTCTCCCGGCCCCGGACCGCCGGGCCAGGTGCGTCAGCCGCACCACGGGGTGCGCGGGCCTCTCAGAAGCGTCCGGCGCCCAGGTCGCGGGAGACGGCCCGGGCGCAGTCCCGCACGGCCGCCACGAGCTCGGGCCGCAGCTCGCCGCCCGCGCAGACGCGCTCCACGGCGCCCGTCACGGCCACGGCGCCGACGGGCATCCTGCGCCGGTCGTGGATGGGGGCGGCGACCGCCGCCACGCCCTCCCAGGTCTCCTCCACGTCGGCCGCCCAGCCCTGCGCCCGTGCCAGGTCCAGGAGGGACTCGAACTCCTCCTCGCCCGTGACCGTGCGCTGGGTGAAGGGCTGCCGTTCCATCTCCGTCGCCTCGCTGTGCGCGACCGGGTCGTAGGCGGCCAGCACCTTGCCCAGGGCCGTGGAGTGCAGCGGCTGCATGGCGCCGACCTCGAGCACCTGACGGCTGTCGTCGGGCCGGAAGACGTGGTGGACGATCAGGACCCCGTGCTGGTGCAGCACGCCCAGGTGGACGCTCTCGCCGCTGGAGCGCGCCAGGTCGTCGGTCCACACCAGCGCGCGGGCGCGCAGCTCGTGCACGTCGAGGTAGCTGTTGCCCAGCCGCAGCAGTTCCGCGCCGAGCTGGTAGCGGCCCGACGCGGTGTCCTGCTCGACGAAGCCCTCGTGCTGGAGCGTGCGCAGAATGCCGTGCGCGGTACCTTTGGCCAGGCCCAGCGACGACGAGATGTCGGACAGGCCGAGCCGGCGCTCGCCGCCTGCCAGTAGACGTAGCATCGCCGCCGCCCGCTCGAGCGACTGGATGTTCTTCGCCATCGCGCCGTACTCCTCCACCTCGGTTCGACAATGCTGAACACTATCGGTCGATGCCGACCTCTGTCCGGTGGCGCGAAGATTATGCGTCATCTCGTGAGGGGCCCGTTCCCCGCTCAGCATGCAGTCCGCCCCGTGGGACGCGACGACCGCCCCGGGTGGCTCCCGGCTACGCTGGCCGCGTGCCCCCTCCGCAGAAGGGCGCAAAGCCGACAGCCGTCGCATCCCAGGGAGAACATCCATGGCCTCGTTGCCGACCCCCTCAGCTGACAGCCGGAACCGAGCCGCAGCGCTCCGTGAGGCGCTCGCCACCCGGGTGGTGGTGGCCGACGGTGCCATGGGCACCATGCTCCAGGCCCAGGACCCCACCCTCGAGGACTTCGAGAACCTCGAAGGCTGCAACGAGATCCTGAACGTCACTCGCCCCGACATCGTCCGCTCGGTCCAC